>CAJXKP010000036.1 GCA_913055565.1 uncultured Ectothiorhodospiraceae bacterium
TCGTCGCCGATGGGCGTCTCCATGGAGATCGGCTCCTTGGCGATCTTGAGGACCTTGCGCACCTTGTCCTCGGGCATCTCCATGCGCTCGGCCAGCTCCTCGGGCTGCGGCTCGCGCCCCATCTCCTGGAGCATTTGCCGCGACACGCGGTTGAGCTTATTGATCGTCTCGATCATGTGGACCGGGATGCGGATGGTCCGCGCCTGGTCCGCGATCGACCGCGTGATGGCCTGGCGGATCCACCACGTGGCGTAGGTAGAGAACTTATAGCCGCGGCGGTACTCGAACTTATCCACGGCCTTCATGAGGCCGATATTGCCCTCCTGGATGAGATCCAGGAACTGCAAGCCACGATTGGTGTACTTCTTGGCGATGGAGATGACCAGGCGCAGGTTCGCCTCCACCATCTCCTTTTTGGCGCGGCGGGCCTTGGCCTCGCCGATGGACATCTTACGGTTGATCTCCTTGACCTCAGCGATGGATAGCCCCGTCGACTCGTAGATCGCAGACAGGCCCATCTGGGCCTCCAGGATATCGTTGCGATAGTCCTTGAGCTTTTCCGAGTGGGCAGCCCCCGAGGCGATGACATCGTCGACCCAGCTGGGATCGGCCTCGCGCCCCGGGAAGGACTTGATGAACTCGCGCCGCGGCATGCCCGCCTTCTTGACGGTCATGCGCATGACCTCGCGCTCCATGCGCCGAATGCGCTCAACCGTTCGGCGCAGATTCTCGGAGAGTCCGTCGATGACCTTGGGCACGAACTTCATCGACAGGAACAACCGCGCGAGCTCGTCGCGAATCACCTCGACGCGCGGATCGTCACTGCCCTTTTCCGTGAGCACATCCACCATCTCGTCATTGAGTTCCTGGATGCGCTCGAAGATAGGCGCTGCCTCCTCGGCGCTCAGACCGATGGCAGCACCTTCCTCCTCGTCCTCGCCGTCAGATGCGGTCTCCTCGTCGCTCGCGTCACTCTCCATCTGGGCGACCTGACGAACGACCTCGGGGACGTCGGAGCCCATCTCCTCGAGATCGCGAAAGCCTGCCATGATGTCGGGCAGGCGCATCTCGCTATTCTGCACCCGCGAGAACAGCGACAGCAGGCCGCGCACGGCCTCCGGGTACTGGGCTAGCGCGCGCAGCACTTGGTCCAGACCGTCCTCGATACGCTTGGCAAGCTCGATCTCACCCTCACGGGTAAGGAGCTCGACGGTACCCATCTCGCGCATGTACATGCGGACGGGGTCCGTGGTGCGACCGTACTCGGCATCCACGGCGGCGAGGGCAGCGGCGGCCTCCTCGGCCTCATCTTCGTCGGGCGTGACGGTCTCATCGCCCAGGAGGAGCTGATCCGAATCCGGGGCGGTCTCGTGGACCTTTATCCCCATGTCATTGATCATGCCGATGATGTCCTCGATCTGATCGGGATCGACGATGTCATCGGGCAGGTGATCGTTGACCTCGGCGTAGGTCAGATAACCCTGCTCCTTGCCGCGCGCAATGAGCTCGCGGATCTGGGTCTGCTGATCCTCCGTGGTGCCCTGACCCTGCTGATCCTGATTCTGGGACTGCTGTTCTTGGCTTGCCATAAGCTACCGAGCGTTCGGGTATGTAGCCGCGCTAACGCGGCAAAAGGATCGCGGATTATAGCCTAAGCGTCGGTATTGACAAACACCGGCGCCTTCAACTATCGCGATGCGCCTTGTAACAACCGATTCCATTCGGCCAACTCCTCGTTGGTGATTTGCCCTCTCTGCAGCCTGTCGTAGAGGTATTGCAGCCTTTGGTCGCGTCGTATCGCTTCCAGCCGAGCGAGCGCATCCAGAAACTCCGCTTGCTGTCCGGATTCGGGCACCATGTGATCCCAGGTAGCCAGCCGCCACAGGGCGGACTCGTGCTCACTGCCCCGAAACCGTTCAAGGAGCGCTCCTGCTGGTATGTTGGGCTGTTTGCGAGCAATTTCAACCATATCGGCGAGCAAACCAACCCCCGGGAGATCGATCTCGCGCAGGCTGGCCGGCTCCGCGACATCCGCGCCCAGGCTCGGCTGCTGGAGCAATAAGGCAATAGCCAAGCGAACCGATGTGCGCCGCAGCGTGGGTTCCCGGCGCGCCGTGGTCGCCGGGCGCTCACGACTGGCATCGCGCTCCTGACCATCCACGACCCCTTCCAGGTACTCCGTGCCAACCCGTCCCATGCCCGCGATTCGTTCGATCAGCATGTGTCGGTAGATATCGGCCGGCAGGCGGCGGAGCAGCGGCAGGGCGTGATCGAGCAAGCGAGCACGGCCATCCATACTAGTCAGATCCACCTGCTCGCTAAGACGCGCCACGAGGAAATCGGACAGAGGTTGTGCCCCGGCCATGGCCTGCTCGAAGCCCGCGCCGCCCGCGCGTTGAACGAGCGAATCCGGGTCATCGCCCTCGGGCAGGAACAAAAAGCGCGCCTGGCGCCCCTCGCGCATGGCCGGCAAGACGTTCTCAAGTGCTCGCCAGGCGGCCTGGCGCCCAGCCTCATCGCCGTCGAAGCAGAACACCAGATCCTTGGTGACGCGGAACAACCGCTCGACCTGGCGCACCGAGGTCGCCGTGCCCAGTGTAGCCACCGCGTGATCCACCCCGGCCTCGGCGAGTGCGATGACATCCATGTAGCCCTCGACGACGACGACGGCCTCGGGGTTTCGCTCGCGCTGGAGGAGCTCATAGAGGCCATACAGCTCGTGGCCCTTATGGAAGACAGCCGTCTCCGGCGAATTGAGATACTTCGGCTCGCCGTCACCAAGCACCCGCCCCCCGAAGGCGATGACGCGCCCGCGGCGATCGCGTATCGGGAACATGAGCCGGTCGCGGAAGCGATCGTAGACCCGATTATCACCGCGATCGATGACCAGCCCTGCGGCCTTGAGCGCGTCGCGGTCGTCGCTGGCGCGTAGCAGATTCTCCCAGCCCGGCGGGGCGAAGCCGAGGGCGTAGCGCTGGGCGGTCTCGCCGCTTATACCGCGACCCTTGAGGTAGTCCACGGCACGCTGTCCGTCCTGGCGCAACCAACCACGGTAGAGCTCGGTCGCATGCGACAGCACGCGGTAGACGCCTTGGTGATCCTCGCCCGGACCCGCATCCTGCGCCTCCTCGGGGATGGCAAGGCCGACCACGTCGGCGAGATGGGCCACCGCCTCCCGGAATTCCATGCCGTCGTATTCCATGAGGAAGCGAATGGCGGTGCCATGCGCGCCACAGCCGAAGCAGTGGTAGAACTGCTTGGTACTAGAGACCGTAAAGGACGGCGTGCGCTCGTTGTGGAAGGGGCAACGCGCGTGGTGGTTGCTACCAGAGCGCTTGAGGGAAACGCGGTCGCCAACGACCTCGACGATGTCCACGCGAGCCAGGAGCTCGTCGATGAAATGCTGTGGGATGAGGCCCGCCATTCACGCGGCCATTCGGCAGTTGGCGTTACCTGGAAGCGGCCGGCGGCTGCCGGCCGGGGTCGTCATGCGGCGCCCAGGCGAGCCTTCACCCGGGCGCTTACCGCGCTCATGTCGGCGCGACCCTGGACACGCGGCTTGAGCTGACCCATGACCTGACCCATCTCGCGCACCGAGGACGCACCGGTCGCCTGAATAACCTCATCGATCAGCGCGTCGAGCTCGGCATCACTCAGGGCGGCGGGCAGGAATTCGCTAATGACCGCGATTCGGGCCCGCTCGGTCGCCGCGAGGTCGTCGCGCCCAGCGCCCTCGTAGTGTTCCAGGGACTCGCGCGACTGCTTGACCAGGCGGCTCAATTCCTCGATGACCTCGTCGTCACCGAGTTCGGCGCGGCTATCGACCTCACGCTGCTTGAGCGCTGCCGTCGCCATGCGAAGCGTGCCCAGGCGATCTTTATCACCGGAGCGCATGGCCGCCTTAACGGCCTCCTGGAGCCGCGCCTTGACCTCGCTCATGACGACGGGCCTTTAGTACATGCGCTTGTGGCGCTGCTGCTCGCGCTGCAGCCGCTTGAGATGGCGCTTCACCGCAGCGGCATGCTTACGCTTACGCATCTGCGTGGGCTTTTCGTAATGCTCCCGGCGACGGATCTCGGAGAGCACACCCGCCTTCTCGCAGGAGCGCTTGAATCGACGCAGGGCCACCTCAAAGGGCTCGTTTTCGCGAACCTTTACACTCGGCATGTGTACTCCACACTCCGCTTATCTGGGTTTGGTTTGCATAGCGATGGGCCGTGACGGGCCAACGATAGGCGCGATAGTATAAACGAGCTGTGTCAACCAACGCAAAACGCAAAGGGCCTTTCCATGCGTGTGCTCGGCGTCGAGACCTCCTGTGACGAGACGGGGGTCGCCGTCTACGACAGTGAGCGGGGCCTTATGGCCCATTGCCTGCACAGTCAGAGCGACACCCACGCCGTTTACGGCGGCGTCGTCCCCGAGCTCGCCTCACGCGACCACATCCGGCGGATCAGCCCCCTCATCCAGGAGGTGCTGGCTAGGGCCGGTAGTGATCGCCACGACCTGGACGCCCTGGCCTACACGCGGGGCCCGGGACTGGCCGGCGCGCTGTTAGTCGGCGCCTCGGTGGCGCGCTCCATGGCCTGGGCCCTGCAGCGACCGGGCCTGGGCGTCCACCATATGGAGGCGCATCTGCTAGCGCCGATGCTCGAGGAGCAAGCGCCGAGCTTTCCCTTCGTCGCCCTGCTGGTCTCAGGCGGCCACACCATGCTGGTTCGCGTTGACGGCGTGGGCCGCTACCAGGTTTTGGGCCAGTCGCTGGACGATGCCGCCGGCGAGGCCTTCGACAAGACGGCCAAGCTGTTAGGGCTGTCGTATCCGGGCGGGCCCGCTGTGGCCTCGCTGGCAAACACCGGCGACCCGCAACGCTTTCGTTTCCCCCGCCCCATGACGGACCGACCCGGGCTCGACTTCAGCTTTAGCGGTCTCAAGACCTTTACCGCCAACACCGCCCAATCGGCCGGCGAGGACGAGGCCACCCGGGCCGATCTCGCGCGGGGCTTCGAGGAGGCCATGGTGGATACGCTGGTCACGAAGTGCCGGCGGGCACTGGCTGAGACCGGGGTCTCGCGCCTGGTAGTCGCTGGCGGCGTGGGGGCCAATGCGCGCCTGCGCGAGCGCCTGGACGCGCTCGATGCCACCGAGGTGTTCTACCCGCGCATCGATTTCTGCACCGACAATGGCGCCATGATTGCCTACGCCGGCCATGCCCGACTGAGCGCCGGCGAGTCGGGCGACAACGATTTCAATGTCACGCCGCGCTGGGATTTGGCCTCGCTGACGGCGCCGGCAGCCTAGCCCGAGTTACCGATCCGGGGCTCGGTGCCGGCCACGATGCGCCGGATGTTGCTGGTATGGCGCCAGACGACGGCGGCTGTAACCGCCACCGCAGCGGCGCTGATCCAGGGCGTTGCCTCAAAGCCATAGATGTAGAACGGGGCGAGGAACAAGGCGACCAGGGCGGCCAGCGACGACATCCGGAAGATGGCGGCGACCGCCAGCCAGGTGGCAGCGGCGGCCAAGAAGGCCAGCCACGACCAACCCAGAAGCACACCCAGGCCGGTCGCCACGCCTTTGCCGCCCTGGAAACCGAAGAACACGGGGAATACATGCCCCAGCAGGGCAGCCAGGCCCACGGCGGCGAGCCCCGCATCCGGCACACCTAGCAGCAGCGCGGCCAGGACGGGGACGGTTCCCTTAGCGCCATCGCCGACTAGGGTCGCGGCCCCGGCAATCCGGCCGCCGTAGCGCAATACATTGGTGGCGCCGGGGTTACCCGAGCCCTCACCGCGCGGATCCGGCAACCCCATGACCCGAGCGACCAGGATGGCGCTGGCCAGCGAACCCAGCAGGTAGGCAGCGATGGTTACAGCGATAGCGGTCAACATGGTGGCATTGCAACCGGCACGGCCGAGCGGGTCAATCAGCAATTCTCATGTTGGCCTTCGAGGTGGTCGCGTTAGCCCCTGCCGAGGCCGTCGGCGGCCAGGGAAGGCCGCCGTCGAGCCGCCAGGGACGGTTTATGGCGTCCCTCGGCAGGGGGGGACGCGACCACGCCCCCTCCTGGGGACCACATAATTAGAGTCGTTGCGGGTCGCTACTGGCTTGGTCGCGAGCCGCCGGACCACTAGTATAGAGGGATTTGAGAGGAGCCATGGACACCGTCTTCATCGAGGCCCTTGAAGTCAGCACCTTAACCGGCGTCCACGACTGGGAGCGCGAGATCCGCCAGCGCCTGCGTCTGGATCTCACCCTCGGCTGGGATACCGCGCCGGCGGGGCGCAGCGATGCCCTGACGGATGCGCTGGACTATGCGGCGGTCAGTGAACGAGCCCGGTCCATTGCGGAGGCCAGCAAGTACTACCTGCTCGAGGCCCTGGCCAACGAACTGGCCCAGGCCCTGCGCTCGGAGTTCGGCATCCCGTGGCTGCGGATAACCCTCACCAAACCCGGCTGTTTGCCCGGCGCCAAGGCCGCAGGCATCACCCTCGAACGCGGCGACGCACAATCGGCATGAAACGGGTCTACGTCAGCATCGGCACGAATATCGATCGCGAGCACAACGTCCGCGCGGCCGTGGCGGCCCTGCGTCGGCACTACGGCCCGCTACGCATCTCACCGGTCTACGAAACGGCGGCCGTCGGCTTCGCGGGCGATGCGTTCTACAACCTGGTGGTCGGCCTCGACACCGAGGAGCCGCCGGAGGCCCTGCGCGACCGATTCCAGGCCATCGAGAGCGAGCAGGGGCGGCGCCGGGGCGGCGAGCGCTTCGCCTCACGCACCCTGGATATCGATCTGCTCACCTGGGGCGATCGCGTCATGGAGGCGCCGGGGATGAGCCTACCGCGCGGCGAGATCCGCAAGCACGCCTTCGTCCTGCGGCCGCTGGCCGATATCGCCCCTGATGCCACCCATCCGGTAACGGGACTGACCTACGGCGAGCTCTGGGCCCGCTTCGAGGGCGGCGGCAACATGCGTCCGGTTGAACTGGGGTTCGAGAGTGACCAACCAGACTGAGCGGGGGCTCCCCGAGCCCGACGAGCAGGCACGAGCCCACAGCGAGCGGGTCGAGGCCCATATCCGGCGCGCCATTGCCGATGCCGGCGGGGCCCTGCCCTTCGACGACTACATGGCAGCGGCCTTGTACGCGCCCGGGCTGGGTTACTACTCGGCGGGCCAGGCCCGCTTTGGCCGTGGCGGCGACTACATCACCGCGCCACTCGTCAGTGAGCTATTCGCCCGCACGCTAGCCCGCGAGATAGCGCGCATCCTCGACGAGCTAGGCGGCGGGGAGATCCTGGAGATCGGCGCGGGCACGGGCCACATGGCCGGCGACATTCTAGCCGAGCTGGCACGCCTGGGAAGGCTGCCGGAGCGCTACCGCATCCTGGAGGTCAGCGCCAGCCTGCGCGCCGAGCAGGCCGAGACACTCGCCGAACGCGCCGGCGGATTAAGCGAGCATGTCGCCTGGCTGGATGGCTTGCCGGATGAGCCCATTAACGGCGTCATCCTGGCCAACGAGGTCATGGATGCCTTACCGGTTAAGCGCTTCCGCATGGACGGCCAGCAAGTCCGCGAGATCGTGGTTAGCGACAACGACGGCCTACGCCTCGACCTGGCCGCTCCCGATGACGGACTGGCCGAGGCCGTCGCCACCATTGAGGCGGCGATCGGCCGGTCACTGGGCAGCGGTTATACCAGCGAATGGAGCCCGTCGCTGACCCCGTGGCTGGGATCCGTGGGCGATAGCCTCGCCCGTGGGGTAGCCCTCCTCGTCGACTACGGCCTACCGCGCCCCGAGTACTACCACCCCCAGCGCAGCGCCGGCACGCTGGTCTGTCACTACCGCCATCATGCGCATGACGACGCCCTTGTGTGGCCGGGGCTCCAGGACATCTCGGCGTTCGTGGATTTCAGCCTCGCCGCGCAAGCCGTCACCCAGGCCGGGCTCGATATCGCGGGCTACAATACCCAGGCCCATTTCCTTATGGGCGCCGGCCTGCCCCAATTGCTCGAGGAGATCGCGGCGAGCGACAGCAATCGCGCGGTCGAGCTGACCCAGGAGTCGAAACAGCTCATGCTGCCGAGTGAGATGGGCGAGCGCTTTAAGGTCCTCGCCGCGACGCGCCACTACGACGGCGAGCTGGCCGGCTTTAGCCAGTTCGACCACCGCCATCGCCTCTAACGCGGGAGGGGCTGCTATGGACTGGCTTCAGGCACTTATTCTTGCCCTGGTCCAGGGCATCACGGAATTCCTGCCCATCTCCAGTTCGGCCCATCTCATCCTGGTCCCCGAGCTACTCGGCTGGCCGGACCAGGGACTAACCTTCGATATCGCCGTCCACTTGGGCACGCTCACGGCGGTGCTGGCCTACTTCCGCCACACGGTGGGGCGGCTCCTGCGCGACTGGCTGGGCTCAATCAAGCACCGCCAAGCCGTCGGCGAGAGCGCGCTCGCCTGGTACGTCATCATCGCCACGGTACCCGTAGTGATCGCGGGCGCCGTGTTGGGCGATGCCGCCGAGACCGTGCTGCGTGGCCCCCTGATCATTGCCGCGACGACCATCGGCTTCGGGCTCGCGCTGTGGCTCGCGGCCCGTTACGCCGGTGGCTACCGCACCGAGACCGGGCTGCGGTGGCGGGACGCGCTGATGATCGGCGGCTCACAGGTGCTCGCCATCATCCCGGGAACGTCGCGCTCCGGGATCACCATTACCGCCGGACTGATGGTCGGTATGACGCCTAGCGCGTCGGCGCGATTCTCGTTTCTGCTGTCGATGCCGACCATCGCCCTGGCGGGGGGCTGGCGCGGCCTCGAACTGATGGGCAATCCGGAGGCCGTGGACTACGGGCTGCTGGCCCTAGGCACCGGGGCCTCGGCCCTCGCGGCGTATCTGTGCATCAGCGCGTTCCTCGCGCTACTCGAACGCGTCGGCCTAGCTCCGTTCATCGCCTACCGCCTCATCCTGGGCATCGTGCTGGTGGTTATCTTCGTCTAGGGAGACGCTGAATAATTCTCGCGGGCCTCTGCGCGCCACGGCGGCGCTGTGGCAAGGCGGGCTTCGCCGTGAATGGCCGTCGCCCTTTACAAGAAGCCCAACGCCGCCCACAGCGCCGCCGGGGCGCGCCCGCCGGGGCGCTAAGCGCGTGCGCAGGCGGTACCGCAAAGCTTGACTGTACTGCCAGTACAGTACAGCGCTCCGGGCTCTGCCTGCGCGCGCGCTTAGCAGCCAGAGGCTCGTGCGAATTGTTCAGCGACTCCCTAGTCCGGCCGCTCGTGGGCCCATTCATCATGGATGGCGGCCACGCAGCGACAGCGCTGCTCGTGCACCGCCTCGGCGATGGCGGGCCCCTTCAACCCCTCGGCCACGAACGGCCGCGCGGTGACCTCGCGGCTGGCCTCGAAGGCCGCATGTAGATAGCCACGCTGCGGATAGCGACGGTCCTCGAAGCCGCTACGGCCCCGGGCATCGGCCTCGCAGGCATCCAGGTAGCGCACCAGACGCTCGGGCTTGCGGAAGGCATCGAGGTCCTCGAACAGCTGCACGACGCGCGCCGGCCGCAGCTGGAGCGCGATATGGGCGAGCAGATGGTGCTGCGCCACGAGGCGCCCGGCCTCGCGACAGGCGTTGGGCACGCGGTAGCGATCACACAGCGCCTGGACGAGCGGCACGCCGCGCTGCTCATGCCCGCGATGGCGCGGCAGCTCATCGCCCGGAGTGTTGCCCTTGCCAAGGTCATGGACCAGCACAGCGAAGCGCGTTTCGAGCTCATCGGTGAGCGGTACGGCCTGCTCTAACGTCATGAGCACGTGGACCCCGGTATCGACCTCCGGATGATGGTCGGCTCGTTGGGGAATGCCGAACAGGCAATCGATCTCGGGGAATAGGACCGCCAGGGCGCCGCAATCGCGCAGGACGCGAATGAACACCGCCGGGGCGGGCTCGGTCAGCGCGCGGCTGAGCTCCTGCCAGACGCGCTCGGGGACGAGGGCGTCCACCTCGCCGGCGTCGACCATCGCCCGGCACAGCACGAGGGTCTCCTCGGCGACCTCGAAGCCGAGGGGGGCGAAGCGCGCGGCGAAGCGCGCCAGGCGCAGGATTCGAACGGGATCCTCACGAAAGGCCGGCGAGCAGTGACGCAGGAGGCGATGGTCGAGATCCTGCCGACCGCCCAGGGGATCGATGATGTCGCCGGCCTCGTCCTGGGCCATGGCATTAATCGTCAGATCGCGTCGGGCGAGGTCCTGGTCAAGGGTTACATCGGGCGCCGCGTGGAACTCAAAGCCATGGTAGCCCGGAGCAACCTTGCGCTCCGTACGCGCCAGGGCGTACTCCTCGTTGGTCTGCGGATGCAGGAATACGGGGAAGGAGCGGCCCACCGGCTTATAGCCAGCGGCCTCCATATCGGCCGGGTGGGCCCCAACAACGACCCAGTCCCGTTCGCGGAGGGGGCGAGCGAGCAGTTGATCGCGAACCGCTCCGCCTACCAGATAGGTTGCCATGGATCGGCTCCCCGGGTGCGGCGGCGCGACCTAGCGGCGCGCCAGACGCCGGTACTCGCTATAGCGTTGGCGCTGGCGGCGACCACCGAGATAGTACGGCACAACCGCATCCAGGCCAGTTGCTTGAATCCCAAGCTCGGCGAGGTCATTGCCCGAGCAGACATTATCGACGGTGGCCGAGAGGTAGTTATCGTAGGTATACAGCTTGCCCGGCAGATGCTGCATGATCCGCCCCTGCAACCGCGACAGCCCATCCGAGAGGCCGATAACGCGGCGCTTCAAGCCCATGACCCGGGCGCAGTACTCGACCAGCTGGCGCAACGTGTAGACCTCTGGACCGCAGAGATCGTAGCGTTGGCCGAAGCTCGCGCGGCGGTCCATGGCCTGGATGAAGGCATCGGCGACGTCGCCCACGTAGATGGGCTGGAAGCGCGCCTCCGGCATCGGGATCACCAGTACGGGCGCTAGGCGCAGCATGCTGGCGAAGGTGTTGAGGAAGTTGTCCTCCCGACCGAAAACGACGGAGGGGCGAAAGACAGTCACGGCCAGGTCATCGCCATGCGCCGCCATGATGCGCTGCTCACCACGGCCCTTGGTCTGCTGATAACGGCTGGGCGCCTCGGGTGAGGCCCCCAACGCGCTCATATGCAGCAGGCGCTCAACACCGCTAGCGCGACAGGCGCTAACCAGCTTATCGGGCAGCTCCACGTGCGCCGCTTCGAAACCGGCACCCGGCTTGTTGCTGTCGTTGAGCACGCCCACTAGGTTGATGACCGTATCGACATCGGCGAGCTCGCGCCGCAGCGTCGCTTCATCATGGGCATTGCCGCCGATCAACTGGAGGTTGGGTATCGGTAGGAGGTGGCGATTACGCTCCGGATGGCCCGTGAGGACCTTAATCCGGACATCCGTGTTCGCCAGGCGATTGGCGATGTGGCGCCCGACGAAACCCGTTCCACCCAGGATGCAAACCGTGTCGCTATGCATGGAGCGTGTCGACTCCCTAACTGCTTTAGAGGCAACTGCCTCAGGTACTATTGTACGGTATTGCAGCGCGTCGTCGTCAGCTCAGGCCCAATTTCTTCTCAAGATAATGGATGTTCGTTCCCCCTAGCTGAAAGGCGCTGTCACTGAGGATATCCAGATGCATCATGGCATTGGTATCGATGCCCTCCACCACGAGCTCCGATAGCGCCATGCGCATGCGCTGCATGGCGCTATGCCGGTCGTCGCCCCAGGTGATGAGCTTACCGATCATGGAGTCGTAGTGGGGCGGCACCACGTAGCCGTCGTAGACATGGGAATCCACTCGCACCCCGGGCCCCCCAGGGGCGTGGTACATCGTGATCTTGCCGGGTGACGGCACGAAGCGCCGCGGATCCTCGGCGTTGAGCCGGCACTCCAGCGCATGACCGCTGAAGCCGATATCCGATTGCTTGTAGGTAAGCTCGTCGCCCGAGGCGATACGGAGCTGCTCCTTGACCAGGTCCACGCCCGTAACGGCCTCGGTGACCGGATGCTCCACCTGGATGCGGGTATTCATCTCAATGAAGAAGAACTCGCCATCCTGATACAGGAACTCAAAGGTCCCGGCGCCCCGATAGCCGAGCTCACGACAGGCCTTGGCGCAACGCTCGCCGATGTAGCGGCGCTTGTCAGGGTCGATGCCCGGGGCGGGGCTCTCCTCAACCACCTTCTGGTGGCGGCGCTGCATGGAGCAATCCCGCTCGCCAAGATGGATCGCATTGCCGTGCTGATCGGCCAGGACCTGGACCTCGATGTGACGCGGATCGTCGAGGTATTTCTCCATGTAGAGCACGCCACTACCGAAACTATTCTCCGCTTCGCTGCGCGTCATGGAGATGGCATGGGGAAGGTTGGTTTCGCTGCGCACGACCCGCATGCCGCGCCCACCACCACCGGCCGCAGCCTTGATGATAACGGGGTAGCCGATAGCGCGGGCGAGGCCCTTGTTTTCCTCGATGTCGTCGCCCAGCGGGCCGTCCGAACCCGGAACGCAGGGCACACCCACTTCCTTCATGGTCTCGATCGCGGAGACCTTATCGCCCATGAGCTGGATCGTCTCAGCGCTCGGGCCGACGAAGACGAAGCCGGACTGCTCAACGCGCTCAGCGAAATCCGCATTCTCGGAGAGGAAACCGTAGCCAGGATGGATCGCCAGCGAGTCGGTAACCTCCGCGGCGCTAATAATTGCCGGGATATTGAGGTAGCTGTCCGCGGATAGGGGGCCGCCGATACACACGGACTCGTCCGCCAGACGCACGTGCTTGAGGTCTCGGTCGGCGCTGGAGTGCACAGCGACGCTGCGAATACCCAGTTCGCGGCAGGCCCGCAGTATCCGCAGGGCGATCTCGCCCCGGTTGGCTATAACGACTTTATCCAGCATGAGGGTGATCCGTTTCGACCGTCACTGGGGCGCCGGCTATTCGATGGCGAACAGGGGCTGATCGTATTCCACAGGTTGGCCGTTTTCGACCAGTACACTGCGAACCGTGCCGCTGGCATCGGATTCGATCTGGTTGAGCATCTTCATCGCCTCGATGATGCACAGGGTATCCCCCTGGCCAACGCTCTGCCCCTCCTCGACGAAGGCGGCATCGTTGGGCGACGACGCTCGATAGAAGGTGCCAACCATCGGCGAGCGTATAAGATGGCCGCTGGGCTCGCCGTCGGCCTCACTCGCGCCAGCAGCCTCGCCGCCGGCCTCAAGGTTGCCCGCCGCCGGAGCCGGCGCGGGCGCTGGCGCGGCTTGCGGCGGATAGGCTGGGGCCTGCGCCGGCAAGGACCCGCCGCGACTGATGCGAACGGACTCCTCGCCCTCGTGGATCTCGATCTCTTGGACGCCGGACTCGTCCAGCAGCTCGATGAGGCGTTTGATCTTTCGGATATCCATGGCTTGTTAACCTTGCTGGCAATGCCTCAGGGCCGTCTCCAGGGCGTACTCATAACCAGCCGCGCCCAGGCCGGTGATCACTCCGAGCGCAATATCGGAGAAATACGAATCGCGCCGGAACGGCTCGCGCGCGTGGGTATTAGACAGATGGACCTCGACGAATGGGATGGCCACGGCGGAGAGTGCGTCTCGTAACGCCACACTGGTATGCGTAAACGCCGCCGGATTGATGATGATGAACTCAATTCCCTCATCGCCGGCGGCGTGGATGCGCTCAACGAGCTCATGCTCGGCGTTGCTCTGGAATGCCGACAACGTGGCACCGGCGCGCTGAGCTCGCGCCTCAAGACCGCCGGTGATCTGATCCAGCGTCACCCGCCCGTACTGTTCGGGCTCCCGACTGCCGAGTCGGTTCAGATTCGGCCCATTGAGGACCAGGATTCCGGGCATTGTTCGCCGCACACATCCGTTTAACCCCGTTGAGCACCTGAGTCTGGATGATACGCCCGGCGTTGTCCAGATAGCGACTTTTTACGCCCGATCTGGACCATCTGGCACCACATAGGCGACGAATCGCGGCCTTGGCGTCACGCCGAGCCGACCATTTGCGCCAGAATCGGCGCCAACTCACCCGCCTCGACGAGCTCGGGGAAGATATGACGCACGAAACCATCACCATCGATCACCACGGTGTAGGGCAAGGTCCCCGCCGTGTTGCCGTAGCGTGACTGGACATCGAGGACGCGGTCCATGCCGTAGAGGATGGGGTAGTTGATGTTATGGGCGTCGGCGAAGTCGGCGGCGCGCGAACGCCGATCCACCGCCACGCCTACGAATTGAACGCCGCGATCCCTGAATCGCTGCTGCAGCTCGACGAAGCGCGGGATCTCCTCGCGGCAGGGTGGGCACCAGGTGGCCCAGAAGTTGAGCACGATAACCTGGCCATCCCACTCGCTGATAGCGCGCCGGTCACCATCGAGATCCGGCAGGCTGAACGCCGGCCGATGGGTACCCTCAACGCCGTCGCTAGACCACCCCCAGTAGCCCAATGCGCCTACGCCGATTCCTACCGCGAAGGTCAGCGCCGCCATGCCACCGATGAGCCAACGACGCATCACCCCGCCCCTCCCGCCAATCCACGGCGGGCCCGCGCGATGAAGGCCTCGGGAGCGAGGAATTGGACGACTCGCAATGATTCGGCCTCGTTACCGTCCGGCCCGTAGAAGATAACGGCCGGCGGCAATACGACACTCAGGTGCTGTTGCAACGCCTCATCGGCCGAGCTCTGCGCGGTAACATCCACGCGCAGCAGCACGGCATCGGCTACCAACTCTTGAACCCGGTCGTCCGTGAACGTGTGCTCCTCGAGCTCGACGCAAGAGACGCACCAGTCGGCGTAGACATCGATCAGAACCGGCTTATCCGCGCTACGCGCCTCAGTGAGCACTGTTTCCAGCTCGTTGACGCTGTCTACGCTGCGAAAATCCAAGCCGGTACCCGCGGATGATGGCCCTTGCTGGCCCAACTGAGTCGCCATGGGCCTGTCCCAAGAGGCCAGCGGTCGTAGCAAGTCGTGACCGCCCGCCGAGGCACCCACGAGCGCCACGGCCCCCCAGATAACCAGCACCAATCCAGCCGCACGGCGGACGCGATGCCAGCCGGGACTGTCGGGGCCTAGGCCGTCGAACGCGCCCGCGAACACCCCGCAGCCGACGAGCAGCGCGCCCCAGGCCGCCAGAGTCATCGGCCCCGGAAGGACGCGACCCAGCAACCACAGGGCAACCCCCAGGAAGACCACGCCAAAGAGCTTGCGCACGGTCGCCATCCAGCCGCCGGCGCGCGGCAGCCACTTGCCGGCCCCGACGCCGATGAGGAGCAGCGGCAGACCCATGCCGTTGGCGAGGGCGAACAGGGCGGTGCCGCCGAGCCAGAAGTCTCCGGTGCGGGCGATGAATGCCAGCGCTGCCGCCAGCGCTGGTCCCGAACAGGCGCCGACGATCAGGGTAGACAGCACCCCCATCACGGCGACGCCCATAACGGTGCCGCCACGCTGACGGGACGACACAGCTGTAATGCGTGTCTGCCACGCGGCGGGGAGCTGGAGTTCGAAGAGACCGAACATCGATAGGGCGAGCACCACGAACAAACCCGCGAACGGCGCCAACACCCACGGCGACTGCATATCGGCCTGGATCGCCGAGCCGCTCAGGCCGGCAAGCACACCGGCGGCGGCGTAGGTGATCGCGGTGGCCTCGACATAGACCAGCGACAGCCCCAACGCTCGCCACGCACTGCCACGCTCGCGGTCACCAGCGATCAGGCCCGACAAGATCGGGATCATGGGATACAGGCAAGCCGTAAAGGCGAGGGCCAGCCCCGCCAGCGCGAAGACCGCGATAATAATGAGCGGCTCACCCTCGACCAAGGTGGTGCCAAGCGCTGCCTTCGGCGTATCGATCCAGCCGCCGCCACTGGCCAACGGTGCCGCCGAGTCGCGGCGCGGGGTAGCGCTCGGCTTGAGCTCAGTGGTAACGCTCTGCGGCGGATAGCACAGCCCCGATTCGGCGCAGCCTTGGTAATCCGTCGCCACGGTGATTGGGCGGTCGACGGCCCGGGCCAACTGGATGGTTGCCGTTACAGGCTCGCGATAGATCCGCTGCTCGCCGAAGTACTCATCGTCATGGGTCTCTCCCGGCGGCAGGTCGACCGACTCGATGAGGCCGTCGTGGTCTTGGATGCGGAAAGCGATCTTGTCGCGATAGAGGTAATAGCCCTCCTGGACCGACCAGCGGGCGAGCAGTCGCCTCGGCCCCGTGCGCTCGAGCTGGAACGGAAACGCCTCCGCCACGGGCAGGGCATCGGCCTGGCCGCCAGCCGAGCCTATCGAATCCAGCTGAGCCTGCACCGGGACAGCGATGACAGCCACGAGGCCCAGCAGACATGCCGCCCACCAGCAACGCAGCCTGTCAGGCATGCAGCGTTTGCCCACGCACCCACTGCAGATAGGAGGTCAGCCCCTCTTCCAACGGCGCGGCCACGATCTCGGGCACGTCGTCCGGATGGGTATCGACAACGCACTGCTCCAGCATGGGCCAGGCGCGGTTGGTGGTCTTGGCCAGCAGCAACCACTCGTCGTCGTGATGGACCTCACCCTGCCAGTAGTACACGGATGTAAGCCCTGGAATGATGTTGACGCACGCTGCATGGCCCCCCTCGACAAGGGCGTCGGCGACGCGGTCCGCGGTGTTGCGATCTGGGCTAGTAATGAAAGCGATCAGATAGTCGCTCGCCATGACTCCTCTCCGAGGCGAACCACAAAGGGGTTGAATTGTAACACCAAGACCCCCATCCCCGGGGGCAGCCGTTCGGTGTGGCACCTAGCGCCGTCTGGTTCGTCCTGTTGACGGCGGCTGGCTGACGGCTATCATTAGCACTCGCTAGGATTGAGTGCTAACTGCAACGCCACTGGTAGCGGTCAATCGAGGTTCAAGAAACAACGTAGAAGGGAGTATAGCCCAATGAATCTTCGTCCACTGCACGATCGCGTCGTCATTAAACGCCAGGAAGAGGAGCGCACGTCCCCCGGCGGGATCGTCATTCCGGACAGCGCCGCCGAGAAGCCGATCCGCGGCGAGGTTGTCGCCGTCGGCCCCGGCAAGCGTCTGGACAACGGCGAGGTCCGTGCGCTGGATCTCAAGGTCGGCGACAAGGTCCTGTTCGGCAAGTTTGCCGGTACCGAGGTCCAGGTCGGCGATGAGGACGTGCTCGTCATGCGCGAGGACGATGTCATGGCGGTTATCGACTAACGCACACCGCCGAACGGCATGCGTCGCGCAATAACCTGACTACAACCGAACAACGACAGAGGTAGCAAACCGATGGCAGCAAAGGATATCCATTTCGGCGACGACGCGCGTCAGCAGATGGCCCGCGGCGTTAACACCCTGGCCAACGCGGTCAAGGTCACGCTGGGTCCAATGGGGCGTAACGTCGTCCTGGAGAAGAGCTTCGGCTCGCCGACTGTGACCAAGGACGGCGTTTCCGTCGCTAAGGAGATCGAGCTTGAGGACAAGTTCGAGAACATGGGCGCCCAGATGGTTAAGGAGGTAGCCTCGCAGACCTCCGATCTCGCGGGTGACGGCACAACCACCGCCACGGTGCTCGCCCAGGGCATCCTGCGCGAGGGCATGAAGGCCGTCGCCGCGGGCATGAACCCCATGGACGTTAAGCGCGGCATCGACAAGGCCGCCGACGCGGCAACGGGTGAACTGGCGAACCTCTCCAAGCCCTGTGACACGGACAAGGCCATCTCCCAGGTAGGCTCGATCTCGGCGAACTCCGATCATGCCGTCGGTGAGATCATCTCCGACGCCATGAACAAGGTCGGCAAGGAAGGCGTGATCACGGTCGAGGAAGGCTCCGGGCTGGAGAACGAGCTCGACGTGGTCGAGGGCATGGAGTTTGATCGTGGCTATCTAAGCCCCTACTTCATTAACAACAATCAGAGCATGGCCGCCGAGCTCGATGACCCCTACATCCTGCTCTGCGACAAGAAGATCTCCAACATCCGCGATCTGCTACCGCTGCTGGAGAACGTCTCCAAGGCCAACAAGCCGCTGCTCATCGTCGCCGAGGACATTGAGGGCGAGGCCCTGGCAACGCTGGTGGTCAACAACCTGCGCGGCATCGTTAAGGTCGCGGCGGTCAAGGCGCCCGGCTTCGGCGATCGGCGCAAGGCCATGCTCCAAGACATCGCTGTACTCACGGGCGGCACCGTTATCTCCGAGGATGTCGGCCTGACCCTCGAGAAGGCGACCCTCGAGGAGCTGGGCACCGCCCGCCGTGCCAACATCACCAAGGAGAACACCACCATCGTTGGTGGGCAGGGCCGCAGCGACGAGATCAAGTCCCGCGTGGACCAGATCCGCACCCAGATCGAGGAGTCCACCTCCGACTACGACAAGGAGAAGCTCCAGGAGCGGGTTGCCAAGCTCGCCGGCGGTGTCGCCGTGATCAAGGTCGGCGCGGCCACCGAGGTCGAGATGAAGGAGAAGAAGGCGCGCGTCGAGGATGCCCTGCACGCCACGCGTGCCGCGGTCGAGGAGGGCGTCGTACCCGGCGGCGGGGTGTCGCTGGTGCGCATCATTAAGGCCCTCGAGGGCATGAAGGGCGATAACGAGGACCAGAACCACGGCATCGCCCTCGTCCGCCGCTCCCTGGAGGATCCGCTCCGGCAGATCGTCTACAACACCGGTGCCGATGCCTCCGTAGTCGTCAACGCCGTGCGCCAAGGCACCGGCAACTACGGCTACAACGCGCAGACCGGTGAGTACGGCGACATGGTCGAGGCCGGCATTCTGGACCCGACCAAGGTCAGCCGCACCGCGCTCCAGAATGCGGCATCGGTGAGCGGTCTGATGATCACCACGGAGGCCATGATCGCCGACAAGCCGTCTGAGGACGACGACGGCGGTGGCGCCGGCGACATGGGTGGTATGGGCGGCATGGGAGGCATGGGCGGCATGATGTAAGCCGCTCGCGCCGACCAGCGCAGCCAGCCAAGAACCCCGCCACCGAGCGGGGTTCTTTTATTCGTAGCCTACGAAAAAGCCCCACACGAGGCCGGCCAGCCACTCCCATCTCTGGAGTAATGCATCACGTATTCGCGGCGCGGAGTTCGTTAGTACCCTCGAAGAACTCGACACCGGCGCGGGCCATCTCGTCGAAGGTACGCTGGCAGCCCTCGGCACTGATGCCGCGAACGGCAGCGCGATTGACGCGCACATCCAGGCCGGCGCTTACCAGCTGCAGCACCGTGGCTCGCACGCAGAAATCGGTAGCCAGACCGCCCACCAGCACCGTGGTGACCCCCTTATCCCGCAGGAATTCGATAGCGCCCGACGAGACCGTCTCGGCAACATCGTGGTAACAGGCGCCATAGGGATGCATGTCCCGCTCCGGGCCCTTATAGACGAAGAAGTCGTACTCACTAGCGTGGGGCAGCCCGTCGAGGGCCTCGAAGCCATGGGTCCCCACTAGGGCATGAGGCACCCATTTCTCCCGAGCATTCGCGTAGCCGTCCAGCGGGGCGCCGATCTCATTCGGATCGTCAGTGCGCCAGACGGCGTTATCGGGGTGGGCATCTTTAGAACCCATCCGGTAGGCCGCGAACCCGGCCTGGGCATTGAGCTCGGGGGCGATGGTATCGCCCTCGGGCACGGGTAGTTCGCTGGCACAAACCGGGGTAAAGGTATTCTGGGCGTCGACGTCGAAGGCAGCGATTTTGCCGCTCTGGGGTAGTCTCGTCATAGCGTCCTCGGCAACGGATGAGTCACGGTAACTTTGGGCGCCTCAATGGCCGTTTACAATCAGAAAACCGTCAGCACCCGAATCGCGATCGCCAAACGGGCCATACGATTCGCCCAGAGCCTGGGCCGTTTTCCGAGAGGAGTTAGCCATTCATGCCGCGCTGATGGCCCGAGACCAACCCCGGGTTTCGGTGCAACGGCCCCGGGGCGCCCGCCATACAGGCCTGGCTGGCGTAGGCGTGGCCACGCACCGGTGGGGGCGACAGCCCCAAGCCATGGCCCGTGAGCCGAGGGGTAACGACCCATCTCCGGAAGCGCAGCAAGCTATTCGGGATGGTACAGCAGCGGCGAACGATCGGGCGGTGTTCGTTGCGCTAGACCACCGCGTCGACGGCATCAGCGCGGTCCATGGATCCGGGCTCCATTGCCCGCGCTATTCGCCGCCCGATAGCGCGGGCCGCCGATCAACTCGCCGGTGGCTAGCCAGCCAACAGCCAGGTGAAGACGAAGCTCGCCACCAGGCCAGCCCCCACAATCCCCGCAACGCCGTAGACCACGCGCTTGAGACCGGCCAGAGACTCATCAACGGTTTCCTTGGTGCTGCTGTTAAGCGTGGCCCGCAGCGCGGCGACACGCTCATCGACGAGCCGGCCGGCGACATCGGCCGCCTCATCGGAGCGATTCTTGAGCTCATCGCTTGCGGCCTGGCGCGCTGCCGCCTCGGCCTTTTGCACCGAGGTCGCGGCAACCTGCTCGGTCACCTGTTGCTGAACGGCCGGCCAGGCCGTGTCGCGCACCACTTCGGTGATCTGCTTGTTAAAGGCTTCTGAGCCCAACAGCTCGGACACGTAGCCCTTAACGTCCTTGCGGACCTCGGACATGATGCGCTTGGCAGCCTCGGGGCCCACCTCCTCAGAGACCCGTGAGGCCGTCTCCTGCGCTACCGTTTCGGCAATCTGGCGGGCGGTGCGGTCTGCCACCGCCTCGGCAGCCTCCTGGGCCGCAGCACGTGCGGCCTCGCGGGCCTGTTCCAGGAGCACCTCGGGGTTACTCTCGCCGATCTGGCGCTGCAGTGGCTCGATCTGCTCCCTAGCCAAGCGTGCCATGGCATCCTTGACGACCTCTTGGGCAACCTCCCGCGCAACAGGGCGCGTCCCATCATCGCCGTCAGCGGGAGGCGTCTGGGCTGCGGGCGCCGGCGCCTCCGCAACCACCGGCTCCTCGGCCGGTTCTGAGGGAGCGGCCGCCTCAGTGATCGCCGGCGCGGGGTCCGCTACCTCCGAGACCTCGTCGGCAGCAGACGCAGCTGGCTCCGGGGCCGGGGGCTCGGGCGCCGCTGCCTCGGTGAGCTCGGTCACCATGGTGTGGCCGGTTGTAGCGGGCTCGTCATCCGCGGCGGTAACCTCCTCGTCTGCGGCGGCTGCCTCGGGGGCTGGGCGCTCCGCCAGGATCGAGTGGAGCTGAGAGAGCACATCATCCAGGTTGTGCTCTCCGCTCGGCTTGGATAGAAAGCCGGCAATACCCAGTTGGCGTGCCTTCTCGCGATCATCGGCTGTGTCCTGCGACGTGTACATCACGATCGGCACCGCATCCGCATGGGCATCGCGAATCTGCTTAGTCGCCTCGAAGCCGTCCATGTCCGGCATCATGTAATCCATGAACACGACGTCCGGCAGGCCCTGCTCGCCGAGGTAACTGATCGCTTCCCCGCCAGTTCCCACGGCTTCCACCTCGACACCGCGTTTTTGAAGCAGCTTGCTCAACGCGATGCGGGCCAAGCGCGAGTCATCGACCACGAGGGCCCTATTGATCAACTGCGTCATGTCGAACGGCTCCATCAGCGCTCATGAACCTGTCGGCTAACGACACGCGGGCCGTCATCCAAGGAGGACAGGCCAGGTTAGAACTCTCCTGCGGATGAGGATACCAGCCTGGCTGAAACACGGAAGGTGAACCGGTTGGCGGATTAGCCCATGGTCAACGCGGCGCCGCACCCCCTGTCCCGATCAGGAGTGTAACGACGTCCACGGCCTAATTACCATGCGTCGAGGAAAGGACTAGTAGCCATGTCATGGCCGCAGAGGAGGGCACGGAGGCCGGGTGACGGCCTCTGGTGAGCCGCGAGGCCTCATGCACGTTCGCGGCAGCGCGCTGATGAATCCGGGCAGCCCAGGCCGGTAGTGCTTGCTCAGCCCGTCTCGGCCTGCCCGTCGAGCCAGCTACGCGCATCGGCGCTGCCCCCGAGCGCGGCCTCGTAGAACCAGCGCACAGCTGCCTGCTCGTCGCGTTCGATACCACGGCCCTCGGCGTACATCACCCCCAGATTGTGCTGGGCCGAGGTGTGCCCCTGCTCCGCCGCTGCCTGGAACCAGCGCACCGCTTGCGCCTCGTCCCTAGCCACGCCCTGGCCTGTCGCGCACATAAAGGCCAGGGCGTGTTGCGCCTCGGGCAAGCCTCGGAATGCCGCGCGTCGATAGAACAGTGCCGCCGTCTCGCGATCAGGCGGGCAGTCCTCGCCGCGCTCAAGTCGGTTACCACTGAGGTAATCGTTCCAGGCTTTATCACTGGCAGACGCCATTATTTGCCCCCTTCGTTAAACCATAACCTATCCCTGCGGACTTCTCTGAAGCACAAACCATGCCATACACAGGGACGCCCCAGAAGCGGGTTATAAACCATTGTTTTAACCGTTTATTTAGGGGCCGAACCCCTTTGCAGCCAGAAGGCAATTGGGTGACGAAGTGACGCCCCGTGTCAACTCAGTGACATGAACGGCGCCTAGCCTGAGCTTTTGGGGAGCCACTACCGTCACGATTGCAGCTTGCCTGGGTACGGCACAGGCCGCATCACCTGCCGACAGGCGCGCGGGGGTCAAGACGTCTCGTGCCGACTGCGCTAAAATCTAGCTGCCGCGGTTTCGCCCATGCCATGCATGGACGAACGACGCCCAGACCAGACCAGGAGCACCGCACCACCATGAACGAGCCCAGGCACGACAAACTACTCATCGTCGGCTCGGGACCGGCCGGTTACACCGCGGCCGTCTATGCGGCCCGCGCCAATCTTGACCCGGTTATGGTAACCGGCATGGAAATGGGGGGTCAGCTCACAACAACCACCGACGTCGACAATTGGCCCGGCGATATCCAGGGCCTGCAAGGGCCTGATCTCATGGAGCGTATGAAACAGCACGCGGAGCGCTTCGAGACCGAGATCATCTTCGACCACATCGACGCCGTGGATCTGAGCAAGCGCCCGTTCTATCTCGAAGGCAACATGGGCAACTACACCTGTGATGCCTTGATCATCGCCACGGGGGCCAGCGCCCGATGGCTCGGCCTGGACTCCGAGAGCCGGTTCAATGGTAAGGGGGTCTCAGCCTGCGCGACCTGTGACGGCTTCTTTTATAAGGATCAGGACGTCGCCGTGGTAGGCGGCGGTAACACCGCCCTCGAGGAGGCGCTGTACCTATCGAAGATCGCCCGCAGCGTGACCATCATCCATCGCCGCGACCAGTTCCGCGGCGAGAAGATTCTACAAAAGCAGGTCCATAGCAAGATCGACAACGGCAACATCCACGTCCGCTGGGACAGCGAACTCGACGAGGTCCTCGGCGACGACCATGGCGTCACGGGGGTCCGCATCCGCAGTACGGCCAACGCCCAGACCGAGGAACTCGCCTTCCAAGGTGTCTTCATCGCCATCGGTCATAAGCCGAACACCGACATCTTCGAGGGGCAACTGGCCATGGAAAACGGCTACATACTGGTCAAGAGTGGCCTCAACGGTAATCACACGGCCACCAGCGTGCCCGGCGTATTCGCCAGCGGCGATGTCATGGACCATGTCTACCGCCAGGCCGTAACATCCGCCGGCACCGGGTGCATGGCCGCGCTCGATGCCGAGAAATTCCTCGACGCCCTGGAGCAGGAAGGCGATGCCGGCTTTGCCGTCGCCGACGCCGAGCTCGTGGTCAACTCCGCAAACTGAGGCAAACGATGAACGACAGTAAGAAGACCGATGATCTCGCGCTCTACCATCACGAAGAGTGCCCCTTCTGCAAGAAGGTGCGCGATGTCATGAACCAGCTAGGCCTGGAAATGGACCTGCGCGACATCCGCAAGGATGACGACAACCGCCAGGAGCTCGTTAACGGCGGCGGTCAGCAGAAGGTCCCGTGCCTGCGCATCGACAAGCCGGATGGCAGCTCCGAGTGGATGTACGAGTCCGACGACATCGCGCAGTATCTACTCGAGCGCTTCGATACCAGCAACGAAACCCGCCACTAAGTCCCGCGCCGGCGCTGCGGCGCCGGGCTCTCATAGGGTCACGTCGTAGCGGATCGTCAGCGGGGCGTGATCCGAGAACCGCTCCTCGCGATAGACGCTGGCATCCTGGATGCGCCCCGCCATATCCGGCGTGACCACCTGATAATCGATGCGCCAACCCGTGTTATTCGCCCACGCGTTACCGCGGTAGGACCACCAGGTATACTCACCGTCCTGCTCGTTGACCCGACGAAAGCCGTCGACGAAGCCCACCTCACCGAAGAGCCGGTCCAGCCACGCTCGCTCGTGGGGCAAGAAACCCGAATTCTTCTGGTTGCCTCGCCAGTTACGCACATCCTTGGTGGTATGCGCGAGATTCCAGTCGCCAGCAATGACGTAGGACCGCCCGCTTGCCGCCAGCGACCTAAGATGCGCCAAAAAGCCCTCCATGAGGGCCTCTTTAAAGCCCTGACGCTCATCGCCGCTGGTGCCCGACGGCATATAGAACGAGACCACCGATAGATCGCCGAAACGAGCCTCGATCCAGCGCCCCTCCTGGTCGATCTCCGGGAAACCGGTACCCCGGATAACCGCATCGGGGGTCACGCCGGTGTACAACGCAACGCCGCTGTAGCCCTTCTTCTCCGCGTCGGCGAAATAGACCTCCCAGCCATCCGGGAAATACACCGCATCCGTAAGCTGTTCCGCCTGCGCCTTGGTCTCCTGAACGCACAGGATATCCGGCGCCTCACGGGCGAACCAGTCAAAGAAGCCCTTACGGGCGGCAGCCCGGATGCCGTTGAGATTGGCGGTGGTGATACGCATGCTCATGGGATACTCGCGTTGCCGGGCGAAGGCCGGCATCATACCAGCGCTGCCCACAGCATCTGACGGCCCCCCCCGCTGGCGGTTATACTCGCGACGCGGCGACGCCAGTCGACGCAGCGGCATCCGCAAGGGCCCGTAGCTCAGTGGTTAGAGCAGGGGACTCATAATCCCTTGGTCGGCGGTTCGAGTCCGCCCGGGCCCACCATCTTCTCCTTGAGCCCTCGCTCGTCCGGCAACACGCAGCCGGGCAGCACTACAGGGCGCACGGATCGTCGCGGCACAAATCATCGAAGGGACCCCGTCATGAGGCCCCCTGATCGAGGTTAGCGATGGTCCTAGCTACCGGTCTTCTTCGAGTTCGGGCCGCCCTTCTCGCTAATCTCTTCACGCATGATAGGGATATCGCGTGGTGCCTGGATGGCGAGCTTGACCTGGCTCCCATTGATGGCGACGACCTCCACGCGGATGTCGTCGCCAATGTCGATGGCTTCGCTTTGACGTCGCGTTAGCGCCAGCATGCCATTCCTCCCTGAGGCGGTTTGTGAATAATGTAGTGAGCGCTGTACAAAGCACTCGAGTTACATATAACCCATGTCAGAGCCCTTCGCTACAGTACAATCGAACAGATGGGAACACGTTCACATCACATGGGTGATGAGTCAGGTGATAGCCTGCAAGACGGCCACTAGGCACTGGTGAGTTGTAAGCGCAGCGCAGCGTGATCGAGCCTGTGGGGGCCGATCGGCGGCATCCGCGCGCGCGTCGAGTCCACTACGGCGCCAGCAGCGGGTGGTCGCACACGCGCCGCTCAAAGGCTAGTAGCTCCAACTCGAGTCCTCGTCGGCTCGGACCAGCACCGGGTCTACCCGGCAACCGCGCAACGGGCGACCGAACAAGCGGCGTCGAGCCAGAGGCCCTCGAAACCCGTCACCGAGTCGGATCCCATTGATAGCGATGGCGCGGTAAGCAGCAATCTGAGGCTTGCCACCCAACTCATCACGGCGGTATGCGACGGCGTAACCACCCGCTTGCGGGCGCCATAAACAATGGCCTCAGGCAAGCGCTCGGGGCGGACTACGGGCCTTTAATGGCGCTGGCGCATGGGCATGGCGTCGATTTGCTCAAACAGGGCATCAATCGACGGCGGGAAGGGCCCGCGGTTTTTCTCCGTGCCATCCTTTCCTATCAGGATGAACTCGGCCTGCTCGGCGGGCCGAACGGCCAATCCGTCCACCAACGCCCGGCGCTGGGGTTCGGAGAGCGGTTCGCCGTTGCGTCTAGCGGTTTCAGGCGTCACCACATAGACCACCATGTCACGATCCGCCATGCCGGCCCGGTGGTCGTCCATCTGTTGGCGAAATGTCAGGTAGTCGGCTCGGTCAGTATCCGGTATGGCCAGCACCAGCGGCCGATGCTGCCAGCGTTCCTGCGCCAGGGGTTGAGGACCGGCTTGGACGGTCATCGTCGTAATCGCTCCGGCCAGAACCGCGAGGGCGTATAACCGCCATACCCCAAGCCTGACGCGGCGCACTGGACGCTTTCGGGTTGCTGTATCGGCTGCCATTCATCGCTACCGGTCGACATCTCAATGATTATACCACCGCGGGCGCGCGCCGTTCCGGCCAACCTCCCGGCGTCCGTCAGTAGTCAAGGCTAATGGCCTCTCCCCAACGCCCGACCACGACCCGTCAACCTTGCTTAGTCAGGCGGTATCACGCAACCTCGACATATGAGGCGCGCGAGCCAGCGGCCAGTCCGCTCGCGACGCGCTGGACTCAAGCCGGATCAGCCTAGACACGAGCCGCCCCTTATTAGCACGGAGTACCAATGGATACGATTCAACAACTCAGCGATGACTTCCTGATGACAACCCAGATCGAGCCATGCGACATCCCTGGCATCAGCGAGCGTGGTATTAACACCATTATCAACCTTCGACCTGATAACGAAGTCTCAGATCAGGCCCTTAGCGAGGATATCGCCTTGCAGGCGGCGCGCTACGGCATGGACTACCACCACATCCCGATACGTCCGGGGCAGGTTGAGGACCATCATGTGGATAGCTTCGCCGCCATCATGGAAGAGGCGGGGCGACCGATCCTTTGTTCCTGTGGTAGCGGCAAGCGCGTTACCACCGTTTGGGCGCTCCACGAGGCGGAGCGCGGCTCGGTCGATGCCGCCCTGGCGTGCACCGCGGCTTGCGGCCATGACCTCTCGCACCTGCGGGATCAGATGCTCCAGCGCCAACCGCCTTTCTGACCGGCTCTATCGTAGTCCGCGCTGACAACGCGACCACCCAACTCGGTCGTTGAAATCCTCGCCCCGCGCCGCTGCCGCCGCCCATGAATAGGTGAGCGGGCAGGGCGGGGCACGACGACTCGTACTGATCCCTAATCTTGAAACGCTAACCAGGTACGCCAAGCATTGGGGTGCTTCCCTCGATGCGCGAGCCCGTTGCCCCATGGCGACCATCCCCCCCCAAGAGCCTCGGCACCGACCGCTCGATTTGTTCTTCAGCTGCATAGGCGGTTGGCGCCATAGGACACGCCCTATGCCGCACTGCAGCATCAGATTGTGGTCTCATAGGTGACCAACGAAATCGGCAATCCATTAAGGAGGTAATCATGTTTGGATTGGTAACGGTACTCATCGCCGCAATCGCCGGCATCGCCGCCCTGGTAGCAAGCACTGAGCCCCGCTCAGAGGAGCAGGCGCGAATCCATGAGGCGCGTCGTCAGCTCCATGAGGCGGGCTTCGACTACGCGGAGGGCTCGCCGGAGGAGGTCCGGGCCCTGCGCATCCTCCTTGAGGGCGGTCCGCTATCGGAATGCTAGGCCTTCCCGCGCCGGGCTGCTCGCGCTGCCCGGCGCTTTTCGTTTGGGCGGGTACTGCCTAGACTCGGGGTATGGAGCGGCTTATTCGGTTACCCGCCAACACCAGCGGGCGCGACATCGTCGTGGGCGATCTGCACGGTCAGCGCAGTCGCCTTGAGGGCGAGCTGGAGCGCATCGCCTTTGAGCCGGCGCGCGACCGACTGATCTGCGTCGGCGACCTGGTTGACCGTGGTCCGGAGAGCGCCTTTACGGCCGCCTTGATGGACGAGCCTTGGTTCTATTCGGTCCGCGGCAACCATGATCTCAGCGTCCTGGCGGCGTTCGACGCGGGTTGCGATCCAGACACGGCTGGCGATCGCCGATGGGATTTGATCTGTGATGACCACGCCTGGATGGCGGAACTGGACGCTGCCGCGGCGGCAACAACCCTCGCGCGCCTGCGGCGCATGCCGTATGCCCTGGAGATAGCGACGGTGGGGCCAACCGTCGCCATTGTCCACGCCGAGGTCCCGCAACGATTCGGTAACTGGCAGGCGTTTAGCGACGAGATAGCGGGCGAGGCCAATGGGGCCGCTGCCCGGTATGCCGCCTGCTGGGAACGCAACCTAGCCTACCAGGCAGCGCCCTGCGACGCGGTTGGCAGGCCGGAGCAGGCCAACGTATTAGCGGGTATCGATCACGTTATACACGGCCATACCCCGATGGCCAGTCCGCCGGAGGGCGCGTTCATCGGGCGCATCGGGAACCGCTACTGGATCGATACGGTCGGCTGGCTACCGGGTCAGACCGGTAGCGATTGGAAAAGCCCTCCGCATTTCACGCTGGTACCCGTCGAGCGACCGTGGGATCCGCTCTAGCGAGGCGCTGAATAATTCTCGCGGGCCTCGGCGTGCCACGGCGGCGCTGTGGCAGGCCGGCCGGGACGCGCCCGCCGCGGCCGCTGGGCAT
>CAJXKP010000037.1 GCA_913055565.1 uncultured Ectothiorhodospiraceae bacterium
TTGGTAGACGCGCATAAAGATATCGTGGTTCTCGATTACCTGCGGGTCGGCCAACAGCTGCATAAAGGGCATAATGGAGGCGATGCCTGCCACGTTGGCCACCGCCCCGACAAAGAGCACCGCCGCCACTACAAAGAAGCGCTTTTTGTGGGAGCGGGGCAAGAGGCTCCAGAGTTTGCCGAGGGTTGTGTGGTGGAATTTATGCTTCATTTGATTCGTTCGTTTGCAGGCCATCTACTCATGGCGTGCCGGAGACGGGCTTTGTATACAACGTGTTGAAGGCTCTCTTTGGCACGGTCAAATGATCTGTCGAGGCATCCAAGAAACCACCATAGCCATGGAGTGATATCCAGTTCCCCTCTTTGCTGTGCTTCCAAATTCCGGTAGTACTCGCTTCGTTCCGACTCAATTTGAGAAGACATGCTGTAGAATCGATCAGGGCTCCCGTCGGCATGCGCAAGGAGCATATCTGCAATTGCCCGTGCAATTCTTCCATTGCCGTCATCGAAGGGGTGAATTGTAACGAACCAGAAGTGAGCAATTCCGGCTTTGAGTATTGGATCGATCTTCCCCTCACCATTAAACCAGTACAGGAAGCGGTTCATCTCACTATCTACTTGCTTTGCCGGAGGAGCTTCGAAGTGCACATTCTCCCTCCCCATAGCCCCGGAGAGTACTTGTATAGGCCCGCGCTCATCGGTACGCCAGGATCCGACGGTGATCTTGTTCATACCACTGTGACCGGTAGGAAAGAGCGACGCGTGCCAAGCGCAAAGGCGGGCTGTCGTTAGGGGCTCATAATAGTTCCTGGTTGCATCGATCATCATCTCGACGATGCCTTCAACATCTCGTCCTACACGTACAGTGCCCCCGGTTTCCAAACCTAGGTGCCGAGCAACGGATGAACGCACCTGCTGCGGATCCAGTGACTCCCCTTCTATGGCAGAACTCGTTATAACGTCGGATGTAACAGTGGTTAAGGCCGCCTCCGAGCGGAAGTCGAAACCAAGCTCCTGCATACGTCCGAGCAGAAACCCCTGGTGATACCGTACTTCAGCCAAACGTCCTGCAAGAGCATTAAAATCCCATGTGAGCTCCGGCCATTCAGGTCTCTGGTGAATAAACTCCATATTTACCGCCTATCTTGCGGTAAATATAGCACTTATTCGCCGCAAATGCAATATTCGCCGCACTTTTTGCGGCGAATATGACCCCCATTCACCGCAACGGCAAGGCCACTCCTTGCCTACGGTGCAGCGAATCGGGACCGCGGTCATAGCCGAGCGGCGACGGGGGAGCTGACAGCGACGTGATGTTATATGAACGCGGTGAAACAAAATTATTGGTTCCGTTCGTCCCTGCGCGGCCCGGGCTCAGGGGCGCCCGCGCATGACCGAGAACGTTTTTAAAATGGAACCGGAGGACGGAGGACGTGGACGTATATGGACGCCTCCCTTGTTGCAAGGATCCTGAATCCGTGATGGTTGAAGACGCCTCGCGCACAACATCCTGATTGGGCGGTATAATACGGGCCATAGCCAATCACCCAAAAGGTGCGCGCATGGAGCCCGCCCGCTTTAGCATCCGGCAGACCCAGCAGTTGATTACGGGCCAGGCCGGGCTGGTGCTTGCAGGCCAAGCACTGTCGCGCTTCGCTCAGCTGCCTCAGCAGCTTGATCCGGCGTTCCCTGTCCGCGGTACGGCGTTACCCACCAGTGATGTTGTTACGAGCTATCTCGGCTTGCTGTGCCAGGCCAAGAGCGATCCCGGATCGAGTCCGGGACAGGCTTCGAGGCCATCGAAGGCTATCGCGAGGACGGTTTCTTTGCCCAAGCGCTGGGGCTACGCGGCGTGCCGTCGGGCGCGCGGCTTCGCCAGCGCCTCGATGAGCTCGCTGATGCCGAGGCCCTGGCGGCGATCGATGATGTTAATGAGCGCTTGCTTGCGCGCGCCAAGGCGCCGATCACGGCGGTCCAGACGGGCCATGTGCCGCTCGATATCGATGTGTTCGTCATGGACAACTCGGAGACGGCTAATGAGGGCATGTCGCGCACCTATGCCGGCGTGGATGGCACCGCGCCGATTGGGGCTTACCTCGGCGATGAGGGCTGGTGCGTAGGCCTGGAGTTGCGCGAAGGGTTGGTGCATAGTGCCAACGAGACCGATCACTTTCTGGAGCCCGTGTTGCCGCATAGCACGCGACTGACGAGCGCACCGGTGCTGGTGCGCATGGACGCCGGTTTTGACGCCGGCGAGTGTTTCGCGGCAATCGAGCGCGCCTCCACAGCACGCATGCATGAAGGCGGCAAGCCGATCGCGGTATTGGTCAAATGGAACCCGCGCAGTGGTGGCGCTGATCGAGCCATCCAGACCGCGCTCACCGATGAGACGCTGAGCTGGACCCAGCCCCGCGAGGGCAAGCGTGAGACGGTGTTCGAGGACACCATCGAACGCGGTGGCGGCGACGGCGAGGCCCTGCCATTGCGCCGGGTGCTGCGCGTGACCGAGCGCACCATCGATCGCCACGGCCAGCGGCTTCTGGTGCCCGCCTACGAGGTCCACGGCTATCTAACCACATTGGCCGCTGAGACGGCCGATGCCGAGACCGTCACTGGGCTCTACGCCGACCACGGCACTCATGAGCAATTCCACTCCGAGATCAAGACCGATCTCGATCTCGATCTCGAGCGGCTGCCTTCGGGCAAGTTTGCCACCAACGACCTCGTGCTTTCGCTTGCTGGCGTGGCCTACAACGTGCTGCGGCTGATCGGGCAAAACGCGCTCACCGGCGACGATGCGCCGCCCCGGCACCCGGCCAAGCGCCGGCGCCTGCGCACGGTGATTCAAGAGATGATGTGCGTCGCCGCCGCCATCGCCCACCACGCGCTGCAGCGCTTTTTCGTCTTCGGCGCCCACTGCTCCGCATTGAGCTGCTTCCAGCGATTACATCAGCAATGCGCTGCCCCTGAGCCATGAGCCCGGCACCCCGATCGGGTATCAGCTTACCCTCAATGCCTTACCTGGCAGACGGCCGCGTGTCCGCCATGTGCTTACTTGGCGTAAAAAACCCCGGAATGAGCTATTCCGAGGCTCGCCAAGGCGCTGTGAACGATGGTCCTTAAGCGGCCGTTGGCGAGATTTGGGCGTTCAGCCCGTTACCTACCCGATGCTGCGCCACAGCATCCAGTAGGGTCACGGATTCAGGGCAGGGGTAAGGAGCTGATCGCAGCGAATGCGTCCGTGATTGCTGTGGGCTCCGGCATTGATTTAACGCCCCTATTGAGTGGGTACGTCACGAGCGCCGATCGTTAAGACGATCCATAAGCCATAGTGTTTCATGATAAGTAATACCTTCTTGGCGAAAAACGCCCGCTGGTTAGTGGCCGGGACGCTGCTAGTGTTTCTTGCGAGCTTCGGCCAGACCTATTTCATCTCGATTTTTGCGGGAGAGATTAGGGGTGCCTTCGGCCTGTCCCATGGCGAATGGGGCGGTATCTACACGATTGGGACCACTGCCTCGGCCATCGTGATGATCTGGGGCGGCCAGTTGACGGACCGCTTTCGTGTCCGCTCGCTGGGAGCAGCAACGCTAATCTTCTTGGCGTTCTCGTGTCTTGCCATGGCTCTGGCACCGTCGGCCTGGATGCTCCCTCTGGTGGTGTTCGCACTGCGCTTGGCGGGGCAGGGGATGACGGTTCATGTAGCACTGGTGGCAATGGGGCGTTGGTTTATAACCTCGCGTGGGAAGGCGATTTCGGTGGCAACGCTGGGCGGTAATGCGGGCGAGGCCCTGTTACCGCTACTTTTCGTGGCGCTCCTCGCGCGCCATGATTGGCGGTTGCTTTGGGTGCTCGCGGCTTGCCTGGCTGTTCTCGGCGTACCGGCTTTGTTGGCATTACTAACACGCGAGCGAGCGCCCGAGGCATGCGCACCCTCGGACCAATCAGCCGGTATGCAGGGGAGTCACTGGAGTCGCAACCAGGCCCTTCGCCACTGGCTTTTCTGGCTCATGTTTCCAGCGCTCATCGGGCCAGCGGCTTTTACTACTGCCTTTTTCTTCCATCAGGTGCACTTTGCCGCGATCAAAGGCTGGCAGCATGTGGATCTGGTAACGCTTTTCCCTGGTTACATGGGCGTAATGATCGCAACCATGGCTGTTGCTGGATGGCTACTCGATAAGACGGGCACGAGGCGCTTAATGCCGTGGATTCAGGTACCGATGGTCGCGGCTTTTACCCTGTTCGCGCAGGGTCAAAGCCTCTTGGTGGCATTCCTCGGTCTGTTCTTCCTGGCGTTGACCACCGGGGCGACTGCCGTGATCCCCAATGCCTTCTGGGCTGAGTTCTATGGCACCCGCAACCTCGGCTCGATTAAGGCACTGGCTGTGGCCGTCATGGTCCTTGGGACAGCGCTAGGCCCGGGGGTCACGGGTGCGCTGATCGACCTGGGTTTGGGGTTGGAGGCGCAGTTCCAAATGGCCGCGGGCTATTTCGTCATGACGACCGCCCTGATGAAGCTCGGCATCAGCCGCGCGGTTAGGCCCAAGTGGTCGGGCGCTGCGCTATGACGAGACGCCAGGCTCCCCGGAAGCGGCGGTGTTTAGGTAGCGCGGGAACCATGCTTGGGCTACGTTAGTCTCGGAAGAACGAGGAGCATGGTGGACAGGCGGCCTATCGGATAGCCTACGACTTCGCCCGGATGGGATTCGGTGCAGTCGACACCATCGCGTGCAGACGGGGTTCAGCTAAAGGCGGATGTCTGCACTAGCCTTCGAGACGTCACACCAACAAGGTAAAGGAGCTGGTATGAGCCAGACGGACGCGTCCCCGGACACCGATGTGAGCGGGCAGTGGGATCAGGATAATCAGGCGTGGTGGGATTGGTACGTCAGCCTTGCCGACAACGAGGCAGGGCCAGTAGCGCTTGAGTCGGCCCCGCCGCTGCCCGATGTGGCCCTACCAACGGATGCTGAGGTGATGGCTGAGCTTGCCACGCCGTACCCTGTTACCGATGAGCAGATCGCGTTTTTCCAAGAAAACGGGTTTATCAAGCTCAAGCAAGTATTCTCGCCCGGTGCGGTCATGAGGCTGCGTGCCGAGCTTCTACGCCTGCTACAGGCTGAGTTCGACACCAACCCCGACGAGGGGGCCGTGGATCGGTTCCTCAGCATGGAGATGGTTTGGCCTGACAATCCGTTACTCAAGGCCTACGTGACATCGCCGCGAGTGGCTCAGATCTCGGCCCAACTGTTGGGCGTCGATGCCGTGCGGCTCTACCACGACAACGTCCTCGCCAAGCAGCCTCGCTGTGGACGTACGCCTTGGCACTACGATGAGCATCACTTCCCGCTCGACACCAACGACGTCGTCACCGCATGGGCACCTGCCCAGGCGATCCCGTTGGCCATGGGCCCGTTGGCGTTCGCCTACCCGCTGGACGTGCATGAGCTGGTCAATAATGTGACGTTCGAGAAATCAGGGACCGGGTATGATCGGGGCGTGGCTGAGGTGTTTGCGCGTAATAACGTGGCCGTAGACGAGACGCCGTTCGAGATCGGTGAGGTCAGCTTCCACCATAACCTGAGTTTCCATACCGCCGCCGGCAACCGCACCGATCGCAGCCGGATTATCCTCGCCAATACGTATTATGCGGACGGTGCGCGGGTGGTCGACGAACCAACGATGGTCTCCGGTGACTGGCAGAAATTCATGCCAGGCGTCGGGCCGGGGGACGTCGCAGCCAGCCATCTCAATCCCGTGTGCTGGTCGGCCAGGGAAGCCGATCATGAGTGATCTGTTAGCGCGCAGCTCATCGCACTGGTCCGAGTCGGGTCGGGCCGGGATGGAAGCGTTTTATACCCTCGCCACGGACGATTACCGGCATCTCGCCCAGGCGTGGGACTGGCAGGCACTGTTCGAGACGCTCCAGACGCGTGCCGGCGATCGACCGTTGCGTTTGCTGGATGTCGCTTGTGGCTCGGGTAAATTCCCGAATGCGCTGGCGCGCCACACCGAGCTCGCGAACGCGCCTATCTATCCAATAGAGACGGCGCTTCTGGACCCATCGGCGTTTTCCATTGCCGAGGCTCGGGCGGCCTTACCTGAGCCTTTCCGTCCGGCAGCCGAATTTGAGACGCCGCTGCAGGACCTTACGCCACCGATCGATGGCTACGATGTCGTTTGGGCAACTCATGCGCTTTACGCCATTCCGGCCGAGGAACTAGCAGCCGGGCTCAAGCAGTTCGTCGCCTCCATTGCGCCCGGAGGTGTGGGCGTCATCGCTCACAGCGCTGCGGCCGGGCACTACGTGAGCTTCCATCGTCAGTTCCTTGAGGCCTTTGGCGTGCGCGATGCCGCGCCTTATATCTCAGCCGAGACCATTGTGGCGACCCTCCGGCAGTTGGGTGCGGCCGTCGATGTTGAAGAAGTCGAGTATGAGACCGCTTCGAATGCGGACGATGACAGCGCCGTGGAAGGGTTCCTCCAGCGCTGCGTGTTCGACGATGGCGTGACCCTTGCCGAGATGCAGGCCAAGGAGCCCCTGGCTACGTATCTTGCCGGCTGTAACCAGCCACAGGGCTGGCGTTTTCCGCAGTGCGTTTGGCTGATAACAGTGACCGGCTGACGCGTTTTCTTAATAACAATTATCGATACTAATAAGGCGCACCATGACTGAAGCCTCCTTACAGACGGATTGGACCAACAGCGTTGCGAACGGTGCGGCGCCGGATGAAGCGGCACTTCGTGAGCATTTGCGGGCCGTGCATGAGGAATACGCGGGCTTCACCGAAAGCTGCGCCATGCATTGCCGGGATAAGGCCGGTCGCACCAGCTACGATTGGCTCGCCGAGGTAGTGGAGCCTGAGCGCCATCAGGCGGTGTTAGACATCGCCTGCGGCTCGGGGCCGCTTTTGCAGCTATGCCACGAGCTCTTGCCGGGTCTGACGCGTCTCATCGGTATGGATATGTCGCCCGATGAACTGCGGCTAGCGCGGGATCGGCTGCCCGCGGGGCGAGCCGAGCTGGTTGAGGCGCAGGCGCAACAGCTCGACTTCCTGGCTGATAACGCCATCGACGTTGCCCTGTGCCATTGGGCGTTGACGCTGATGGACCCAATAACGCCGGTGCTAACGGAGTTGGCGCGCGTGGTCGCGCCTGGCGGGCGGTTTGCCGCCCTCGTGGATGGCCCCATGGACGCGGCGCCGGGCTATGAACAGGTACACGACCTGATCTATAGCCATGTCCAAGCCGAGCTGCCTAATTACGGACCAATCGACTTGGGCGATCCGAGAGTGCGCACGGCGGATAGTTTGGTCACACTTATCGAGCGCGTGATCCCGGGAGCCGCGGCACGGATTGAAACGAGTGTGGTAAGGATGTCCGGCCCGAGCAAGACGCTGGCAGAAGAGGCGTCGGGGTTTTTCTACGCCGCCTTTGTTCTATCGCCCGCAGCGCGGCAGCGGATGCTGGCCGATCTTGCCGACCTCCTGGCCGATGCGCCTCCCCATCAGGCACCGACATTCGCGATGCCGGTTAATAGGTTGATTGTGGACCTTCCGGGCTTGTCCTAATGGCCTTCATCCTGGTTTACGCGCGGAATAAGCTGACCCGACAGGAAGGCGGCGGGTCGCCTCGCGTCGTCCGCTGTTCGCTGGGTGAACGGGCACAGAGCCGCTGTATGGGCAGGCACAACAACAGCCACTATCCGCTCGACTGAGTTAGCGCCACAGCGCTAGCCCGTTGAGCCTAGGTGGCGTCCAGGCCCGGCCTAAACCGACCGAGCTTGGCGCGAGCGATAGTCGTGCCCGCACCAGGTGTATGACGCCAGTAAGCCGACTACGGGCGCTCGGATGATGGTCGTAGCGGTCATTGGAGCCCCCGGGGCCGCGCACCCACCGTGATGTTGACGCCGTGAACCTCGCCTGTGATTCTCACCTACGCTCGATACGCGCGGGGAAGTCTTTGAGACGGTTCCTCAAGAAGAGTCGCCAACGTAGCAGGTCATTTGGCTAGCAGCGGCTTGGTATGGGGCGTCTGGTAGGCGTTTTTACACGCGGCTGCGGGCCGTCGCTTAGGCTGCCGGCGTCGCCCTCGGGCTCGTTGTGGGCGAGGAGCCCGCATCCATCTGAGACTAATAATAAGGGGTGATGGTATGGCGACAGCGGATATTGGGGTTCAGGATCAGTCTCTGAAAGCGCTGGCGGAACGGTTGTATCAGGGCAAGCTTTGGATACAGCTGGTGGGCGCGATGTCGATTCTCTACGGCGTCATCATGGCGCTGACTATTGTCGGCATCCTGGTCGCCTGGATCCCCATATGGGCGGGTGTAATCCTTTTCCAGGCGACATCGGCGATCGAGGAAGCCTATAACAACAACGATCAGGCGGCCTTGTCGCGGGGTCTGGATAAGCTTCGGCTGTACTTCATGATCTTCGGTATTATGTTCCTGGTCGGGATCGCCATCGGTATTCTTGGCTTCCTGGTTGGCGGCGTTGGTGCGCTAACGGTGATTGGTGGCGCCTAAGGGATAGCGATCGGGGCCCTGTGGGGATGATCAGGCCGGCGGTACCGCGACCGCCGGCGTTTGCGTCGGGGCCGTTGTGTTGCCCGGCTAGAACGCGTGGCCTTCCCCGGCCTACGCCGTATACCAGCGGCCGAAATGAGGCGCCTTCAGTGCCCGTCACTGCGGGTTGCCGGTCTTAGCGCGAGCTTGTGGTCGGCTGGTCTATGAGGGCATGCGCTCCGGAAGCCACGTCGTGACAACTGCTGTCCGAGGCTTACCGTGTTCCTGCTCGCAGGCGTTAAGGCGGGTTCGGTTAATGCCGTGGCTCAGCGGCGTCCTTATAGCCGCGACGTGTATGCATTGCTGTCGCGCTCTCCATGGATACCGCTGGTCTGTTGGCTCGCAGCGGCGAGGTGCTCTAGTGGCTCGCGCCAAGCCAGGCTCTCGACGCGTTGAACGCCGTCGCAATAAAACAAATGGAATCTCGAGAGGGAGTTAGGGGAGATGGATCAAGTCAAACAACAACGCGTAGTGAACGATGGTCGAGGGGCCGACCTGTTCCTGATTATGCTGGTGAATTACCTGCTCAAGGTAGTGACGCTGGGTATCTATCACTTTTGGGCCAAGACGCGGGTGCGGAATTACATGTGGTCGCACACGCTGATCGACGACGAGCGACTGCAGTACACCGGAACCGGCGGCGAGCTGTTCGTCGGATTCCTCAAAGCGGTTGGGTTGTTCATCGGCTTCTCGATCAGTTTCGTGATTGTTCAGACGATCGTTGGAGCCCTACCCAGCCCGCTGGGAACTGTTTTGGGCGGTATTCTGTTCTTCGCGCTTCTCGTCTTACTTATGGTCGGTGTCGGCGCCGTCCTCTACCAGGTCAATCGCTACATGCTGACGCGAACCAATTATCGCGGCATCCGGTGTGGCCTAGTCGGCTCGGCTTGGTACTACGGGCTTTTGAACGCTGGCTTGATGCTTGCCGCCAGCCTAACACTGTACCTCACCTTACCGTGGGCGCGCATGCACCTGTACCGCTATAGCCTGAATAATCACTATTTCGGCTCGAAGCGACTCGAATTCGAGGGCTCGGCGAGCGACGTCTATGGCTATTTCTTTGTGTGCTGGTTGCTCGCGATTCCGACCCTCGGGCTGAGCCTCCTCGCTTATCGTCTGCATGAGTTGCGGTATGTTGCTTCCCGCGTGTCGCTGGATGGGGTCGGGTGCTCGGTGGAGCTTTATTTCTGGCCCTATGTGGGTCTGCTGATCACGAATTTCTTGTTGCTGGTTTTCACGCTCGGCCTAGCCTATCCGTGGGTGAAGTTGCGTAACGTGCGCTTCTTGCTCGAGCGTGTGGAGCTCGTGGGTGAGCCCGATTACCCGGCGATCCGGCAGGAGATGGCGCACGGTGATGCGGTGGGCGAGGGCTTCGCCGAGGCATTGGACGGCGCCTTCGCCTGATGGGTGGGGCGCTCTACGGCTGGTGGGCTGATGGCCAGACCGCGGCCCGCCACCGAGTCGAGATGATCGGGGTCTCGGGGGGTGCGCTCCAGCTTCGGTCCGTCGACAATGGGCAGGTCCTAGCCGAATTGAGCCTGCGCGGGCTCCGGTTATCGGAGCACGTGTTCCCGGGGCAGCCGGTCCGTTTAACGCATCGGGACTGGTCCGATGCGCTGCTGACGTTGGATACCCCTGAGCTGCTGGGTCGCTTGGGGCCCGAGGCGGCTCATCTACAGCGACGCTACCGTTTTGGAAGGAACGTTGGGCGCGGCATCGTAATCTGGGGCGGTGCCACGGTGGTGTCGTTGGTTGGTCTGGTATTGGCGGTTCCTGTGTTGGCAGGCCTCGTGGCCCCCGCTTTGCCTGCCGCCTGGACGTCCGAGCTGGGCGACAAGGTGGTTGAGCGCATCGAGCGGGATCGGCCTGCCTGTGAGGGTCCGCAGGCCGAGGCCGCCCTGCAAGGCCTATTGGATCGGCTACTGGCGGCGCGTAATAGCGACACCCAGGGAACGCTTCGAGTACTGGATGCGAGCTCGGTGAACGCGGTTGCCGTGCCTGGCGGCCACATGCGGGTATTCTCGGGGTTGGTGGCTGAGGTTGATAAGCCCCAGGCGTTGGCGGCCGTGGTGGCGCACGAGTTGGCCCACGTCATTAAGAGGCATCCGAGCGAGGCGGCGATTCGCCAGGTCGGCTGGCGCATTGTACTCGCCGCGGCCATAGGCGATGCCTCGACGATCCCGCAGATCGCCGGGCGCCTGAGTACTGGCCTGTTGGAACAGGCTTACAGCCGAGAGGCGGAGGCCGAGGCGGACCGCATGGCGGTGGCGATGCTCAATGAGGCCGGCATCGACTCGCGCGGCATGATCGACCTCTTCGAGTCGTTGCAGCAGCAGCGCGAGGTCTCGGTGCCGGAGTGGCTGAGTAGTCATCCGGCGCTGGCCAATCGAATCGAGGCCGTTCGGCCGCGGGTGAAGCCCGGCGAGCCGGGGATGACGGACGCCGATTGGCAGGCCGTGCAGGCGATGTGCGACTGATGGGTATCACACCTCCAGGGTGTTGGCGCACCGCTTAGGGTGATGAGTCGCCGCCTTGGGCGGGGGCTTAGCCCCGGTTGGCCCCCATACCATGAGTCGGCGTCGCTAGCGCGACGGTAAGGAGGTTGTCGAGGCGCTGCCCGACCCTCGTGTATGGGCGATGGCATGGGTATCGGGCGTAGGCATCAGTGCAGTGATCGGTCGGGGCATCCCTGGATGCCGCGCACGGGCCGTTTGCGCTACGGTGGGGGCTAGTCAATAACCTGGGAGGGAGTCAGATGGGCGATGAGAGCACCTATACGCCGCCGAGGGTCTGGACGTGGGAGGCCGAGAGCGGCGGTCAGTTCGCCGGTATCAATCGCCCCTATGCCGGCGCGCGCTATGAGGCGGAGCTCCCAGTGGGCGATCATCCCTTCCAGCTCTACTCCCTGGCAACGCCCAATGGCGTGAAGGTGACTGTCCTGTTCGAGGAGCTGCTCGCGCTGGGGTATGCGGATGCCGAGTACGATGCGTGGCCGCTCCGGATCTTTAACGGGGAGCAGTTCTCGAGCGGTTTCGTGGCGGCGAATCCCAACTCCAAGATCCCGGCGCTCGTTGATCACACGGGCTCGGAGCCGGTGCGCGTCTTCGAATCCGGTTCCATCCTGCTGCATCTCGCGGAGAGGTTTGGCGAGTTTCTACCCGGCGTAGGGGCCGCTCGCACGGAGACACTGAACTGGCTGTTCTGGAATATGGGCAGCGCGCCTTTCCTGGGAGGCGGTTTCGGTCACTTCTATTTCTACGCGCCCGAGCCCATGCAATACCCCATCGATCGCTACACCATGGAGACTAAGCGCCAGCTCGACGTCCTAGACCGCCGTTTGGCCGACAACCGCTATCTCGCGGGTGATGACTACACCATCGCCGACATCGCGAGCTGGCCGTGGTACGGCGCGCTGGTCAAAGGCCGGCTCTATGATGCGGGCGAGTTCCTCCAGGTCCATGAGTATCGGAACGTGCAGCGCTGGGCCGATGAGATCGACGCGCGTCCGGCGGTCCAGCGCGGCCGCATGGTGAATCGCCTATGGGGCGAGCTCGATGAACAGTTACCCGAACGCCACGATGCCAGCGACTTTCAGCACCGAACGGCGGACAAGCTCGAATCGGCGGATTGATGCTGAGCATCGCCGCGGCCCCATCGCCACCCCTGCTTGCCAGGACCAGGGAAGCGACTTGTTGGTACGCACTAGCGGGGGGCTCGCGCGCCACGGCTCATCGCAATCGGTACAGGATGGGGCGTTGGCGGTGACGAAGGCCGGGCTGCCGGATTGGTACCGACTATTCTGCCCGGCGGGATTAGTCGACTGCCCGGCGGGAACAGTCCCATCGGCTCGAAACCGCTATGGCGCCCGGCGATGCTAGGCGCTGTCGGCGTCCCAGGATGGCGATAATGGACGAGCCAAAGCGCGTCTGTTCACACGATGCTTAGTTAAGTTCCCTTGTTGGCGTTGCGTAGCATTGGCTTGCCGTCGGTTAACGGAGTTTAGGCGTGGGGGATTCGGGGCAAAACGCGACAGTGGATGTCGAGGCCTTGCGTCACCGACTACGCAGGGCCTCGCCAACGGATGCCCCTGAGCAGGCGCTGGCGGTCCTCGACGAGATCGAGCAGAAGCTGCGGTTCAACGCCGGCAGTGGCTGCGACGAGGCGGCGGTCGCGGCGGACCTGCGGCATTGGCAGCGCCTGTGCCAACGCCTAGACCTTCACGATGAGGCGGCTCGGGCGAGCGACGAGCTTGAGGGGTTGGTGACGCGGGACGTCGCGCAGTGGAGTGACCTGGCGCGTGAGCGTGCCCGCCAGTACGACCCCGATCCGCAGGCGCTGCTGGAGGCACTCGATCGCGCGGTGGGTCTGTCGTTCGAGTTGCGCGAAACGAGCGACGACAGCGCAGACGCACGTGCCCGCCTGGAGACGGATCGCAGTGAGCTGCGTGCGGTTTTCGAAACGACCGGGCCCGAGGACGTTTCCCGCTCGGTTCAGCGCGAGTGGGCTACGCCGTGGCTCGATCGGGCGGCCATGGTTCTGGCGGAGGCCGACGATGCCGCTCCGGACGAGGCAGCGCGACGACTGCGCGAGGTCTCGGATGAGCTGGCCTGGTTGGCTCGCAGCCTGCGCCGCGGACGGCCGGCGCGCCGACTCAAGCGAAAGGCGCGCCACCTCGAGGCCGAGGCGCAGGAGCGCGGTCTTCAGGCGCGGCTGGAGCGGGTTTTCGGCGCGGCCTTTGTGACGGCGTTTGAGCGCGTCGTGTTCTGGCTGACGGCGCTGGGGCTCATCCTGCTCGGGGTGGAGGCAACGGTGCCCCTCGCCCCCGGCACGGAGTTTTGGTTACTCGCCACGGATACGGCGGCCTGCGTGGTCTTCTTGTTGGAGTACGCTACCAAGACGCTGCTCGCCGAGGGGAAGTCGCGCTGGGCGCTGCGCCATGCGTTGACGGATTTCCTGCCGTCGCTACCCCTCGGGCTGTTACTGGGTGGCCCGGGTGATGTGGTCCGCGCCGGCCGCCTGGGTCGGTTGCTGCGGCTGCCGCTTCTGGTTCGCTATGCGCGGGTGCTGCGCCCGGTCCTCAAGGGCTTGCGAGGCGTGGCGTTATTGGCCCGGGGCTTCGATCGGTTGGTGCGACGTTACGGGCGGCTGCTGAATCACAACGTCATCCTCTATCCCACGGAGGCGGAACTGGGCCGGGCCGGTGAGGGTGATGGCGTGCGCCATCCAGGCCGCCAGCTCCAGATCGAGGCTCGGGGGTATTGGCAGCGACTGGTTGCGGCGGCGCCGGCCGATCAGCGGCCGCGCCTGGCCGATCGTCGCCTGGCGGTGCTGGCGAGCGTGGCGCGCTCGCCGAGTGCTGAGTCGGGACCGGCCGAGGCGAATGAGCCGGTGGCGCGTGAGATCCCGGCCGGGGTCTTACTGCGGCGGCTCGAACGCGTGCGACCGGAGACCGTCGAGGCCGTCCTCGACCACGATCTGATCCGCCAGGCGGCGCGCGCCGTGCGGCTGCTCGCTGCCCGGCCGATGGTGTATCTGCCCGGGATTCGACAATGCATGCCGTCGGTGGGCAAGGACGATGACGACACCACGGTTCTGGCGGGCGCGGCGCAACGCAGTGCGCGTCTATTCAAACGCGCCCATGATGGTTGGTTCTGGCTGGCCGATCTCTACGGCACGGTCACGCCGTCGCAGTTCGTTGATCGGGTGGGCGGGGTGATGGTGAAGGGCGCGTTCCGCCCGGCCTATCGCTTGGCCATCGCGGCGGGTGGTCTGCTGCTGGTGCAGCTGCTGCTCCAGATCGCCGCCAGTCCGCTGCTGCAGCAGGCGCGTGCCTGGCTCTTTAATTTCGCCGGTATCCCGGTGATGATCCTGGGCGGCGTCTGCATGGTAGTGGTCGGCATCGGTTGGTGGTTCCAGCGTCTGGCACAAGAGGCCACCGAGTTCTACGAACGCTCGGCCAAGGCGCAGTTCCTCGCCCTCACGGACCAGATCCGCAAGCGTACGATCGAGCGCGATGGCCGGGCCCTCTACGAACGTGTCCTGCGGCCGCACCATCGGGCCGTGGGCGCGGACGAGCAGCCCCAGCGGTTCGTTCGTGGGCTCTGTGATCGGCTCGTGGCCGGCGAGACGTCGGCGAGCGACGATGCCGATGAGCGGCTGGTGATGCTGCATCGGGACTGGTCGGACGGCGCGCCGCTGACGGACTCCGACACGCGTGCGACCAGCCAGCTGCTGGGGGATCCCACCATGCAGGATATGGTCGAGCGCGCCATGCGCCTGGACAGCGCTGATCGCGATCAGCTCCAGGCGCTTGATCTGGAGCGTCAGAAAAGCCTCATCGGCGGGCCTTATCTCTGGTTCAACCTGATCACCCGGGCTGTAGCGCACTCAGTGGCCGGCCTGTTGGTGGAATACAACCGACACGCGATCCCACTCGCCGAGCTCGATGGCTTCCCCGAGGCGCAACGAGCGGCCTATCGGACGTGGTTGGCCAGCGAGCAGTCCGGGGCCGAGGCCGCCGACCGCGCCACTGACGCCACCGGCTATATCACGACGGCCTTTACCGCGTTGCACTTCCTGGATGTGGACCCCGACCGCGATGCGGCCGTGGAGCGGCGTTTCGGCGCTGAGGTACGGCAGCGGCTGGAGCGGGATCGGCAGCTAATGATCCGCCGCATCCTCGGCACCTGGCCGCTGCACGAACAGCCCAAGGCCAAGCGCACGGTGAATCTGTATACGTTCTATGAACGCTGGCTCGCGGGCGGGCGGGCGCTGCTCACCCCGCTCTGGGTCCTGGGCCTGGCCCTGCGCGTGCTCAAACGCGGTCTTGGCTGGCTGGTTGGGGCCGTCAAGGAGATCTATCAGCCGGAACGGCGTACCCGAGCGGCGCACGCAGATCGCGCCGACTTCACGACGGCGGTGCGCAAGATCAACCGCATCCACGGCCCGCTGGTGGAGACGACTATCCGCCTGCGCGCGTGCCTTGATCCCGAGTATCTGGGCTTCACGGTGCCGGGCAACGCGGCACCGCCGGCCGGCTGTACGGCCGTGGATGATGATCTGGCCTTCTATCGCGCCGAGCCGGTGCTGTGGGAGACCGTGCGACGTGAGCGGCGGCGCACCGGCGAGGATATCGAACGGCTTCGCGGGCTGATTAGCGGTGGCCTGCTTGAGCGGGTTGCTGCTGCGGGCGGCGCCTCCGCGGGTGTGTTCAACACCGAAAGGCACCGACGCGCTGCCACGGTGATCTACTGTGCCGATCTCGATGGCATTCGCAGCCTGATCTCCGGCGCGGCGTTGCTGGGCAGCATTGCCGCTCGCGGTGATCGCGCGCCCAGTCTGCTTGAGCGTAGCAGCCCCCGACTGCGCACGCGGCGCCGATTCCGGCGGTTCGTGCGTTCCCAGGGTATCCAACAGGCCGCGGCTCGTGGCGCGTTGTGGCGCGCGGTTGTGGCGAATACCGACGGCGCGGCCGGAGCCCTGGAGGCCTGGGCGAGGTGGGGTGAGGAGGCGGTCGGCGAGGGTGAGCGCCGTCTCGCTGATCAGCTCATGCGCGTAACGCGCATCGGCGAGCAGCTGCTCACGCTGCGGGCCATCCAGACCATGGCCCTGCTGGACATCGTCCACTATCGCGAGCATATCCATCGACTGGGCGGCTATGGCGACGCCGCCCATCGCGAGGCGTGGCTGCGTTCGTCATTCACTGGCGAGGGCGCGACGACCGTACCCGCCCCCGATGAGGGCGGCTAGTCGCCTACCGCCGACCCTCGACTAGGGGGCGACGGCCTGCCGATTAGGCTGGCCGGTTGCCAACCATTGGCAGCGCGACCCATGCGATATCGGTCGCGTCGCGAGGTTCAGAGCGGCGCTAGAAACGCCGATAGGCCGTCCCGATAGCGGCGGCTGCTCTCGAGGTACCCTGTGTTATGCCCGCCAGTGATGGCCAGAAATCCCTTGGGTTCGTTCGCTGCATCATAGAGGGCGCGTCCATGGTGGCACGGGATGATGTCGTCATCGGGGCTGTGGATGACGAGGACTGGGTCCTGCGCCCGGGCGATATAGCGCTGAGTGGGGTGATCGAAGTGCGCCAGTAGCCGGACCGAGAATAGCGGGTGAGGCGACCACCTCAAAGGCGAAAATGAGAATTGCTGGCAAGTAGCTCGGCCAACGGCGCGGAACGCTATTGATGGGGGATAAGCGTCAGGCGGTTTCGCTCACCGAGGCAGGGGGTGGTTCGCCCCGGTTCATCGCGTCACGATGGCCGTTACTGCCAAGCGGCGCCGTAGGGACTAATGGAGACCCTACCCGATTACCTGGACGATGGCCTGGATCTCGTTGTGCTCGGGCAAAACCCATCGCCGGCGTCTGTCGAGCGCCAGTGCTATTACGGCAACCCGCGCAACCGGTTCTGGCCGGCCTTGCGCGGCGCGGGCCTCGCGCCGCGCGATTTTACGCCCACCCCGGAGGGTTTTCAGTGGCTGCTAGCGCACGAGCGTATTGGCTTTACGGATGTGGTCAAAGTGCCCACGCCCGGAGCCGCCGATCTGCGTGCCGCCGATTTCCGCGAGTGGGCGCCTGTTCTCAGGCACAAGCTCCTCACCTATCGCCCCGCGATCCTCTGGTTCAATGGCAAGGGGGTCTATCAGGCGTTCCTACGCTATGGCCTTGGTGTGCGCCCAGGGCATGTCGAGCTTGGTGAGCAGCCCGAGCGCATCTTTGGGCGGATCGCCTTCGTTACGCCCAATCCGAGCCCCGCTAATGCGGCCTGGCGCATGGCTGATCTGATTGCCTGCTATAGCCAGCTCGCCGAGCGGCGCCAGCGCCTGCGGTCTGACTAGTCGGGATCCGCCGTCTCGAAGCACAGTGAGCAGCGCCTTCGTGATCGGCCACATGCCTGACGGCGCGGCGTTCGGAGGTTTCTGTCGTGGTCGCTGGCTCGAGGGGCCATTGGCGTTCGGTCAGTATTCGGAGCCAAGAATATGCCATTTCTCCTCGCGCCAGACGAACAGCTGAGCCGATAGGGCGTTTGCCGCGTCGGGGTCGTGGAGCTGGGGCACCGCCCGGCGGAGCTCGGCCAGGGCCTCGGCGGATGCTGTGTCCGCGATCAGGACCATATCCTGCGACGGCACCCCAACGGCCGGGTCGCCATCGAGGTTGGCCGCCAGCTGATCCCAAAGGCCTTCCAATAGCAACGTGCAGGCCTCGCGCTCGCCGCCCGTTTGGACCAGCATTAGATGGGAATGCTCGCCGAGCTGGATCTCGCTGAGCTCATTGGTGAGGTTGGCGAGTGCCAGATCGCGAAGCCCGTCCTCAGCGACGTCCAGTTGATGAAGGTGCTGGTGCGTTAGGGATTGCCCAACGCCGGCCGGTTCCATGACGTAAGTCACAATCAGCTCGCCCACTAGGGGCTCGCGGACGTGCGTTGCGGCCTGGGAGCTCGTTCCCGCAGCCGTTGCGTCCAAGCTGGCCTGGGTAGTGAGACGGGGCACAATGCGCGGCCCGTCTGGCGCTGACGCACCGCTGTCCCCGATTAGGTCGTTGGTATCCGGCAACCGTGCGGGCTCCTGTACGTCGTCTACCGATGGGTGATCGAGTCGGAGGATACCGGATTGCGGCCGACGTGTCGGCCACGTGGTGGGCTGCCTGTGCCGGCATCGGGTCGGGCACTAGCGCCTTATCGCCAGGTCGCATTGGAGTCGCCGCGCTAGGATGACTGGCCGGTAGGGGGACCTGCGCCGAGATAAACGCCGGGGGCCTAGACCGCAAGCTCACGAGTCGTCACATTTATGGCCAGTACGCCAGCCGAGAGGGTGAGGCGGGGTGATCAAGCTTAGTCGGTGGTACCGGAACTGGCGGCACCGGCGCGTGCAGCGTCGTTTCGGGCCGTCGCGTGCGGAATGGGCTGGGCTGCTGCGAGCGTTTCCCTTGCTTGGCCGCTACGACGCTACAACGCAGCAGCGGCTGCGCGAGCTCGTGGCGTCATTCCTGGCCCAGAAGTCGATCGAGCCGGCCGGTGGCTTAGTATTGACTGAGGGGATGCGCCAGGCCATTGCGCTACAGGCCTGTCTGCCCATTCTAGGGCTGGGATTGCAGTGGTACCGGGGCTGGCGCTCCGTGATCGTGTATCCGGGTGATTTTCGTGTGCATGGCGCTTGGATGGACGACGACGGCGTTGTCCATGAGGGCGACGAGGTGCGCGCCGGCGAGGCCTGGGATCAAGGGCCCGTGGTTGTGGCATGGACACCGGATGATCCGAACAGCGCGGCGGTCGTCGTCCACGAGTTCGCGCATAAGCTGGATAGCTGCAACGGCGTGGCCAACGGTATGCCGCCGCTGCATCGCGGCATGAGCCGGGTTGAGTGGACGCGCGCCTTCACCCAGGCGTACGACCACTTCTGCCATCTTGTGACCGAAGGCAGAGCCCTGCCTTTTGATAGCTACGCCGCGACGGACCCGGCGGAGTTCTTCGCGGTCGTCAGCGAGGTCTTCCTGCTCGAACCGGAACGACTGTACCGCGCCTATCCGGCGGTTTATGGGCAACTGGTTGCGTTCTATCGCTGGCAGCCGTGGGTTGCGGGCATCTGAATCCGGTTGGTGGCTTGATGTCGTTAGGCTGTTAAATACGGCCTGTTGCAAGGGTCGTCGGGTTTGGTGTGACAACTGTTCTTCAAGGGGGTAACTGATGCGAATCGGTTTTATCGGTCTGGGTGCCATGGGTCGCAATATGGCCTGCAATCTGGTGGCGGCGGGCTTTGATGTCGTGGTCTGGAATCGCTCGGCGGAGCCGGTCCAGGCGCTGGTTGATGCCGGCGCTACCTATGGCGAGCCGTCGGAGTGTGCTGGGGCGGATGTGCTCATCACCATGCTCACCGACGGTGAGGCGCTGACTGAGGTCCTGGATCGCTACGATCTATTGGCTGCGATGGGCGAGCGAACAGTCCATGTGAACATGGCGACGGTCTCGGCAGCAGCCGGGCGGGCGTTGGCAGCGCGCCACAGCGAGTCTGGGCGTGCCTATGTCGCCGCGCCCGTGCTCGGTCGGCCGGATATGGCCAAGGCGGCCAAGCTGAATATCCTCGCGGCGGGGTGCGAGTCCGCCATCGCGACGGCGCGGCCCGCATTGGATGCCCTCGGGGCCAAGCTATGGCCGTTGGGCGAATCCCCGGAGCGCGCCAATATCGTCAAGCTCGCGGCCAACTTCATGCTGGTGTCGGCCGTTGAATCCATGGGCGAGGCGGCAAGCCTCGTGGCCGCGCACGGCATGGAGCCCAGCGACTTCCTGGAGGTGGTAACGGGTTCCGTCTTTAACGCCCCGGCCTATGGGGCCTATGCGCCGGCAATGGGGCAACGCCAGTACGCTAATCCGGAGGGCTTTCGGCTGGCGCTCGGTGCCAAGGACCTGGAACTGGCGTTGGAAGCGGCCCGTGAGGGCCTGGTGCCGCTACCCGTCGCGGGTGCGTTGCGCGAACGCATGACCCAGGCGCTGGCGGCGGGCCATGGCGACGAGGATCTGTCCGCATTGGCTGAGACGTCGCGCGAGGCGGCCCAGCTCGACAGCGCGCATCGGGACTAATCCGGGGCGGCGCCGCCCGCGTCGTTCGGCTATAAATCGCCCGGCTTGCTTGTTCGGCCTAGCACGCGCCGTCGCACCCGGGAACGGTGCGCCCGTGGCCTTGAGATGCCTACGGCCGGGATGCGGTGACGGGCGTGACCCGGCCCTCGGTAACGGATGAGGTGGCGAGAAGGTAACGGCGCGTTGCTAGGCTAGGGCATGGTGACTGGTTCGCGGGTTAACGGCTTGACCCAAAAGACCAGTGGCTTGGCCGTCTCCTGCTGGTCACCGACGTCGCGCCAGTCGAAGGTCGTCCTTAGATCCGAACGGCGCTCGTAGCCGAAATGCTCCCAGATGGGATCGAGTGGCTGATCGTGCACGGGGCGCGCCGGGTGATCGCTTGGACGCTCGACAGTACAAAGGGCGGCCCAATCGTAGCCCCTGAACGATCGAGCGTGCGCCTCGCGCTCATGGAAGAAGCGCCGATACAGCCCGCGGCCGCGGTAGGCCGAGAGCAGGATCGCTTCCGGGAAGTAGAACACGCGCGTGGCATCTAGGTCACCGTCATGGAACGGCTTTTGGATCTGCGCATCCTCGTCGGTTAGGGGCATCGCCGTGGCCATGCCAACGAGCTCCTCGCCGTCGAGGACGAGTAGGGCGAACGACCGCGGTGAGTCGAGATAGGTCTGCAGAAAATCCCGCTCGGTCTTGGCGTCCCCTTCGTAGAGGTAGGGCCAATCGCGAAAGACCTCCATCCGCAGGTTCGCGATGGCCCAGATTCGACTCTCGATCTCGGCCCCATACAGGCGCTCGAAACGCAACTCGGTCATGACAATCCCCTGCGGTGGATGGCGGGTGGTCGTTCGTTGGTGGCACCCCGTTAGTAAACCACCAATGCCTGCGGGCTCGGGTAACGCGAGATGTTGGGCTAATCGTCGGTGACGACTCAAGGCGTGACGTTGGCTTGGGGGTCGGCTCACGCCAGGGGCTAGCCAAGCGCATCGTGGCTGCGAGCTCGTGCTGGCCAAGGCAAGTCTGAGGCCCGTGGGCTAGTTAGCGGTCTGCGGCCCGCTGGGCGCCAGTGCGCTGGTTTGCTGTGGTCTACACTTTGGATAGGTGGTGCCTCGCTAGGTCGATGGCGCCGCCTTTGATGGCCTAACACACAGCGAGCGAGGTTATTGCGATGCCCAATAGTGCTTACAAGATCATCGATCTGATCGGTAGCAGTGATCAGTCCTGGGAACAGGCGGTCAAGAATGCCGTGGAAACGGCCTCGGAGTCGATCAAGCATCCGCGCGTTGCCGAGGTCAAGGAAATGGACTGCACCATCGACGAGAACGGCCATGTAACCGCCTATCGTTGCAAGGTGAGCCTGTCGTTCAAATACGATCGCAGCTAGGCAGGTATCGTGTATCGTTGGTAGGTGACGGTAGGGGCGCTAATTTACCCAGTAAGGGTCAACAATGCTGAACCATTCGCAATAGCCTCTGGCCGCCGTGACGCGCAGAGGCCCGCGAGAATTGTTGAGCGTTGCCTTAAACGGCTGCGATGGCTGCGGCCGTGGCGCCGATAATGAAAACGCCAACCGTGGACTCGCTCGGTTCGCCGATCGATTAACCGATCCGGTCGGGCGACGCCGGATTACCCACGTACTGAAGTCGGGCGCGCCTAGACGGGGCAATGCAATCAGCCCGGACCCTACGCCTAGCCCACCGAGAGGGGCCGCTGGTCGGCGCGGCGGCCGCGCGCAATCGAGGTGCGGTGGGTTGTCGGCATAGCCGGGGCGCGATTGGCATCCTGGGAGCAATAACCAACAAAACATGCGCCAAGGGGGAGAGCGGCGATGAGTGCGATTGCTGTGCTGTTACTCGGCCTCGCGGGGCTGACTGCCGGTTATTTTTTGTACGCCCATTTCATCGCCAAACGGGTCTTTCAGCTGGATTACGGCTTTCGGGCCCCGGCCCATGAATTGGAAGACGGCATCGACTATGTGCCGACCAATAAGTACATCCTCTGGGGGCATCATTTCACGTCGGTCGCTGGGGCGGCTCCCATCGTGGGACCGGCCGTTGCCGTTATATGGGGCTGGGTGCCCGCCTTCCTGTGGGTTGTTCTGGGGACGGTATTCTTCGCCGGCATCCACGATGCGGGAGCCCTGTGGGCTAGCGTACGCCATCAGGGGCGTTCTATCGGCTCGATAACGGGTGATCTGATCGGTAACCGGGCGCGCAACCTGTTCATGGTAGTGATCTTCCTGGTACTGCTCATGGTCAATGCCGTATTCGGCGTTGTCATCGCCAAGCTGCTGGTCGCCAATCCGTCGTCGGTGGTCCCGGTCTGGGGCGCAATCGTGGCGGCCCTGGTCATCGGGCAGTGCATCTATCGCCGCAAGATGAATCTGCTGACCGTATCGGTCGTTGGCGTGGTGGTGCTGTACGCCTTGATCGGCGTTGGTCCGTACGTGCCTCTCGAGCTGCCCGATAGCTTCGCGGGTCTGCCGGCGAACGCGCAGTGGATTGTATTGCTCTTCGCTTATGCCGGCATCGCGTCACTGTTGCCGGTGTGGGCATTGCTGCAGCCCCGCGATTACATCAATGGGTTGCAGCTGTGTATCGGCCTGATCGTGCTCTACGGCTCCATACTGATCGCGAATCCGGCGATCGTGGCCCCAGCGTTCAATAGTTCCGTACCGGCCAGCGCGCCTCCGATTGTGCCGCTGCTCTTTGTGACGATCGCCTGCGGGGCGATATCGGGCTTCCACGGCTTGGTCTCGTCGGGCACGACCTCCAAGCAGATTGATCGCGAAACGGATGTGCGTTTCATCGGCTACTTCGGCGCGGTTGGCGAGGGCTGTCTGGCGCTTGCCGCGATCCTGGCCACAACCGCCGGCTTTGCCAGTATTGGCGAATGGCAGAACCTCTACACCAATTTCGGCGAAGCGGGGGTGAATGCCTTCGTTGATGGGGGCGCGGCCCTGGTGAGCGCGGGTGCCGGACTGCCCGAGAGCACGGCCGCGACGCTGCTGACCGTTATGGCCGTGCTTTTCGCGGGCACGACCATGGACACCGGCATCCGCCTGCAACGCTACATCATGCAGGAATGGGGCGAGATGTATAACATCCCGGCTTTGAAGAGCGTGCAGGTCTCGACGCTTGTCGCCGTCGGAACCTGTCTGGCGCTAGCGTTCGGTGCGGGTGGCTTGGATGGTTCCGGCGGCATGTTGATCTGGCCCCTGTTCGGGACGACCAATCAGTTGCTGGGCGGCCTGACCCTGCTGGTGCTTACCGTCATCCTGGTCCGACTCGGCCGACCCATGTGGTACACCCTGGTACCCATGCTCTTCCTGTTGGCCATGACGCTCTATGCCCTGCTGGTCCAGCTCAAGGGCTTCTACCTCAACGGCGAGTGGTTCCTGCTTGGCATGGATGGGGTCATTCTGGTCGCGGCCGTGATGGTGATGCTCGAGGCCGCGGGTGCGCTACGCCATCAATTCCGGGAACAGCGTCTCGCCTCGTAAGGGCTGGAAGGTGGCGAATGGGGTCAAAACGCGATGACCGGCCCGCTGAGCCGCGTCAAAGAGCGGCTGTCGGGCGCGTGCGCCGGATACTGCGGCGTGTGCGTTATTACGCCGAGGAGTATTACAACGCGCCGTATCGAGCCACCATCGCTCGGGCGCGCCGGGATGAGGATGACCTGTTCATGCTGCTGGTGTTCTCCGAGATGATGGGCGTGCCCAACCCGGCGAGCTACTACACCATGGAACTCCAGCCCCTGCTGATGGAGCGCTTCCACGACTGGCACAAGCGCATGGGCATGGAGCGCTCGCCGTTGGATCAGATCCGTTGCTGTTGAGGCATCGGGCGAGCGAGGGGAGGCTTGGCTGATGGGGCTGGCCGGGCTGACTGACCTACGAGTGGTCTTCGTCGGCGGCAAGGGGGGTGTCGGCAAGACCACCATGGCCGGTGGCCTGGGCGCCCATGCCGCCGGTCAGGGCAAGCGGGTGCTGGTGGTCTCGACGGATCCCGCGCATTCGCTTGGTGATCTCTTCGAGCGCTCCATCGGCGATGCGGTGACCGGCGTCACCGCCGGGCTCTGGTGCCTTGAGATCGATCCGGACGCCCAGGCGCAACGCCATGTTGATCGAGTCACCGAGCAGATGAAGGGCCTCGCCGCGCCGGCGATGCACCAGGAGCTGGTGCGCCAAATGGATACGGCACGACACTCGCCGGGGGCCATGGAGGCCGCGTTACTAGAGCGCATCGCCGGGTTGATTGCCGATCAGGGCGGTGACTACGACCTACTCATCTTCGATACGGCACCGACGGGCCATACGCTGCGCCTGCTCAGTCTCCCTGAGGCCATGGCTGCCTGGACCGATGGCCTGCTCGCCCATAACAAGCGCTCCGAACAGCTCGGTCAGGTGCTCAAACACCTCACACCAGGCAAGCGCGGCGAGGAGATGCCGACGCCGTTTGATGATCCCCGGGAGGATGCGTTCGCTGGTATGGACCGTCGTACACGGCATGTCGCGGAGACGCTGCTTGAGCGCCGTCGGTTGTTCCACCGCGCTCGCCGCGTGATGACGGACGGCCAGCGAACGGGCTTCGTGTTTACCGTTATCCCTGAACGGCTGCCGATTCTGGAGACCGCTCGCGCCGTGCGCACGCTGACCGAGTACGAGATCCCCATCCGCGGTGCCATTATTAACCAGCTCATCCCCGATGACGCGGATGGCGAGTTCCTAGCCCGGCGCCGGCAGCGCGAGGCACGCTATCTCGACCAGATCCAGCATGAGTTGAGCGGACTCGATACCCTACGTGTGCCACTGCAATCCGATGACCTCCAGGGCGTTGAGGCGCTGGAGCGCGGGCTTATCCCCATCCTTCGCGAGCACGGTGTCTAGGCTCGCCGGAGCGCGCGTGATAGCGACGGCAAGGCGCAGGCGCACCTGTCGCAGGGCGGGTGGTTGCCAATCGAGGCCCGTCGAGGGCTATCGATCGGGCCGTCGAGGTGGCGCTGGCCCGGGGGCGTGGGAACCAATCCCCAACCCGACCCACCTAAGCGGGGACGATGCTTATCAAGGACAACCGCATGACTCAAATCGACCAAGAGACCATTGATGCACCATTCCTAGTACTGGAGCCGGAACGCGATAACCAGGCGGTCTGCTGCCTGGCGCTGGCGGCCATGGTGGAGGTGCCCAGCGGTACCTCCGGTCCCTGGATCGCGCTGCAAAAGGGCTATTCGGCAACGGTAGCGGCGACGGCGACGGCGGGCCTGCGCCAGGCGATGTGGGCCGACGCCGTTGCGGGCTCTCTCGATACGGGGGCGGCTGGCGGCGTTGAGCCGTGTTCATGGCGGCTGATGAACACCAAGGTTGCCACGGCTGATGGTACGAGTCTGTATCTCTCGCCGCTAACGGTTTGCTGGTGTGATGACGATGGTGAGCCGCGCTACGAGTGCGATGACCAGTTATGCCCGGCGCAAGCGCTGGAGGAGCCGACGACGCGCATCGGCACGGGTTATCGCTTCGTGCCCGACGAGCGACTCGGCTGAGTCGCGATGATCGGGCGAATAGACGCTCTGCCATAACGGATGGCATCCGTGGCGGAGGAACGCCTCGGGTTGGACCCACTGGGTTGCAACAGGGATCATGCGAGCGATGATGCCGGGGCGCGGCGGAGTTGTTGCCACGCCAGCTACCTAAAGCCGTCTCTTTCGAGCATTGGTTACACGCGATCAGGGGAATGCAAGGAATGGATAACAACAGCCAGGAAGTGTCGACGCCGGAGGCGGCATCGCAACCGCTTCGTGGCTTGGGCAACGGGTTTGACCTATTCGCGCACCGAGGGATGATCGCGTTGCTCATCCTTGGCGGCCTCGCTGGCGGTTATGCCCTGATCGATACGTTCTTCCTGATGCAGGTCCTGCCCCTCGGCGGCATGCCCTGGTGGCCCTATGCCTTGATGATTGCCGTTGGCGCTGCGGTGGGATATGGGCTCGGGCGCGGGGCCCCCCTTGTCGAGCACGCCGCCATGACCCTGATTACGACAGTCGTTCTCGGCCTCGCCGCTTACCCCGCGATGCTCCGCGTCAACTCAATCACGGGTGAAGCGGAAACGGTAACCTACCAGCCCCGGGCCGTCGGTGTCTTCGAGCATCCCGAGGCCGCGTATCCCCCGGTGGATCTGCGAGGGCTGAGCTTGTCGGATTATCTTGAGGCCCATGGCACCGAGCAGCCCCACCGTTTCCGCCTGGTCGAAGGAGAACTTGGTTTCTATCAGCTGGACCTGATGGCCCTATACGCGCGAACTAGTGCCTTCTATCGGCGGCGTGATGTCTCGCCGTAGGGCCCAAGACTGAATAACCCGCACGAAACCTCTGGCGGCTGGGCGCGTATTCTGGTTGAGCAGGGATAAAGCCCAGATCGACTGGAGCGGCGCCCGCCTACGCCTCGGCGCGATTAAAGGCGCGCGTCAACCGGGCGAGCTGGATGAGCGCGATGGCGACACTCAGCTCCAGCCAGTGATCGGCGAGCCAGAAGAATAGCTCATGCCCGGGGAACTGGAACTGGCCCTCCGTCAATCGGGCCTGCCAGTACGAGATCGATCGATAGGGGAAAGGGTCCAGGCGTTGGATCAGCCCCACGGCGATGGTAGTGGCGGCTATGATCCGCAACAGGGCCGCCATTGCCTTCCAGAGCGCCTTACTGATGCCGCCCATCGCCAGTAGCCTCGCCGTTGGTGCTGTTGGTCGGCCACCGAGCCACGCGCTTGCGGATGCGGCTGAGCCAGCGCGGCCGGCGGTCGGTTAAGGGAAAGGGTGGCCAGGGGACGTCCGGCAAGCAATACGGGCTGGCCCGCATGCGGGCGGCCATGACAGCTCCACCGGCGAACCGGTTGGTCGCAACGCCCTAGGGAGACGCTGAATAATTCGCGCGAGCCTCTGGCTGCTGAGCGCGCGCGCAGCCACAACGCGGCACG
>CAJXKP010000038.1 GCA_913055565.1 uncultured Ectothiorhodospiraceae bacterium
CGCCTCGACGACATCACCGACATGTACTGCGTTATGCTCGGCATGGAACCCACAGGCCTCGCCCCGCCCTAATGCCAGCGGGTTTGTGTGTAAGGGTCAGGCCCCGCCGGCATCTTACGCGGCCCTTTAATAGCCGACTTTTTGTAAGTGATTCGGCGCATAGAAGAATAATCACGAATAGTGATTAACCCGTCAAGATCCGCGCCGTTGCCGTAAAAGCGAGAATCCCGACGTTATGGCGGTAAGGCCTTGGGTTAGCCGCGGAGCCGACTCCGTCCAAGGGACCTCCGAAAAGTCTTCCAGCCAGCCTCTGCAATTGGATTCGGTGGCGCAGCAACTAGAGCACGGAGCAAGAGGCTGGCGCGGGTGTAAAGCATGCACCCGTGTAATAGAGCATGGCTTGTCCGTTGGTGTGCTGGAAAGAAATGACTAAGCGGGGACTTATGACCAGGTTTGAGCACTAGCGTTGACGCCGCGAAATGGGAGTGGTCGGTGGCGTTGCGAATGACGAGGGCATGGCGGCGGGCGCAAGCCGCCGCCGGACGTTGAGTTACTGGATGAGTTGGGCCAGGCCGATGACGATGAGATAGATCCCGAGGATGTAGCGCATCATCTTGGGCCAGACCAGGACGCCGATGCCGGCGGCGATGGTGAGTAGCGGGGTTATTTGGTGGATGCTGAGATGCAGCGAGCCGATATCGATGGACATTTTAGGGTCTCCTGGTCCGGATGCGTTGGCCCAGCCGTCGCTGACGGCAGTTCCATGGATTGTTAGCTGCTTTCTTCGCTAACGAATGAGCGAGTGCTTTGCCGGGTTTGAAGTATTTGCGGTTGATTGGCGTCACCGGACAAAATGCATTCTCCACGGATTGTATCAGCTGGCGGGCAGTTGAGCTTTCCGCTTAACCATCTGTTGACTGTTCGCACTGCCACGACTCGAATTTCTGCCGGATGAATTCATCGATCCCTTCGTGGCGGCTCAAGTTTGCTTGGTGAATGTTGTATTCTACGGCCACGGAGTCAATGATCAAATTACGTCGCTGGCAAGCGTACACGGCTGGTTGATTGTGATGCGAGGTGCGCGAGCAAGTACCCCACGTAATGTAGTTGTCGTTAGCTGTCTTTTTCAGAACTTCCGTCGGTACGAGGTAACTGGGCACCTTATCGGTGATGAAAAGATCCTTCGTGTTAGTCAGCGTTGTCAGGGACGTTGGGTCTTCGACGGATCGTGAGGGCACGCTCTCGGTTTTAGGTGCCGGCCGCAGGCCGAGGTAGAGTGTCTGATACTGAGGGAGGCCGTCGTCAGCGACATTACGGACGTAGCCGTCGAGGTGCTTTGCGGCTTCGTTGTAATGGATCTTGGCATTAAGATCGAACCCGGGCGATGTGTCGTAGAGCTCGTCGTCGGCCTGCTCTCGGATTTCTAGCCGCACGGCATACCGATCCGGTATGCAAAAGTCGGTCCCTGCAAGACGATTGGCAACGGGTGTCTCAGCATAGACCGCCATCACCCATCCCAAGCCAATCATCCACAAAACGCCGATTCTGAGGGTGGTGACAAGCGTTGGAGACCTGCGACTTAGCGACGTTAACATTATGGTATAAAATCCACTTACGACCGCGGATCGCAGTCATGGCAGTAGAGATCGCCATACAGCCATAGTTCCCAGGAGTCTGGGACGCTCTGCAAAGACGTGCCGCCGTAGTAGTGTCGTGGAATGCCCAATTCCTCGAAGACCTGATGGTGGTACTTTTTGATTTGCCGAGCGCTTAGTTTCCCAGGGGTTTTGCCTATGCCCTGGCGGATGTCTCTGGTTACTGTCCGTATATGTTGCTTCGCTAGCCGTATGCCAACAGCGAGGACCATGTCTCGGGTCTGTTCTAGGTCACCAGCGTGCCCGGCTTCCTCAAGGCCAAGGGCGAGATTCATAAGTGTTTGAACGCGCATAGCGCGCCAGTAGTAATAGCCCCTGCCCCAGTAATCGCTTTTGCCGTTGGCAATGATTCGCCTTAGCTTATCTAGACTGCTGCAATAGAGGGCGAACCCTACACGGGCGACCGGATCCTTTGTCTTGATTCGGCTTTGCCAGAAGCGCTCAAGGAGTTCACTGCGTCGCTTAGGGGTGCTATCGGCTCGATCGATGAGGGCGCGCTCATGGGAACTGATCGAATGATCCGGCATGCGGATGTCCTTATCTCGTTTCTATTGGGCGCTGCTTATCGTTTGTTGTTGGTTGATTCGTGAACCTTTGCAAAAAGGGTAGAAACCCTATTCAGGGGTTGTCAACTTCAAGCTTGCTTGAGTTGGTTTAACTGCAGACCCTATTGGACAGGGCGATGGAATGGCTAGGAGGCGCTTCGAGACGTGGCCTTGGTGAGAGCCGTGGGTGTATGGGCCCTCGGGTCTTAAGCGGCACTTGGGTTGCAAACAAAAAGGGCGCCGCGTCGGCGCCCTTTCTCGTGCTGAGGCCGTTTGACCTTACGACGCCTTCTTGGTCTCTTCCTTGTTCTCCTTGACCGGGTCGTAGCCGAGGTTTGGCGCCAGCCAGCTCTCGGTCTTGGCCAGATCCATGTCCTTGCGCTCGGCGTACTCCTCGACCTGATCCTTGAAGATGTTGCCGAGGCCGAAGTAGGCGCTGTCCGGATGGGCGAAGTACCAGCCGGAGACGGCCGCCGTCGGCACCATCGCCTTAGAGTCGGTCAGAGCCACGTCGATGTTGTCCTGGACGTTGAGCAGCTCCCAGAGCTTGTCCTTCTCCGTGTGGTCCGGGCAGGCCGGGTAGCCCGGCGCCGGGCGAATGCCCTGGTACTTCTCCTTAACGATCTCGTCCAGACCTAGGTCCTCGTCCGAGGCGTAGCCCCAGATCTCCTTACGGACCTTGGCGTGCAGCAGCTCGGCAAAGGCCTCGGCCAGCCGGTCGGCGAGGGCCTTGGCCATGATGGAGCTGTAGTCGTCGCCCTTGGCCTCGTAGTCGTCGGTGTAGGCATCCAGGCCGTGGCCGACGCAGACCGCGAAACCGCCCATCCAGTCCTTGATGCCCGTCTCCTTGGGCGCGATGTAGTCCGCCAGCGACTGATTGGGCTTGCTGCCCGACTTCTCTTGCTGCTGACGCAGGTGGCTTAGCGTCATCAGCACGTCCTGGCGCGAGTCGTCGGTGTAGATTTCCGTGTCGTCGTAGTTGACGGTGTTGGCCGGGAACATGCCGCAGACCGCCCGCGCGGTGACCCACTTCTCGTCGATCATGCGCTGAAGCATCTCCTGGGCGTCGTTAAAGAGCTTGCGGGCCTCCTCGCCCTGCTTCTCGTCGTCCAGGATCTCGGGGTACTTGCCGCGCATCTGCCAGGCCTGGAAGAACGGCGTCCAGTCGATGTACTCCGCGATCTCAGCCAACGGATAGTCCTCGATGACCTGAACGCCCTTGTTGTTGGGCTCCACGGGCTCATAACTATCCCAGTCGACGGGCGTGCGGTTCGCGCGGGCCTTGTCGAGATTGACCCACTTCTGCTTGCTCTGGCGGGCGTAGTGCTGCTCGCGGACCTCGTCGTACTCCGCCTTCACCTCCGCCACGTACTCCTCGCGCTTGGTCTCGCTGACCAGATTGGAGACCACACCGACCGCTCGCGAGGCGTCCTTAACGTAGATGACCTCGTTGTCGTACTGCGGGTCGATCTTGACGGCCGTGTGGACGCGGGACGTGGTGGCGCCGCCGATGAGCAGCGGCTGGGTCATGCCGCGGCGCTGCATCTCGGAGGCCACGTTGACCATCTCCTCCAGTGACGGCGTGATTAGGCCGGACAGGCCGATGACGTCGACGCCCTTGGCCTGGGCCTCATCGAGGATCTGCTCCGTGGGCACCATGACGCCGAGGTCGTGGACCTCGAAGTTATTGCACTGCATGACCACGCCGACGATGTTCTTGCCGATGTCGTGGACGTCGCCCTTGACCGTGGCCATGAGCACGCGGCCGGCCGGCTCATCGGCCTCGCCGGAGAGGCGCTTCTCCTCCTCGATGTAGGGCAGGAGATAGGCCACCGCCTTCTTCATGACACGCGCCGACTTCACGACCTGCGGCAGGAACATCTTGCCCTCGCCGAAGAGGTCGCCGACGACGTTCATGCCGTCCATCAACGGGCCCTCGATGACCTCGATGGGCCGATTGAACATCTGGCGGGCCTCCTCGGTGTCGTCATCGACGTAGTCCGGGATGCCCTTAACCAGCGCGTGCTCCAGGCGTTTGGAGACCTCCTGCTCGCGCCAGGCGAGGTCCTCCTCCTTAGACTTGCCGCCCTTGCCCTTGTAGGACTCGGCTAGGTCCAGCAGGCGCTCGGTGGCATCGTCGCGCCGGTTGAGGATGACGTCCTCGACGTGATCGCGCAGCTCGGTCTCGATGTTGTCGTAGACCTCGAGCTGGCCGGCGTTAACGATGGCCATGTCCATGCCCGCCTGGATGGCGTGATACAGGAAGCACGAGTGCATGGCCTCGCGCACGGCGTCGTTGCCGCGGAACGAGAAGGAGAGGTTGGATAGCCCGCCGGAGACCTTGGCGTAAGGCAGGTTCTCCTTGATCCACTTGGTGGCGTTAATGAAGTCGATGCCGTAGGAGGCGTGCTCCTCGATGCCCGTACCCACCGGGAACAGGTTGGGGTCGAAGACGATATCCTCAGGCGGGAAGCCGATCTTCTCGGTCAGCAGCTTGTAGGCGCGCTCACAGATCGCGATGCGGCTCTCGTAGGTCTCCGCCTGACCCTCCTCATCAAAGGCCATCACCGTTACCGCCGCGCCGTGGCGCTTAATGATCTCGGCCTTCTTGAGGAAGTCTTCCTCGCCCTCCTTCATGGAGATGGAGTTGAGCAGGCACTTGCCCTGGGAGACCTTTAGGCCCGCCTCCATGACCTCGAACTTCGAGGAGTCGATCATGAGCGGGACCTTGGCGATGTCCGGCTCCGCGGCGACCAGTTTGAGGAAGGTCGTCATGGCATCGTGGGCATCGAGCATGCCCTCGTCCATGTTGACGTCGATGACCTGCGCGCCGTTCTCGACCTGCTCTTTGGCGACCTCCAGCGCGGTGGTGTAATCGCCGTCCATGATCAGGCGCTTGAACTTCTTCGAGCCCGTGACGTTGGAGCGCTCGCCGATGTTGATGAACGACGAGTTGTCATCGATGTTGCAGGGCTCCAGGCCCGAAAGGCGCATGGCGTTCATAGGCTCCGGGACCTTGCGCGGCGCCTTGTCCTCGACGACCTCGCGCATGGCCGCAATGTGCTCCGGCGTGGTGCCGCAGCAACCGCCCACGATGTTGAGCAGGCCTTCTTCGGCATACTCCTTCATGATCTCCGCCATGAACTCCGGCGAATGGTCGTATTCGCCGAACTCGTTCGGTAGGCCGGCGTTGGCGTAGATGCAGACGTAGGTCTCGGCGGCGCGGCTCATCTCCTTGATAAAGGGCCGCATCTGGTCGGCGCCCAGGGCGCAGTTCAAGCCCGCGGTCAGCGGCTTGAGATGGCGTACGGAGTTCCAGAAGGCCTCCGTGGTCTGGCCCGACAGCGTGCGCCCCGAGGCGTCGGTGATCGTGCCCGAGATCATGGTCGGCAGGCGGTAGCCGAGCTCCTCGAACAACGTCTCCAGGGCGTAGATGGCCGCCTTGGCGTTGAGGGTGTCGAAGATGGTCTCGATGAGAATGAGATCAGCCCCGCCGTCGACCAGGCCGCGCGCCGCCTCGAGATAGGCGTCGTGGAGCTCGTCGAAGGTGACGTTGCGCTTGCCGGGGTCGTTGACGTCCGGCGAGATGGAGCCCGTCTTATTGGTCGGGCCCATAGCACCGGCGACGAAGCGCGGCTTGCTGGGATCCTCGGCCTCGTACTCGTCACAGGCCTCGCGCGCCACCTTGGCGGAGGCGACATTCATCTCGTAGGCCAGATCCTCCATGTGGTAGTCGGCCTGCGCAATGCACGTCGAGCTGAAGGTATTGGTCTCGACGATGTCGGAGCCGGCCGCCAGGTTATCGCGATGGATCTGGCGGATGACATCCGGGCGCGTAATCGATAGTAGGTCGTTGTTGCCCTTGAGGTCGCCCGGATAGTCCTTGAACCGTTCGATGCGAAAGTCCTCTTCCTGCAGGTCATAGCCCTGGATCATGGTGCCCATGCCGCAGTCGAGCAGCGCGATGCGCTCGTCGAGGGCCTTCTTGAGCTGTTCGATACGATCACTCATGCGGTTACTACCTCCTGTTTTCTCGGCGCTGGGCACGAATGAAGAGTGCCACTACGCCGCGATTTTCCCCCGGCGCCGGCAGGCAAGCGCGCTTAAAGCGCTGCTCGCCGGCCCGATCGTTGCGGGGGCCGGGCGAGCCGCCAGCGCGGTTCGCAAGAATAAAATATGCCGAGGATTGCGCGCTACTATAACATGCATACAGGAGATTTCATGGCCTGGCGATCCATGACCACACCCGTGGCGTAAGTTAACGTGATGACATCGCGGGTAACGGCCTTATTGCCGCTAGCGAGCGGGCAGTGATTGGGGAGTTCAGATGAGACCAGTAAAGCCTTTGACGTATGCCGCGGTAGCGATCTTGCTAGTGGCCTGTACGACCTCGCCAACGGGGCGTCGGCAATTCCAGCTCATGCCCGAAAGCCAGCTGGAGGCCATGGGTCAGCAGACCTATCAGGAGATGAAGAAGAAACAATCCACCGTTGCCAGTGGGCCGTCGGTGACCTACGCCGCTTGCGTTAGCAATGCGATCATCGATGTGGTGCCGCGGGAATATCGCCGCGATGACTGGGAAGTCACCGTTTTTCGCAGTGATCAGGTGAATGCCTTCGCCTTGCCCGGCGGCAAGATCGGTATCTATACGGGGTTGATGAAGGTGGCCGAGACGCCCGACCAGCTGGCGGCCGTGGTCGCCCATGAGGTGGGGCACGTTATGGCCGAGCACGGCAATGAGCGGGTGTCCAATCAGCTAGCGACCCAGCTCGGGCTGGCGGTCGCCTCCGGGGTTGCGGCCAGCCAGACGGAGCACAACCGCGAGCTCGTCGCGTTGCTCGGGCTTGGCGCGCAAGTCGGTATCCTGCTGCCATTCAGCCGTACCCACGAGCGTGAGGCCGATGACATTGGCCTGGATCTGATGAGTAAGGCGGGCTTTAAACCTCAAGCGAGCGTCGCTCTGTGGCGGAACATGGCCAAGGAGAAGGAGGGCGGGCCGCCCGAATTCTTGTCGACCCATCCGTCCAATCAAAGCCGTATCGACAATCTCCAGAGCCAGATGGACGGCGCGCGCAATAGCTACCGGCGGGCGCTCAGCGAGGGTCGCCGCCCGAATTGCTCCCGCCCCGACAGCTTCCCCAGCGGGGATGGTGAATAAGCGACCGCGGATCCAAGGAGCCGCCATGCAGATTACCTGTGTTCAGCACGTGCCGATCGAGGGCCCCGGTGCCATCGGTGCCTGGGCTCGACGGCGCGGTCATCGCCTCAGCCGCCGCCAGGCGTGGCGGAGTCGTTTTACGGATCGCCCTGATGGCGTGGTCGTACTGGGTGGGCCCATGGGGGCCAACGACGAGTCCGATCATCCGTGGCTGATCCGCGAGAAGCGGTGGCTGGCGCAACAGATTCATCGAGGCATTCCTGTTGTCGGCATCTGTTTGGGGTCACAGATCCTCGCGGAGGTTCTGGGGGGGCGAGCCTATCCCGGCGGTACCAATGAGATCGGTTGGTTTCCGGTCGAGCGCCGCGCCGACGCTGGGGATTCCCCGTTGCGGGCGCTATTGCCGCGTTCCTTCAATGCGCTGCACTGGCACGGCGATACCTTTGAGCGCCCTGTCGATGCCATCCCGCTGGCCATGAGCGCCGCCTACCCCGAGCAAGGCTTCGTCTGGGGCGATAACGTCCTAGCGCTACAGTTCCATCTAGAGATAACGCAGCATGACGCTTCCCGCGTGGCGGCCCACGATTCAGGCGATCTCGACAACGGCGGGCCGTGGGTCCAGCCGCGCGAGACGCTGCTAGCATCCGGCGGGCACTGGCAGGCTGGCCATGGGCTTATGGACGCCCTACTGGATGGTTTCTTTGATACGCCTTGTCGGGCTGCGGCGTGAGGCACCGCGTCGGAAGTGACGCCGGCAGCCGCCGGGTCGATTCGTAGGAGCCCAGCCCGCTGGGCGATTGGTCGGCCTAAGTGGGCGCTGTCGCCGAGAGGGCTCGGCTCCTGCGGCTCGGTGCTAGGGGGGGGTTAGCCTCAGCGCTCCGGTCTACTCGAAGACCACCGTTCGGTTGCCGTAGCAGAGGACGTTGCGTTGGAGATGGGACCATACGGCACGGGCGAGGACGATCTTCTCCAGGTCACGGCCCTTGCGGATGAGGTCATCGACGGCGTCGCGATGGGATATCGGTGTGACGTCCTGATCGATAATTGGCCCGGCGTCCAGATCCTCGGTGACGTAGTGGCTGGTCGCCCCGATGATCTTAACGCCGCGCTCATGCGCGGCGTGATAGGGCTTGGCCCCGGCGAAAGCGGGCAGGAAAGAGTGGTGGATATTGATTATCCGCTCCGGGTAGGCCTCGATGAGCACCGGGCTGACGATCTGCATGTAGCGCGCCAGTACCACCAGGTCGATGTCATGGGCGCGCAGCAGCTCCAGTTCGGCGCGCTCCTGGGCCTGCTTGGTCTCGGCCGTAATGGGGAAGCAGTGGAAGGGGATGCCGAACTGCTCGGCGACCGGCCTCAGAGTCTCGTGGTTGCTGATGATCAGCGGGATGTCCACCCGCCACTCGCCCGATTGCCAGCGCGAGAGGATATCGTACAGGCAGTGGGGTAGCGTGGAGACGAAGATGGCCAGGCGCGGGCGCTGATTCGAGAAATGGAGCTGCCAGCTCATGCCGAAGGGCTCGGCGAGCTCGCTGCGAATCGCCCCGCCTAGCTCATCGGCGCTGAGGGCGAAACCGGGGAGTTGCCACGCCACCCGCAGGAAGAACACGCCGGCATCGACGTGTTCGTCCAAGGCGACGATGTTACCGCCGCGTTGGGCGATGAAGCCGGAGACCGCCGCCACCAGCCCCGGTTGGTCCGGGGCGTGGATCAGCAGGATGGCGGTGTCGGGGCTGGTCTGTGCCATTGCGACTGCCGGCAGGCGGCCTATCCGGCCAGCCGCCGGTACTTGATGCGTGTCGGCGTCAGCGCGGAGTCGCCGAGGCGCTTGCGCCGATCCTCCTCGTACTCGCTGTAGTTGCCCTCGAAGAAGGTCACCTGGCTATCGCCCTCGAAGGCCAGGATGTGGGTCGAGATGCGGTCCAGGAACCAGCGGTCGTGGGAGATGACCATGACGCAACCGGGGAAGGCCAGTAGGGCCTCCTCCAGCGCGCGCAGGGTCTCGACGTCGAGGTCATTAGTGGGCTCGTCGAGGAGCAGGGTGTTGCCGCCGCGCTGCAGGAGTTCGGCGAGGTGGACGCGATTGCGCTCGCCGCCGGAGAGGTCGCCGATGCGCTTCTGCTGGTCGGCGCCTTTGAAGTTAAAGCGTCCCACATAGGCCCGCGACTGCACCTCGTAGTTACCGATCTTGAGGATGTCGTGGCCGCCGGAGATCTCCTCCCAGACCGTCTTCTCGGGGTCCAGGTGGTCGCGGCTCTGGTCCACGTAGGCCAGATCGACGGTATCGCCAACGCGGATCTGGCCGCTGTCGGGCTCTTCCTCGCCGGTAATCATACGGAACAGCGTCGTCTTGCCGGCGCCGTTGGGGCCGATGATGCCTACGATGCCGCCCGGCGGTACCTTGAACGACATCTGATCGACGAGCAGATCGCCGCGGAAGGCCTTGCTGACGTCATTGGCCTCCACGACGAGATCGCCCAGGCGCGGGCCCGGTGGGATGTAGATCTCGTTGGTCTCGTTGCGCTCCTGGAATTCCTTGGACTGCAGCTCTTCGAACTGCTTTAAGCGCGCCTTGTTCTTGGCCTGACGGCCCTTGGGGTTGCTCTGGGCCCACTCGCGCTCCTGCTGCAGCGCCTTGCGATGGGCCTGCTGTTCGCGTGCCTCCTGGGCCAGGCGCTTCTCCTTCTGCTCCAGCCAGGAGCTGTAGTTGCCCTTCCAGGGGATGCCCTCGCCGCGGTCGAGCTCCAGGATCCAGCCGGCGACGTTGTCGAGGAAGTAGCGATCATGCGTAACCGCCACCACGGTACCCTCGAACTGATGCAGGAACTGCTCAAGCCACCCGACGGACTCCGCGTCCAGGTGGTTAGTGGGCTCATCGAGCAGCAGCATATCCGGGCCCCAGAGCAGCAGCCGGGCCAGGGCGACGCGGCGGCGCTCGCCACCGGAGAGGTTGTTGACGTCGGCATCCCACGGCGGGAGCCGCAGGGCGTCAGCCGCCTGCTCGACCTTGCGGTCGAGGTCCCAGGCCCCGGATGCCTCGATCTGGTCCTGGAGCTTGGACTGCTCGGCCATTAGGGCCTCAAAGTCCGCATCCGGATCGGCGAACTCAGCCGAGACCTGATTGAAACGATCCACCAGCGCCTTGGTCTCCGCGACGCCGTCCTCGACATTGCCGCGAACGTCCTTGTTGGCGTCGAGCTCGGGCTCCTGGGGCAGATAGCCGATACGCGTGCCGGGCAGGGCGCGGGCCTCGCCGTCGTACTCGTTATCGATACCGGCCATGATCCGAAGCAACGATGACTTGCCGGCGCCGTTGAGGCCCAGCACACCGATCTTCGCCCCGGGGAAGAAGGACAGCGAGATGTCCTTGAGGATCTGTCTCTTCGGGGGAACGACCTTGCTCACCCGATTCATGGTGTAGATGTACTGCGCCATGGTCTCCGTCTCGGTATCGATGTGCTGATTTAGGGTTTGCGACCCAGCTACCGCGCCAGTCTAAGGACTCGACGGCGCGACTGGGAACAGTCCGCGGCCGGTACAAATGGCTAGCCCGTGCCGCGTGTACGCGTCTTCCCCACGCGGCCGTGCTTCTCGATGAACTGGATGATGCTGCCGGCAATGTCTTTGTTGGTGGCGCCCTCGATGCCCTCCAACCCCGGCGAGGAGTTGACCTCGAGAACCACGGGGCCATGCGACGAGCGCATGATGTCCACGCCTGCGAGGTTCAGGCCCATGATCTTGGCCGCGCGTACGGCCGTGGAGCGCTCGTCCGGCGTGATCCGGATGGTTCGCGCCTCGCCGCCGCGATGGACGTTGGAGCGGAATTCGCCCTCCTTGGCCTGGCGCAGCATGGAGGTAATCACCTTATCGCCGACGACGAAGCAGCGGATATCCGAGCCACCCGCCTCCTTGATGTACTCCTGGGCCAGGAAGTAGGCCTTGAGTCCGTGGAAGGCGTCGATGACCGACGCGGCGGCGTTGTTGGTCTCGGCCAGGACGACGCCCTTGCCCTGGGTGCCTTCCAAGAGCTTGAGGACCATAGGGGCACCGCCAACGCTGCGGATGAGGTCGTCGTTGTCATCAGGCGAGTAGGCGAAGCCAGTCACCGGCAGGCCAATACCGCGGCGCGCGAGCAGCTGGAGCGAGCGTAGCTTATCGCGCGAGCGCCCGATCGCCACGGACTCATTGAGCGGGAAGACGCCCATCATCTCGAACTGGCGCAGCACCGCGGTGCCGTAGAAGGTCACCGAGGCGCCGATGCGCGGGATAACGGCCTTCGGTGCGGTGAGGACCTCGCCCTTGTAATGGACCTCGGGCCGATTAGCGCTGATGCGCACATAGCAGCGCAGCGGGTCGACGACCCGGACGTCGTGGCCCCGCTCCCGCCCGGCCTCAACGATGCGCCGCGTCGAGTAGAGTTTCGGCCCTCGCGACAGGACGTAAATGCTGAACGGATCGGCCATTAGGGCATCATCCTTCCGGCTGCCACCGGCGTGACTGCGACAGGAACGGGCTGGTTGGCTCAAAGCCTATCGGTGGCGAGCGCTGCGGGCGTCGCTGATGCCGGTGACCGCGGCGCGCGGCTCGCCGGCCTGGTAAGACAGCCTCGGGTCGACCACTAGGCGACCGCGCATTGCCGAGCGGCCAATCAGCATCCGAAGCCCCATAGTGTCCCGGTTGGTGAGCGAGATTTCAATTGGGAAGCAGCGACCGCCGATGGCCAGTGACCCCCGTATAACGACGCGGTGCTCGCGCTGCCCGTTGGAACTCTTAAACCTGCGCTCGTCCACCACGGTGGCCGTGCAGGGCACGGTCGTATGGGTGTCGTGCTGGTAGGGATGTACATCGAAGGTGACGCGCTCGTGGCCGTCGGCACTCACGCGTCGAATGCGCACGGCATGGAGGGCTGATGTCGTCGCCCCGGTATCCAGTTTGGCCTTGAGGCTACCGATGCCCAGTTCCGGTAGCGCGACCCATTCGCGCCAGCCGACCATTATGGGGGATAAGCGTTTTTGTTTGCCGGGCATGCACACCCAACGGGCTTGAACTGTTGAAGTAGCTTAGCACTGCTCGCTGGGGCTAGCGCCAATGGCGGCGGGGCCGCGCCCTGAATATCATGGTCCGTCGGTCGGACTCGGATGGCTGCTTACCTGTGTAGGCGTGCCATCCGAGCCCGAGGCGCTACCTAACTCGGCGCGACGTTGCCTGGCCTAGCGGAGGCGGGGTGAGTCGAGTTACCCAAGTAGGAAGACGGCTTACCCACTACGTAGCAAGCTCGGCGTTGTGCGCGGAAGCGGAGGCTCCCTGTTCGATCGCTGCTTGAACCGCACGAGTGAGATAGGCAGTGGATGTATTTCGGTCAACGCTTCGATGCGGCACCGACGGCTTGTCGGTAACGATGACGACAGGTACGCCTTGGTTGACCGCGGTCTCGATAGCGTATTCGCCGTAACGATCACTGTCGTCGGCGACAACGATATCGCATGGGGTGCCGTCCCACGCGGAGACGACCGTCTTGTTGTAGGATGTATGCAGGAGATTGGCGGTCTGGATCAGCTGCCGGTGAAGCCGGTTGCTAAGGCTGGCGAAGCGGATATCTCGTGCCATTAGTCGAACCTCCTATGGTTGCTGTAGGGCTCCCGTGCATCGACCCATCCATTCGACGCATTAGGAGCCGGCGTGCCAGTCGCGGTTACCCGGTAACTAATGGCATGGCAGAGCGGTCGACCTGCAGGAAGTGGGCTTAGTAGCTCCTGTACTAACCCGGCCGCTGTGCCAGGTTCCCCGGGGGCTGCCGCCACCAAGGACCTGCCTCTCTCGGGTAAACGGCGAAGGCGGCGTGAGCCGAGTAGTCGCCGTTGCTTCGCCCGCGAAAATATATGCATTTTTGATGCCAACGGGAAACCCCCGCCGTCAACGCAGCCGATCGAGGGCCTGTTACGGGGTACTTGGTTGCGACGCGGCGTTCCCGACGGCTGCCCGAGCGCTATCTGCGGGCCGCAAAGGTTGCTGAGAGTGCAGAGAAGCCTCGGTTTGGCGCGCAAGGGTTGGCCTCGCACGCTATCTCGCGAGCAGCTGCGGTGGCTGGGGTTTTGGCGCTACGTCGGCATCAGGGGAGCAATCAGCGGGCCCTCGCCACGGCGCTGCCCTGCTGGGGTGCACCAGGACGCCGGCGGCGAGTGTGAAGGCGTAACGGCGGCCGTCGCTTCGCTGATGGCATGAGTTACTCATCGATCACCCTGCCGCGATAGACACGTGGTTTCGAGGCGCCGCTATCTTGACCAAAGCCGCTGTCGTCAATGACCTGGCCGCGATAGACGCGTTGCTTGCGGTGCCTAGCGGCTTCGTTACCGCCGTTGTTCGCCACGGGATTTCCTGGGTAGAGCCGTTGGTTCGGCGAGCTAGCCGGTTCATCTCCAACACCGACCGCCACATCCTCCCGTGGACTGATATCAATGCCGTTGGAGCAAAGGTAGGCGCGTTCCGTGTCTTTAAGATGACTCGTTAGCTCGTTGGCTAGGGCGCTGATCTCGGACCGTTGGTCGTTGATGGCTGACTGGATGAGTGCAAGCACTGAGTCCTTATCCGCCAACTGCGGCCGGCAGCCGTCAAGCTGCTGAATTTGACGGCTAAGTCGCGTAAGCGTGCGCAACGTTTCCGGTGAAAAACCGGTATGGTCTTGCATGCATGTCCACCGTGCGTCTGTTTTGATTGCTCGATCATGGCGCCGTCGAGCTTGGGCGCTTGACTACCAACCTACCCCGTTCTGAAAATGCAAAACTCATACCTAACAAGGTCGAGGCGATCGGTAGGCAGGCGCGTCGATTGCTGGCGGTGGTTTTGTCGGAGCACCAGCGCCGATAGGTGGGTTTAGGGGGAGCGCCCTACCGGCGGGGTCGAGATGCGCCAGACGGCAGGGCTTTCGGGCTCGTTCGATGGTCAACCCTCGATGATCTGTCCGCGGTAGACGCGCCGGGTGCCGCTGCCGGAGCTCGTCGATGGGTCGTGTGTCTCGTCGGCGGGCTTCGCTTCGCTCGGCTCTTCGTAGTACACCTTGCCGCGATAGACGCGTCGCACCAGGTTGGTGCTGTCATCGTCTTGCTTACTCTTCTGAGCGGAATCGTGATCGCCGAGCGAGATGCCATGATGTTCAAGATAGGCCCTCTCGTCAGGCGTTATTGACTGGAAAAGCTCCTCCGCAATGGTATTTACCTCGGGGCGTGGGTCGGTCGCGGTGCGTTCAATCAGCCAGAGGGTGTCGTGTTTGTTACTCAACGAGATGCGATAGCCGTCGAGGCTGCGAAGCTGGCGACTCAGCCGTGTGAGGATGCGAAGCGCGTCTGAGGAGAAAGCGGTATGGTCTTGCATGGGTTGCGCCTCCGGTCCCTTGGGAACGCTTTTGTTGGCATTGCCGCCTCGAGGCGGTCCCGATGCCCCGAGTCCCGTTCGGCGATGGTCACAGGACGGCGACATCTGATTTCGGTCGTGTAGCCACGACCGAACTTATGTCATGCAACTTAGATGCCTAATCGGTTACTGGTGGTCACGTGAGCAGTAGTCGCGCTCCCTGGCGCCGAGGTGTCGCCTTGGTGGCGGGCAGGTCGTTACGTAGCGCCGGCCGGTTATTAATCAAGTTGCTGACCGAATCGCTCGGCGTCTGCCTGGCGCTGGCTCGCCCGCTCGATGCGGGCATCGGTCGCACTGGCAGGGGGTTAGTGGCGCCGACCATGCATTGTTGGCCCTTATGCTTTACTATTGGTAGCTCCCCGGCGGATTGTTATCCGACAATCTGCGCGACGGTGGGCGCGGCGCACGGCGAGCTGGTCGCGCTGCCCACCCGGGGAGTTATCTAATTTCGTCTAGAGGTAAGCCCATGTTTAGCAATGACATGACCGTCTCCGGCTTCGACCCGGAGCTGCTTGATACCGTCGAGAACGAGAAGCGGCGCCAGGAAGAGCATATCGAGCTGATCGCCTCCGAGAACTACGCCAGCCCGCGCGTTCTGGAGCTCCAAGGCAGTGAGCTAACCAACAAGTACGCCGAGGGTTACCCCGGCAAGCGCTACTACGGCGGCTGCGAGCACGTCGACGTCGCCGAGCAATTGGCGATCGATCGCGTTAAGGAGCTCTACGGCGCGGATTACGCCAACGTCCAGCCCCATTCCGGTTCTCAGGCAAATGCCGCCGTCTATCTGGCGCTGGCCAAGCCGGGCGACACCATCATGGGCCTGAGCCTGGACCATGGCGGCCATCTGACTCATGGCGCCAAGCCCAACTTCTCGGGCAAGATCTTTAACGCCGTGCAGTACGGCATCGACGAGTCGAGTGGTCAGCTCGACTACGACGAGATCGAGCGGCTGGCCGTTGAGCACCAGCCCAAGCTGCTGATCGCTGGTTTCTCGGCCTATTCGCGCGTCATGGACTGGGCCCGCTTCCGCGAGATCGCGGACAAGGTGGGCGCCTATCTGATCGTCGATATGGCCCATGTCTCCGGGCTTTGTGCTGCCGGGGTCTATCCTAATCCGGTGCCGCATGCCGATGTTGTCACGAGCACCACGCATAAGACCCTGCGCGGCCCGCGCGGCGGCATCATCCTGGCCAAGTCCAACCCCCAGATCGAGAAGAAGCTCCAGTCCTTGGTCTTTCCGGGTACGCAGGGCGGGCCCATGATGCATGTCATCGCTGCCAAGGCCGTGGCGTTCAAGGAGGCGCTGTCGGACGAGTTCCGCGCCTACCAGCAGCGCGTGGTCGATAACGCCCGCACCATGGCCGAGGTCATGAAGGAGCGCGGCTTTGATATCGTCTCCGGCGGCACGGATAACCACCTGTTCCTGGTCGATATGAGCCGCAAGGGCGTAACCGGCAAGGACGCGGATGCCGCCCTCGGCCGGGCGCATATCACGGTGAATAAGAACGCCGTGCCCAATGACCCGCAGCCCCCCGCCGTGACCTCGGGCCTTCGTATCGGTACCGCGGCCATGACCACGCGCGGTTTCGGCGAGGATGAGTCCCGCCGGCTGGCGCACTGGATCTGTGACGTCCTCGACGACACCAGCAACGAGCAGACCATTAAGGCCGTGCGCGATAAGGTCCTCGATCTGTGCTCGCGGTTCCCGGTCTACGAGGCCAACCGCATCACGTTCCAGGAAGCCAAGAGCGGATAGTTGCGCTGCCCCTTCTGTCGGGCCCAGGACACACGGGTCATGGACTCGCGGCTCGCGAGCGAGGGCGAACAGGTACGCCGCCGCCGCGAGTGCGGGGCCTGTCAGGGGCGTTTCACGACCTATGAGGCCGCCGAGCTTGTCATGCCGGCCGTGGTTAAACGGGACGGTAGCCGGGTGCCGTTTAGCGAGGACAAACTGCGTAACGGCATGCGTCGGGCCCTGGAGAAGCGGCCCGTTGCCACCGAGGCTGTGGAAGCGGCGCTGACGCGCATCCGCCAACGCCTGCACGCTGCCGGCGAGCGCGAGATCAGCGCTAGCTGGATCGGCGACCGGGTCATGGGCGAGCTACGCGAGCTCGATGAGGTGGCTTACGTTCGCTTCGCCTCCGTCTACCGCAGCTTTGAGGATGTCAGCGCCTTCCGTGAGGTGATTGAGGGCCTGGAGCAGGGTAGTGGCTCAGCGGACGATCGCTACGACTCATCGGCAGCGGGTAATGGCGATTCCCCGAGGTGAACGCCGGATCGCCGATGGAATCCAGCAGTGACTCGATCCGGTAGTGGTGACGACTACGCCTGGATGGCGCACGCCCTGCGGCTCGCTGAGCGTGGTCTCTATGGTTGCGATCCCAATCCCCGCGTTGGCTGCGTTCTCGTGCGTGACGGCATGGTCGTCGGCGAGGGCTGGCATGAGCGCCTAGGCGGCCCCCATGCCGAGGCGGCGGCGTTGGCAGCCGCGGGCGAGTCGGCGCGCGGTGCAACGGCCTACGTAACGCTGGAACCCTGCCATCATCACGGCCGGACGCCACCGTGCTCCGAGGCCCTGGTAGCGGCCGGGGTGGCGCGGGTCGTGATTGCGGCCGGGGATCCGAATCCGGTCGCTGGTGGTGGTGCGGCCCATCTGCGGTCCGCCGGGGTTGCCGTGCGGGAAGGGGTGGCTGAGGCTGAGGCTGAGTCCCTGAACCCCGGGTTTTTCAAGCGCTACCGCGAGGGGATGCCCTGGCTGCGGCTCAAGCTCGCCGCGAGTCTGGATGGTCGAACGGCCATGGCCTCCGGTGAGAGCCGCTGGGTGACGAGCCCCGCCGCCCGAGCCGACGTCCATCGATGGCGGGCGCGTAGCAGCGTGGTGCTCACGGGAAGCGCGACGGTCTTGGCCGACGATCCGCAGCTCACTGCCCGCGGCCCCGAGGCTTGGCGTCAGCCACGCCGTTGCGTTCTGGATAGCCATCTGCGTACCCCGCCGGATGCCCAGCTTCTCCAGGATGGGGGCTCGGCCCGGCTGTATTGTAGCTGGCCTGGTGAACAGCGCCGCGCGGCGCTCGAGGCCGCCGGTGCCGAGGTGGAAGCCGTGCCATCGAGTGCCCAAGGCGGCGTGGATCCCACCGCGGTGCTGGCTGCCTTGGCACGCGACGACGAGGCCAACGAGGTGCTGGCCGAGTGCGGCCCAACCCTCGGCGGTAGTCTGGTGCAGGCGGGCTTGGTGGACGAGCTCATCGTCTACCTGGCGCCGCATCTCATGGGCGACGGGGCGCGGCCGCTCCTGCGGCTAGCCGGGCTTGAGACCATGGCCGAGCGCTTGCCGCTCGCCATCAGCGATCTACGCGTGGTCGGCGACGCCATTCGCGTCATGGCGCGTCCGAATCCGATAACGGGAGGCGAGTGAGATGTTTACGGGCATCGTTGAGGCCATCGGCCGGATTCGCGGTATCGAGTCGTACGGCGTTGATCGCCGCTTCGGCATCGCCGCGCCCGCTGTCGTCGAGCAGGGTATCGCGGCGGGCGACAGCATCGCGGTACAGGGTTGTTGCCTGACGGCGGCAGCCCTCACACAAGATGGCTTTGAGGCCGATGTCTCGGCCGAGAGTCTGGCGCTCACCACGCTTGGTGATCTTGCAGAGGGTGATGGTGTCAATCTGGAGACCAGCCTAACGCTGCAGACGCCATTGGGGGGTCACTTGGTGAGCGGTCACGTCGACGGCGTCGGCGAGGTGGTTGAGCGCTGGCCCGACGGGCGCTCGGAGCGCTGGCGTTTCCGGGCGCCAGAGGCGTTGGCACGCTACATCGCCGCCAAGGGCTCGATCGCCGTGGACGGCATCAGCCTGACCGTTAATGCGGTCGATGGTGCCGAGTTCGACGTCAATATCGTGCCGCATACCAGCGAGGTGACGACGCTTGGCAATCACGACGCGGGGGGTCGGGTGAATATGGAGGTGGATCTGCTGGCGCGTTACGTCGAGCGCTTGCTCACGGCGGGCGGCGGCCCCAGTGACGGGGTGACGCGGGAGTTACTCACACGCGCCGGGTTCACCGACGGCTAGCGCAGCCCAGGAGCACCAGCCATGATGGCGACGTTTAACGACATCGACGAGATCCTCGATGATCTGGCCCAGGGCCGGATGGCGGTGATCCTCGACGATGAGGATCGCGAGAACGAGGGCGATCTGGTCATGGCGGCCTCCATGGTTCGCCCCGAGGACATTAACTTCATGGCGCGCTATGGGCGCGGGCTGATCTGTCTGACGTTGAACCGCCAGCGCTGCGCCCAGTTGCGACTGCCGTTGATGGTCAACGATAACGACGCCCAGCACGGCACCAACTTTACCCTCTCGATCGAGGCCGCGCGCGGCGTGACGACGGGGATCTCGGCGGCCGATCGCGCGCGCACCGTGCAAGCCGCTGTGGCCCCCAATGCGCGTCCCGAGGATCTGGTGCAGCCCGGCCATATCTTCCCGCTCATGGCCCGGCCCGGCGGGGTTCTCACGCGCGCCGGCCACACCGAGGCGGGCTGTGACCTGGCGCGCCTGGCCGGTTTCGAGCCATCGGCGGTGATCGTTGAGATCCTCAATGAGGACGGCAGCATGGCTCGTCGTGACGACCTCATGGCCTTCGCGCGCGAGCACGGGCTCAAGATCGGGACCGTGGCGGATCTGATTGCCTACCGCGTGCGCAACGAGCGCACCGTCGAGCGCGTCGCTGACTGCGAGCTGCCCACCGAGTACGGGCGCTTCCATCTTTACGCCTATCAGGACACGGTGGATGAGGCGATGCACTTCGCCCTGGTGCGGGGGCGGCCTACGCCGGAGGAGCCGACGCTGGTGCGCGTCCAGATCCAGAACACGCTGTCCGATCTGTTCGCCACCCAGATGCCGGACCATGGCTGGCCGCTCCACGCCGCTCTGCGCCAGATGGTCGAAGTCGACACGAGCGTCATGGTAATGCTGCGCAAGTCCAATGACGCCGAGGACGTGCTGACGCGCATGCGGGAGCTCCAACGCGGTCCTGAGCGTGGCGACGAGGCGGCGCCGGATGGCAAGGATTCCCAGACGGCCCAGGATCTACGAACCTATGGCGTGGGCGCGCAGATCCTGACGGATCTCGGTGTGCGGCGTATGCGCGTGCTCTCGGCGCCGAAGCGCATGCACGGCCTCTCCGGTTTCGGTATGGAAGTGGTCGAGTACGTGGAACCGGGTCGCAGTCATTAACGTCGGCCGCAAGACAGGACAAAGGGAACAATGCAAACGATAGAAGGTGATTTCACCGTGCGCGATGCCCGCATGGCGTTCGTGGTCTCGCGCTTTAATGGCTTCATCGTCGAGCGCCTGTTGGAGGGGGCGGTGGATGCGCTGGGGCGTCATGGCGTCAGTGAGGACCAGCTCACGACCGTACGGGTGCCCGGCGCTTGGGAGATGCCGTTCGCGGCCCAGCGCCTGGCGCGCTCGGGCCAGTACGAGGCCGTGATCGCGTTGGGCTGCGTCATCCGCGGCGGCACGCCGCACTTCGATTACGTCGCCGGCGAGGCGGCCAAGGGGGTCAGCAACGTCGGCACCCAACAGGATCTGCCCGTCATCTTCGGCGTTCTTACCACCGAGACAATCGAGCAGGCCATCGAGCGAGCCGGCACCAAGGCCGGTAATAAGGGCGCCGAGGCGGCCATGAGTGCGTTGGAGATGGTATCTCTGGCTCGGCAACTGCCATGACGCTCACAACCGCGGCGAAAAGCCCCGACCACCGTGGCCGTAGCCGGGCGCGTCGCCGGGCGGTGCAGGCGCTCTACCAGTGGCAGCTCACGGGCAACAACATGGCTGGCATTCGCCAGGCCATGCTGGAAGACTGCGATATGGGGGCGTTCGATGCCGGCTACTTCGGCGAGCTCCTGCATCGCATCCCGATCATGGTGGCCGAGCTCGATGCCCTGATCGAGCCGCTGCTGGACCGGCCCCTGCGTACGATTGACCCCGTTGAGCGAGCCATCCTGCGCTTGGGGGCCTTCGAGCTGCTCGAACGCATCGAGGTCCCCTATCCGGTCATCCTCAACGAGGCGGTGGAGCTGGCCAAGGTCTTCGGCGCCGAGCAGAGCCATCGCTACATCAACGGCGTCCTAGACAAGGCTGGGCGCCAGATCAGTCGCCGCGCGGCCGAATCCAAGCACCCCGGCGTGGGCGACTGACCCCATGACCAGTCGGCTCGAGCCCGGCGAGTTCGAGCTCATCGCTCGCTACTTCCACGGCATGGTCCGCCGCGATGATGTCGAGCTGGGCGTTGGCGACGACGGCGCCTTGCTGACGCCGCCCGCCGACACACGGCTCGTGCAGGTGGTGGATACCCTGGTGGCCGACGGCCACTTTCCGGCCGATGCCGCTGCTCACGCGGTGGGTCACCGCGCGCTGGCCGTTAATCTCAGCGACCTGGCGGCCATGGCCGCTGAGCCCGCCTGGGCGCTGTTGGCGCTGACCGTACCCGCGCGTGACGAGGCGTGGCTTGCCGAGTTCGCGCACGGCTTTCAGGAGTTGGCAGCGCGTTATGGGGTGGCGCTCGTGGGCGGCGACACCACGCGCGGTCCGTTGACTGTAACGCTCCAGCTCAGCGGCTTTGCCGAGGAACCGCTGCGGCGTTCCGGCGCTTGGCCCGGGGATCGCGTCTGGGTGTCCGGGGATCTCGGTGCCGCGGCCGGCGGCCTACGGGCCTGGCAAGCGGGGTGGCGCGATGGCGATGCCCATGAGCTCATCCGGCGCTTCCTCTATCCCGAGCCGCGTTGCGACCTGGGCGCCGCGCTCGCTGGCGTGGCGAGCGCGGCGATCGACATCTCCGATGGCCTGGTGGCCGATGCCGGACATGTCGCCGAGCGAAGTGGCGCGGGTCTGAGTCTCGTGTCGGCCCAGTTGCCGCGAGCGGGGGCGTTGATGCGGCGGCTGGGCGATGAGGACGCACTGGAGCTCGCCCTCCGTGGTGGCGACGACTATGAGCTCCTCTTTACCGCGCCGCCGACGCACGACGCCGACGTCGAGGCCGCCGCATCGCGCGCCGGTGTGGCGGTTACCGCTATCGGTGACGTCACGGCCGGCAGCGGCGTCAGGGTCGACGACCAGCCAGCGCAGGGCGGTTATGATCACTTTGGAGATGGCCGACCGTGAGCGATGGCCGCGCGTCCTTTCGGCTCAGCGATCCGCGCCAATTCCTGGCACTGGGCTTCGGCAGTGGCCTCTCGCCCTGGGCCCCCGGCACGGCGGGTAGTTTGGCGGCCATCCCGCTCATCCTGGTCCTGGCCCGTCTGCCGCTCGTCTATTACCTGCTCGTCGTTGTCCTGGCCGTAGCCCTGGGCGTTTGGATCTGCGGCACGACGGCCCGCGCCGCCGGCGTGCATGATCATAGCGCGATCGTTTGGGATGAGATCACCGGCATGCTGATCGCCATGATCGGCCTCCCGATTAGTATCGCTACGCTGGTGATCGCCTTCCTGCTGTTCCGCCTGTTCGACGTCGTTAAGCCCTGGCCCATTGGCTGGCTGGATCGCCGGATCGGCGGCGGCTGGGGCATCATGCTCGACGATCTCCTGGCCGGCGCCGCCGCCCTCATCGGCGGTCAGGCGCTGGTGTGGCTCGGCGTGCCTGGACTGATTTGACCCGCTTGTCGTCCGCTGCTCGATCCGCAGCGTACAATCAGCGACGGCGATTGCTTGGAGGAATGGGGTTATGGCCCAGGAGCACGACCGCTCGCGCGAACCAATGGGCGCCTTGGGGCAGAGCTGCCGTGATTGTAGCCTCTCCGAGCTGTGCCTGCCGGTGGCGCTGGACGGTCTGACCGTCGACGAGCTCAGTGCCATCGTGGAGCGGGACAGCTATCTAGAGCGCGGCGAGGCGCTCTACCAAGTCGGCGATGCCTTTCAAGCGATCTATGCGGTGCACTCGGGGGCGCTGAAGACCGCTGAGCTCGCCATCGACGGTGAGGAACAGATCTTTGGCTTCCATCTGCCCGGTGAGTTGGTCGGTCTCGATGCCATTAACGACAAGCGCCACCCTTGCTCGGCAGTAGCGCTGGAGGCAAGCAGCGTCTGTGCCATTCCCTACGATCAGCTGGAGGCGCTAGCAGCTAAGATACCGGGGCTGCAGCGCCAGCTCTTCCGCATCATGAGCCAGGAGATCCTCGCCGATCACGAGATGCTGCATTCGCTCGCGCGTCGCCGCGCCGAGGATCGGCTGGCGATCATGCTAGTCAACCTGGCGGATCGCTTTGGCCGGCGGGGCTGGTCACGTGATCGCCTGCGCCTGCCCATGAGCCGCGGCGAGCTCAGCAACTACCTCGCGCTCGCCCCCGAGACGCTGAGCCGACTGCTCAAGCGCTTCGAACAACAGGGGCTTATCGCCGCAAACGGCCGCGAGATCAGACTGCTGGATCGCCGCCAGCTCGACGCCCTCGCGGGGCGCCCGGACCACCCGCCGGGCGGCTCGTGCTGATTACATCATCCCTGTCTGGAGCTTGGCGGCATCGGACATCATGTCGAAGCTCCACGGCGGGTCGAAGACGATCTCCACGTCGGCCTGATGGATCGTGGGCACCTGCTCGACCTTCTCCTTGACGTCGTAGGCCAGGATGTCGCCCATGCCGCAGCCGGGTGCGGTCAGCGTCATCTTAATATCCAGGTTACGGCTGCCGTCATCGTTGGGCAGGATGTTGCACTCGTAGACCAGGCCCAGCTCGACGACGTTAATCGGGATCTCCGGGTCGAAACACAGGCGCATCTGCTGCCAGACCAGCGTCTCCACGTCCTTATCCGAGGCATCCGCCGGTAGCTCGGGCGGCGCCTCGGGTTCTTTGCCAATGGCGTCGGCGTCCTTGCCGTCGATGCGGAACAGGTTGCCCTGGATATAGACCGTGTAGCTGCCGCCTAGCGCCTGGGTGATCATGCCCTCGGCACCCTTGGGAATGGTGCCCGTGTCACCGGACGGGATCAGCGCCGCGTCGCACTCACGCTCGAAGATAACCGGCTCGTTGGGCTGTGCGGACATGATGACCTCCTGATGCATGTTTCTAGCGTCAGTCTAACACCGAAGTCCCGAACCACACCCCAGCCGCCTCGCGGTGGAGGATGGCGTGACGCGCGGCCAGGGCGTCGAGGTCATGATCGTAGCCGCCGCCGATGACGCCGGCGGTCGCGATGCCTCGGTCGCGGCAGGTCTCGATGACATAGCGGTCGCGCCTTGCCAGGCCACGATCGGTCAGGGCCAGATGCCCCAACCGATCCGCGTAGTGGACATCGACCCCGGCATCGTAGATAACCAGATCGGGCTGCAGGCGTTCCAGCAACGCCACGAGCTCGTCCGCCAGGGTTGCCATGAAGCCATCGTCGTCGACATGCCGCGCCAGCGGAACATCTCGGTCGCTTGCCTGCTTGCGCGCCGGGAAATTATCGCGCGCGTGCATGGAGAAGGTGAAAACCCGCGGGTCGTGGGCGAAGATGGCAGCGGTGCCGTCGCCCTGGTGGACGTCCAGGTCCACCATAAGGATGCGCCGCGCCAGCCCGTCGTCGAGGACGGTAGCCGCCGCGATGGCGAGATCGTTGAGTAGGCAGTAGCCGCTGCCGAACTCGGCGTGGGCATGATGGGTGCCGCCGGCGGCATTGCAGGCGAGGCCGTGCGTCACGGCCAGGCGCAGGGCGAGGAGGGTGCCGCCGACCTCCAGGCGCGTACGCTCGACGAGCTCCGGGGACCACTGAAAGCCCGTGCGCCGCTGGGCCCGCTGATCCGTGGTGCCGTCGCGGAAGGCCTGGGCGTAGGCCGGGCTGTGGACGCGCTGGACGTCGGGCCACGCGATGGGGTCCGGCTGATGGAAGGCGAGATGCGCCGTCAGGCCTGTGGCATCGTGGTGCGCCCGCAGGCGATGGAACTTGGCCATGGGGAAGGGGTGGTTGGCGGGCATGGCGATGGAGTAGCCCGAATGGTAGGTCACGGGAAGGCCGGTCATTAGGGTGATCGTCGCGGCGACAAACGCGTATTAGTCTGCCTTAGGACAGCCGTGCCGACCATCGCCGGGCGATATCGAGCGCGATACCAACCAATATCGGAGCCAACTATGCGGCGAGTTCATCGATGGCTGAATCCATTGCTGGGGGCGCTGGCTTTGGGCCCGTTGGGCCATGCCAGCGCTACCGAGCTGGAGACCGTGGCCGAGCTCAACACCCCGCCCGGCAACGTGGCCGTTACGCCCGATGGTGGGGTCATTACCAGTCAGCATCAGTTCTATCAGCCCGACTACGCGGTCGTTCGGCATACGGATAACGAGGTGGAGCCCTTCCCCAACGAGGCATGGGCCACACCCCCCCCGGCCCTGACGGCCGCGGCATGCACGCCGTCCTGGGACTCGTGGCCGATCAGCGGGGCATCGTCTGGATGGTTGATAACGGCGCGCCCGCGCCGCGGGTCGTGGCCTGGGATACGCGTACCGATACCTTGCATCGGGTGATCACGCTGCCGCGCTCGGCCGCGCCTGAGGGGGCGTTCCCCAACGATCTGGCCGTCGATATCGCGCGTGGCGCCCTGTATCTGGCGGATTTCGGCAAGCCTGAGCCGGCCATTATCGTCGTCGATCTAGCAACGGGGCAGGCGCGTCGGGTGCTCGCGGGCCATGCGTCGGTCGTGCCCGAATCGGACCGGCCCGTCCGGGTGGACGGCGAGATCGTCACCATGGGCACCGGCGACGACGCCAAGCCAGCGAGCGTGGGTGTTAATCCGATCACCATCGACCCCTCGAACACCTGGGTCTACTACGGGCCCATGAGCGGCACCAGTCTCTATCGGATTCGCGCCGAGCATCTGGCCGGTGATGGTGGCGATGATGCGCTCGCCGATCGCGTACGCCGCTACGGCGACAAACCGGTCAGCGACGGCATCACCGTGGATAATGCCGGCAACGTCTACATTACCGAGCTCGATGCCGGCGCGGTCGGTGTGACACGTCCGGATGGTAGCTACGAGCGGCCATCGACGACGAGCGCATCCAGTGGCCGGATGGCTTCGCCGCCGGCCCCGACGGCCATATCTATCTGACCGTCAATCAGTTGCATCGCTCGGCGCCGCTTAATGGCGGCACCGAGACCGCTGAGCCGCCGTTCTACATCTTTCGGTTCGACGGTGTCGGCGAGGTGACGCCTGGGCGCTAGTCCCGGCGCCGGCGCTCAGTCCGAGGGTCGGCTGGGCTGAAATGCGCTGCCGCCATGCGCCGTGGATGTTCCGTATGAACGGACCCCGTCGGCGATTCGACCGCTCTGGAAAGAATGGCCCAATCGTCAACCAACGGGCGTACCAACGGGGATCGCTCTATAACTCATTGAAGCGAGTTACGAGCCGCCACGGTCAGTGGACTGGGCTCCCACGGTCTGAGCGGTTGATCGGGTCGGTAGGAGCCGTGCAGCGATCACCGCTGGAACGGGTCGCCCAGGGGGCTGGGCTCCTAGTGCGCCAGGAAAAGCCTGGTCGTTTGGAATCGGCGGATAGGGAAGGCCGCTGTGAAATAGCGTGA
>CAJXKP010000039.1 GCA_913055565.1 uncultured Ectothiorhodospiraceae bacterium
ACTCCGGGGATAACAGGCTGATACCGCCCAAGAGTTCACATCGACGGCGGTGTTTGGCACCTCGATGTCGGCTCATCACATCCTGGGGCTGAAGTCGGTCCCAAGGGTATGGCTGTTCGCCATTTAAAGTGGTACGCGAGCTGGGTTTAGAACGTCGTGAGACAGTTCGGTCCCTATCTGCCGTGGGCGTCGGAGGTTTGAGAGGAGCTGCTCCTAGTACGAGAGGACCGGAGTGGACGTACCTCTGGTGTTCCGGTTGTCACGCCCGTGGCACTGCCGGGTAGCTACGTACGGAAGGAATAACCGCTGAAAGCATCTAAGCGGGAAGTCCACCTCAAGATAAGACCTCCCCGGGGACGCGATCCCCCTGAAGGGCCGTGGAAGACCACCACGTTGATAGGCCGGATGTGGAAGTGCAGTAATGCATGAAGCTAACCGGTACTAATGGCCCGTGAGGCTTGACCATATAACACCCAAATAAATTGGGCGCATGCCCAGGCCAGCGCATCTGCTGCGCGGCAACTTCCCAGATCCGGCGCCGCCGCCCAGGGGCGACGGCGCCTGAACCGGTTTGCCTGGCGACCATAGCGAGCGGGAACCACCCGATCCCATGCCGAACTCGGAAGTGAAACCGCTCCGCGCCGATGATAGTGCCGCCTCGCTGTGGTGCGAAAGTAGGTCATCGCCAGGCTCCCTACACCTAAAACCCCCGTCGATAACTGATCGGCGGGGGTTTTTTTATGGGTTTGCCTTGGGCTAGCCTTTCGCTGCCGGATTCAAGGGGATAAGGATGGCGTTGGATTCCCATTGCGCTGACGTCGATGATCTGCTGAGGTTTGTGGATGCCTCGCCGTCGCCGTGGCACGCCGGTGAGGTGATGCGCGGACGCTTGATAGCTGCCGGTTCGGTTGAGCTATCGGAGTCTGACGCGGCCTGGTGTGTTGAACCGGGAGGGCGGTATTTCGTTCGTCGCGGCGAATCCTCGGTAATCGCGTTCCATGTCGGGCAGCGCCCAGACTGTACCGGTTTTCGCATGGTTGCTGGTCATACGGACTCCCCGGGTTTTCGGGTCAAACCGTCCGGTGGGCGTTGCCAAGGCGGTCACGCCGTCGTGGGAGCCGAGGTATACGGCGGACCGATCACGGCGACGTTTTCGGATCGGGATCTTACGCTGGCCGGGCGCGTGTTTACCGAATCGGAAGGCGGGACGGAATCGACGCTGGTCCATGCTAACGAGCCGCTCCTGCGACTTCCGAATGCCGCTATTCACCTCAATCGCAGCGTCAACACTGACGGCTTACGCTACGATATGCAGAGCGAGCTCGGCTTCGTTTTTGGCCGTACTCCCGATGACGCCTCAGAACCCGTCACCGCCTGGTTAGGGGATCGCCTAGACACGCCCCGCGAGAGCATCCTCGGGTGGGACCTTGCCGTGGCGGATACTCAGCCTGGGTGCCGATTTGGCCCTGGCAATGAATACATCGCCAACGGTCAGTTAGATAATCTTGCCTCGTGCCATGCGGGCCTCAATGCATTCCTAGCCGTCGATGATCCAGATGGTATAGCGGTCTTCGCGGCATTCGATCATGAAGAGATAGGCAGCGAGACCTACAAGGGAGCGGCGAGCCCATTCTTGCAGGATGTCATAGCGCGCGTTTGCGACGCGCTTGATATCACTAAGTATCGGGCGTTGGCCGACAGTATGCTATTAAGCGTGGATATGACCCACGCTTGGCATCCGCTCTTCACTAGTTACTATGACGAGGCAAATGCCCCACTCGTAAATCGTGGGCCCGCCATTAAGATCAACGCCAAGCAACGCTATGCCAGCGATGCGGCGGGCGAGGCGTATTTCGCATCGTTATGCGATCGGGCCGGGGTGCCAGTCCAGCGATATATCCACCATGGCAACATCCCTTGTGGCACGACCATCGGGCCGCTTGTGGCCGCCCGGTTAGGCGTGCCGACCATCGATATCGGTAATCCCATGTGGGCCATGCATTCGGCGCGTGAGTCCGCGGGTACGCAAGATCATGGTTTCATGACGCGCGTGCTTCGTGCGTTCTACCGGAATGACTGATGCCGCCCGCGTGCTCGACGCGTTGCGTCGCGTCGACTGGGTCTCGGGACAATGCCTGGCTACTCGGCTCGGCGTGTCTCGAACCCGTATCTGGCAGCTGATCGGTGAGTTGCGGACCCTGGGCTACCAGATTTCGAGCCTGCCTGGCCGGGGGTACTGCTGGCACGAGTCCTTCGACTTGTTGGATTCAGACCGGCTCGCCCGGTCGATACCTGCCGCATGGGGGGTTTCCCTGGCGTGGCAGACGGATTCGACCAGCAATCGCTTGGTCGCGGAGCGAACCCAGCAACACGTGATGTTCGCCGAGCACCAGTCGGCGGGTCGAGGGCGGGTTGGGCGACAGTGGCTGTCGCCGCCTGGGGGACTCTATTTCTCCGCAGGCCGCTGGTTTCCTGAGCTCGCGTGTGGCCCGCAGAGCCTTAGCCCCTGGATAGCCGCGTTCATTGTTGATGCGCTCCGCGCCCTCGGCGCTCCCGATGTCTGCGCCAAATGGCCCAATGATCTGCTGGTCGATGGCCAGAAATTCGGTGGTGTTCTGGTCGAGATAGCGGGTGATCCGTTTGGCGACTGTTACGTCTGCGTGGGTGTCGGTGTGAATTGGCACGCGCCCGCTATCGAGGAGCAGTCGGTTACCGACTTAGCCTGTCGACTGCCGTACGATGTTAACCGTAACGAGCTGGGCGCCACGCTGGCGACTGCGGTCGCCGATGCCCTCGATGCCTATCCACCACAAACCAATGGGGTCGTCGTGGACTTATGGCAGGGGGTCGATGGCTTCAACGGAACCGAGGTCGCCTGCTATCACGGTGACCACGTGGTATGCGGTACCGCTGATGGGATCGACCCCGATGGCGCGCTTCGCCTTCACACGAATGAGGGGCTTCGCCGCTTCGCCGCAGGTGAGCTGCGCCTTAGAGCCATATGACGCGCTTGCTTGTAGATATCGGCAACTCCCGGGTCAAGTACGCGATTGAGCAATCCGGTTCGCTATCTGATCCGGTCACGCTGACTATTGATGCCAGCGTTGAAACGCACCTGCGCGCGGCTTGGGCCGGAGGCGTCACGCCTGATGCGGTGATCGTAGCCAACGTCGGTGACCCTGACATGCTGAACCGGCTGACCTCGCTCGCCGATGAGCTCGGCTGGCCCAGTCCTGTGTCCGTCCGGGTACGCCGCGAGACCAGTCGCCTTAGGGTTGGTTACGACGATCCTGACGGCCTGGGCGTCGACCGGTGGTTGGGGATGCTAGGCGCGCGATGGTCGAGCGCTGCCGACGCCCTCGTGGTGATCGATGCAGGTACAGCAGTCACTCTGGATGCTGTCACGACCAGCGGCAATCATTTAGGAGGCGGTATCGTACCGGGTCTGACTGCCATGCGAGAGGCCCTGCCCACGCCCATCCGCCCCGTCGCCGATCGGATCGCACCGCAAACCCCGCCATTCCCTGCTACCAATACGCGGGACGCTATCGACAGCGCCACCCTTCTGGGCCTGGCCGACCTTATTACGGGGCTGCGGCGGCGGTTGGCAGCCTCATTGGATGCCGAGCCCACGGTGTTCGTTACCGGTGGCGATGCCCCAAATCTGGCCCCGTTTCTCGGTGACGAGATACGCTATGAGCCGGCCTTGGTGGTCTATGGGCTTATGGCGCTCGTGCGTGAAACGGATCACCAATGAGAGCGACCGTTATCCTGTTGATCGTCGCCAATATTGGCTGTTTGTTGTGGTTCGGCTGGTGGGCGCCACCGGCGAAGCCCGAGAGACCTACAGCCGGGGGCGATCTAAGCCCGATTGTTGGGCGCGATCCGGCTGACAGCCGCTGCTTCGTCCTTCAGCCGCCGCCGAGCTTAAGCCAGGGGCGAGCGCTCGCCCAACGCCTGGCCGCGCGAGCCGAGTCAGTTGACTGGCAACCCCCGCAAACCCAGAAGGAATACTGGGTTCATCTACCGCCACTGGATGATTTGGCTGATGCCCGACGCGCCGTCCGGGCCTTGCGCGAGGCTGGCTTCGATAACGCTGCTCTGGCCACGGGGCGAGGGTGGACCAATGTCGCTGTGGTTGGGGTCTTTCAACAACGAGCCCAGGCCGTTGATCGGCGTGACACTGTTCGCGACAGCGGTTTCGCAGCGCGCATCAGCAGCCGCCAGCGAGAGGTAAGGCCCGGACGGCTCACGCTGCGGGCCGCCGAGCCCGGCACTGCCCCTGAGGGTCATCAATGGGTCCAACGGGATTGCGCCCGCTAAGCCGGTTGCTTACCATCAAAACGACGCTGGCGTAGCTCAGTCGGTAGAGCAGCTGATTTGTAATCAGCAGGTCGTCGGTTCGAGTCCGGCCGCCAGCTCCAACTAGTCGATGATGTGGCTGCTGAGTCGGCGAGCCTCTCCCTGCCGTGTTCGTCGCCACCTTATCGGGCAATGGCCTGTCGGAATGCCGCCCTTGTGCCGGCTAGCTTGCTTAGGCGCAGGGATGACAAGCCACTAGCGAGCAGTTACTCCCTGCTAGACTCGGGGTATAAGTCTCTTGAGTTGCGTATAAGATCGGGGACTTCTTGTGGTTTCCCGCAAGCACATTGCGTATGCTCCCAACATAGATCGTTCGTCCACGCCCAGTCACTTATTTGATCAGCTGAAAAGGATGGTTCGTGCCATGACGTCTATACCCCGCTATCTTGGTGCTGCTCTCGCTGCGTGTCTGTTGGCGCTATCCGGCTGCTCGACATCCCCATCGCCAAGCAAATCGACGACCAGTACCAGTCGTTACACCGGTGACTACACCATTGCCGCCGGCGACTCATTGAACATCCACGTCCGCAACAATCCCGACCTCTCCGTTGCGGTACCTGTGCGCCCCGACGGCAAGATCTCGGTACCGATGGTGCAAGACGTCCGCGCGGCCGGGCGCACGCCCACTGAGCTCGCCAGCCAGCTCGAGGGTAAGCTGCAAAAGTTCATTCGCACGCCGACTGTGACCGTTATGGTGACCGATTTCGTTGGCGCCTATGAAGATCAGGTTCGCGTGGTCGGGGCGGCTGCCCAACCGATGTCACTTCCGTACCGAAAGGGGATGACCGTGCTGGATGTCATTATCAACGCGGGCGGGCTGACCCGTTTCGCCGCGGGTAATCGCGCCAAGCTTATCAGGCGCCGGGACAACGGTCAGAATCAGGTCTATCCGCTCCGCCTCAATGACCTTATCGAGGACGGTGACATTGCAGCGAATAGGCGTCTTTTTCCCGGTGACGTCGTCGTTATCCCGGAGACCTACTTCTAAACTGCTCCCACCGGTGCTTCGCGGTTGCGCGATGCTCTAGTGAAGGGAGGTTGAGCGATACATGCGCGAGACAGTTGAGATCCTGCTGGCGGAAGCCCGCGGGATGTGGCGTTTCCGCTGGCTTGGCCTAACGTTGGCATTCATATTGGCGCTGGCGGGTACGGTTTACGTCTATTCCCTACCCGATGAGTATCGAGCCGACGCCCGGATAAGCCTCGATACCCAGTCCATGCTGGATCCGCTCCTCGAGGGCTTGGCCGTCCGGCCCAACGTTGATCGTCATGTAGAGATGATCACGCGGACGTTGCTGAGCCAGGCTAATCTGGAGCGAATTGCCCGCGAGACCGATCTGATGCTCGAAGCCAATACGGAGGGTGAGCAGAAGCGGCTGCTTCAGCGTCTGCGTCGCGAGATCTCCATCTCGGAGTCGGGGGGCGACGATATATTCAAGATTCACTATAGTCACAAGGATGCCGGGCAGGCGTACGAGGTGGTCAACGCGACCCTCGATATCATGATGGAGCAGGCAATCGGATCCACCCAGCAGGATAGTAGTCGCGCACGCTCCTTTCTCAAAGGCAAGGTCGAGGAATATGAGAAGCGCCTGGAGCAGGCGGAGAAAAAGCTCGCCGAATTCAAGCGCCGGAACTCAGGCCTGTTGCCAAGCCAAGAGGGTGGCTATTATCAGCGCCTTAATCGAACTAAAGAAGAGCTAAGTAACCTTAAAGAGGAACTGACGACGTTACAAAGCCGACGACGCACGCTCCAGAATGAACTGCAGGCTATGCGCCGTGGTGAGGGCCAGTCGGAACGTGTGGCGAATCCTCGACTGAAACAGCTCGATCAGCAGATTCAGGCGGCTACGCAGAAGCTCAACGAGCTGTTGCTTAAGTATACGCAAGCCCATCCTGATGTGGTTGCCCAACGCGAGCAGCTCAAGCGCTTACGAGAAAAACGCGAGGCGGTGGCGGCAGAGGGAACGACGCGCCAGAAGACCACGCAAGACATCGAAAGCAACCCCGTCTACGAAGAGCTCAAGATCCAGCTCAATGAGGCGAACGCGCAGATTGCGTCCATTAGGCCTAAGATTAAGCGTCGCGAGCAACGCATCGACGAGCTCAAATCCAAGGTCGATCAGATTACGGAAGTCGAAGCCAGGCTTAAGAGCCTTACACGCAATTACGACACAACCCGCGAGCAGTACCAGCAGCTACTATCGCGCCTTAATTCCGCGCGTATGTCGTCCGATGCCGATGATTCGGGTCAGGTAGATCTTCGAGTTATCGATCCGCCAACGACACCCGTCGAACCGGTCGGGCCCAATCGTTTTCTCTATCTCTTGGTCGCCTACGCATTCGCCGTTGGCGCAGCCGCTTCTAGTGCCTGGTTGCTGAGTAAGCTCCGCCCCACGTTCCTGGATGTGCAAACGGTTGAGCGCATTACCGGGCGACCCGTCTTGGGCTCGGTGGGCTTTGTGCAGACAGCGTTCAAACGACGGCTGCGCATCCTGGAGTTCGTGACCTACGGTGTCGGTGTGATGCTGTTCGTCGCTTGTGTTGGGGCCGGATTACTGTTCGCCGACGTGGGGTCCGATCTTGTGCGTCGTCTGATCGAGAGGGGAACGCTTTGAGTATCATCGAGAAAGCGCTTAACAGTGGTCAGGGCAAGCCGCATCCGGAGGAGCAGGAAGCCGCCACGAATGGCCGTCAGGGGGCACCGGCTCGTCCAGTATCCGATTCGGTGGTGATCGATCGGCGTCAGCTACGGGCCAGTGGCGTTTGGCCAACGCCGGAGATGGAGCAGCAGTTAGCCGGCGAGTACCAGCGCATCAAGCGCCCCATTGTACGCAACGCCCTCGGGCAAGCATCGGACACGGTGCCGAGGGGCAATCTGCTGGCGGTGACCAGTAGTGTGGATGGCGAGGGTAAGACCTTTACCGCCATTAATCTGGCGGTGGCGATCAGCGAGGAATTCGACTGTGAGGCACTGCTGGTGGATGGTGACGTCGTCCGCCGCAGCGCATCCGCGATCCTCGGCGTGGATGATCGGCTCGGGCTATCCGATGTGTTAATGGATGCGTCTCTGGCCCCCGAGGACGCGATTCTGTCTACCAATATCGAGGGGTTGTCGGTGCTCCCCGCCGGTCAACGGCACGCGCGCAGCGCGGAGCTGCTCTCAAGCCAGCGCCAGCGCGATCTAATGGATCACCTGGCGAGTGGGCATCCGAATCGAGTGGCCATCTTCGATACGCCGCCCATGCTGATGGCTGCCGAATCGGTCTCTATTGTCGATCTGGTTGGCCAAGTGGCGTTGGTTGTGAAGGCAGGCGGCACCCAACAATCGGCGGTGCTCAGGGCGCTCGAGCATATGGACACCTCCAAGCCGGTCAACCTCATTCTTAATCAGACGCGTGCTGCGCAACGTGGCTACTACTACGGCGGCTATTATGGCTACTAGGTGGCGATTAGCGGGCTGGCTATGGTGGCTGGCGTCCCGCGCTTGGGCCCGAGGTGTTTCTGTTACGGCGCCGGATACCCGACGTGTGAGGGTCGGTCGTGCCCGCTGTTGTGTCGCCGTGTCGACGGCGATTGGGATTGCTGGCTCGGCCACGGCACAGCAGGCGCAACAATCGGACCGCGCGCGCGAGACGGTCGAGCGCATACGGAACCAAGCGCAGGGCGGCTCGCGTGTCCAGGGCTGCGGTCAGGGCACCGATGGTGAGGAGCGCGGCTACGCCATCGACCCATCGATCGGGGCGCGCGAGACCATCACGGATAATTCGGAGCTCGATCCCGACGGATCGGAGGAGTCGGCTCTGATTTCAACGGTGACGCCCGGCCTCCGTGCCTGCGCATCCGGCTCGCGTTTGCGGGGTACCCTCAACTATAGTGCGGACGCATCGTTGAACCACAGCGATTCGGATGACAACGACGTAACCCATGAGCTGGACGCCACGGGACGAGGCGTCGTCATCGAGGATCGTCTGTTCATCGATGCTAGTGCCCGACGACGCCAACAGATCGTTGATTCACGCGAATCATTCTCGGGTGACAACGCCCTCAACACAGGCAACCGCACGGACTTGACCTCATTCTCGTTGAGCCCGACCTGGCAAGACCGCCTCGGTACGTTGGGTAACGCCAACGTGCAGCTCACGCACCAGCGTAATTACACAGATTCCGGTCGGGGGAATACCGTTTCGGGCGATAGTCGGAGTAATAGCTATCGTGCCTCGCTGGTCAGCCCGAGGTCCAACCCGGACTGGAGTTGGTCGTTTCTTATCCGTGAGGAGCGCCTCGAGCAAGAGCGCCGCGATGATGCGCAATACTTCGGGCGGGCGAGCGCTGAGCTTGGGCGTCGCATCTACGGTAGGTTGTTCCTGACAGGGCAAGCCGGGCTTGAGCATGATCAGAATGACGGGCTCCAGGCCGACCGGTTTGGCAGCACGTTGTGGAACCTCGGCCTGCGCTGGCAGACTGATTGGGCCCAGGCTCAGTTCCGGGTTGGCGAGCGGTTCTTCGGTACCAGTTTCGAGGGCTCCATTACCCATATCGGGCCGCGGTTGACGACGAGCTTGTCGTACTCGGAGACACCACAGCAGCGTGAGCGCCAGGACGTCCTGTTGCGCAGCCCGCTCCTCGGCACCTTGGATGTTACGCGCGAGGAGGTTTTTGTTGAGAAACGCCTCGAGGCGAGCGCGGTGTATGACTTGCCCAAGACATCGATAACGCTGACTGGCTTTGCGGATGACCGCGAGTTCCTACGCAGCAATAATGATGAGCAGTCGCGTGGCGTGAGCCTACGTGTTGACTGGCAGTTCCTGCCGCGAACGCGGCTGACACCCGAAGTGAACTGGGAGCAGCGGGATTTCACGGATGGGCGTAATGATTCGACCCAGCGCTACGAGGTCAGTCTTCGCCATTTATTGAGCCCAACACTGACGGCCCGAGCGACGGCTCGACACCAGTCTCGCGACTCTGACGAATCGCTGAACGAATACACCGAGTCGGCGTTTATCATCGGGGTCAACAAGACCTTCTGACATCGTAAGGGGTAGGCGGTGAGGACGAGTACGCCAGCACACGCTTGGCAGTGGCTGGCCGGTCTCCGGCGCGACGTTGTCCTGGTGTGCCTGGCGTTAGCGGCGCCGCCACTGATTCACTGGGGTGTGGCCTCGCGGCTGGGAGGCCGCTGGTTGGCCTTCGACCAGGCCTACTCCCACGGGCTTCTTATCCTGACAATCGCCTTATGGCTCGTGTTTGGTGTCCTGCGCCGCCATCGTTTTGTTCCTCGCCCCAGCATAATGGGGGTAGTGCTGGTGGCGCTGGCCTCGCTCATGCTCGCTTTTGCGAGCGCTGTCCATGTCGAGATCATCCAGCAGGTCGCGCTGGTGGGCATGGTATGGGCGCTGATCCTGGCGTTAGTCGGATGGCGCGCCGCTTTTTATACGTTCTTCCCTGTCGGCTTTATGGCATTCGCCGTGCCCATTTGGGACTTCCTCGTCTACCCCTTGCAGCGCCTCACCGCCGCCGTCTCCGGCTCGGTCCTCTCCGTTATCGATATACGTTTCGCGCTGAATGAGACGCTTATTCGGCTGGAGGACATCGGAACCATCGAGGTCGCGCGTGGCTGCTCGGGCCTGCGTTATCTCGTTGTCGCTTTAACTCTCGCTGCCCTGTTCAGCTACCTGTCCTTGAGGCGCGCACGAAGCTGGGCGCTGATGTTGGTGGCCGCGATCGTGCTGGCCTTGCTAACGAACTGGGTGCGCGTGGCCGCATTGGTACTCATCGCCTACGAGACCGTCATGACCTCACCGATGCTCCAACAGCACGAGTTGTTCGGCTGGTTGCTATTCGTCGTGGCGCTCGTGCCGTTGTTCTGGTTGGGTAATCGCCTGGCGCGTCGCGATTCGGCACACACTGATGCCTCGGGCCCAGAGCGACAGTCTGCGGCAACGCCGGTGCCGTCGATAAGATTGGGCGTCATCGGCGGGCTATGCGCCGTCTCGCTGGCGCTTCCGCCGCTCATGGTCGCGCGTAGCCAAGCAGCCGCCGTGGATGACCTCGGCCTCCCGGCGCCCGAGCGAGTCGGTGATTGGCAGCGGATCAACGGGGGCGGGCAGTCGCCATGGCAGCCGTTGATGCGTAACCCCGATGCCAGCCAGATGCGGGCGTACCGCTCCCGGGAACAGAGTGGCTCCCTCTTCGTTGGGAGCTGGTATTACCAGCGCCACCACCCTGGGAAGGAGCTGGTGCAATACGCCAATCATATCGTGCACCCGGATCGTTGGGAGCGCTTGGAGCAACGAGCGCTGCGCATCGGGGCGTTTCGCGGGCGGCTGCTGGAGCTGGCTCGCGTAGGCGACGCCGATGCCCGCGTCGTCGTCGCCTATGGCTACCATGTCGACGGCCGGTGGGTCGTTAGCCCCATCCTGGTCAAGGGGTTGCAGGGGCTGGCTGTCATGCTTGGCGACCCCGGCGCGGGCCTGGTGGCCGTCAGCAAATCCTGCGCTACGAGTTGTGAGTCTGCCCGCGCGACGGTCACCGAGTTCGTGCGTAGCGCCCGCCCGCTATCGCGCTGGCTACCCTCGCAGTAGTTCGCCGCTCAGCCCTTGCGGGGTGTCCAGGTGGCTCGGCGATCTCCGCGGCAGAATGAGATGGCTGCCCATAGGCACGCCAGGTTGAGCAGGCTGAAGTAATAGGCGAGGTTGACGGCGGTCGGTAGCCCCTTGCCGGCGCGATCAAACTGCCAGCCCACCAGCGCTGCCGCATAGAAGGCGCCTTGGGCCAACGCCGCAGCCAGGTAGACCATGTGACTGCCGGCCAGAGCCAGGCTTGTGCCGGCTGCTGTGGCCAGCGGCAGGAACGCCAGGTAGCGAAGGAGTTTGTGCGACACCAGTTGCAGCGCGAATCGGCTGTCTCGCCCAGGGTTCATCAGATGGGCCATGTCCTTGAGCGCCCATAGGGCGCGCAAGGTAACGCGCACGCGCATGCTGAATTCGCCATCACTGGTGGCCACGGCGGCCTCCTTGAGCAGGGCGTTCGGCTCGTAGACGGCTCGATAGCCCTGCTCGATGACCTTGAGCGGCTGCACGAAGTCCGGGAGCTGATCGGGGCGCAATGGCGTATAGAGACGCCGCCGCATGGCGTCAATGCCGCCATCGACGCCGACCACCGAGCCCATCTGCGTCTCGCGGGTGCGTAGCCAGTTCTCATAGCGCATGTAGGCGCCGCAGCCGTCGCCGACGAGGGTGCCATCCTCATGCACGTACACCATCTTGCCGGTGACGTAACCAACGCCCGGGTCGGCGAGCCCGCTCACCAGATGCGCCAGCGCTTGCTCGTCCCAGATCGAGTTGGCGTCCGCGAAGGCCAGAATGTCGCCCTTGGCCAGCGTTGCGAGTCGATTGATGCCCGCGGTCTTACCACGCCGAGGGGATTGGCGTTCGAGCCGAATCGGTAGCGGCGCTGTCTGGGCGATGGCCTCGACGATCGCGTCCGTGCCGTCAGTCGACTCATCCGATACCACAATGATCTCGAGCCGATCCGCGGGGTAATCGAGGGCAAGCTTGTTGCGCAGCGTCTCGCCAATCACGGCAGCCTCGTTGTGGGCGGGGATGAGGATGCTGACCGTGGGGCGGTAGGCCGCGTCCCGCGCAACGTCCTCGCGACGCCCGGCCATCAGGGCTGTGAGGATCGGGTAGCCGACGTAGATGTAGGCGATGAGGAAAGCGGCTGTCCAGAAGGCGATGGCCAAGATCTTATCCGTTATGCCTGTCTATCCAGCTGGCGGGTGGTCGTACTCAGTATGCCAAGGTGCGGCGGCTTGTTATTCAATGATATGCCATGGCCTGGGCGTGATCGTCGCGGGGCATAGGGTCCTCGTCGTCTGACGAGACTAGGCCCTGCTGCTGGAGTACCTGGGTCACGGTGGTGAACCGAAAATGGCCGAGGAGGCGCTCCAGCCGGGGCAGTGTCCGGCGGAGGTTGTTGTAATGCCGAAAGCGGGATTTCCAGCCAACACCGGCCACGCGGGGCTGTTCCGGATCGACTTCCCACGGGTGGAGGTAGAAGATGAAGGGCTGGCCTTCGCGGTTGCAGTTGTTCAATGCCCAGCGGCTGAACCAGTAAGGGAATAGCCGGAAGTAGCCACCTCCCGAGATCGGGATCGTCTGACCCGCTAGTCGCTTGGTGGAAAGAGGAAATTCCACTAGCTGCCTGCCCTCGTCGGTGACCAGATCGTATGGATGGCGCGGGGTGCCGGGCATGCCGTAGACATCATGGCGAACCGGGAACAGGCTGGAGTCCCATTGATACCCGAGCTCGGCGAGTATGTCCAGGGCCCAGCGCGAGCTCGGCGTGATCGAGTAGCTGGCCGCCCGGTAGCCGTACACCGGCGCTCCAGTGAGCTCCTCAAGTAGTTCCTTCGAACCGGCCGCCTCCCGCCGGAAGACGTCCGGTTGTTGCCGATAGACCCGCTGATGGCTGTAGCCATGCGAGGCGATCTCGTGGCCGGCGGCATGGATTCGTCGTACCAGTTCCGGGTGACGTTCGGCGATCCAGCCCAGAATGAAGAAGGTGGCGCGCGTGTCGTGGGCATCGAAGAGCTTGAGCAGTCGATCCGTGTTCGCCTCCACCCGGCGCGGCCAGTTCTCCCATTCGTCGGGCGAAATCGCTGAGCTGAGAGCGTCTACTTGGAAGTAGTCCTCAACGTCGATGGTGAGTGCGTTGAGCATCCGATATCCTGTTACTAAACCGTGGTGTGCCGCCCATGAGCGACATGCCGCCTAGTGCCTCGCTATGATACCCGATTCGTGGCCTGAGTGCCGAAGTTGTTGGTAGGGGATTGCGTCATCATCTCAGGTCAAGCTATTAGCAGCGAGTTCTGTTCGGACCCTCGAGCGGTTACTTTTTGTTTAGGATGAGCGGCGTTTAAGGCGGCCCTGAGGCGGTATGGCTCAGGGGTCGAAGGGAGACGAGTCGGCACGCATGGCTTTCGGGACTCAGTAGATGACAACGCTTGCAAGTAGCGACGCGCCCGATGCGGTACCGCGGCGCATGCTCTTTCTCATCGATCAGTTCGTCGACAACACGGCGGGCACTGAGGGCCAATTATTCCGGCTTATTGAGGTGCTGTCGGCACGGGGATGCCAGTGCCACCTGGTGGTTCTCAAGCGCTCGGCGTTTCTAGAGCAGGGGCGGCTGCCCTGTTCGTGGACCGTCCTCGGGCATGATCGCCTCCTCTCACCGCGTACCTGGCTAGCGCTGTATCGGCTTGGTCGACGCTTTCGGCGTCAGGGGTTCGGGCTGGCGCAGACGTTTTTTAACGACATGTCCGTGCTAGCCCCGCCGATGCTGGCGGCCACCGGCATACGCACGATTATTTCGAGACGCGACATGGGCTTTTGGTACACGCCGGCCTATCTCGCTATGCTCCGTCTAACCCGCCGTTTCGTGGCGGCCTGCGCGGTCAATAGTGAGGCGGTCGCCTCGGTCACCGCCCGCTGCGAGCGTTTTCCGCTGTCCGAACTGGCCGTCATCTACAATGGGCTGGCACCGCCCCAGCCTGTGGACCGACCCACTGATCTTGAGGCGCTCAAACAGCGCGGTCGCTTGATCTGCGGGCTGGTTGCCAATGTCCGCCCGATCAAGCGCATCGGCGACCTGCTCGAGGCGCTCGCACGCATCGCCGCTAGCGAGCCCGCCCTCGATCTCGTCATCGTCGGCGGCGGCGACCAGACCCCCTTGCGAGAGCAGGCCCAGGGCCTCGGCATCAGCGACCGCGTTCATCTCCTGGGTCATCGCCGCGACATCACGGCGTGCCTGGCGGCATTCGATATGGCGGCGCTTTGCAGCGAGTCCGAGGGTTTCTCGAATGCCATTATTGAGTACATGCAGGCCGGCCTGCCGGTGATAGGCACCGAGGCCGGCGGCAATCCCGAGGCCATCGATCACGGCCGAACGGGTTATCTATATCCCGTCGGCGATGTCGGCGCGCTCGCCACTCATCTGGCGTACCTCGCGCGCGACCCGCAGCTTCGCGATACGCTGGGAGCGCAGGCAGCCGAGGACGCTCGGCAGCGTTTTTCCATTGAGCGCATGGTCAATGATCATGTGGCTCTCTACCGACGGCTCATGCCGGGGCACCTATGGTGACGCGCAATACAGCTACCCCTTATATCGCAAGGCCTCGCGTCGCGGGCGTGCCCGTTCGGATGGCCGCGAGGCAATGGCAATGGGTAGTGGGCTGCCCTCGCCAGTGCCGGGCGCTCGGCGTCCATCTGGGCAGGTTGTTAGTTGAAGCAAGGCGGCGCCCATGACGACGAGTGCCGCTGCCGCACCCAGCGTTGGCCTCACATGGCAGCCGTTAGCGCGGCCTGTGGCCAGCCCGGTGTTCGTCCTGTATTGCTATTTCCTGATCGATTTCTTCCTGCGCTTGTCCCAGCGTATCCCCGGCTACGGATCGTTGCGGCCCACGCTCGTCCTCGTCGGTCTCTTGACCATCCTGGCCCTTGCCCAGGGTGAGCGACTCAAGGCGCTCGCTCAGCAGCCGCCGGTACGCGCGGTGCTGCTGCTCGTCGCCTACATCATCGTCTCGTTACCGCTGGTGGAGTGGCCGGGCAGCGTGATCCGCGAGAACATCCAGGGCTTCGTTAAGGCCGTGGTGTTCATATTCTTTACGGCATTGTTCGTGGATACGGATCGGCGCCTCAAGATAACGGTCTTCCTGTTCATGGGGCTGCAGGCGGTTCGCGTCCTCGAGCCTCTGTATCTCTACTTTGCAACCGGCCGACTAGGTGGCTATACCTACGCGGGCGGCGAATTCGCGGGGCGGCTCAACGGCGCGCCCGCCGACGTGGTCAACGCCAACGGCCTTGGTTTCGTCATCGTGACCACGCTCGGCTTTATGCATTTCCTGCTCATGGCCAGCCCGTCCCGGCTGGTGCGTCTGGTCTATCTGTTGGGATTGCTGCCCACCTTCCTGTACGCCCTGGTGCTTACCAGCTCCCGTGGTGCCTTTATAACGGCGGTCGTGCTGCTAGGGTTCATCTTCTGGCAAAGCCGCTACAAGGCCTTGCTGGCGGTGATCGCGGTGGCCATTGCCGTCGGCGGCTGGTTCCAGATGTCAGATTTCAATCGTGATCGATATCTGTCCCTGGTCGGTATGGGCACCCAGGAGGAGAGCGTGGAAGGCCGCTTCGATTTGATGATGAAGGAGTTCGAGCTCGGGTTCTATCGCCCGATCGTTGGCCACGGCGTGGGCACCACGGCGGAGGCGAAGGTCAATCAGCTCGGGGGGACAGGGCAGGCCTCGCACAATCTCTACGGCCAACTCCTCATCGAGACGGGCCTGATCGGATTCGCCATCTTCATGACGTTTATCTGGCGCAACTACCGGCTGCTTCAATATAACCTGCGACGGTTCCGCGAACTCTTACAGGAGGGTGGCGAGGTGAGCAGCTTCCAGATCCGGCTTAACATGGCCCTGCTGGCCGTGTTCTGGATCTATGCGGTGTACAGTCTTAACTACTTCGGGCTGTCCCAGGAGTACTGGTACCTCTTCGGTGGCTTGTGTGTCGCCTTCGCGCGCTCGGTATCGCGTTCCGAGCGGGCGCTGGACGATGGCGAGACCACGCGGCCGTTGTCCGCTTGAGCCCCGGAACAGATGCTCATTGCGGGCCGTTGGGGCTGATGCATACAGCCCAGCAAGCCGGTGGCGCTTGTAATGCTTGGCTCAGTGCGGGAGCGCTGAAGCCCCCGCTCCATGACCGCTCTACGAGTCGACGATAAACACCTATGGCCCGGTCCGAGATCCCCGAACTCGTTTTTATCCATCCGGCGATCGAATCCCCAGAGGCGCTTGATAAAGCGGTGCGCGACCATGGCCTGGCGGCGACGCTCTTGCAAAGCCAAAACGGGCGCGACGCCTGGATCCTGTCGACCTACCTCCATCTCCGCCAGCGCGGCCTGCCGGTAAGGCTTTCCCCGGTTTTCCTACCGGATCGGGTCTGCATCGCCCATCGTGACGACCATGCCGCAGCCGCGGATGCCTGGCGGAGCTTTAGCGTGTGTATCCGCGCCGACCGCGAGCGCGCCTTCACGCCGAACATCGAGCTGGTTCAAAGTCCGGGCGTGATCGATAACGTCATGGCGCATTATATGCCGCAGTGGCCTCAGCCAGCGTTGATCCCACGCGCTCAGGGGCGCGACGATCTCGTCTGTCGCGTGGGCTTTTTCGGGCCGGCCAAGAATCTGGCCGCGGAGCTCCGCTCGACCGAGCTCACGGAGGCGCTTACAGAACTCGGCATGGAATTGGTTATACGCGAGGACAGGGGGTCCTGGGGCGATTACGCCGACATTGATGTGGTGCTCGCCGTACGCGACGGCGCCCCTTACTTCCTGGCGGGCAAGCCGCCCTCGAAACTGATCAACGCCTGGCGTGCTGGTTGCCCCGCTATCCTTGGCTCCGAGCCGGCCTTCCATCATCACGGTCTTGCCGGGCGTGACTTCCTGTACGCGACCAACGCGGCGGAGACGTTGGCGGCACTGAAACGGCTCAAGCATGAGCCGGGCCTCTATTCGGCCATGCGTCGGCGTGCCGCCGAACGCGGTGGCGACTGGAGCGCGGATGCGATGGCTAGGCTATGGACGCAATTCGTTAGGGACACGGTGGGGCCCGCCTATCGTCGCTGGTATCGGCTTCCGCTACCGATACGCCGGGGCCGTTCGTTGATGGCATACGCCTGGGGGCGCCTGAGGTGCCGGTTGCGCGGCAATCTCTACGCCCGTGATTATGACCTCCAGGGCCAGCCTATCCACCGCCAACGGACACGCAAGCGTCGCCTGGCTCTGTGCCTCGATGCCGTCTTATCGCGGCTCGATTACCGCCGTCTCCATCGATCTCGGGCAGCCGACCAACCGTTCGAGAATCGGCCCGACGCATGAACGTTTCATTACTGATGCCGTAACCGCTGGATGGTTGCTCGCAGAAAGGCCCGCTCCGTCTCACCCGTAGCGATTAGGGAAAACAGCAACAGGAAACTGACGCCACCGGCAGCGAGGACCCCGAAGAGGCTGAGCCAGGACTCGATGCCGATAAAGGCGCGCGTGATGAGCATAATCACGGCCATGACACTGACGACGCCGAAAACGGGGGCGAGGGTTTGCCGGATGTACTCGCCCACGGTGCCCTGTAATTCGCGGAAGACAGCCCGCCAGATTAGCGGGGTAATGATCGCCTGAGCCAGCATTGTGGCCACGGCGACGCCGAGGAGCCCCATGACAGGCAGCAGGATAATGGTCAGTATCACGTTGAGGGCGGCGCGCAGCGAGTAGAGGATGGCGAGCTGGCCGTGTCGATCCAGTGCCGTCAGAAAGCGGTTATGCAGCGGCAGCGAGCCGGCGATCAGCGCCCCGGCGACGAGTACCCAGATGAGCGGCCGGGCCTCACTACCATAGTCTGGGCCGATCCAGAGTTGCAGAAAGCCGGCGCCGACGATGGCGATGGCGGCACAGGTGGCGGCATGAAGGGCATAGACATAGCGCGTGCCGATAAAGAAGTACTGCTCCATGCGCCCCTGTTCGCCGGCACCGTGGAAGGTCGAGAAGGCTGGCATGAAGGCGTGTCCGGCCAGCTGGGTCAGCGACGACAGGCGCTGCAGCAGCATATGCGCGAGGTTGTAGAACACGATCTTCTGGGGGCCGAGGAAGATGCCGATCAGCACGGCATCGGCGCGTTTGGAGACCTGGCCGGCAATGCCCTGAAGCAGGGACTTACTACCGAAACGCAGCATGCGCCGGACGAGCTCGCCGCGGAAAAGGGTAGGGCGGATGCGGTACGCGCCGAAGTTGCTCAGATGGAGCAGTGCCAGCAGCAGGATGAGCTTGGAGGCCGTCGTAGCGAGGTTAACGGCGATAAGGAGGATCAGCGGGTCGAAAACGGGCAGATACTGATAGAGGAAGACGGCGCCCAGGACCTGATGCGCGATGGCGATATTGTTCTTCGTGGTATAGCACAAACGCCCCTCGAACACGCTCTCCAGGGCGAAGTAGGGGAACGAAAGCAGGACATGCAGCGCGAACAGCTGGATGACGAAGGCGTAGCGCGCCACTGCACCGTCCGCCGGGGCGAGGATGTTGGGGAACGTTAGCGACCAGCCGGCCAGGATGAGGCTAATGGTAATGCCGACGCCCTGCATGAGCCCGAGCGAAGTATTGAAGAGTACCTGCTGGGAGTCGCCGACACCCTGGTCGTTGCGCGCGTAGGCGATGAAGCGGGATATGGTCGGGCGCAACCCCATATCCAGCAGCCCCAGGTAGCCGACGACCGAGCCCAGGATTTCCCAGATGCCGTAGTCGTAATTGCCCAGCTGGTTGATGTAGACGGGCGTCATGACGAAGGTCACGACGAGCGCGACAACGAAGCGGGCGCCATTGGATGCGGTGCTGGCCAGCAGGCTGCGTAGCATGGTGATTCCGCGGCTGATTAGTGGCGATCCCGCCTAGGGCGAGGGGCGAGCGAGGTTGAGTAGAACACGGGCGCTGGAGCGCCAGCAGCCGCGCCGCCAGGGGGAATAGGCAAGGGCCTTGGCGATGGAGCGCAACGCCGCCCGACGGGCGCCGCCCGCGGCCTCGGTACGCGCCTTGCGTGCGTAGAAGCGCGATAGCCCCTCACGGATCTCGTCGCGGCGCAGGCCGTGATCGTGGTCAGCGAGGAACTGCTCGAGGAGGCGCTCGTTGGCGGCGAGCCGGGTGATCTTGTCACTGGACAGCTGGCCGGCCATGACCCGGTAATAGACCCACAGGCTCGGGCTGTATTGGAACGGCGCCAGCAGCGAGACGCGCAGCCACAGGCCGTAGTCCTCGGCGTAGCGATCGCTCGGATCGAAGCCGCCCGCCTGGCGCAGGAGCTCGGCGCGCGTCATCGTGGTATTCATGCTCACGAAGTTATCCGCCAGCAGTTTAGCGGTCACCCAGCCACTATAGCGGCGCATGTTGCGGCGATGCAGCTCACGCCCGGCGCCATCGATACTAATCTTGTCGCCGTAAACCACGCCAGTGTTCGGGTTATCGGCGAATAGCGCCAACTGCTCCTGGAGCTTGTTCTCAAGCCAGAGGTCATCCGAGTCCAGAAAGCAGATGTACTGCCCGCGGCTGACCTCAATACCGAGGTTGCGGGCCACGCTCTGGCCCTGATTGGCCTGCTGGAAGTAGCGAATCCGCGGGTCGCTATAGGCGCGCACCAGCTCGTCGGTACCGTCGGTTGAGCCATCATCGATGATGATGTGCTCGAAGTCGGGGTAACTCTGGGCCAGGACGCTATCGATGGTGTAAGGCAGATAGTCCGCACGATTAAACGCGGGCGTGACGATACTCACCGTCGGTGTCGATTCCATGGTCGCGCTACTCTTCCATCCGTTGTCTTACGGTGCCGGTAGCCATGCTAGCCACCTAGCCCGCGAGGCCGTTATGAGTCTGGCCGTCACGGGTCGTGATCCGACTGAGAGCCGCCATACGCCGAGTCCAGCTCTTAGGCTCGGCTGGTCAAGGCGCCGGTAGGCTACCAGCCTTCGGTCTAGGGCGCTTCACCATGGGGCTCGACGCGACGCCGGCGACGGCGGGTGATGGTAACGCCGCCGCCAGCGCTGAAGCCGTGTTCGCAGGCCTTCCGGCAGGGCGTAATAGCCGGAATAAAGAGCCTTGAGTAACGGGCTTCGTGTCAGGTGGTAGCTCTCGAATCGATGTTCATGGCCGCGAAAGTGGCGCTTGTATTGGCTATGCTTGCCGCCGCCGGCGAGCAGGTCATAGGCCTTGATAGCCGGATCGTCGAAGGCCGCCTCGATGGCGTAACCCAGATGCAGGGTGCCGAGCGATACCTTGGGATCGAATGCCTCGCAGAACCCGGCCTGGAGGTTGTAGATGCGGTCGCCGCAGCGGACGTCGTAGAGCACGGAGCGCACTTCGCCGTCGAGCTCGAGCACGTCGAAGTAGGCGCTGGCGCCAGCGCCGAGCCGCTCCCGCAGCCGTTGGTGGAACGCGAGGCTGGTATCCGCAAAGGCCGGTTTGCCCCACCGTTGGCGGTGGAAGGCGTTGAGCAGCCGAAAGCCCTCATCGGGATCGGTGATGGTGCGCCGTGTGATCCCAATGCCGCGTTCGGCCAGATAGCGCCGCCGGTTGTAGGCCTTCAGGCGCGTGTTGTGGCCGAGCGATGATAGCCAGTCGTGGAAGGAGCCGTCGGTCGGGATGTGGACGCCTATGTCGGTTCGGGCGGTCATAGGCCGCAGCCGGCGATGCAGAGCTAGGCGCGCTAGCCACCCGGGAGCAACATAGTCGCTGATGATGAGCTCGTCCCAGTGGATCCGGCTCAGTGCCTCATCAAGGGTCGCCAGTGCGGCATCGCTGTCCTCGGGGTCGATGAGGACATCGGTGTACTCCGTACGCACCGTCGGGGCGATGCCGGGGGCATTGCCGATCTGGTGCAGCTCCTCGAACGCCAGCCCCAGCAGGCTGCGACGCCGGTAACGATAGAACGGCGCCAGGGCGATTAGGTCATTACCCCGATAGACACCGATCAACATGGGGCGTAGCCGCAGGCGGCGATGCCAAGTGCGCCACCAGGCGGCCTGCCAGGCCGTGCCCAGGAATAACGGATCGCCACGCGAGCGCTCGCGCAGGCGCTCCCAAAGCTCGGGGTGGCCAAAGCACTCGTCGGGGGTGAGCGAGTAAGCGACAGGGTGGGAATCCGATTCGGCCTCGTTTGCGGCGGCCTGCAGGAATTCGCCGTCCGAATCACCACTCATGATGAACCAGCCGCGCTCGGCCTGGGCGTCGCCATCGTGACAACGCACGAAAAAGCCCGGCGAGCCGCGTCCGACGAAGAAGCCGAATGATCGCGCCACGCGCCCGAGCTCGCGGTCCGAGGTGACGAGCGAGAAGCTGCGCGCGGTTGCCGTCGCATCCAGCCAGGCACTGACGATGGCGCGGCGCGCCTCGATATCACCGGCCTCGGCGACCATGTCTACCAGCCGGGCGTGCGTCCTGTGCTGGCGGTAGACAGCGAGGGCTCGTAGGCCGTCCTCATCGAGAACTTGGATGAAACGGTAGCGCCCGACCGGGCACTGCTGGTAGCGCCAATCGAGGTAGCTGTAATCGCGACAGACGATCTTGTCGTAGCCGGGTGCTGCTCGCTGCCATAGCGCATCCACGGCATCGGCGTCGGGGAGGGTGCAGGTCAGCTCCGTATGCAGCCCGGCGGGCATGCTCGGTATACGCCGCAGGATGGCGAGGAACCGATTCAGGCCCTGCATCAGCCGGCGCAGCCCGTCGGAGGGGGTTGTGATTTTGGTTAGGCGACGGTATTGGGCGATGTCGTCACCGGCGCGCCATCCCATGCGCGGCAAAACGCGGGCCGCGGCGGCGCTGACACCGAAGGTCATGAGCAGTGGATGGCGGGCGTGCAGCGCCTCCTTGACCTGACGACCGACGCCGCTGCCGCGCCATCCATCGCGCACGTGGAAATCGCAGCTCCAGCAGGCATCCAGCTCGCAGCCCGCGTAGCGCACACGCACGGGCATGACGCCATTAAACCCCACGATTTGACCCGATTCGGTATCGCGTAGGACCACCGGCTCGAAGCCGTAGCCGCGGGGATTGGCCTCGAACTGCCATTGCCAGATCCGGTTGCCGATCCGGGAACGCCCGACGAGCTCCAGGATCTCGGTGCGCGCGTCAGCGTTGTAGGGTTCCTCTCGGATCATCGGCCATGGCCCCAGCGGTGCGCCAGCCAGGCCTGGAACATCAGGATGCCCCATAGGTGAAAGCTGTAATCAGCGCGCCCGCTCACATGATCCGACCAGATAGCGCGCACGGCCTGGGCGTCCCAGTAGCCCTCACGGATCAGACGTTCAGGCGCCAGCAGATCCTCGGCCCAGTCGCGCAGCGCGCCGCGCAGCCACTGCGCTACCGGCACGGCGAACCCCTGTTTCGGGCGATCCACTAGGGCCGGCGGCACGTATCGGTACAGGACGTCGCGCAGGATGGCCTTACCCTGGCCGTCGCGGTCATTCCAACCCGGCGGCAGCCCCAAGGCATAAGAGACGACGCGATGATCGAGCATGGGTACCCGCGTTTCCAGGCTCACGGCCATGGCGGCGCGATCCACCTTGGTCAGGATGTCGTCCGGCAGATAGCTGTTCAGATCCAGCCACTGAAGCTGGCTCATGCCGGGGGCCTCGGCAAGGTTCGCCGGTAATTCCCGGGTCAATGCGTAGTCCGGCTCGGTGCCGCCGCGGACCAGGCTGGCCGGGTCGCTCCAGTAACCGACCCGCAGCCGATAGAGCTCGGCCAGCGAACGACAGCGCCGCAGACGCCGCTCGCGGGTGAGCTTATCGCGTATCGCGCTCGCGGACAGGCGGCGATAGGCAGGCTTGAGCGTGCGCACTGTCGCCGAGGTGAGTCGGTCGGGGAGATCCAACAAGGCGCCGGCGAGGCGATCCTGCCAGCCTGGCGCTTGTTGGCGTTGCCATGCCGCCAGCGCCTGCGGGTAACGGGCATAACCGGCGAATAGCTCGTCGCCGCCATCGCCGGACAGGGCGACGGTGACGTGCTCCCGGGTCATGCGGCTGACCAGGAAGGTGGGTAGTAGCGACGAATCGCCGAAGGGCTCGTCGAAGATCGTCGCGAGCTCCGGTACCAGCTCCAGGGCATCGTCGGCGCTGACGTAGAGCTCCGTGTGATCCGTGCCCAGGTGGCGCGCCACGGCGGCCGCCTGCTCGGCCTCGTTGAAGCCGGGCTCCCGAAAGCCGATGGTGAAGGTTTTAATGCGCTGGCTCGACTGCCGCTGCATTAGGGCGGTTATCGTGGCCGAATCGATACCGCCGGAGAGGAAGGCGCCCAGTGGCACGTCGGCGACCATCTGCTCGTGGACTACTTCGGCGAGGCGGCTATCGACGCCGTCTACCGCCTCCTCTCGCGATGCGGGTCGGCTATCGTCATTGAACGCTGTGCTGAGATCCCAATAGGGCTGCGGCTGTACTTCCGCGGTGTCGCGGAGGTCTAGCCGTAGGCAGTGGGCCGGCGGGAGCTTGGCGATCCCGGTGTAGATGCTGTGTGGCGCCGGGATGTAGTTGTGCCGGAGCAGCAGGGTCAGCGCATCGCGGTTAATACGCCCCTCGAAGACGGGGAAGGTCTCCAGCGCGGTGAGCTCGGAGGCGAAGACGAAATGCCCGTGGATGTGGCCGTAGTAGAGGGGCTTCTCGCCCATACGGTCACGAGCGAGCCAGAGCGTCCCCTGCTGCCAGTCGGCGATAGCGAAAGCGAACATCCCGGCCAGCCGGGGCAGCGTTGCCTCGACGCCCCACGTCTCGCAGGCGCCTAACAGGACCTCGGTATCGGAATGGCCCCGAAAGCGGCGACCGGCGGCCTCGGTTTCGCGGCGCAGGGTCGTAAAGTTGTAGATCTCGCCGTTGAACACGATGGTGAATCGGCCGCTGGCCGAGTGCATGGGTTGGGCGCCCAGGCTGGATAGGTCCTGGATGGCCAAACGCCGGTGGGTCAATCCGACGCCTGTGCTGCCATGCCAGTGGCTATCGCCTGCGTCGGGGCCGCGGTGGCGCAGCGCTTGACCCATGGCGGTTAGGATGGCCTCGGGCTCGCCGTCCGGTGGGCGATGGCCGCTGACGAATCCGGCTAGCCCGCACATCTCAACGGGCCTCGTTCATCAAACCCTGATACAAGCGCGCCAGCGAGGCCGCTGACCGGGCACCGTCGAAGCGTTCGGCGGCCTGGTCGCGGAAGGCCTCGGCGCGCTCGCGGTGTGCCTCGGGCCGAGCCACCACGCGGGCAATACGCTCACCAAGCGCGCCCGCATCGCCCATGGGGAAGACCAGCGCTGGCGTGTCGGTGACGACCTCGTTCATCCCGATGCAGTCGCTGGTGATGACCGGTGCGCCGGCCATGAGCGCTTCCATGGGCAGGAGCGGACAGGCCTCCCAACGCGATGGGATTACCACGGCGTCCACCCCACGCAGGGCGGCGACCATGTCATCCGTTTGGGCCAGGAAGTGAAAGCAGTCGCTCAGTCCCTGCTCGCGCAGGGCCTGCTGTTCCTCGCGGATAAAACCGCCCCAGCCGAAACAGGCGACATGGATAGTGTGGCCTTCGCTGCGAAGTCGGGCTACCGCCTCGACCAGATAGGTGAAACCCTTTTGGGCCATGAAACGCCCGAAGAAGCCCAGCAGCGTTGCCTCGGCAGGCAGTCCCAGCTCCTGGCGAAGAGGACGGCGCTGCTCGCCAGCGAAAAGCGAGGGCTCGATACCATTGCGAATAGCCGAGCTCTTGGCGTCCGTATCGAGGGCCGGGAAGAACGAGCGCAGATTGGTGAGCGCCTCCTCGCCGACGGCCATGACATGATCGGCCGAGCGCAGCGCGGCGGCGATGCCCAGGCGCTTGAGCCGTCCCTTAACGCCCGCGAACTGGGACGGGAATAGCACGTCATGCGTGGTCACCAGGTGACGGGTGCGCGTGAGCCGCGCGATGGGCGCCAGTAACAGGGCACTGGTGAAGCCATGGGAATGGATTAGTGCCGGCTGGCTTTGCCGAACCACACGCAAGGCCGCCCGAAACATGGCCGCGTTGCCCTGGTCAGGCGTCATCCGTTCGACATGCTCAGCCGCGAAGTCGGCGAGGGCTACGTCCAGCCCGTCGGCATCCGGTGCCAAGACCACGTATCGATGGTGGCGCAGCACGTCGTAGCGGAAGACGTAGCGCAGATAGGTGCGAATGCCGCCC
>CAJXKP010000040.1 GCA_913055565.1 uncultured Ectothiorhodospiraceae bacterium
GCGCGCTCGCCCAATCATCCAGGGCCGCCAGACTGGCTGTCGTCGTATCCATGCCGGCACAGTACCCGCCCGCGGCGACCTTGTCCAGCCGACTTGTGTGTCAGGGTCAGACAACCGGTGGGTGGCTCAGGGTAGCAACCAACCTGCGAGGTTTGATGGCGGTTATCCCCGACGCGATTAAGCTCGGGATTGCGGATCGGCTCAGGTTGTTCGCGGTTAATCGTTGCGGGTGGAGAGTGTGGACATCTATAGCCAACACCCATGCAACAAGAGTCCATATAGGTCCAAGCCTAGGGCGGTGTTTCGTCGTCCTTTGAGGATTTGTTGATAGGGCTCGTTTGGCTGCCCCCAGGCGCCGGCGCCAGCACGCGGCTGGCGCCGGGATACCCGCCCGAGGTCGTCACTGCGGGGTGCGAACCAGACGGACTCGATGCGGTAGTTCCTTCGCGAAGGGCGGGCAAGGAAACTCTTCAGGGCAGCCTCGACTGCTGCCGATGAGATCTTCCTTGTCCGGATCCCGCGTCATGCGGCTGGTGCCCTGCTCGAAGTCGACGGTCCAGACGCCCCCCATCTTATAAAGATCTGTTCTAGCGGCCCGCCTGGCAGGCGAAGACGAATAGTATTGAACGCTACCAGTCTCTGGGAATACCGCCTGGTTCACCGCTGGCCCGGTACGGCAGCGCTCCACGATGCTGCGAAGCTCGTTAATATTCGGCAGGCGCCAGCCATCCCGCTCAGCGGCGTACTGTAAGGCGGCTTGCCAGTCCATTGTCTTGGCGCTGCCGCTACAGGTATCGCCATTCCATTCCATGCCGGCAGGACAGCGTTGCCACTCCAGGCCGGTCGGCTGGTGGTGTACGACCGAACCGCCCTCCACGGCTGTAAATTCACTGGAAGGCGAGCGCGGAGGTAGGTTGCCTGCGCAGTTGTCGGCCGCGGAGGGCATCTCCGAGGACGCCGAGGCCATGGCAGGCGCCGTCGACTCGGCCGTGTTGTCCACCTCGCGTACTAGGCGGATGCGCTGGCCGGAAGAACAGGCCCGGCGATTGCCGGCACCCGGGTTGTCATCTGTGCCGTTGTATAGGTTCACATCCCACGCCGCATCCCGGTTGGCGGCGGAAGGGGAGCTAGTCCACTGTCCAAAGAACGTGGGATCCGTCGGGAACAACCCGTCATCGACCTTCATTGGGAAGGTAGCGGACCCGCCCGCTCGATAGGCTAAGGAGTGGAGTTCGTTCACACTCGGCATGCGCCAATCAGACACACCGCACAGCTCGCGGTCGTTGATAGCCTGGACGTAATGGTGCGTATCGCATGAAATCCCGCCGCAGGCCTCGCCGGCATTGGATACACCGTCACCGTTTGTCGGATCATCCGGATCGTACCAGCTGTACCGAGAATCGACCCCACGAAATCCGCGGTCTGGGCGCTTGACCTCCCACATCAGCCCGGTGTGATTATCACGCACGCAGGCCCAATCATCGGCGCCGTCGGGGAGTTCGTTGCCGTCAGCATCGATTTTGGTGTAGTCGAGCCCACGCGCGCCGATGCCTTCCTTATCGAGCTCGCCGGCAGCAGCCGCTGCGTCGCGTCCGACATCGCCGTCCTGATTGGGATAACCCTCAACCGGACACTCTTCGACATGGGCATTATAGTTTCCCGGCTCACCGTCGAAGCAGTACGTTATACCGGTGTCGTTGAGCGTACTGACACGGTCCCCCGAGTCCTCAGGGGTGACGCTGACTTCGTTGCTCTTGTCACCCTCTTGGCCGTCCACCACCGGGGTGACGGCGAAATGGTATTCGGTACCGGCTTCTAGGCCCTCGACGGTGTAAGAGCTGTCGGTGATCCCGGCCACTTCCTCGCCATTGTGATCGTTGATCCAGATTTGGAAGTTGGCCGGGTCGATATCGCCCTCAGTGGCGTAGTACAGGTTATAGGCGTTGGCCTTGTCCTGTTGGGACCATTCGAGCTTGACCTGGCCGTCCGTCGAATTGCTTTCCAGCTCGGGCGAATCGCCGCTGCCGGCGTCGCCCGAACCGCCGGAACCGCCAGAACCTCCGGAGTCAGTAGAACTCCCCGAATCACTACCACCTCCGGCGTCACTCGAACTGCCGGAACCACCGCCGCCACACGCTGCAAGCGCCAGCACAAAGGCAATCAGCGCGGCGTACCGAGGCAACCGCTTCGCTCGACTCAGCATCTCATCACTCCTGTATCTTTTTGTGGTCTCAACAAACCCGCCCGTTTGCCATGCCGACCTGGCACCAGCGCTTATCAACGCTTGGTCTCGTTGTGTCGCATGGCGGGCATCGCATTCGCCCGCGACGGATGTGTTTTGCAAGACCTGTCCCACACTGGTGAGCGACCTCAAACTATCTATCCGTCATTCGCGCCCTAACGGGCGCTATCCTGAGACTGCAACCAATCTGGCGAATGCCCCAATCGGTGTATCAATAGGCGATATTAAGACAACCAAAACCCCGCCATGCCGGGATTGCGAGGACTGTTGGGCAACGGCGACAGGTGTTTGGGAAGGTGGGCTCGCTTGAGCAAGGGTGCGGCATCTGACGCCCTTGCCACTTGCGTATCCGTTGCGGCCGTCGACGCTTAGGTGGCCGGGGTATCGGTACTCTATCCCTTATGCCAGCCAACTTCGGGGGGCTGGCCTTAGGACCATTTGCGAGGTTCCTCGGCTTGATTAATTACCCGCACCGCGGCCGCTTGAGCGCCTAGCCAGACCTCAGCTAACGCCTCGGCAACACCCACCGGGCGATGAGATAGAGCAACGCCGTTGCTAGCAACACCACAAGGCTCATGGAGACGGCAAGGGGTAGGAACAGATCAGGCGCTTTAAGCAGGGTCGTCATTAACGACTCCTGGTAGTAGAAGAACCACTGATGGCCCGCTCCGAAGAGCTGTTCGTGGGCCCAGGCAAACCAGCTATCCTCTCCGGTATCGAGCGCCACAATCGCGATGAGCAAACCGACTCCCAGCGCCGCTGCCAAGCCGAGCAACGGTGCCGAGGTCCATAGCCGCACACCGCGCCAGCGCATCGTGATTAAGGTGCCGGCGAAGCCAATCAACGCAGCAACACCGGCCACCGTGAGAGCGCTTACGAGTCCAGCTACGGCGCGCAGGTGCTTCACCTCCGCTGGCCGCAGCAGCGGTATCGGCCCACTGGTCAGCGAAGGGCGATAGCTCAGTGCCTCCAACCCCTCACCGCCCTGATTAATAGCCGCTACGAGTGCCCCGAACAATGCCAGCCGTTTCGCGCGCGACGTACGCGCGAAGCCGTCACGGTATTCATTCTGGGGCGCGTATTCGGCGATGTGCTCGTCGATGGCAAGCGCGTCGTAGAGCAGTGGGTAACCAAAGCTAACCGCGCTATGCGCCCACCAGGCGATGGCCACCGCAGCCACCAGGGCGCTAACGCTGAGCCCAAGATTGGCCGGGGCCTCCAACCATTGACGCCGCCGCATACCGCACCGCCTCCTCTCATCAGGTTGAGCAACCACCGCCAGCAATGGCGTAAATAGCCGCTTTTTCAGCGGACGTGCCCGGGGCCGTAGCGCCTGGTTTTGCGTCCGTCGCCAGCCCCATCAGGCAGACCAGGCAAAGTAATCCGAGCGACAAAACCTGTCGGCTGGGCGATACACTCGCGGGTGCCTTGGCCCGGGATCAGCCCATAAACCCTAGGTCGGCGGCATTGAAATTCTGAAGGTTGGGGAAAATGTAATCGATATCCGCTTGGGCAACCCCAAACCAACGCGCCACTGTCGCCAGGTACTGGTTATGGCCGGTCGTCGGTATGGTGATGCCAACACTGTCATTACCGGTCTGGAGGTCGTCCGCGCCGCCGAACTCCATGGCCGGGAATCGACCGTAGAGGCCGCCTCGGACCGCACCACCGAACGAAAACAGGTGCGATCCCCACGCATGATCCGTCCCGCTGTTGGAATTCTCCCGCAGGGTACGCCCGAACTCGGAGATCATTACGGTCGTTACATTGTCCTCTAGGCCGTTGTCCTCGAGCCAGTCATAGAACGCACCGATCTCCGAGTTGAGGCCGTCGAGCCGATCATCGTGCTGCTGGAGCTGGCCGCCATGGCTATCGTAGCCACCTTGACCGATGAAGAAGATCTGGCGCGAGCTGCCAAGCGTGTTGCGCACCGAGATGAGCTTGGCCGCATCGGCTAAGCCCCACCACGACTTAAATTGATCGAAACCGCCTCGACGCTCCGCTTTTTCCAGGGCGCGACTGACCTCGCCCTGCAATTCCAGGGCCTGATCGGTAACCTCGCCTGAGGCGCGCATCAGCTTGGCTGCCTGCTGTTGGGCCTGTATGCGCTGCGCGGCCTCGGCCCGAGTCTCGCAGCCCGTTTCCAGGTGGCAATCCTTCGCCAGAGGGCTACCGGGCACCAGCGATAGCGGCGAGCTAGCGTCACCCACGGTAAACGGCCGGCTCCCGGCCAATGAGATGACCACCGGCATGTCGCCGCTAGCCGCGTTGCCCAGTCGATCGGCCATGCGGCCCGCAAACCCCGTCGCGGCCGGCGCCTCGGGCGTGCGGCCCTGCCAATGCCACTGCTGATTGATATGGGAACGGAAGCCCTCAGGTAGAAGGGCTCTGTCATTTTGGAGCTGTCCCTTGGTTACGGGTTGATCCAGCATCCCGACGTTCATGACACCGGCGGCATCGCCGGCGTTAAAGATCCGCGACAGCTCGGGGAGTTTCGGATGAACCGCGTAGTCCGTCCCATCGAGCGGATTGAGTTCTGAGCGCGGTAATGCCAGCCCCCCGCGCAACGCCGCATAATCATCGTAGCTACTCTGATCCCGGGGAATCAGGGTGTTGTGACCGTCATTACCGCCGAACTGGAAGATCACGACCAAGGCCTTGTAGTCGCCGGCGCTTGCGGCGCGCGCGGCATTCTGCAAGGCGGTAAGGGAACCGAGGCTGCCCAGCATCCCCGCGGCAGCCGCACTCTTGAGCAAATCGCGTCGTGTAAGCATTTTACCGAACCTCAGTGCAGAACCTGATAGTGGGGAGACGTAGCCACCAGATAGGTCGCCATCGCGAGCTTGTCCTTGGGGCTGCGCGCCATGCTCATCGCGCTACGTATTTCGTTTTGCATGGCTTCGGACATGCCGCCGTGCAATAGCATGGTGTCCAGACGATCCAGCAACTGGTCAGGGTCGTTCTTGGCAAGGCGCCGATACTCGGAGCCTTCACGCTGGTTAAAGCGCACGTACGGGTGCGCGCCGGAGACCACCTCATCGACGAAATTCGTCCGGTCCAATGCCGTTGAGGTGTTCATGGTCGCGAACTCCGGTGCCAACAGCTCAGGCGCATGCTGCGAGACGTAATCGGGCGGATAGAAACTGAAAACACTCAGCGGTTCATGCAGCGGCTGGCCCATACGCTTGCCCTGATTAAAGAAATACTCACCCCACTGGGCGTCGACGTCCCCGTCACCGTAGTGGTTGGTCTTGGTCTGGGCTGGATTGACCTCGCCCCCGAGACTGCGAATCAGACCGGTCATGAACAGAATGGGCTCACGGAGGTGGCCATCACGTTGCTGTCGCTTGGCCGGATCATCACCTCGGCGGGCCTCGGGATCGAGCAGGATCTGGCGCACCACGGCCTTCAGGTCGCCACGCGTGTTATCGCCTTTACCGGCGAAGGTCCGAGCCACCCGGCGGACATAGCCCGCACTGGGATTGCTGGTAACAAGATGCTGGATCAGCTGCTTGGACACGAACGGCGCCATATTGGGGTGATTAAAGATATTGCGCAGGGCGGCATTGAGATCCTCTTCAGCGGACTGACCCGCCGGAAGCCGCTTGCCGTTGAGCAGAGTCTTGGCGCCCGAATCATGCCATTTAGGGAAACCGGCCCGCATCGGCTTTTTGTAGCTGGCGTAATCGTTGTTGTAGATGCAGAATTGACTCTGCTTACCCATGTCACGGCCTTTCGGTGAGGCACTGTAGCCCCACCCTGTAAATGCCCGAGCGAAGGCCTGAACCTGATCGCCGTCGTAGACAGGGATCGGGTTGCCGTTGCCGTCACGTGTTAGGGTAGCGTCCATGTTGCGCTTATGGATGCCGAGCGTAAAAAGCTGTAATAGCTCCCGGGCGTAATTCTCGTTCGCGAGCTCGCCCTCGGCGGGTCGGCGGCTGCAAGCCATATCCAGGAAGTCCCCCATCATGGGGTTCTTGGTGGCGGCTTTCATGAGCTTGAAGTAATTGCCTAGGGCATGTTCGTTGAGAACCTTAAACCAATTAACGTGGGGGCCGTGGCTATTGAAGTCGTTCCCGGTATTCTTTTCCGAGACAACCCAGATCTGGGACAGGGCAAAAGCCACACGCTGACGTAGCTGATCTGGGCCCGTCAGGGCATTGTCGAACCAACGGTGATTGCGGAAGTGATCAGTGCGGGCGCAGCCATCGTCGCGGCGCTCGTCATCATCGCCGTAGCCGTAGCACGGCTTATCCCCCCAATTCGACATCGGTGCGTCGAATTGCTGATCGATCCAGCGCTCCATGCCTATATCGCGGACCCGCTCAACATCCGACTCGGTGGCGCCGAAGGTGGCTTGATCCAAGAACCGCGCCGCGGCAGCTCGGCTAACTGATTCATCGCCCCCTGAGTCACCACCACCGCTGCCATCATTCGAGCCCGAGCCACCGCCGGAGTCGCCCGTGGAGTCGCCGGACTCCGGGTTGGCGTTGCCGTCGTCGGACGAACTATCGCCGCCGCAACCGCTTATGCCCCCCAGTACCAGGACAATCACTAACAGGATGGTTAGCGATAAGCGTGACCCCATACTGCCCCCTTTAATAACCGCGCGTCGTAGCGCCCAGTGAGGATCGCCACTCACAGCGGCTGCTCCCACTACGCGTGTCGGCGCTTGCGCATCTCATGGTTTTAGACAAAGCCGAGCGAATCACCCCAACGCGAGGCCTATCAAGCGCATCGGAAACACAGGGCCACTACGGAACCGAAGGCGTCGCGAAGCCGGCATGGTCATGCGACTAGCAGGCGACTTCGGAAGGGAAATAGGTATCTGTTTTTTCGGGATATCTAGGGATCGCTGTGAGCTGCGCAGCGCCTTAACCGCCTAGCTCACCCGATGCGATGCGGCTCTGTTGCCGGACAGCAACAAGTCGGCACTAAGCGCGTTGCTGAAACCCAACAGCCTTGGGGTCGCCCTCGCCGCGGATCCCATTGGCCGGCGTATCAACAGGCCGAGGCAGCCTTGGGCCACCAGCCATTAGCCCACTTCTCGCCCTATGCGAGGGCCGACAAACCCATGGACACAGAGGCAAGAGGCATCACTCGTCTAATCACGAACTGATCGGCACGCCTTGAGGCGACCCCCGACTTAGGTCGGCATCGGATACCAGTGCCCGGGCAGGCGCCACGGACGGGCGATTTGGGGCCTAAAGATTGATGGCGAGTTGCCCATAGGGGGTAAGACACGATCGGCAACGTGTTGAGCGATCAACTGGCCAATAGCGGGCTGGTCGGGGTGCAAGCCGCTTGATTCGCCGCCGTAGTGATAACGAGTTGGCGTTGTATCCGCCCGCACCACGGCTATCCGAACCGATTAGTCCGGAAGGGGCGCTGCGGGGCGCGAGACTAGACCCGCTCGTCGTTCCGGATGCGCGCGCTCAGCTCATCGGCGCGTTGGCGTACGCCGTCCATGCGGCCCTGCTCGCGGCGCTTGTCGAGGTTGCGTATCTGGAAGGTCAGGCGCCGGTTGCCGCGGAAGGCCTCGGCGTGGCGGTCCAGGAAATGCCAGTAGAGGGTGGTGAAGGGGCAGGCATCGTCGCCCTCGGCCTTGGCGGGGTCGTAGCGGCAGTGGGCGCAGTGGTTGCTCATGCGCTGGATGTAGGCGCCGCTGGCGCAGTAGGGCTTGCTGCCCACAATGCCGCCGTCGCCGTACTGGCTCATGCCCAGGGCGTTGGGTAGGCTGACCCAGTCCACAGCGTCGCGGTACATCGCCATGTGCCATTCGTGGAAGGCATAGGGGTGGACACCGTAGAGCTGGGCGAATAGCCCCAGGACCATGAGCCGCTGGATATGGTGGGCATAGCCGCGCTCCAGGACGTTGCCCATGGCGTCGGCGACGCAGGCCATATCGCTCTGGCCGTGCCACATCAGCGGCGGTATGGCCTCCTGGTGATCGAGGGCGTTGTGCTCGGCGTAATCGGGCATATGGGCCCAGTAGATGCCGCGCACGAACTCCCGCCAGCCCAGGATCTGGCGAATAAAGCCCTCGACGGCGTTGAGCGGCGCCTCGCCGCGCTGATACGCGGTCTCAGCGGCGTCCACGGCCTCGCGCGGGTCGAGCAGATGCAGGTTGAGCACGGCGGAGAGCTCGGAGTGGTAGACACTGCGCTCGCCGCCCCACAGGGCATCCTGGTAGTCGCCGAACTGTGCCAACCGGTCGCGCACGAAGGCCGCGAGCACCTCGCGCGCCTGTTCCGGGGTCACGGCGCCAACGAAATCGGCCGCCCGGCCGGGATGGTCGCCAAAGCGCTCGGCAACCATAGCCATAACCTCTTGGGTCGTGGCATCGGGTTCGAAACGCGGCGGCTCGGGGATGCGCCCGGGGCCCTGGCGCGAGAAGGTCTTGCGGTTCGAGGTATCCCAGTTCCACTGGCCGCCTACAGGCTGGCCGCCCTCCATGAGCACGCCTTCGCGGCGGCGCATGGCGCGGTAGAAGTGCTCCATGACCACGCTGCGCCGGCCGCGCAACCATTCCGCAAAGCCATCGATGGTGCTGTAGAAGTGGCCATCCGTGTGGACGTCCAACGGGATACCATGATCGCCCGCCGCGCCCTTCAGCTCATCCAATACCCGATAATCACCGGGCTGGACCAGGATCAGCCGCTCCGGGGCCAGGTGCGGGAGGTCTTGTTCCAGAAGCGCCCGGAAGCTACCGGCATGATCCGCGGCCGGGTCGGCCGTGAGGACGTGGTAGTGGACGCTGCGCGCGAGCTGGCGACTGGCGTCGCGATAGTGGCGCATGGCAGCGAAGAACAGCACCAGGCGCTGCTGGTGACTCCAGATATAGGTGGCCTCATGGGCCAGCTCGGCGAGCCATACCGCGTCCTGCTGGGGATCGAAGTCATCGAAGGCCGCGCTTTCGAGGTCGAGTTGGTCGCCTGTGACGATGACGAGATGGCGCACGGCTTAATCCTCCTTCGGCATGGGGCCGACGACTTGTGTCGGGTCGACGCGGCGGTCGAACCAGCTCATGCGCCAGTCCAGGTGAGCACCCGTAACGCGCCCAGTGGCGCCAACTTCCGCGATAATATCGCCGCGCGTCACGCGCTGGCCCGCCTCGACCCGGATGCGGCTGAGGTGCAGGAAGGTCGAGGACAGGCCCTGACCGTGGTCCAGCATCAAGGTCCCGCCCGAGAAGAACATCTCGTCGTGGACCAGCGAGACCACGCCGTCCGCCGGCGCCTTAACAGGGGTGCCGGTGGGCACCGCGATGTCGATGCCGTAATGGGGCTGGCGAGGCTTACCGTTGAGGATGCGCTGGCTGCCGTAGATACCGGATATCCGGCCCGTCACGGGCCACTGCCAGCCACTGAGGTAGTCGCTGCGGCCGTCGTGGCGCTGGCGCGCCTGGCGCACCTGCGCGGCCTCCTCGCGAATACGCGCCAGGAGTTCCTCGCTGCGCGGGCTGACCTGCTCCTCAGGCAGGCCGTCGATGCGCTGGACGTCGTAATCGCGCTGGGCTACATCGATGGTGCGGACGCGCTCGCCGCCGTCCGGCAACTGGATGCGCAACTTGATCCGTCTTGGGGCATCGCGATCCAGGCCCACCACGAAGCGCCCCGGCTCGCCCACGGCCAACTCGTAGCCGTCGTGGACGACCCGGCTGCCGGCCGGCGCCTGCCCCATGAGCAAGCCGCCCTGGCGCGCGCTATCGGGCAGTTGGACGCGCGGCTCGCCCGAGGCCGCCCCCGCAACCAGCACGGCGATGAGACCAACGACGACGCGGGCTCGATGGATCACAGCACGCTCCTTACGGTTTGACGGAAACGTCGATCATAGACCGCACGCCCGAATCAGCGCAGCTCGATCCGCGACGCCAATCGAGCTGCGGCCCGAGTTGGCCTGGGTAACCTGGGGGTTCATAATGGCCTCGGGGCTATCAACGTGGCCAATACCCAAGGCATGCCCGAGCTCGTGGGCCAGTACCAGGCGCAGCTCGTCCTCGCCCAGGGCCTTGTAGACCTGGATGCGGCGCTCACCGCCGTCTTGCTGATACTCACCCATACGAAAGCCGCTGCGCTGGTTGTAGCTCTCGTGCTGGTGGGCGACACGCTCGTTGTAGGCGTTGATCTTTTGCTGGAAGGCCTCACGATCGCCCTCCAGGCGCTGCCGGCGCTCGTTGAGCCGCTGCTGGCGCTGTTCAAGCTCCTTGGCTCGACGCCCCAGGCCCTCAGCGGTCTGTTTGAGTCTCTCGCGGCGCTCCGGGGTCCGCTCGACACGGCCCTCATTCCAGGCCTTAACGGCCTCATGGTGGGCCTGGCGACGCTCGCGCAATGCCTCCCGATTGGCTTTAAAGCTCTCCCAATCGGCGTTGAGCCGCTGTTGGCGATCTTCCAGGTCCTGGCGCTGTGCATCCAGCTTTCTCTTCGTGTCAGAAAGCTCCTCGTTGGCCTCAGCGAGGCGCTGGGCGCGTCTCTGGCGTTCGTCATAGACCAGCTCGACCGCCATGCCCTCGCCGCGGCGCCGGCGGAATAGCCGCTGATCGACGGCCGTCTGCCACATGGCGATGGCATCCTCCAGCGCGGCGCGCACCTCAATGCGCTGTTGGCCAAAGCCTTCCCCGATGGTGCCGAGGTGATAGGTAATCGGCAGCTCACAGCGCGGCGCGGTGCGCTCGCTACCGTCATGGGCAAGGCGGTCAAACCAGTCCGGCCGCGCGAAATACACGCCACCGAGGACCAACCCGGTCACCAACAGGATTCGAAGAACAGATCGCCACATCACCCTTAGTTTGCCGACAGCTAGGCAGCGACGCCAGCACGGTTACCATCGAGCGTCATCACCACCGCTTGCTGGCCAGCCTGCGCCAAATGACCACAACGCTTAGCTACTGGCCCGACTCGGCGAGGCGGACGACGAGTTCATCCGAACCGGTAACAACGGTTCGTGACCGTTAGCTGGATGGCCACGCCGTCAGCAGCATGACCGCCACGCCGCCCGTGACAGCCAGGCCTAGCGTCACCATAACCCGTAAGCCCACCTGACGGCCGCCGATGGACAGCGCCATACCCCCCTTGAACAGGGTGTTCACCGCCGCCGCGATCACGATGCCGAGCACGGCGGTAAAAGCTGCCAAATCATCCGTGCTCATGCGCGCCAGCGACAGCGTAATGGCATCGACGTCGGCGACACCCGAGGCGGCTGCCAATGCAAGGATCCCGGCGTCGCCGAACCAGGCCGTTAGCGCCTCGCCCAGGACCATGACGACGGCCAACAGAGCGCCGAACAGGAACGCCGGGCCCAGCTCCAGGGGATTCGCCGGTAATAGCCGCTGATCACCGGTCCTGGAATCGGGGCGCCGGAAACACCACAGCGCGGGCACGTAGGTGAGCACAGCCATCGCAGCAGCGGGCGCTGCCAGCAACGGCAATAGCGGCGGATGGATGGCCGTGGCGACGAGCAGCATGCGCGGGAACATGGTGCCGCAAGCCACCAGCACGCCACCGGCTACCAACCGCGGCCCAATCGCCCCCTGCCGGCCCAGGCGCGCCAGGTTGAGCGTCGTCGCGGTGGACGATGCCAAGCCGCCGAACAGGGCCGTGAAAAGGATGCCGGCACGAGCCCCGGCGAGGCGGATAGCGAAATACCCGACGAATGAGATCGCCGAGATTAGGACGACCATCCACCAGATGGCGTAAGGATTCAGCGCCTGCCACGGCCCGTAACCGCGGTTGGGCAGTAGCGGTAGCATGACGACCGACAGCAACAGGAGCTTGAAGACGGCCGCCAGCTCCTCGGGCCGCAGCTGCTGGAGCCAGCCGTGCAATGTCCGTTTGTAGCCGAGGATGATCGACATAACGACCGCCGCGGCTGCGGCCAGCCCCACGTGGCCCAAACCGGCCAGCGCCGCCAGCACGAAGGTAGCCAGCGTCGCGATCTCGGTGGTTAGGCCAACGTCACCGCCGTCCTCATGCCGGGCCGCATGGATCAGCCCCAGAAAGACGGCTAGCCCCAGGAACATCAGGCCCAGCACGAGGGCCCCGACCTGCTCGGTCAGTAACCCCGCGGCCCCGCCGAGGAGGCCGATGATGGCGAGCGTCCGCAGGCCGAGTCGGCGAGTGCCCTCTTCGGCACCACGTTCTTCCCAACCACGCTCGACGCCGACGAGCAAGCCGACCGCGAGCGCCACCGCAAGCCTGTATGCCGAATCGATGAGATCGCCTTCCATGCGTCTAGCATAGGGGTTGCGTCGCGCCGGAGCTACACCGCAGCTTGCCGCAGTTAACCGACCCCGACCAGCGTCGGGCCCGTACTAAGGGGGAGCCCCGAGGCGTGCGTGACCGCCACATCGTCGAGCTAGAGGCCGGCTTACTGGGGCATTAGGGTTGAACACGCAATACGCGGCGCGGCCCCGCCTGGCAACCTGCCACGGGCGCGATACCGGGCTCGCCGCGAATCGGGTGAGACGCGCTCAGTACTCGCGTTTCATCATCTCGATGCCGGGCTTGACGGTCTCACGCCAGGCGTTGTCGAGCGTCGAGTCATACTTGGGGTCGTACTTGGCTACGGTCTCCATCAGCGCGTCGACCCAGAAGCGGTAGTAATCCGGATGGACGTTCATGTGGTGTCGGTCATGGGTACGGGCGAGGTTGTCGATCTTCGATCCCTCGGAGCCCTGGGCATACATAATCAGCCACATCAGCCCCGCACGCACGAGGCGACGCTGCTCGACCATATCCGTATTGGCGAACATCGCTCGCACGTCTTCCGATTTATCCATAAGGGTTTTGTAGAAGTCCTCGAAGAAGACCTCGTGGTTGCAGCAGCGCCCATAGCTCAGGAATGCCTTATTCGCAAGCTCGGGCGATACGCGCGCGCTCATTGATTACCTCCCCGTTCGACCAGTTAGTTATCGTCATTACCGGAACGCGACAATCACCTGGCGAGTTCGATTGTGCCGACCTCGTCACCGGGCCATCGCAGCCCTCCCGGCGCACGGGGGCCATTTGCTGCCTGGGGCGCTGGCCCCTGCGGCGCGCCTCGCCGGCCAAGGGCCCTACAGCCCCCGGCCCACGTGGTTCCTTAAGCCGCTGTAAGGATCATCTTGATCGCCCTCTGCTGCGCCGCGTCGGCGAACAGGTCATAGGCGTGTTCAATATCGGCCAGCTCAAGCCGATGCGTGATCAGACTCGCGGCATCGACACCGCCGGCTTCCACGAAGCGCATGAGAACCGGGATGGTATTGGTGTTCACAAGGCCCGTACGCACGGTAACGTTCTTAATCCAGAGGTCTTCCAATCGCAGCGATACGCTGGTGCCGTGGACGCCGATGTTGGCGATATGCCCACCGGGGCGGACGATCTGCTGACAGGTGTCGAACGTCTCGGGGATACCCACGGCCTCCATGGCGACATCGACGCCCTCGCCGTCCGTCATAGCCATAACGGACGACACCGCATCACCGCTCAGCGTATCCGTCGCGCCCAACGTACGCGCCATGGCGAGGCGGTTCTCGTCCGGGTCGATGGCGATAATGCGCGCCGGCGAATAGAAGCGCGCCGTGAGCAGTGCCGCCAGGCCGATGGGCCCGGCGCCGACGATGGCCACCGTATCGCCCAGCCCCACCTCGCCGTTGAGGGCGCCGATCTCATGCCCCGTTGGCAGAATGTCGCTGAGCATAACGGCGGCCTCTGAGGGTAACCGCTCGGGTACCTGGTATAGGCTGTTGTCCGCGTGCGGGATGCGCACGTACTCCGCCTGGGTGCCATCGATACGGTGCCCGAGTATCCACCCGCCGTCACGGCAGTGGGCGTAGATGCCGCGCTTGCAATAATCGCAGCGCCCACAGGAGCTGATGCAGGAGATCAAGACCCGATCACCTACCTTTATCGTGCCAACCCCCTCGCCCACGGACTCGACAACGCCGACCCCCTCATGCCCCAGGGTGCGTCCCGCCTCGCAGGTCGGAACATCCCCTTTGAGGATATGCAGGTCGGTACCGCAGATCGTCGTATGCGTTACGCGGACGATGGCGTCCGTGGCCTGTTGGATAACCGGGTACGGCTTTTCTTCCCAAACGCGCTCGCCGGGACCGTGGTAGACCAGTGCCTTCATAACCTGTCTCCTGATTCAGTAATCAAACGTTTCCATCCGCAGTTCGGCACCCGCTCTCCGGCGCGGTCCGACCGACCGCCTCAACCAGGAATCCAGCAAGCCTTAACGAGACGGGGCTAGCTTCAGCACGGGTTATCGGCGTCCTTAGCCTAATGTAGCCCCATGGAACCGCGGCTGCATTGATCCAGATCAATGAACACCCGGCGCAAATTCCTTATGTTGCAGCGCGTAGATCTTGCAATGATCATTCGCTGAAAAACGGAGGCAACCCATGCGTAATCCTGGTGGACGGCCTATCGCTCTGGCCACAGTCACAGCCCTGACCCTCGCGGCGCCGTGGACCTCAACCACCGCCGCGGAGGCCGGCGACTGGGTCGTTAGGGGTGGTGTCACGCATATCAGTCCCGACGAAGATACCGGCGACATCGACGGCATGCTCGCGCCCGTCTTATCCGGTTCGGAGGTCGATGTGGATTCGGCGACGGCCCTGGGCCTGACCGGCACCTACTTCGTCACCGACACGGTGGCCGTGGAGCTGCTGGCATCCTCGCCGTTCGAGCACGATCTATCCATTGATGGCGCTCTCAATGACCCGGATCTAGGCGATACCAAGCTGCTGCCACCGACGCTTAGCGCGCAGTACCACTTCGACACGGGCACGAGCTGGCGTCCCTACGTCGGCGTCGGCGTTAACTACACAATCTTCTTCGACGAGGATGTCGACTCAGAAGCCGCCGGCGCCGGCGTCACCGATATCGATATCGACAACTCCATCGGGCCCGCGGCGCAGGTCGGCGTCGACTACGAGTTCGGCAACCGTTGGCTCATTAATGCGGATGTCCGCTACATCGACATCGAGGCCGATACGAGCGTAGATACGGGGCCCGCATCAACGGATGTCGACGTGGACGTGGACCCGTGGATCGGCACCGTTAGTGTCGGCTATCGCTTCTAGGGATTGATTGCTGTTGCCCAACGACGGGGCCGGTCCTCAGGGCCGACCCCGTCGGTGGCCTAGTCATCAGTGAGTGCCGGCGCGAGCATGGCAAAGGAACGCCACCTCAGCACAGATGCGTAGTTGGTGTGCTGCTCCCTCAGTGACCCGTACTCAAGCCGCTAGACTCCCTCGCTCACCTGGACGCCATCAGTCGCGGACCAAGCGTTGCAGCAACGGACGGAACCGCAGAAAACCGCGATACAGCAACTCCAGAACGGCCAATACAGGCCGAAAGCGCGCCAGCTGCCCCAACCAGCGCAGCCCCGGGATAACCCGCCACATGGCGGCGAAGGCCGCCGCCCCATCCAGGATCCGCCCGTTCTCACGGGCATGGAACCGCTTCAGCAGTTCGGCTGAGTCAATGGGGCACCCCGCCGGTGCGCCGTCGCTGGCATCCACGAAAGCGATGGCCCCATGGCGGTCGAGGCGCTGCATAAGCGCGATCTCCCGTCGGCAAAGCGGGCAGTCGCCGTCATACCACACCACGAGTCGAGTCATCGCTGGCCTTCCCCTGATCGCCGTGCCAATACATTAGCCGAGTATTGGCTTGGATTGTGTGACCTGCGGCCATAGGGGCCGTCGCGATCTTGGACACCCAGTTGCCCTCACATGGCAACCGCTAGCGCGAGAGCAGGCTCGCGCCCTTTCAGCAAGGAGCCAACAACCGCGACGGCAGAAACCCCGACAGCGCGTGAGTGATTCATAGAAGTGGCGTGTCATTCGGTGTTTGCCAGTTCCCCTGAACACCGGTGAGGCCCTTCTAGTCTCGCATCGCGGAGCCTGGGTGTTGCCTCGGAACGTTGGGCTGCTGCTGTATCAATCACCCCGCCATGCTGGTACGACGTGGCGGCAGCCTTCCTCCAGTACCCCAGCGATCAGGGCGATCCAGATTACGGACGCCTGGCAAACAATAATTGACCACCTATTCATATGTGGTACTCTTCCATTGATGAACGTTGCCCAAGCCCACATCAATGAGCTGAGCGAGATGTTCCAGATGCTCAGCGACCCGACACGCCTCGGCATCATGCTCCAGTGCATGGATGAACCAGTCGGGGTGAGCGCGATCGCTGATGCCTTGGACGTGTCGCACTCGTTAGTCAGCCATCACCTACGCCTCCTTCGGGCAACGCGACTGGTGCGGCACCAACGACACGGCCGGGCGGTGCGTTACCAAGTCAACGACGAGCACGTACGGACCATGCTCTCGAACATGGTCGAGCACCTCCACGAGGACTACTCAGAGACCGGAGACGAGTAATCATGAGCGAAGTTGATTTCGTTAAGTGCGCCTGCCCCGACTGCGTTTGCGTCATCGCACCCGCGAAAGCGGTGGAGCAGGACGGCAGTCTCTACTGCGCCGATGCCTGCGCGCACGGACACGCCAATGGGGCCGGGTGCGACCACGTCGGTTGCGGCTGCCAAGGGTAGTCGGCCGGCGGTTGCTGGCAGCGCTGGGCGGCGGCGGGCCAGCAGCCGCCCCCAGCCTTGGTTGATGCGCCAACCGTGTCGTCCTGCCAGCGGGAGCGCACGGCTAACTAGTACGCCCCCGCCCGCACAGGAGTTGGTTAAGCGCAACGCATGCCCGCCAACCTCGAGACTCGCCGGCGGAGTGGCCAACGCTGTTTACGCGAAGCCGGAACCTCCCGTCGCCCGCCAGGAACAGGCCTTCGAAGGTGCTTCAGGCCCCTGAAACACTGAAAGCCCGACCAGTTCATATGACTATGGGCGGTTCTCGCCGGTTGATCGGCTACATCGGCCCAGTTTCCCGGTGCCTGGATTAAGGCCAGTGGTGGGATTACGTCGCCGCTCGAAGCCCGCTGGTGGCAGCTCAGCCCGAGTAACAGGAGCGAGGTTGTATTCGATTTGACTAGGCGGCGACCCGCGGTCAGGGCGCTCCAACCCGCTAAAAACCCGCGTGCCGGGGGAATACGGCCGACACGGTTACTCGGATTGGGACCCAGTAAACGCGCTGAGCATACCCTCGATATCCTCGCGATTGATGCCATCCGTTATGAAAACAACGCGCGTCCGGCGGTCTTGGCCGGGCCAGGCATCAAGCACGTCCACCGCGTGGAGTACGTGCTGCACACCGTGAATGACGACAGGCCTCTCATACCCGTCGATATTGAGCAGACCCTTCACGCGCAGCAAGCCGGTACCGAGTGTCGCACGCAGGATATCCAACCACGTTTCCATCGCCGTTAGCGGTAAAGGCTCATCGCGCGTCACGCAAAAAGCCTGAACGCTGTCGCTGTGGCGGTTTACATCGTGGTTATGGTGGTCGTGGTTGTGGTCGTCGCCGTGCTCGTGGTGGCCGTCGTGATCCTCGGCGGCCGCCACCGCCTCAGCCTGCAGCCATCGCTGCGCGTCGACGGACTTGGTGCCTGGGTCGTAGAGGCCGATCCCGAGCAGCCGTTGCGGATCGATAGCGCCGTGAACCACCGGCTCAATGGCAGCGCCGGGATTAATCTCAGCGAGGCGCTTGGTGAGTGTTTCGGGAAGCGACGCGTCGACGAGATCTGTCTTGGTCAGAACCAGCCGATCGGCCACGGCGGCCTGTTTCACCGACTCCGGATGTCGGTCGAGGGTCTCAAGCCCATTGGAAGCATCAACCACGGTTACGAGACCGTCGAGCTCGTAGTGCTTCGTCACGGCAGGCTCGGCCATCAACGTATGCAGAACGGGCGCCGGATCGGCGAGGCCCGTCGTCTCAATGAGAACTCGGTCAAACCACGACTCGCCGCCGCGCGCGAAGCGACCGGGCGCCTCGGCGAGCGTACGCACCAAGTCTCCCCGGATGCTGCAGCAGAGGCAGCCACTGGCCATCTCGACGTACACGGCATCCTCGCTGGCACGCGTGAACAGATCGTGATCGAGCCCGATCTCCCCGAACTCGTTGATCAGCACAAGCGTACGGGCGAGGCCCGGCTGCTGCACCAGGTGATTGAGCAGCGTCGTCTTACCGCTGCCGAGGAACCCCGTGAGGACGGTCACCGGGAACGTGTTGAGGGATTCTCGCATTGCCACTCTCGTAATCTACTGGGCCCGTTTTACTGCCTGGCCGCTGGCGCTGGTTCAGAAACAGGCCGCCATCCGGCGACCGAGATCGCGCAGGAGGGCCGGATAAAAGGAAGGCCCTAGCTCTAGCTCCGTACCCAGGGGATCGATCACCGCCGTGCCCGCTTTGGTACCGTCCAGGACGGTAGCTACCAGGCCAGGATTGTACTGGGGCTCGGCATAGACGCAGCTCACGCCTCGCCCTGCCACCAGATCACGGGCTGCCTCCACGCGGGCGGCGCTGGGGTCGGAGGCGTCGCCCAGGGAAATCGCGCCGGCGGCGGGTATATCGAAGGCGCGCTCGTAATACTGATAGGCGTCATGGAACACGACGTAACGTTCCGCGCGCACCGGTTCCAGCAGCGTATCGACCTCCTGCACGGCCTCGTCGATAGCGGCCTTGCCCGCACGCGCATTGGCTTTGTAGGTGGGCGCGTTCGCGGGATCCGCCTCAGCGAGTCGAGCCGCGATCAGATCCAGCCACGCCTTGGCATTGTGCGGATCCAGCCAGGCATGGGGGTCCTTGCCGGAATGCGCATGGCCGGACCCGTGATCGCCACCCTGTGCATCAGGTTGCTGCGACTGGTCACCCGCCCCATGACTTTGGCCGTGATCGTGTCCGTGATCATGGCGGTGATCGTGCTCACTGTGCCCAAATTCATCGTCTCCGGCATGATCGGATGATGCCTCGGTCGTATCGTCACTAAACCGAGGCCCTTCGCGGTACGCATGCACGCGCGTGGCATCGGACGCCAGCAGCTCGATCGACTGCGCGTCCGGCGCCAACGACTGGCGCGACCGCTCGAACCACGGCGTTAATCCCTCACTCACCCAGAACACCAAGTCCGCGTCCTGCAGGGCCTGCGCCTCGGACGGTCGCAGCGAGTAACCGTGGGGCGAGGCGCCCTGGCGAATAAGCAGCTTCGGCTTGCCGACGCCCTCCATCACCTGTGCGGCCAAAGAATGGACGGGCGCGACATCCGTGGCCACACGCGGCGGGTCCGCACGGGCCGTCGCTATCCCCATCGTTGCGGCGATTACCAGAGCGGCAAAGCGGCGTGCCATTCGGAGGGTCCTCGATCATCAGCTACATTTGAGTTATGATATAACGTAATTTAAACGAGAGCAGCCGATATTCCAAGGGCCGTCACCATGCCCAATGACGCCATGGCTCGCGATCGACCGCGATACCGAACGTACGCACGAACGACAGGCAAAGCCCCAACCGCTAACGAAACGGCTGAAAACCCTAAAGAGAATATGGGCGGAACGCCGACATCCCTGCAGGAACGCCATGAGGCGCCGTACGATTTACTCAGTGCCCGCGGCCTTACCGTCACGTTCGGCGGCGAAACCGTGCTGGCGGATATTGATCTCACCGTCCGGCTGGGGCGCATCCTCACCGTCATCGGTCCCAACGGCTCAGGCAAGTCCACGCTGCTGCGCAGCCTCATTGGCGCTGTTCGGCCCAGTGCGGGGGCCATCCGGCGCCACCCGGGCGTGCGCCTAGGCTATGTGCCCCAGCGCCTGCAGCTAGACCCGACCCTCCCGATCACCGTTGCGCGGTTCCTGTCGCTGCCGCGCTCTGTCCCTCGACAGGCCGCAAGCCAGGCGCTGGCGGACGCCGGGGTCGCCAATCTTGAAGCGCGCCAGCTCGCCACTTTATCCGGCGGGCAATTCCAGCGCGTTCTGCTCGCGCGGGCGTTGCTCAACGACCCCGATGTCCTGCTGCTCGACGAGGCCGCTCAAGGCCTGGACCATCAGGGTGCCGCGGCGTTCTACCAGCGCATCGAACAGATCCGCCGCGAACGCGGCTGCGCCATACTAATGGTGAGCCATGAGCTGCATGTCGTGATGGCCACCGCGGATGACGTCGTCTGCGTTAATGGGCGCATCTGCTGCTCGGGGTCCCCGGAGCAGGTCGCCTCCGAGCCCGCCTACCAGGCGCTTTTCGGGAGCGCTCCAGCGGGCGCGCTCGCCCTCTATCACCACAGTCCACACCCCCCGGACGGCTCCGCGTAAGGTTCGCCATGCTGCTGGATGATTTCATGCTGCGGGCTACCCTGGCGGCCGTGGGCGTCGCCATCGCCGCCGCGCCGCTCGGTTGTTTCGTGGTATGGCGACGCATGGCGTTTTTCGGCGATGCGACAGCCCACGCCGCCGTGCTGGGTGTGGCCCTGGCGCTTGCGCTATCGATCTCGATCTTCGTCGGCGTGCTGACGGTGGCACTGATCATGGCCATGATGGTGTCGCTACTCAGTGGCCGGGGCTACGCCATGGACACGTTGTTGGGTGTGCTGTCGCACGCCGCCCTCGCCTTCGGCCTGGTCGCCGTATCGTTCGTCTCCGACGTGCGCATCGATCTCATGGCCTATTTGTTTGGCGACGTTTTGGCCGTTCAGCGCGTGGATCTACTGGTTATCTGGACGGGCACCGCGGTGGTGCTCAGCGCCATGGCCTGGCGTTGGTCGGCCCTGCTGACGGCAACGCTCAACCCGGACCTCGCGTGCGCCGCCGGAATCGACCCACAGCGCGAGCAGACCCTGCTGACGATTGCACTCGCGCTGGTTGTCGCCGTCGCCATTAAGGTGGTGGGGGTGCTACTCATCGCCGCCATGCTAATCATCCCGGCGGCTGCCGCCCGGCCCTTCGCCAGCACGCCGGAACGCATGGTGCTGGTCGCGGCCGCCATCGGCGCCATCGCGACCGTCAGCGGCCTGCACCTATCTTATGCCCTCGACACACCGCCCAGTCCGAGCATGGTCAGCGTAGCCGCCGGGCTATTCGGCATCTCGAGCGTAAGCGTCGCGATGGGCCGATGGTTGAGAAGGCAACTCGGTAATGTCTTGCAGGGCCACGACAGCACCGAGCGACTGCCGTGATGGGTAGGATCGCTACGCGCGATGCAAAAACGGACCGTCGAGCACGAACGCTGGGTGTCGCTTCGCGCAACCAGCCTACAAAATCCTCGGCCAATGGTGGCCGCACGAGCCCCATGCTGGGTTTCGCAGGCTCAACCCAGCCTCCGAAGGTCTCGCTCAATGGTGGTCGTAGGCTGGGATGGAACGAAGTGGAATCCCAGCACCGTGATTCCCTTGCGGCTCCTCAATCGAGATCCATCTCCCGTACAGCCTGGCTCGCGCCCCAGCTCGGCTCATACCGGCTTGCGCGCACATGGTGGTGGAAGCTCGAATACGGCCAGTCGACGGCGTTTGCCACAAGACCGTGCTTGACCGGGTTATCGTGGATGTAGTCCATGTGGTTTCGCCAGTCGCGCGCGTCGCGGATGACGTGCTCCCAGAAACGCCGCTGCCAGATGTCTCGCTCGCCACGGCGCATGCGGCTTGGGTTAGCGGTTGCCGACGGCTGCAAGGCACGCGTACAGCGCGCTTTGATCAGACGCCAGCGGGTCGAGAAATCGGCATCGCCACGCGGGAGCACCCAGAGGGAGTGAAGGTGGTCGGGTAGGACTACCATGGCGTCGATGGCGAACGGGTGACGGCGTCGAATGGTGGCCACCGACTCTCGCAACGCCTCGACATAACGCACAAGCAAGTCGTTCCCCCGACGATGCGCCAGATTCACCGTGAAGAAGTAGCAGGCGCCCGGGGCATAGACGCGTCGGTAATAGCGCATACACCACCTCCATGTGGCAGGGCGTGGATTTCGTTGACAAGGGTCGCATATACCCCTATTTGGTGGCACCCCGGGGCGCCGAGCGACGCAAGTTCGTAGGCTGTGATGGATAATCACGGGAGTGTAGGCTGGGATGAAGCGCCAGCGAAATCCCAGTACTGCGCGATCCAAGATCAACCGCTCATAGTCCGAGCACCCATGCTGGGTATCGCTTCGCTCAACCCAGTAGTCGAACGCCGGGATGCAACGAAGTGGAATCCCAGCACCCCCACGAGCCATGACCCCACGACGGCGCCTCATGCAGCAATGCTGGGTCGAGCCAGCAGGGGCCGTAGGTCGGCTTGGAAACCAGGCTGGGACAGAGCGCCGCGGAATCGTAGGGTCGGATGAAGCGAAGTGGAATCGTAGGCTGGGATGAAACGCAGTGGAATCCCAGCACCGCCCCGGAATCCCGAACATTAGTGCTGGGTTTCGCTTCGCTCAACCCAGCCTACGTTAGGGTAAACCAATTTGAGGGGTGGGGACGAATGTCGATCGAGCTTTTGCTGCCGATGGCGGCGCACGTTGGCCTTGCCGCCACTCTCTACGGCTTGTTGACGCTGGCCCGAGCTCCGGCCGTCTGGGGCGTCGGCCACCGCGCTGATGGCTCCGATCCATGGGCCATCCTGGAACCCCGCATCAGTGCCAACCTCTCCAACCAGTTCGAGTGGCCGCTGTTTTTTCACGTGGCCTGTGTGATCTTGCTACGCACAGAGCCCGGCGCGCTGGCGATCGGGCTGGCCTGGGCTTTCGTGGCTGGCCGCCTGTTGCACAGCGGGGTCCAGATCCTTACCAACCACGTCCGGCTCCGCGGCCTTGTGTTCATGATCAACTTCCTGGCCGTGATTGGCCTCTGGCTCGTGGTCTTGACCCGCGTCAACTGACTCCTACGGGGGCTCGGCAGGCTGGGATGGAACGAAGTGGAATCCCAGCACCCCGCCATCCATGATCCACCGCTTATACCTCAAACATCCGTGCTGGGTATCGCTTCGCTCAACCCAGCCTACGCCGACGGGCGGTTGCTATCGGAAGGGACTCAACTAAGACTCCTGGATGCTTCCCTAGTCACAATCCCCCGTATCGTCGATCAGCGCGACCGCAATTGAAAGTTCACCGGCAAGGTGAGGGTCATCTGTTCCCCCGATACCGAGTCCGGCATCTCAGGGAGCGGATTGGCGCGTTCCATCATGCGCTCGGCCGCGCGGTCGAGGATCCGGTGGCCGGAGCCGTCGTTGACGCTATAATCCAATATCTCGCCAGTGCGATTGAAGGTGAACGTCATCTCGACGGTGCCCTCCCGACGCCGGCGCCGGGCGCGGCGGGGATATTCTTTATGGCGCGCCAGGTAGGCCTGGATGCGGTCCAT
>CAJXKP010000041.1 GCA_913055565.1 uncultured Ectothiorhodospiraceae bacterium
TAGTTTGGCCATCTATAACGGCATGTCATTCCCGGCGCGTTGTCAGACGCGCGCGGGAAAGCCGCTTGGGCCCCGAATGGCTGCCACTGGCTAGCCGTACAGCAACACCTCGGGATGCTCGATCGCCCTTTCGGTCGCCGAGAATCACGCCGGTTTTTTGACGCCGTCAGTGCCCCGCAGAGCCAGCCAGAGCCTCGCCATTCGCGCGGCGGCGAGAATCTCGCTGGACACCCTTAAGGCTTCCATTGGCTCGCCTTGCGATGAGAGCTCGTGATTCTCGATCCGCGTGCGGCGGTCGTTAATGACACGGCCATCTCCAAAGCAGGGGACTACCCAGTCGGATGCCCCTTCTCAGCCCCCGCCGGTATACGGTTGAGGCGCCGCCCAAGCGCGGGGCGGTCCGGTGGGGTGTTGCAACTTGCTTCTCTATCGCCTTGGGGCTTTAGATTTCGAACCCGAACAAACATCCCATCAAATGACTACTAGACATAGTCACGATGCCTCACTAGCATAACGACTGGTCCCTCTAGTCATGGAGCAGTGATGAGCGAGGAGCGGATAACCAAGTCTCAGTTCAAGGCCAAAGCGCTGGAATACTTCCGAGAGGTGGAGCTATCGGGCAACACCGTTGTCGTAACGGATCGCGGCCAACCCACGCTGGAGATTCGCCGGTACCGCGCCGACCGTCGATCGCCGCTAGACACGCTCCGCGGCAGCGTCGTTGAGTTCAAGCATCCACTGGACCCCGTGGCGGAAGATGATTGGGAGGCTTGGGATTGATCGTCCTCGACACCCACGCCCTGATCTGGTGGGTCAATGGCGATCCCTACCTATCGGGTCACGCTCGAGCCGCGGTGGAGGCCGAACAAGTCGATGAGACAGGGGCGATCCTGGTATCAGCCATCTCCGCTTGGGAGATCGGAATGCTCGTCGCCCGAGACCGCCTGACGCTGACCATGAGCGTCGATCATTGGCTGGCTACGGTCGAGCGCATCGACGGCGTTCGATTCGTGCCCGTGGACAACCAGGCAGGCCTTGAGTCGACGCGCCTGCCTGGTGATTTTCACAAAGACCCGGCGGACCGAATGATCGTCGCCCTGGCACGCTGCCTCAACGCCCCATTGATTACCGCCGACGACAAGATCAGAACCTACCAACATGTCCAAACCATCTGGTAAGGCGAACAAGGTTAACGACTAAAACACACCGCTTTCTCTTCAGCCATTGCCGCTTCCAGCTTGGCTTCCGCCAGGCACTCACAGCTCGCTGCTCAACGCTCGCTCCCCGGCCCTTCCAGCGTACTACCTCCTAAGTAACACTTCCCAGGTTGCCGCTAGTTCTCCGGCTCGACGATGCTCAAATAAGGTCTCTAGCGACCACCTGTACAGCAAGACCTCGGGATCCCGATGCGCTCTTACGAGCGCTCCGGGATGACGTATGAGGTGGTAGCCACAAGCACGTCACTCCCACGCCGCCGGCAGGCGGTGGCGGCAATCTCAGTTGGCTACCGCCGGGTCTCCATTAGCCACCCCTACACCAAAACGTCGGGATGCTCGATCCGCCGCGGCAGTAGAATGACACGGCCATCTCCAAAGCGGGAGACTACCGAGTCGGATGCCCCGTCTCAGCCCGCGCCAGCCTACGTGTTACGAGCCGCCCAAGCGCGGGGCGGCCCGGCCCGCTGGGGTGTTGGGACTTACCTTTGACCGTACTTCGGCGTCATCACGGGTAGCGTCTCGCGAGGCTTGCGGGAGAACAGCTCGGGGGCTCGGTCGCCCAGAGGGCTGGGCTCCTACGCGCCATCCTCAACGCGCGTTGTCGCTCGTCGCTTGCGGCTTGCGGCCATGGTTCGATACGCCTTCGGATATACCGGGATAGGCTAGTCGTCGATAAGGCGCTGGCGGGCGTAGTTCCGCATGGCGATAAAGTCCTCGTGCATCGTCTCGGTAAACCGGCACGCCTGGGCGAGGCTCGGCGCCAAGATATCGGGTTGATCGATATACTCATGGACTAGGCGATTACGTAGCCCCCGCATTGCCAGCCACGCATCCGATGAGCCGATGAGTTCGAATCGCTCGAGGCGCGCCAGGTTATCAATGGCCGTTCCCGTTGACTCGCCGGCGGCCCGCAGCAGGGTAGGCACCAGCTTATCGATGACGGTGTCTTGCATACGGCTGAATTTGGCACCGAACGATTCCAAGCGGTCGATCCCGATATCGCTGTTCAGGAGCTCGGCAAGTCGCGCCTCGGAGACCTGGCAATCATCGCTTAAAAGCCGCCAGCGGACCGCGCGCAGATGGTCAGCCTCACTTCCGGCGAGCGCGAGAAGGCGGCTCAGCCGTGTCCGTTCATCGGTCATAACCGAACACCTGTAGCGAGCGCGTGCTGGTCGATATCCCGCCGGACGTCATGTGTATCGTGAACGACGATGTCGATGGCACGCTCCCCTAGACGCCGTTGGAGTCGCGCATAGAGTTCAAGCTCCGCATTGAGCCGCTCCTCCACGCTCCCCTGCGTTTCCACGTGGATATCGATATCGCCGCCACGCACGCCATGATCCAGGCGCGAGCCAAAAATCCGTACTTCAGCACCCTGACCGAAAGCGGCTTGGGCTTCCTCCCGAATGATCCGCTGTTGTTGCTCAGTTAGGCGCATGGTGCGGCCGATCTCCATAGCGGCTTTGAGTAGAAAGGATACCAGGTGCGCGGCAGCAACATGGGGCGCCAGGTCTAGGCAGCCATAACCCAGCTTAGCGGTGGGCGAGCCTTGTAGCCGTCCGCTTGCGGTGAGAGGTCAACGCGCCCGCGCCGCGCCACTCGTTCGCTCTCGTCGTCTCGCTGCGAACCCAGGCTGAAGGCTGCCCACGGTGGCCTTATATCTGATATCAACCGTCTTGGATCGCATTAGTTAGGTTCTTGGGCCCGTAGCTGGGCGCCTACGCGGCTTCGGGGCATTGCGATTTCCGAATATCGGTCGTAGGAGGCCAGCCCCCTGGCCGACCGTTCCAGAGCATCCGGCTCGCCATGCGCGCCGCCCCGGAAGCAGGACACCCGCAGTTTTCGTCGCCGGCTTGCCGTGATGGGGATACGCCCTTGTGGGCGTTGATGGTCGTTTGGTTCGCCAAGTTGGCTAGGGTGGTGCCGTTTCGCGCCGGGCCATCTCGGCATATGAGGCCAGCTCCTAGCGACTCCGACCGTAGCAGTATATCCGACCGCTGATCGCCGAGAGGGCTCGGCTCCTACGCGGCGGCGGCAGTGCTTCGGCCTATAGCGGGCAGCATCCCGCCGTGACGGATCAGAGCGGGGTTCGCCCAGGGGGCTGGGCTCCTACGGGCCGGGAGGATCATGGCTCGGCCCGCAGCCCCTTGCGATCCATTGGTCTACGGGCCATGAGGAGTGGCATGCTTTCCTGTCGTGGCGTGTTCAGACGTTGAAGCGGAAGTGGCAGATGTCGCCTTCCTGGATGACGTACTGCTTGCCTTCCAGGCGCATGCGGCCGGCGTCCTTGGCGCCCTGCTCACCGCCGTAGCCGATGAAGTCGTCGTAGGAGGTGACCTCGGCGCGGATGAAGCCGCGCTCCATGTCCGAGTGGATCTTGCCGGCGGCCTCGGGGGCGGTAGCCCCGCGCGGCACGGTCCAGGCGCGCACCTCCTCGGGGCCCGCCGTGAAAAACGTCTGGAGGTCCAGGAGCTGATAGCCGCCGCGGATGACGCGGTCCAGGCCGGCCTCCGCGAGGCCGTACTCCTCCAGGAAGGTCGCCTTTTCGTCGTCGTCGAGCAGGGAGAGCTCGGCCTCGATGGCCGCGCTCACCGTGACGACGATGGCCCCTTCTTTGTCGGCGAGCTGCTGCACCGCGTCCAGCTTGGGGTTGTTCTCGAAGCCGTCCTCGTTAACGTTGGCCACGTACATCACCGGCTTGGCGGTGAGGAGGTGGTATTCCTTGATCAGCTCGTCGGCCGAATCCGGCAGCGATTGGGCGCGGATAGGGATGTCATCGCCGAGGCCGTCGAGCATGGCCTTGAGGCAGTCGCGGTAGACCATGGCCTGCTTGTCATTCGACTTGGCCATACGCTCGTAGCGGCGGTGGGCACGCTCGACGGTGTCCATATCCGCCAAGGCCAGCTCGGTATTGATGGTCTCGATGTCCGATATGGGATCGACCTGACCGCTAACGTGGTGGACGTCGTCGCTCTCGAAGCAGCGCACGACATGGGCGATGGCCTCGGTCTCGCGGATATTGGCCAGGAACTGGTTGCCCAGGCCCTCGCCCTTGGAGGCACCGCTAACGAGGCCGGCGATATCCACGAACTCCATGGTCGTGGGCGTGATCTTCTGCGGCTTCGCCAGCTCGGCGATGCGATCGAGGCGCGGATCCGGTACGGGCACGATGCCCACATTGGGGTCGATGGTGCAGAAGGGGTAGTTCTCCGCCGGGATCTCGTTACGCGTTAGGGCGTTGAAGATGGTGGACTTGCCGACGTTGGGCAGGCCCACGATGCCGCATCTGAATCCCATGGCCTCTCCGATTCGCTGCGCGCGCTCGGCGCGCGGTGTTTGGTGTTTGTCGTTGCCGCCCCGGTCGCTCGCCGGCGGATCCGGCCCGCCCCTAGTATCTGAGGCACCGCTAGCGTCGGTCGCCCAGAGGGCTGGGCTCCTACGTCAAGGCGGTGCTGGCGTCGGTCGCCCAGTCGTCAACTAACTGGCGTGCCACTGGCGATCGCTTCGTGGCTCATTCGAGCTAGTCACGAGCCGCCACGGTCAATGGACTGGGCTCCTACGCTCGGGACGGACCACCTCCGGCCCGTAGGAGCGGCGCCCTCGCCGCGATAGACCAGCCCGACGGAGCGCCCCGGGGGCTGGGCTCGTACTTCGCTCCGCTTTGTCCATCGAGATCCCGGATAGCGTCTGTCGACGCTTCCGGGATGACGTCCGATTAACGAATCGCCCAGTCGTCAACTAACGGCCGTGCCAGCGGCCATCGCTTCGTGGCTCATTCGAGCTAGTCACGAGCCGCCACGGTCAATGGGCTGGGCTCCTACGCGGCTTTGACCGGCAGTCCCTCAACCTTGCTACTTGTAACTTGGCACTCGTTATTCGAGATCCCGGATCAGCCTTCGGCTGTCCGGGATGACGCATGAGGTGGTGGCCACAAGCACGTCATTCCCGCGCCGCCAGCAGGCGGCAGCGGGAATCTCAGTTAGCTATCGCAGGATATCCATTAGCCACCCGTACAGCAAAACGTCGAAATTCCCGATCCGCCTGCGGCGGTCGAGAATGCCACGGCCATCTCCAAAGCAGGGGACCAACCGGTCTGGTCCCGGTCTCAGCCCGCACTAGTATACGTGTCATTACCGCCCGAGCGCGGGGCGCACCGGGCAGCTGGGGCGCTGTAACTTGCCACTTGTGCCTTGTAACTCGGCATTACTTATCCGTATGCAGTGCCTGGAAGGCGTGGTTCCAGTCGCCGCGCGCGAGGTGTTCGAACTGCGCTGCCGCGTCGTCGACGGCGCGCTCGATGGCGACCTGCTCGCTGCGGCCTGCCGTGTCGAGGACGTAGGGGATGACGTCATCGCGGTTGCCGGGATGACCAACGCCGAGCCGCAGGCGGGCGAAGGCGTTACTCCCGAGCGCCTTGGTGGTGTCCTTGAGGCCATTGTGGCCGCCGTGCCCGCCGCCGCGCTTGAGCCGCACCGTACCGGGCGGCAGGTCGATCTCATCGTGGGCGACCAGGACCTCCGCAACCGGGATGCGGAAGAAGTTCGCCACGGCCTGGACGGCGCGACCACTGTTGTTCATGTAGGTCGCCGGCTCCAGGAGCAGGATCGGCCGATCGGCGCAGCGGATCTTGGCCAGCGCGCCCTCGAACTTACGCTCGTGGCTGAAGCTCGCCAGGTAGTGCCTGGCGAGCTCATCGGCGAACCAGAAGCCGGCGTTATGGCGCGTCCCCGCGTACTTGCGGCCCGGATTGCCGAGGCCGACGACGAGCGAGACCGGCGATTCCGGTTGCTGAGCCATAACGCCGTGACGAAGGCCTCAGCCCGCGTCGTCCTCGCCCTCGGAGAGCTCATCCTCGTCCGGGCCCTTCTCCTTGGCGCCGCGCGGCAGGTGGATGCTGACCACCGACGGATCGTGCTCCTCATCGACCCCGGTGAAGGTCACACCCTCAGGCGCCTGGATCTGCGAGAGGTGGATAACCTCGTCCACACCCAGCTCCTGGACATCGACGTCGATGTACTCGGGGATGTTCTGCGGCAGGCACTCGATCGCGATCTCGATGAGGTCGTGATGGAGCACGCCGCCGCCCTGCTTGACGCCCTTCGCCGTCTCCTCGTTGAGGAAGTGGATCGGTACGCTGGTGCTCAGGGTCTCGCCGGATTTCACGCGCTGGAGATCCATGTGCGTCACCAGCGGCTTATACGGGTGGCGCTGGAGGTCCTTGAGCAGGGCCTGCTCGGTCTTCTTGCCCTGGATCTTGACCTCGAGGATCTGCGAGAAGAACGACTCCTCGTTCATCAGGCGCAGGACCTGCTCCTCGCCCACCGCCAGCGACATCGCCTCGTCGCCACCACCGTAGAGGATCGCCGGGATCTGCTTCGCGCGGCGCAGGCGGCGGCTCGCACCGGTGCCCTGCTCCTTGCGAAGCGCGGCGTCCAGTTTCAGTTCAACCTTGCTCATTATCTTGGCTCCCAAACGTAGAAAACCGCCCGGAGGCGGTCCGGCGGGCCCGCGACCAGGCCCGCCCCGTCAATCGGCCGCCGCACCGCGACGACCGCCTTGCCCTACTCGATGAACAGCTCGCTCACCGATTCGTCGTTATTCACGCGCCGCATGGTCTCCGCCAGCATCTCCGCGAGCGTCAGTTGGCGGATCTTGGGGCAGGCCTGCCCCGCGTCACATAGCGGGATGCTGTCCGTCACCACCATCTCATCGAGCTCCGAATTGGCGATGCGCTCGATCGCCGGCCCCGAGAGCACTGGGTGGGTAATGTAAGAGACGACCCGGCCCGCGCCGTTGCTCTTTAATGCCCTGGCGGCCTCACAAAGCGTGCCGGCGGTATCGACCAGATCGTCCATGATGATGCAGGTCTTATCGCGTACGTCGCCGATGATATTCATCACCGTGGACTCGTTGGCACGGGGGCGGCGCTTATCGATGATGGCTAGCTCGGCGTCGTCGAGGCGCTTGGCGATGGCGCGGGCACGCACCACGCCGCCGACGTCCGGCGAGACCACGATCTTGTTGGGGTAGAGCTGGCGCCAGATGTCGCCGAGGAGCACCGGCGAGGCATAGACATTATCGACCGGGATGTTGAAGAAGCCCTGGATTTGATCGGCATGCAGATCGACGGTAATAACCCGGTTGATACCGGCCGCCGAGATCATATCGGCCGTGAGCTTGGCGCTAATGGGCACGCGCTGCGAGCGCGGCCGTCGGTCCTGGCGCGCGTAGCCGTAATAGGGGATAACCGCGGTGATCCGTGCCGCCGACGAGCGTCGCAGCGCGTCGGCGATCACCAGCAGCTCCATGAGATTGTCGTTGGTCGGCTGGCAGGTGGGCTGGACGATGAACACGTCACGCCCGCGCACGTGCTCGTTGATCTCCACCTGAGCCTCGCCGTCGCTAAAGCGCGTGACGATGGCGCTGCCCTGCCGGGTCTTGAGATGGGCCGCGATGTCTTTGGCGAGCTGCGGGTTGGCATTACCCGCAAAGACCATCATGCGTCCGTTCTCGATCACGGTAACACCCTCTCTCGATGCAGCAGGTGACGGCGATACGCCGTGAGATAAATGGCTGGGGCGGCAGGATTCGAACCTGCGAATCCGGGGATCAAAACCCCGTGCCTTACCGCTTGGCTACGCCCCATTTGCTCGGGATGCTGTGTCCACGCCCGTCGCTGGCGCCAGCCGCTGAGAAAGCGGCGAACGCTCCAGCGCCCTAGTGGCGATGCCCCGCCACGGGGCGGGCACTTCGGCCGCGATCCGCTCTACCTCGGCCTGACTCGAACCGATAGCGAAGCAACAGCCGCCGCTGCCGCTCAACCGCGCCGGCAGTCGCTCGCCCAGCCAGTCCAGCGCCGATGCGACGGCCGGGTAGCGCTGGCGCACGACAGGTTCAAACGCATTGACCTGCTCTACCGCGCGAAGGCGTTGCATTCTGGAATGCGGTTGCTCGCGTGTCAATTCCGGCGCCGCGAAGCACTCCCCCGTACTCACCGACACGCCCGGATCGACGAGCACAAGCCAGGCCGGCTCCATCGCCAACGGATAGAGCTGCTCGCCCACGCCCTCGGCCCAGGCGTTCTCGCCATGGACGAACACGGGCACATCGGCGCCCAGCTGGAGCCCCAGCGCCGCCAGCTCGGTAAGCGGCCGACGCAGCCCCCACAGCTGATTGAGCCCAACGAGCGTCGTAGCGGCGTCCGAGCTGCCGCCGCCGAGGCCGCCGCCGGCGGGGATGTGCTTATCGATATGGATATCGACGCCCCAATCGCTGGCGCCCCTTTCAGCCAGCAGCCGGGCGGCGCGCACCGCGAGGTCATCGCCGCCCAGGCTGGCCGCATCGACGCGCTGAATGACGCCATCATCGCGCGGGCAAAAGGCCAGACCATCCGCGAGGGCCAGGAACTGAAAGGCCGTCTCCAACTGGTGGTAGCCGTCGGCGCGGCGCCCCACGATGTGGAGGAAATGATTGATCTTCGCCGGCGCTGGCCAGCCAACCGACCAGCTCAGGGCCCGATATCCCATTGCGAGACGGCGATGCGCACGCGCACCGCATCGCGTTTAACGCTCAGGCGCCCAGGTAACTGATAGCCTTCCACCTCAAGCCAGCGGTCATAGGTGACCTGCCAGCCGGCCTGCTCGATCGATGCCGGCCGGTCTTGATCATCGAGGGTCACCGTGCCCTCCAAATCGGGCACGGGCTGCCCGCGCAGCCACCACACTAGGCGCTCAACGGGCAGATCGAAGCCCGTGGTCTGCCGCAGCAATCGGCGCGCGCTGTCGGCAGTGAGCCGATCACCGTTACCGCGGCGCAGGACCACGCGGCCGGGACGGCCCTCGAGCCGTAGCGCGCCGGCGCCGAGGGTGCCCCGCATATCGAGCCGATAGCGCTCCCCGCTCTGGCGCCAGTCCACCGACACCGTGCCCGATTCCTCCGGTACGCGGATGGCAGCACGCCCGCGCAGACGCCAGTCCTCGGGGGCCTCGGGCGGTTGCCAGTCGGCGATCGCGCGTGGCCCACCCGCAGCATCCGGGTCCGGCGGATTGATGCCGCAGCCAGTTAGGGCGACTAGCAACAGAACCAGTAGGGCCGCTCGTCGCATCACGGGCTCAGGCGCTCCATGGTCTCGGTAATCGTCTCGGCGTTTGGATGGGCCTGCAGCGCCTCGTTCCAGACCTGGCGCGCGGCGTCGCGCTTGTCCCGTTGCCACAGCACCTCGCCCAGATGGGCAGCGATCTCGGCCTGGCCGCTGAGATCGTAGGCCTGACGCAGATAGCGCTCGGCCGCCTGGAGCCGACCCTGTTTGTAGGCGATCCAGCCCATGCTATCGATCACCGCTGGGTCCTCGGGGAGCTGGGCGTACGCCTTGCGGATGAGCTCCTCGGCCTCCGCGTAGCGATCCGTATTGTTGGCCAGGGTGTAGCCGAGGGCATTGAGCGCGTGGGCGTTATCCGGATCCTGATCCAGGACCGCGCGCAGGTCCGATATGGCAGCCTCGATGTCGCCGGCCTGGATACGCGTCATGGCACGTGCGTAGAGGAGATCGACATTGTCCTCGGCGACCTCCAGGCCTTGATCATAGGCCTCAATGGCCGCCTCGATCCGGCCCGCGTCGCGCAGTAGCTGCCCCTGGGCCTGCCAGGCCTGGAGGCGGGTATCGGGGTTATTCGATCTCAGGCGCTCAAGGCGCTCGATGGCTTCCCCTACTGCGCCGCCGTCAGCCGCCATGAGCGCGAGCCTAATCTGCGCCTGGTGATCGTACGAGCCGCCCGTGCGGCTGTAGCGATCCCGCGCCTCGGCATAGTCGCCCTCGTCCTCCGCGATGCGGCCGAGGTAGTAGTGCGCGGCATCGGTTCGCTGGCCCAGTGATACCAATCGCTCAAGCCAACCGCGGGCACGCGCCTTGTCACCGCGCTCCAGGGCGACCAGTGCCCCCGCATAGAGCGCCCGGGCATCCTCGGGACGCGCCTCGAGGACCCGCTGGAACTGATCCAGGGCCGATTGCCGGCGCCCGCGCTCGGCCAGGGTGCGCGCCAACAGCAGGCGCAGGTCGTAGTCCTCGGGGTTATCGGCCACCAGTTGGTGCAAGGCGTCGATGGCCTCGTCGACGCGCTCGCCAGCGAGCAACGCGCGAACGCGCAAAAGCCGCGCCGCTCGCCAGTCCGCGGAGCGCTCCAGGGCCCGCTCAGCGGCGGCAACGGCGCGTTCGGCATCGCCCGCCTGGCGCGCCACCCGTGCCTCGATGTAATGCGCCATGCGCTGTTCGGGATAGTCGTCGGCGAGTCGGGCCATGACGGCGATACCCGTGTCATTGGCCGCCTCGTTGGCGACGAAGGCACCCATCTCCGCCAGCGCCTTCTCGAGCGCCGCGGCATCCTCCGGCAAGATCGCCTTGAGGTGGCCGTAGGCGGCATCCGCGTCGTCTTGCCGCAGGGCCAGCAGGGCCAACAGCCGCCGCGGCCCCTGACTCGTCGGCGCTAGCGTCCGCCACCGTTCGGCAGCCTCCCGGGCCAGATCCTCCCGCTCCGCGAAGACGGCGATGCGAGCGGCCCGCTCGGCGACGGCCGGCGACTGCGCCTGCCGCGCGGCCTCGCCGTAGGCCTCAGCGGCCGCCGCTTTATCGCCGCGCTGGCCGGCAAACTCGCCCACCAGGATCTGATAGATCGCCTGCGAACGCGGATCCGTATCCAGGCTGGAGGCGACATTCGCTTGGCTCGGCTCGGTGGTCGCCTCCGGCTGGACGGCACACCCGGCGAGCCCGATAAGCACCAGGATGCTAACAATGCTGCGCCCCATCGATACTCCCAACACTCGCGCGCCTCGTTTCAGCGCGTCCACAGATGCAGGCCTGGCCCACTTTCCAAGGCGTACACTATACCCGTTGTTGGCGGGGTGATACGACGGGCCGAGCCTTGTCATACGTTTTAACATGCCTACAATCGAGGCCTCGCGTTCCGGCAGGAGCCCATGCCAGTCGTCGTCCTCGGTCTCAACCACAATAGCGCACCCATCGCTGTGCGGGAGCGCGTGGTCTTCCCCGAGGACAAGCTCCAGCCGGCCCTGCGTGAGCTCCATGCTCACGCAGGGATCGCGGAGGCCGCGCTCATCACGACCTGTAATCGCACCGAGGTCTACGCCGTGGTCCACGGTGAGGCAGACGCAAACCTACTTCGGGACTGGCTCGAGCGCGTCCACGACCTGTCACCGGGCTGGCTGCGTGACTACAGCTATTGCTATCGCGGGACGGCCGCGGTCACCCATCTCATGAACGTGGCCTCGGGGCTCGATTCCCTGATGCTCGGCGAGCCCCAGATCCTGGGGCAGGCCAAGATCGCCCATCAGATCGCCATGGAAGCCGACTCGCTGGGTCAGGTGCTCGATCGCCTGTTCCAGCACGCCTTTCGCGTGGCCAAGCAGGTCCGAAGCGAGACGGACATCGGGTCGCACCCGGTCTCCATCGCCTACGCCGCGGTCAGTCTGGCCGGCCAGATCTTCGGCTCGCTGGAGCGGCACGCGGCCCTGCTCATCGGTGCCGGCGAGACGATCGCGCTGACCGCCCGGCACCTAGTGGAACAGGGTATCGGCGAGCTGATCATCGCCAATCGCGACCGCGATCGCGGCCAGGCACTGGCCAGCGAGCACGGTGGCAGGGCCATCGGGCTGGGCGATATCCCAGCCGAGCTCGGGCGCGTGGATGTCGTCGTCTCGTCCACCGGCAGCGATCTGCCCATCCTCGGTAAAGGCAGCGTTGAGCGGACGCTGCGCCAACGAAAGCATCGACCCATGTTCCTGGTCGATCTCGCTGTGCCGCGCGATATCGAGCCAGAGATCGGCGACCTGGCCGACGTCTATCTCTACACGATTGACGATCTGCGGGCGGTTATCGACGATAGCCTGCGCTCGCGGCGTGAGGCGGCCCGCCAGGCCGAGGCTATCGTCAACCTCCATAGCGATCAGTTTCTGCGCTGGGTCCGCGGGCTGGACGCCGTGGCCGCCATTCGCGAATTCCGCGAGCGCGCCGAGGCGGAGAAGGAGCGCGCGCTAGCGCATGCCCGCCATCGACTGGCCCAGGGCGACAACCCCGACGATGTTGTGCACCATTTGGCCAATAGGCTAACGCGGCGCCTCATCCATCAGCCCACGCTAGGGCTGCGCGACGCCGCTCGCTCGGGGGATCCGGACACCCTTCGAGTCGGGCAGGAGGTGCTCGGGTTGCAGGTCAATGACAGTGAGGGCGACGGGTGAAAGAATCCCTGATAAATAAGCTTGAGCAGCTGCGGGAGCGCCACGAGGAGATCGAGGCGCTGCTGGCCGATCCGGAGATCATCGCCGAACAGGAGCGATTCCGATCGCTATCCCGCGAGTATTCGCGGTTGGACCCGGTGGTTAAGAGCCTGGCCGCCTATCGCGCGGCCGCCAGCGAGCTCGAGGCCGCGCGCGCGATGGAGCGCGATGACGACCCCGAGGTCCGCGAGATGGCGGCTGGCGAGCGCGACAACGCGGAGCAGCGGCTCGCCGAGCTCGAGGAGGAGCTCGAGATCCAGATGCTGCCGCGGGACCCGGACGATGATAAGGATGTCTACCTCGAGATCCGGGCGGGCGCGGGCGGCGACGAGGCGGCGCTGTTCGCGGGCGACTTGCTGCGCATGTACGCGCGCTACGCCGAGGCCCAAGGCTGGCGACTGGAGACCATCGCCGAGAGCCCCGGCGAGCACGGCGGCTACAAGGAGATCATTACCCGCATCGGCGGCGACGGCGTTTATGCCACCCTTAAGTTCGAATCAGGCACGCACCGCGTGCAACGCGTCCCCGCGACGGAGTCGCAAGGGCGCATCCATACCTCGACGTGCACCGTGGCGGTTATGCCCGAAGCCGATGAGATCGAGGACGAGGAGATCAACAGCTCAGAGATCCGTGTCGACACCTATCGCTCGTCCGGCGCGGGTGGCCAGCACGTCAACACCACCGATTCAGCGGTCCGCCTCACCCATTTGCCAACCGGCGTGGTGATCGAGTGCCAGGAAGAACGCTCCCAGCACAAGAACCGGGCCAAGGCCTTTTCGGTGCTGCAGGCGAAGCTAATGGATCGTAAGCGCGCCGCCCAGGAGGCCGAGAAGGTCGAGACCCGACGACGCCTTGTGGGCTCCGGGGATCGGTCCGAGCGCATCCGGACGTATAACTTCCCCCAGGGGCGGGTCACCGATCACCGCATCAACCTGACGCTGTATCGAATCAATGACGTCATGCAGGGTGCGCTTGATGAGGTGGTTACACCCATTATTCGGGAGCATCAGGCGGACCAACTGGCGGCTTTGTCTGACGATGGCTGAAGGCCGCCGGACAAGCCCGACGCGCTGACTACGGGCTAGTATTGCCCGTTGGCTGGCGGGCGCTAGCGAGGACGGTGCCGACGCGCGGCACCGCCCGCACCGGCCGACCCCAGTGCGTCAGGCCACCCGCTGGCGCTCGCGGATCTCATCGAGCGCCTTGCAATCCACGCACAGCGTGGCCGTCGGCCGAGCCTCAAGACGCCGAAGACCGATCTCAACGCCACACTCCTCGCAATAGCCGTAGTCCTCAGAGCGTATGCGCTCCAGGGTCTCGTCGATCTTGCGGATGAGCTTGCGCTCGCGGTCACGCGTACGCAGCTCGAGGGCAAACTCCTCCTCCTGCGTCGCGCGATCGGCCGGATCGGCGTAGTTGTTGGCGTCGTCGCGCATATGGCTGACGGTCCGCTCAACCTCTTCCTGAAGCTGCGCCTTCCACGCCACCAGGATCTGGCGGAAGTGCTCCAGCTGCTTGTCGTTCATATACGCTTCGTTGTCTTGGGGCTCATAGGGCTTGATGCCCTGAACCGGGAGTCGCTGTTTATCAACCATTTCGACTACCTCATTGCCGGCGACGGGGACTCAAGGGCCTCCCGACTCTTCGCCGTGGCGGACTGCTACAAACCGTAGCAGCCCCGTTTAATAGACCGCCACCCTCCGTGAAGGTCCGATCCGTTTTTATTCCTACTGCCGATTCCACGCCTCCAGGCAAGGGTCGTCAAGAGACCATGCTGCGCCGCCAGAGGCTTGTCATGAACACGTCACGCCGCGCGCCGCTTGGGCAGGACCTGGCGGAGCTGCTCGGCGGCCTGTCGCATGACCTGTTCGGTTGTTGGCCAATCGATGCAAGCGTCCGTTATGGACACGCCATAAGCCAGCTGGTTCGGATCATTGCCGAGTTTCTGCTTACCCCAGCCGATATGGCTCTCGATCATCATGCCGATGATGGAGCGATTGCCCTCGACGATCTGATTGACCAGATTCTCCATAACCAGCGACTGCAGACTGGGATCCTTATTGGAGTTGGCGTGACTGCAATCGACCACCAGCTGAGGCCGCAGACCCGCCTCGTGGAGCTCCTTCTCGCAGAGCGCGATGTTCACGGAATCGTAGTTGGGCTGCTTGCCACCGCGCAGCACCACATGGCCGTAGTCGTTGCCGCGCGTGCGGATGATCGTGCACTGCCCCTTCTGGTTAATACCGAGGAAGCTGTGCGGATTCGCCGCCGAGTTCAGCGCGTTAATGGCGACGTCCAGGCTGCCGTCCGTGCCGTTCTTAAAGCCAACGGCCGTGGACAGCCCACTCGCCATCTCGCGATGGGTTTGCGACTCGGTCGTGCGTGCGCCGATGGCCGTCCAGCTAATCAGGTCACCGATGTACTGCGGCGTGATCGGATCCAGCGCCTCGGTCGCCGTCGGCAGACCCAGCTCGGCCAGATAGAGCAGCAGCTCGCGCGCCCGGTGGAGCCCCTCCTCGATGTGGAAGGAATCGTCCAGGTGCGGGTCATTGATAAGGCCCTTCCAGCCGACCGTGGTGCGCGGCTTCTCGAAGTAGACGCGCATGACCAGGTACAGCGAGTCCGAGACCTCATCGTGGAGGGCCTTCAAACGCCTGGCATAGTCCTTGGCGGCGTCAACGTCGTGGATGGAGCAGGGACCGGAGACGACCAGCAGGCGATGGTCACTGCCGTCGAGGATGCCCTCCACCGTGCGCCGTCCGGCGACCACTGTCTCGCGAGCCTGATCCGACAGCGGCAGCTCGGCCTTCAGCTCGTCCGGCGTGGACAGGACCTCCTGGGTACGTACATTGATGTTATCGATGCTCTCGTCCGTCATAGCGCTTATGGTTCCCGCGTCAGTAGGCGCATAGTCAGTTGTTCGATTAATGTTAGCCGCCTAGGCGCGCTTTGGCCATGGGCGCCGGCCGCAGCGAGCCATTCTAATGATGTGATCCCCAGGAGGACGCGTGGTCGCGTCACCCCCTGCCGAGGGCGTCTGCGGCCAGGGAAGGCCGCCGTCGAGCCTCCAGGGAAGGTTTATGGCGGGTAACGCAACCACCTCGAAGGCCAACATGAGAATCGCTGAGCTGCACCCCAAGGCCGCCACAGCATGGCCCCTGACTGCTATGATTCGTACGTCACTCACCTTGGCGGAGACCTCGATGGCCCTCGATCGCAAGCTCCTCGACGTCCTGTGCTGCCCGATCTCGAAGCTCCCGGTCCAACCCCTCAAGGGGGATAAGCTGCGGCGGCTAAACCAGGCCGTTGAGGCGGGCGAGCTGCGCTATCAAGATGGTGAGACCGTCGCCGAGACGCTCAACGAGGCATTGATCACGGACAACGGGGCCCGCGTCTATCGCGTGGACGACGGCATCCCGATCATGCTTGAGGACCGCGCCATCCCGGTCGAGGATCTGCACCTGAAGTAATGGCGTGCCACCGCGTCGACGCCCTGCTGCAGGCGGCGACCGCTCGGCTCACCGGCGCCAGCGCCACCCCGCGGCTGGATGCGGAAACCCTGCTGGCGCATCTACTTGAGCGCGACCGCAGCAGCTTTCGCGCCTGGCCGGAGGCTGAATGTGCTCCAGCGCTGGCTGAGGCCTTCCAGGCCCGCGTCGAGCAGCGCTGCGCCGGCACGCCACTGCACTACCTCCTGCGCGAGCGCGAGTTCTGGTCGCTGACCCTAGGTGTTACCGAGGCCGTCCTCATCCCCCGCCCGGATACCGAGCTGCTGGTCGAGCTGGCATTGGCCCGCTTGCCGGCTGGGGCGACGCTCCTGGACGCCGGCACGGGCAGCGGCGCCATCGCGCTGGCCCTGGCGAGCGAACGCCCCGATGCCCAGGTGGTAGCCAGCGACAATGACCGGGCTGCTGCCCGCGTAGCACAGCACAACGCCGCGGCCCATCAGGCCTTAAACGCGCCTGTTGTGGTGGCGGACTGGCTGGCACCGTTTACGGCCCAGAGCTTCGACATCATCGTCGCCAACCCACCGTATATCGCACCCGATGAGCCCGAGCTCGGCCAAGGCGATGTCCGCTTCGAGCCCCAACACGCCCTGATCGCGCCACCCGACGGCTTCCAAGCCATCCAAGCCCTGGTGCAATCAGCGCAGTACCGCCTGCGCCCCGGCGGTTGGCTGATCCTGGAGCATGGTTGGCAGCAGGCCGCCGGCGTGCGGCAACGACTCGCCGATAGCGGCTATGACGCCGTCACCACCCATACCGACCTCGCCGGTCGCGAACGGGCCACCATCGGGCGCCGGAGCGCCTAGCCCCCCCTTCACCGGTTCGCTTCCCCCTTAGCCCTCTGGCAGCCGCGCCACGCCGGGGCAACCGCTAAACCAGCGATGGCACGTTGCACTGCCGCATCGATGACAGCCCAAAAGGGCTAGGCGCGAAGCGGTTAACCCTTTTAAGCTCAAGTAAAAGCAGCCGCGCGGCAGCGGGTCGCGGGGCTGAACAGCAGAGCCGCTAAGGGGGAGATGAGCATGAGCGAGGGCAAGGTTTATCCGGTACCGACCGAAACCGCTCAGCAGGCACTACTGAGTGAACAAGACTACGACCACATGTACCGCCGATCGCTGACGGAGCCGGAGGGGTTCTGGGCCGAGCAGGCCGAACAGTTTATCGACTGGTTCCGTCACTGGGAACGGATCCACAGCGGCACCCTGAGTCAGGGCAACATCCGCTGGTTCGAAGGCGGCCAGCTCAACGTCAGCTACAACTGCCTGGACCGCCATCTCGCAACCCGCGGGGATCAAGCGGCCATCCTTTGGGAGGGTGACGAGCCCGATCAGCACCGCCGGATCAGCTACCGTGAGCTGCACGCCGAGGTCTGTCGCTTCGCCAACGTGCTCAAGGAACGCGGTGTCAGTAAGGGCGACCGGGTCTGTATCTATATGCCCATGGTCCCCGAGGCCGTGGTCGCCATGCTGGCCTGCACCCGTATCGGCGCCATCCACTCCGTGGTCTTCGGCGGCTTCTCGCCCCATGCGCTGCGGGATCGCATCCAGGATTCCGATTGCCGCGTGGTCGTTACCGCCGACGAAGGGGTCCGGGGTGGCCGCGAGATCCCGCTCAAGGAGAACGTCGAGGAGGCGCTCACGGAGTGCCCCAATGTCCACTCGGTCATCACGGTCCAGCGCACGGGCGCGGACGTGACCTGGGTGGGCAGCCGCGACCTCTGGTACCACGAGGTTGTGCCGGCGGCGAGCGCCGACTGCGAGCCCGAGGTCATGGATGCCGAGGACCCGCTGTTCATCCTCTATACCTCGGGCTCCACGGGTAAGCCGAAAGGCGTTGTCCACACCACGGCTGGCTACCTGCTCGGCACCGCCATGACCCATAAGTACGTCTTCGACTACCACGACGGCGAGGTCTACTGGTGCACCGCCGACGTGGGCTGGATCACCGGGCACAGCTACATCGTCTACGGTCCGCTGGCCAACGGCGCCACGACCCTGGTCTTTGAGGGCGTGCCGACCTACCCCGACGCCGCACGGCACTGGCAGATCGTGGACAAGCACGGCGTCAATATCTACTACACCGCGCCCACCGCCATCCGGGCATTGATGGCCAAGGGCAACGAGCCGGTCGAGAAGACGTCGCGCCAGAGCCTGCGCATCCTCGGCACGGTGGGTGAGCCCATTAACCCCGAGGCCTGGGAGTGGTACTACCACAGCGTTGGTGGGGGTCGCTGCCGCATCGTGGATACCTGGTGGCAGACGGAGACGGGCGCCATCCTGATCACCCCGCTGCCCGGCGTGCACGACCTCAAGCCGGGGTCGGCGATGAAGCCTTTCTTCGGCGTCGAGCCGGTGCTGGTGGATAACGAGGGCAACCGCCTCGAGGAAGGGGCAACCCACGGCAACCTCTGCATCGAGCGCAGCTGGCCGAGCATGATGCGCACCATCTACGGCGATCACGAGCGCTTCATGAATACCTACCTCAACGCCTACAAGGGGATGTATTTCACCAGCGACGGCGCGCGCCGAGACGCCGACGGTGACTACTGGATCACGGGCCGCGTAGACGACGTCATCAACGTCTCGGGCCATCGCATGGGCACCGCCGAGGTCGAGAGCGCCCTGGTGCTGCATGACAAGGTCGTTGAGGCGGCGGTCGTGGGCTTCCCCCATGACATGAAGGGCGAGGGCATCTACTGCTACGTCACCCTCGTGGAGGGCGCTGAGCCCAACGACCAGCTGCGTAACGAGCTAATCGAGCTCTGCCGCCACGAGATCGGCGCCATCGCCAAGCCGGACATCGTCCAATGGGCGCCGGGCCTACCCAAGACACGCTCGGGCAAGATCATGCGCCGCATCCTGCGCAAGGTAGCCCACAACGAGCTCGAGAATCTTGGCGACACCAGCACTCTGGCCGACCCAAGCGTGGTGGATCAGCTCATCGCGGAGCGCTACCACAAGGACTGACCCACACCAGCGGGGGCGGCGGCCAAGCCGTCCCGCCGGCTGGCGACAATAAAACAACACCACAATATAACGGGGCAGGAGTGCGGTATGGCTGATGACAACAAACGCGAGGACGATGCCGCCCAGGCCTACTGGCAAGCAAACGTCCGTCTGCTCATTACCCTGTTGGTCGCCTGGTTCGCGGTCTCTTTCGGCTTGGGAATCATCCTGGCGCCGTGGCTGAACCTCATACAGCTCGGCGGCGTACCGCTTGGCTTCTGGTTCGCCCAGCAGGGCTCGATCTACGGCTTCATCGCGATCATCTTCATCTACGTGGTGCGGATGAACGCCCTCGACCGCCGATTCGGCGTCTACGAAGACTAATAAGGAGGGCGTCATGGAAAGTACCGTTATCACCTACCTCATCGTCTTCACGACCTTCGCGGTCTACGTCGGCATCGCCATCTGGGCGCGTGCCGGCAGCACCAGCGAGTACTACGTCGCCAACAAGGGCATCCATCCGGTAGCCAACGGCATGGCCACGGCCGCCGACTGGATGTCGGCGGCGTCGTTCATCTCCATGGCGGGGCTGATCGCCTTCATGGGCTACGACGCCTCCGCCTATCTCATGGGCTGGACGGGCGGCTTCGTGCTGCTGGCATTGCTGCTGGCGCCCTATCTGCGTAAGTTCGGCAAGTTCACGGTTCCGGAATTCATCGGCGACCGGTTCTACTCCAAGACGGCCCGTGTCATCGCCGTCATCGCCCTGCTCGTGGCCTCACTGACCTACGTTATCGGCCAGATGAAGGGCGTCGGTGTGGCGTTCTCGCGCTTTCTGGAGACGCCCTACTGGCTGGGCCTGCTCATCGGCATGGCGATTGTGTTCTTCTACGCCGTCATCGGCGGCATGAAGGGCATCACCTACACCCAGATCGCGCAGTACGTGGTCATGATCTTCGCCTACACGGTGCCGGCGATCTTCATCTCGCTGCAGCTCACCGGCCATCCGCTGCCGCAACTGGGTATCGGCGGGGCGCTCACCGAGGAGGCGGGCGCCGGCTCCGGCCAGTATCTGCTCCAAAAGCTCGACCAGATACTGGTGGACATCGGGTTTAGCGAGTACACACAGCTCGACGGCAACCGGCTCAACATGGCGCTGCTGACGCTGACGCTCATGATCGGCACCGCCGGACTGCCACACGTCATCGTGCGCTTCTTCACGGTGCCCAAGGTGCGTGATGCGCGCATGAGTGCCGGCTGGGCGCTGGTGTTCATCGGCATCCTCTACACCACGGCGCCGGCGGTGGGGGCGATGTCGTTCTTTAACCTGATTAACACCGTCCAGCCCAGCGAGGAGGTCGGCAGCCCCGAGGCCAACATCCAGTACGAGAACCGGCCGCAATGGTTCAAGAACTGGGAGGAAACGGGCCTTTTAGCGTTCGACGACAAGAACGGCGACGGCCGTATCCAGTACTACAACGACGACAACAAGGCCTTCGCGGAGATGGCCCGCGAGGACTACGGCTGGCAGGGCAACGAGCTGGATGTGGACCGCGACATCATGGTGATGGCCAACCCGGAGATCGCCAAGCTACCGGCCTGGGTGATCGCCCTGGTCGTCGCTGGCAGCCTGGCGGCCGCATTATCCACCGCAGCCGGGTTATTAATGGCCATTGCCTCGGCGGTCTCCCACGACCTGATCAAGGGCATCATTAATCCCAAGATCGGCGAGAAGGGCGAGCTCAGGGCGGCCCGAACCGCCATGGCCTGCGCCGTTCTCGTGGCCGGCTACCTCGGGCTCAACCCACCGGGCTTCGCCGCCCAGGTCGTGGCATTGGCGTTTGGCCTGGCCGCCTCGTCGCTGTTCCCCGTGCTCATGCTGGGTATCTTCTCCACCCGCATGAACAAGGAAGGCGCCATCGCGGGCATGCTCGCCGGCCTGATCTTCACGCTGATCTACATCTTCACCTACAAGGGCTGGTTCTTCGTGCCCGGCACCAACATGCTCCCGGACGAGCCGGCCTACTGGCTGTTCGGTATCGGCCCGCAGTCGATCGGCGCTGTGGGTGCGTTGGTCAACGTGGTCACAGCCACTATTGTGGTGCGGTTGACACCGGCGCCGCCGGCGTCCATCCAGCAGATCGTCCAGGACATCCGCGTCCCGAAGGGTGCTGGCGGGGCGAGCGGGCACTAAGGAGACACACCAACCATGACAAGGCCCCGTTCGCGGGGCCTTTTTTATGGCTACTCGTCAGAGCTGGTAGCGCACGGCGAGGCGTTTTTTGATACACATTGGGCGGTGATGCAACGAGGCCCCAGGGTTGCCATTAGCCGGCTGGATCGTTCATCTTACCCAACTACGATACGACCAAAATCAACTGATAACGGCCACGGAACGGTAACGCCATGCCCTGGATCCACAACGCCGCCAGCGAGGTATTCAACTTCGCCCACGTTGGACTCGTGAACAACACGCTTGCCTTCGGTCATCAACGCGTCGGCAACGTCCACGCCTACAGCATCGCCATCAACGGCACGCAGGTCAGCGTCAACTAACAACGGCCAGGGAACGGCATCATGGCAGGAACAATACCGCGGTTTTCCTCGAACACAGGCACCTTCGTTAGTCGCGCACGTCAGAGCAGGATGCGCCGTCGACGCCACAGACCGCTCGCGTTAGAACTCGCTTGCGGTTGCGACCATCACACCACGCCCCGGCTTATCGACCCCGATCAGGGAGGCCGCCGCCATGGGTGATATCTTCCGGCTACCCCACATCGACACCCCCGACGAGGCCCCCATCGCCTACGCCGAGGACGGCGGCACGGTGTATGTCTTCACCGGGCGCCTGTACCGGCCCAATTTCCATTTGCTGTTGCGCCGTCGCTCGCCCGACGGCGATGACCTCGAGAGCCTTGTTGACCGGCTCTCCGAGGAGATGCGGGTTGAACTCCTCGAGCGCTACACCGACGCCGACAATGTCGACGAGTGGTGGGAGTTTTCTCGCGCTAGCGCGATGGAAGAGGCGTTCCAGAACGCCGAGATCCAGACCTTCGTGCTCAACAGCCGCGAGTTCCGGCGCCTCGTCG
>CAJXKP010000042.1 GCA_913055565.1 uncultured Ectothiorhodospiraceae bacterium
CTTCATCCTCTCGGACGATAACCTCAACGACGACTTCCTCGCCGAGGCCGCCCAGCAGGGCCTGACCACGCTCAACGGCCATCGCTCCGTGGGCGGCATGCGCGCCAGTATCTATAACGCCATGCCCGAGGCCGGCGTCGATGCGCTGATCGACTTCATGAAGGATTTCGAGCGTCGCCGGGGCTAGATCACTAGCCCCTGCCGCGAGCCGATACTGTTAGCTAGAAGGAGAATTAAGTCCATGAAAATCCTCACGATGAACAACATCTCCAGCAAGGGGCTGGACCGCCTGCCACACGAGCGCTTCGAGATCTCGTCCGAGATGCAGCATCCGGACGGCCTGCTGCTGCGCTCCGCGGTCCTGCACGACTGGCCGATCCCGGATAGCCTTAAGGCCATCGGGCGGGCCGGCGCCGGGGTGAACAACATCCCCATTGATGACATGAGCAAGCGCGGCATCGCGGTGTTCAATACGCCGGGCGCGAACTCCAACGCAGTTAAGGAGCTCGTCATCGCCGGGTTGTTCCTGTCGGCGCGCAACATCGTCCAGGGTTGGGATTTCGGGCGCCAGCTCGAGGGCACGGACGAGGAGATCAACAAGGCGACCGAGGATGGCAAGAAGCAGTTCACGGGCTTCGAGCTGCCGGGCCGCACTTTGGGCGTGATTGGCCTCGGTGCGATCGGCGTTAAGGTGGCCAACGCCGCGGAGGCGCTGGGCATGAACGTCATCGGTTTCGACCCGCAGATGACGGTGGGCAACGCCTGGGAGCTCTCGGCATCGGTGCGCGAGGCCCATAGCGTCGACGAGGTGTTTAAGTACGCCGACGCCATCAGCCTCCATGTGCCGGAGAACGAGCACACCAAGGGGCTGGTCAATGAGGAGCGCCTTGGCTTCGCCAGCGAGGGCCTGACGCTGTTGAACTTCGCGCGACCGGGCATCGTGGACGAGGATGCGGTGGTCGCCGGCCTCGAGTCGGGCAAGGTCCATAGCTATATCTGCGACTTCCCCTCCAACGCCATGAAGAAGCATCCGAGGGCCGTGGCCCTGCCGCACATCGGCGCCTCGACCAACGAGTCGCAGGAGAATTGCGCCATCATGGCCGCCGACGAGGTGCGCGACTTCTTAGAGACGGGCAATGTCAAGAATTCCGTGAACTTCCCGGACATCTACATGCCGCGTGGCGAGAAGGGCGACCGCATGACCGTGGTCAACGCCAACGTCCCGAACATGCTCGGCCAGATGTCGACGGTGCTCGCCAACGCCGAGCTCAATATCGACGATATGTATAACAAGGCCCAGGATGATCTGGCCTATACGATCGTTGATGTCGAGGGCAAGATCACCGATAAGGTGGTCGCGGACGTTAAGGGCATTGAGGGCGTGCTCAGCGTTCGGGTAATCGAGTAGGCCGGCTTCGGGGGAGGCCATGAGCGACCAACAGCAGCGCTTGGACGATATTCGGGCCCGCATCGACGGGCTGGATGACGAGATCCTGCGGCTCATCAACGAGCGCGCCGAGGCGGCGCGCGAGGTGGCCCGTGCCAAGCGGGAGGCCGGTGAGCCGGGGGATTTCTATCGGCCGACCCGGGAGAGCGAGATCCTGGAGCGTATTCGCGCGGCGAATCCGGGGCCCTTGCCCGAGGCCGATGTTACGCGGTTGTTTCGGGAGCTCATGTCCTCCTGCCTGGCCCTGCAGCAGCCGCTAGCCGTGGCCTTCCTAGGGCCCGAGGGGACGTTCACCCAGGAGGCGGCTATTAAGCACTTCGGCCATGGCATGCGCAGCCTGTGCATGGATGGCATCGATAGCGTCTTCCGCGAGGTCGAGGCGGGCAATGCCGATTACGGCGTCGTACCGGTGGAGAATTCCACCGAGGGCGTGGTCTCGCATACGCTTGACCGATTCCTGATCTCGCATCTGTCGATTGTGGGTGAGGTCGAGCTGCCCGTTCGCCACAATCTGGTAGGGCGTCACAGCGACCCGGGCCAGATCCGGCGAATCGTTTCCCATCAGCAGGGATTGGCCCAATGCCGCGGCTGGCTGGACGATAACCTGCCGGGCATCGCCCGTGAGGCGGTGAGCAGCACCGCGGAGGCCGCCCGGCTGGCGGGCCAGGATGGCGAGAGTGCGGCAGTGGCCTCCGATGCGGCGGCCGAGCACTACGATCTCACGGTGATCTACCCCAACATCCAGGATGGTGCGGTCAATACCACGCGCTTTCTGGTGCTGGGCCAGGGCTCGATGCCGGCGACCGGTCAGGACAAGACCTCCGTGGTCGTCTCGCGGTCCAACCAGCCGGGTGGGCTGGCGGGCCTGCTGGCGCCGCTGGCGCGCTACGGGCTGGATATGACGCGCATCGAGTCACGTCCCTCGCGCGAGGGCATGTGGGAGTACGTCTTCTTTATCGATATCCTCGGCCACGCCGAGGATCCCAAGGTCAGCCGCGCGCTCAGTGAGATGCAGCAGCTCGCGAGCCTGTTGCGCGTGCTCGGCTCGTATCCGCGGGCAGTGGTGCAGTAGGGGGTAGTAGGCCCCGCTGCTGACCGCTCCCCCACGACTCAGGATCACGCCATGTCATTCCCGAAACTGACATTCGCGGATCTCGCTGCGCCGGGCATCGCCGACCTGGCGCCCTATCAGCCGGGCAAGCCCGTCAGTGAGATTGCCCGCGATTACGGCGTTACGGACGTCGTCAAACTGGCGTCGAACGAGAATCCCCTCGGGCCCTCGCCTAAGGCCCGCGAGGCGGCGGAATCCGCGCTAGCCGCGGTGCATCGGTACCCGGACGGCGCCGCGTTCGAGCTGCGCGAGCGGGTGGCCGCGGTGCAAGATGTTGCCCCCGAGCAGATCACCTTCGGCAATGGTTCCAACGATTGCCTGGATCTCGTCGCGCGCTGCTTCCTGGCGCCGGGGCGCTCGGCGGTCTACGCACGGCACGCCTTCGCCATCTATGCCATCGCCACGCGCAGTGCCGGCGCCGACGCCATTGTGGCGGCCGCCCGTCCGGATTCGGATCCCCAGGCGCGGGGCCACGACCTGGACGCCCTTGCGGCGGCCATCGGCGGGGATACCCGGGTGGTGTTCATCGCCAATCCCAATAATCCCACCGGCACATGGTTGACGGGGGACGAGCTCGAGCGCTTCCTCGACCGGGTGCCGTCCGAGGTGGTGGTGGTCCTCGATGAGGCCTACATCGAGTATGCCCGTGAGGCCGAGGGCTACGTCGACGGGCGCCGATGGCTGGCGAGCTATCCCAACCTCGTCATCGTGCGGACCTTCTCCAAGGGCTACGGCCTCCCGGGGCTGCGCGTGGGCTATGCCTTAGCCTCCCCGGCCATCGCCGATCTACTCAATCGGGTACGGCATCCGTTCAATCTCAATGCGGTGGCTCAGGCAGCGGCTCTGGCGGCCCTGGATGATCGTGAGCACATCGAGCGGGCCGTGGCGCTCAACCGTGAGCAGCTGCCGCGGCTGGCCGAGGGCTGCCGGGCGCTGGGCCTGGGGGTGCTGCCGTCAGCGGGCAATTTCATCTGTGTCGATGTCGGCACGGATGCCAATGAGGTGCATGAGGCGCTGTTACGGCAAGGCGTCATCGTGCGCCCGCTGGGTGGCTATGAGCTGCCGAATCGCCTGCGCGTCAGTGTCGGTACGGCGGCGGAGAATGATCGCTTCCTGGATGCGCTGGCGACGCTTCGCGCGGCCGATAGACTGCCGGGCGTGTCATGACGGCTATTGATCGCTTGGTGGTCGCCGGGGTTGGCCTGATCAACGGCTCGCTGGCCCGCGCGTTGAGGGCGTGCGATGAGGTGGGTGAGGTCGTGGCCCTAGGGCGCAATGCCGATCGCCTGGCAGCGGCCGAGGCGGCGGGTGTGATCGATCGCGGTGAGACCGATCCGGCGGCGGCGCTGAGCGGGGCCGATATGGTCGTCGTTGGTGTGCCGCTGAGTGCCGTGCGCGATGTCCTCGCTCAGATTGCCCCGCACCTGCCCGCTGAGGCGGTTATCACCGATGTCGGTAGCACCAAGGCCAGCGTGGTCGCGGACGCCGAGCACGCCCTGGGCGGCGATCTGCGTCGTTTCGTGCCGGCGCATCCCATCGCCGGCACGGAGCACAACGGCTTCGAGGCGGCCTTCCCTGAGCTGTTTCGCGGGCGCCGGGTGGTGATCACGCCCACGGAGGCGACCGAGGCCGCGGCAACGGCTCGGGTACGGGGGATGTGGGAAGCCTGTGGCGCCCATGTCATCGAGATGTCGGTGGGCCACCATGACCGAATGCTGGCCGCCACCTCGCACCTGCCCCATCTGTTGGCCTACGGCCTGGTGGATACGCTGGCGCGCTGGGATGACTCCAACGAGGTCTTCGAGTATGCCGCAGGTGGGTTTCGGGACTTCACCCGCATCGCCTCGAGCGATCCGCTGATGTGGCGCGATATCTGCTTCGCCAACCGCAGCGCGTTGTTGGAGACCTTGGCGCACTATCGTGCCGATCTGGAGCAGCTTACGGCGCTGGTGCGCGATGGCGATGAGGCGGGCTTGGAGGCGGTCTTCCGGCGAGCCAAGACTATCCGCGACCGGCACCGTCCGGTCTTCGAGCAGTAATCGGGAGGCGCGCGTGGCCGAGGCGAGTGCAAGCGGGTCCGTGGTTTTCGAGGTCAGCCCGGGCGGTCGCTTGAGCGGCGAGCTCGGGGTGCCGGGGGATAAGTCCATCTCGCATCGCGCGGTCATGCTGGGTGCCCTGGCCGAGGGCACCACGGAGGTCAGCGGCTTCCTTGAGGGTGCCGATGCCCTGGCGACGCTGGCCGCCTTCCGCGCCATGGGCGTGCGTGTCCGTGGTCCGGACGAAGGGCGGCTGAGCATCGAGGGGGTGGGCCTGCACGGTCTAACGGCGCCGGCGGAAGCGCTGGATCTGGGCAACTCCGGCACGTCGATGCGCCTATTGGCGGGCTTGCTCAGCGGCCAGGGCTTCGATAGCACGCTGACCGGCGACGCCTCGTTGAGCCGGCGGCCCATGGGGCGCGTCACCGAGCCGCTGACGACCATGGGGGCGCGCATCGAGACCGCCGAGGGCGGCACGGCGCCCCTGTCCTTCCGCGGTGGTCAGAGCCTGGTCGGTATCGACTACCCGATGCCCGTCGCCAGCGCCCAGGTCAAATCCTGCCTGCTGCTCGCGGGTCTGTATGCCCGCGGCACGACGCGCGTCACCGAGCCCGCGACGACGCGCGACCATACCGAGCGCATGCTCGCCGGCTTCGGTTACCCCGTTAAGCGGGTGGCTACGAGCGCGGCCGTCACGGGCGGCGGTCGTCTTGATGCCCGCGAGGTGGCGGTACCGGCGGATATCTCATCGGCCGCGTTCTTCCTCGTCGGCGCCGCCATGACGCCCGGCTCGGACCTCATGCTTCGCCATGTCGCGCTGAATCCGACGCGCATCGGCGTGTTGCATATACTGGATCGCATGGGGGCGGCTATCTCGGTCAGCGGGCAGTACGAGGTTGGTGGTGAACCCGTCGGGGACGTTCGGGTTCGTGGCGCGCGCTTGCAGGGGGTGCGTATCGGAGCGGATCTGGTGGCGCTGGCTATCGACGAATTGCCGGCGCTTTTCATCGCCGCGGCGGCGGCCGAGGGTGAGACACTCGTAACCGGCGCTGAGGAGTTACGGGTCAAGGAGAGTGATCGTATCCAGGTCATGGCGGACGGCCTGGCGGCCATCGGGGTTAGCGCGGAGCCGCGTCCGGACGGCATTCGTATTGTCGGCGGTGCGATCCGGGGCGGCTGCGTCGTCGCCAACGGGGATCATCGCGTAGCCATGGCCTTCGCCATGGCGGCATTGCGCAGCGGCGAGGGGGTGCGGGTGGAGGATTGCGCCAACGTCGACACCTCGTTCCCCGGCTTCGCCGAGCTGGCGTATGAAGTGGGGTTGGGTATCCGGGTTCAACGGGAGGTGTTGTGAGCGAGGCAGTGCCGGTACTGACACTGGACGGCCCCAGCGGCTCGGGGAAGGGGACCATTGCGCGGTCTGTGGCCGGTCAGTTGGGTTGGCATCTGCTGGACAGCGGTGCCATCTATCGCTTGCTCGCCCTCGCCTCGGAGCGAACGGTCGCGGCGTTGGACGATGAGGCGGCGCTCACCGAGACCGCGGCGCAGATGCATCTGACCTTCCTGCCCGACGAGGCCGGCGAGACCCGCGCGCTGCTGGATGGTGAGGACGTCACCGAGCTGATTCGCACCGAGGCCTGCGGCGAACGCGCCTCCCAGGTGGCCGGGCTGCCCGGCGTTCGCCAGGCATTGCTGCGCCGCCAGCGGGATTTCCAGCAATCGCCTGGTTTGGTCGCGGACGGTCGGGACATGGGCACGATCGTCTTCCCCGAGGCATCGATTAAGATCTATCTTACCGCCTCGGTTGAGGAACGCGCGCGGCGGCGTTATAAACAGTTGAAGGAGCAGGGGGTCGGTGTTAACCTCCACGACCTTTCGCAGGAGATCGCTGCACGCGATGAGCGTGATGCCACGCGTAGCGTGGCGCCCCTGGTGCCGGCCGATGACGCGGTGGTAATCGATACCACCGAGCTCGGCATCCAGGCAGCCGTGGAAGCGGTGCTGGGCGAAGCCCGGCGGCGACAAGCGCTGCCGGGCGACGACTGAGACGACCGCGGCGGGTTGGCCGCTGCGGGCGTAGTCATTCACATACAACAGACTGGTTACGGTCCGGGATTCATTCATCCATGAGTGAGAGCTTCGCTGAACTCTTTGAGGAGAGCCTGTCGCAAACCGATATGCGCCCCGGCGCCATCGTGATGGGCCAGGTCGTCGCCATTAAGGGCGAGGACGTTGTCGTCAACGCGGGACTGAAGTCCGAGGCGTGGGTGCCGCTGTCGCAGTTCGTCGATGATGAGGGCAACTGTGAGATCGATGTCGGCAGCGAGATCGAGGTGGCCCTCGACACGGTGGAAGACGGCACGGGCGAGACACGGCTGTCGCGCGAGAAGGCCAAGCGCGCGCGCATGTGGACGAAGCTCGAGGAAGCCTATGAGGCCGGCGAGACCGTAACCGGTCAGATTAGTGGCAAGGTCAAGGGTGGCTTCACCGTTGATCTGGGGCATATCCGGGCGTTCCTGCCCGGCTCACTGGTGGATATCCGGCCCGTACGCGACACGACCTATCTCGAGGGCAAGGACCTGGAATTCAAGGTCATCAAGCTCGATGCCCGCCGCAATAACGTCGTGGTCTCCCGGCGCGCTGTGGTCGAGGAGGAGTACAGCGCCGAGCGTGAGGCCCTGCTCGAGAAGCTCCAGGAGGGTCAGCAGCTCACTGGTATCGTCAAGAACCTTACCGATTACGGTGCGTTCGTCGATCTGGGCGGTATCGATGGCCTGCTCCACATCACCGATATGGCCTGGCGCCGCGTTAAGCATCCCTCCGAGGTGGTCAATGTCGGCGATGAGGTCAATGTCAAGGTCCTCAAGTTCGATCGCGAGCGCAACCGCGTCTCGCTCGGCCTCAAGCAGCTGGGCGAGGACCCCTGGGAGCGCATCGCCGGGCGCTATCCCGAAGGCAGTCGCGTCGTCGGCCGCGTGACGAACATTACCGATTACGGTTCCTTCGTCGAGATCGAGGAAGGCGTTGAGGGGCTGGTCCACGTCTCGGAGATGGATTGGACCAACAAGAACGTCAATCCGAACAAGATCGTGGCCATCGGTGACGAGGTCGAGGTCATGATCCTCGATATCGACGAGGAGCGCCGCCGTATCTCGTTGGGCATGAAGCAGTGCCAGCCCAATCCGTGGGATGAGTTCGCGGCCAAGTACAACAAGAACGATCGTGTCGTCGGCACGGTGAAGTCGATCACCGACTTCGGTGTCTTCGTCGGGCTCGAGGGCGGCATCGACGGCCTGGTCCATCTATCCGATCTGGCGTGGAGCGACCAGGGCGAAGAGACGGTGCGCGAGTTCAAGAAGGGCGAAGAGGTCGAGGCCGTCGTGCTGTCCGTTGATCCCGAGCGTGAGCGCATCTCGCTGGGCATCAAGCAGCTCGAGCAGGATCCGCTAGGGTCCTGGGTTGCCGAGAATCCGAAGGGGTCCATCGTTACTGGCACCGTCAAGGAGATCGATGCCAAGGGCGCGGTGGTGTCGCTAGCGGAAGATGTCGATGGTTATGTGCGGGCCTCGGACATGGCGCGCGAGCGTGTCGATGACGCTCGCAATCTCTACAGCGAGGGCAACGAGATCGAGGCCAAGTTCATGGCCGTTGATCGGCGTAACCGCATGATCAATCTCTCGGTGCGTGGCAAGGATCAGGACGATGACCGCGAGGCCGTCGATGACTTCGGTCGGCCTGAGAATGCCGGCACGACGACGCTCGGCGATTTGCTCAAGGAGCAGATGGGGCAGCAGGGCGACGACGAATCCGATCAGTAAGGGTACGGCTCCGGCCGGCGAGGCGGCGCGCCTCGCCGGCGGTGACTGCTCGTTGCTACGCTGGCTGCCCGCAGCCGTGCCTATGAATCGGTGACTGATCGGGATTGACCATGACCAAATCCGAGCTTATTGAGGTTATCGCCGATAAGCAGCAACACCTGCCCTACAAGGATGTGGAGCTGGGCGTTAAGACGCTGCTGGAACAGATGAGTGAGGCCCTGTCCGATGGTGAACGCATCGAGGTAAGGGGCTTCGGTAGCTTCTCGCTGAACTACCGGCCGCCACGGATCGGGCGCAACCCCAAGACAGGTGATCCCGTGGCCCTGCCGGGAAAGTACGTGCCGCATTTCAAGCCCGGTAAGGAAATGCGAGAGCGGGTCGATCAGGGGCGCGGTAACCCCATCGAGGACTAGAAGACGGGACCAACCGGACAGTGCTTGCCGGGTTTTGCTAGGTCTCGATCCACCCACCGTGAGGCGTGGCAGGCATGCGAAAGATCCTCTGGACGGTCATCGCCATCGTGCTGGTCCTACTGGGCCTGAGTTTCGCGATGCTGAACCCGGAGCCGGCGGAGCTGGAGCTCTACGCCGGCCGCGCGACCCTGCCGATCGCCGTATGGCTCGTGCTGGCGATCGCGCTGGGGGCTGTCGCCGGTGTCTGTTCGACATTCGGCATTATCTTGCGTCAACGGCGCGAGATTCGGCGTTGGCGCCGGCGTGCCAACGATGCCCAAAAGGAATTATCGGAGCTGCGCAAGCTGCCCATCCGTGACACCCCCTGACGTCCCGGAACTCCTGCTCCTGTTGCTCCCAGTCGCGGCCCTGTCGGGTTGGGTGATTGGGCGGCGGCAGCGGGGGCGGGCCGGTGAGCCAGGGGAGCGGCGTCGGTTACCCCCGGATTATTTCCAGGGCCTTAATTACGTCCTCAACGAACAGCCCGACCGCGCGATCGAGGCCTTCACACGCCTCGTTGAGGTGGATGCCGACACCGTTGAGACCCACTTCGCGCTGGGTAATCTTTTCCGCCGCCGTGGCGAGGTCGATCGCGCCATCCGCATCCACCAGAACCTCCTGGCACGACCAGCGCTGGATCGAGATAGGCGTGCCCACGCCCTGTTGGAGCTTGGGTGCGACTACATGCGGGGCGGTCTCCTGGATCGTGCGGAAAACCTCTTTACCGAGGTCGTTGAGCTCGACGAGCACGCCGAGACCGCCCTGCGGTGCCTGTTGGATATCTATCAGCAGGAAAAGGAGTGGCAGTCCGCCATTGACGTTGCGGAGCGTTTGGCTGATCGCACGGGGGCGTCGTACGCGCGCGAGCTGGCCCACTTCTGTTGTGAACAAGGCGATCTCGCGTGGCGTACCGGCGATGCGGCGGACGTGATCCGAAGTCACTACAAGCGGGCCTTGCGCTACGACGGCGAGTGCGTGCGGGCCCATATCGGGCTGGGCGATCTGTCCTATGCCTCGGGCCAACTTCAAGGCGCCAAGCGCTCGTATAAGCGCGTCGCGCGGCAGGATAGCGATTATCTCCCGGAGGTGTTGGATCGCATGGCGATCTGCTATCGCGATGAGGGGCGCGATGGGGCGTTCCAGCGCTACCTTGAGGCCGTATTGGATGATGCCGGTGGGGCTTGCGTCGCCATGAAGCTCGCTGATCTGATCGCTGAACGGGACGGCGCCGATCCGGCTGCCGACTTCCTGGCGGTCCAGCTGCGGCAACGCGTGACCTTGGCAGGGGTTAATCGATTCATCGCGCTCAGCCGGGACGCGGGTGATTCGGCGGCCCGCTGCAGCCGGGATCTAGGCATCGTCGGTGACGTGATAGCGGCACTTGAGGGCGATTGGGCGCCGTATCGATGCCTGGGTTGCGGCTTCGAGGCCCATCAGCTCTACTGGCAGTGTCCGACGTGCCGCGCCTGGGGCAAGCTCAAACCCGTTTCTGGAGTGTCTCCTTGAGCGCTCAAGCTCCAACCATCATCGTCGCCCTAGATCTTGCCGATGCCGGTGCGGCGCGGGATTTGGTGACGCAGCTGCCGCCGTCGGGGTGTCGGCTCAAGGTCGGCAAGGAGCTGTTCCTGGCTGGTGGTCCGGCGCTGGTATCGGAATGGGTCGAGCAGGGCTGGCAGGTCTTTCTGGATCTTAAGTTCCACGATATCCCCAATACGGTGGCGGCGGCCTGTACGCAGGCCGCGGAGCTGGGTGTGTGGATGGTCAACGTCCACGCGCTGGGCGGGTCGGCGATGTTGCGCGCGGCCCGCGAGGCCGTTGATCGCCATCCTGCGCCGCCGTTGTTGACCGGCGTTACCGTGTTGACGAGCCATGACGAGACCACCCTGGCCGAGATCGGACTGACGGGGCCGCCCGAGGCGGCCGTTATGCGGCTGGCGTCGCTGGCCTACGGCGCTGGCCTTGATGGTGTGGTCTGCTCGGCCGCCGAGGCGAGCCTGATTCATGAGCGCTTGGGGCACGGTTTCCGCCGCGTGACGCCCGGTATTCGGTCGCCGCAGGATGCGGCCGATGACCAGCGGCGCGTCATGACGCCAGGGCGGGCCATTCAGGCCGGCGCCAGCGATCTGGTGGTGGGGCGCCCCATTACCAATGCCGCCGATCCGGCCGAGGCGCTGGCCCGTCTGCGCGAGTCCGTTGCCAGCGTTATCGGTTGACGTCGCGCGGCATGTTGCTAGCCTCAGACGAGCGCGGGTAAAAGTTAGGCTGTGATCCGCGTAGGTGGTCAGTGGACTGACTACCTAGACAGGGAAATGTTCGACAAAGGAGATCGAGCCATGATCAAGCGTAGCGTAATTGCTCTCACTGCCCTTATCGCGGCCGCGCCCGGCCTGGCTGCGGAGCTGAATATCAACAACGCGAGTGCGGATAAGCTGGCGCAGCTCAACGGCGTGGGGGACGTCAAGTCGCAGGCGATCGTTGACTATCGCCAGTCCAACGGCGCGTTTGATGCCGTCGACGAGCTCACGGAGGTCGATGGTATCGGTGACGCCACGCTGGATAAGAACCGCGAGCGCCTTACCGCTCAGCCCGTTGAGTAGTTCGGCACCCATCCCGAAATCCATGCGATAAAGGGAGAGGCTGTGGCGCACGCGCCGCAGCCTTTTTCATCGATTAGGGATCGAGTAATAACTAAGGAGATACTATGCCGAAGCGCATCCGTAAGGCCGTATTCCCGGTAGCTGGCCTGGGTACTCGATTCCTGCCGGCAACCAAGGCGAACCCCAAGGAGATGCTGCCGGTTGTCGACAAGCCGCTCATTCAGTACGCGGCGGAGGAGGCAGTCAAGGCTGGCATTGAGACCCTGGTCTTCGTGATCGGCCGCACCAAGCGCAGCATCCCGGATCATTTCGATAAGGCCTATGAGCTGGAGACGGAGCTGGAGGCCAGCGGCAAGGCCGATCGGCTGCGCGAGGTGCGCAATATCGTCCCCGATGATGTGGCCTGCGTCTATCTACGCCAGTCCGAGGCACTGGGCCTTGGTCACGCCGTGCTGTGCGCGGAGCCCATCGTTGGCGACGAGCCATTCGCGGTGATCCTGGCCGATGACCTCATCGATGACAGCAGTGGCGACGGCTGTACCAGTCAGATGGTGGCGCAATACGATCAACAGGTCTCGAGTATCGTTGGGGTTCAGCGGGTGCCGACGGATCAGACCCATCGCTACGGCGTCGTCAGCTCGGAGTCGGTGACCGATCGGTTGAGCCGGATCAACGGCATGGTCGAGAAGCCCAGCCCGGAAGAGGCCCCTTCGAATCTGGGCGTCGTCGGGCGCTACATCCTCAATCCGGGTATCTTTAAGAAGCTACGTCAGACACGGCCCGATGCCGGCGGCGAGATCCAGCTCACCGATGCCATTCGCGCGCTGATGGCGGATGAGCCGGTGTTCGCCTACGAGTTCGAGGGCACGCGTTACGATTGCGGTAATAAGCTCGGGTATCTCCAGGCCAACGTCGAGTACGGGCTCAAGCACCCCGAGTTTGGCGACGAGTTCGCCGAATACCTGCGCAACCGTTAGGAAAACGCTGAACAACTCGCACTAGCGCCTGGCCGCTGGGCGCCGCGCAGGCACGGTGTGGGGTGGCACCCTGTACAGGCCGTACAGTCACGTTTACGACGCTTAATGCGCCCACGCCTGGCGCCCTCAAGGGGGCGCGCAAGAGTTATTCAGCGTTCCCTATTCCTAGCGAACGACCCCGGATGGGCTGTTCCCTCGGCGGTGGCAGGCCCTGGCGCGGTTCACGAACTGGTTACGAAGGAGGGCTGTTATGACGGATCGGGTTGGTGATGTAACGATTAATTGCGTCGTGGGCGATATTACGCGCCAGGATGACGTGGAAGCGGTGGTTAACGCCGCCAATGCCGAGCTTATGCCTGGCGGTGGGGTTGCCGGGGCCATTCATCGAGCGGCTGGGGCCGGTCTCGCCGAGGAATGCCGGCCGCTCGCCCCCATCGAGCCGGGGCAAGCGGTCATCACCCGTGCTCATAACCTGCCCAACCAGCACGTTATCCACTGCCTAGGCCCCGTCTATGGCCTAGACAAGCCCGCTGTGGAGAAGCTCGCCAGCTGCTACCGCGAAGGCCTCCGCGTCGCCGACGAGAATGGGCTGATAGCAGTGGCGTTCCCGGCCCTATCCACCGGGGCATTCGGTTACCCCATGGCCGAGGCCGCTGAGGTCGCCATGGCAACGGTCGTCGACGTCGCGCCGACGCTGGACTCCGTGCGCACGGTCCGTTTCGTGCTCACCGATGATCGCGCCCGCGCTATCCATGAGGAGGCCCTAAAGAAAGCGTTATCGGCGAGCTGAGAAGCAGCGCCAGCGGGCTGGCGCTTAATACGCTGAGCGTGGACACGAAAAACCCGGCACATGGCCGGGTTCTTTTATCTGGCTCCCCGGGACGGATTCGAACCGCCGACCTACTGATTAACAGTCAGTTGCTCTACCGCTGAGCTACCGGGGATTGGTGCGACACTGTGTATTCTACCGGCACGTCAGGGTGGGTCAACCCACCGCCGGCCTTCGCGGTTCGTGTCAGGCGCTACCGAACACCTTCTCCAGCCGGTCCATGGCCTTGACCAAGTTCTCCATGCTGGTGGCGAACGAGATGCGGGCGTAGCCGGTTAGCCCGAAGGCGGACCCGGGTACGAGCGCGACCTCGGCGTCGTTAATGAGCTTCTCGGCGAAATTGACGTCGTTGTCCGCGTCGGGCATGGCGTTAATCGCTCCCCTCATGTCTGGGAAGCAGTAGAAGGTCCCGTCCGAGGCAGTACAGTTGACGCCTTTCATGCCGTTGAGCCGCTGGATCACGTAGTCGTGGCGCTCGCGGAAGGCCTGCCGCATCGGTTTAATGCAGCCCTGATCGCCATCTAGGGCGGCCACAGCGGCTGCCTGGGAGATGGAGCAGGGGTTAGACGTCGTCTGCGACTGGACCTTCTTCATCGCAGCGATCACCGACGTTGGTCCCGCCGCGTAGCCGATGCGCCAGCCCGTCATGGCGTAGGCCTTGGAGACACCATTAACGATGACCGTACGCTCCGCGAGATCAGGGCAGGCGGTGGCGATATTGTGGAAAGGCTCGTCGCCCCACAGGATGTGCTCGTAGATGTCATCGGTGACGATGAGCACGCCGGGGCGCTGACGCAGCACGGCGCCGAGCGCCTCGAGCTCGGCCTTGCTGTAGGCCTTGCCCGTGGGGTTCGAGGGGCTGTTCAGGACCACGATGCGCGTGTGCTCCCCGATGGCCTCATCGAGCTGTTCCGGGGTGACCTTGAAGTCCTGGTCCTGCCCAGCCTCGACGATCTGGGGTACGCCATCGGCGAGCAGGGCCATGTCGGGGTAGGACACCCAGTAGGGCGCCGGGATGACCACCTCGTCGCCGCTGTTCAGTACGGCCGCCATGAGGTTGTAGAGGCTCTGCTTGCCCCCGTTGGACACGAGGATGGCACCCGGCTCGAACGTCAGCCCCTGATCACGGTCAAATTTATTGATGATGGCCTGCTTGAGCTCGGGGGTGCCATCGACGGGCGTGTAACGGGTCTGGCCCCGGTTAATCGCCTCGATCGCAGCCGCTCTGATATGCTCAGGCGTATCGAAGTCGGGCTCACCGGCGCCGAGGCCGATGACGTCGCGGCCCGCCGCTCGCAGCTCGCCGGCCTTGGCTGTGATGGCCAGCGTCGCTGACGGCTTTATACGTTGTACCCGGTTGGCCAGATCCACTTCCAACGCTGTCTCCCACGATTCCTTAAACTCTTACATGATACGCCAAACGCGCGAGGCCAGGAAGCTCGATGGCTGACACCTTTAGCCTAAACGCCGATTACGAGCCGGCCGGCGATCAGCCGGAGGCCATCAATACGCTGTGCGAGAGTCTCGATGACGGCCACCCGCATCAGACATTGCTCGGCGTTACGGGCAGTGGCAAGACATTCACCATGGCCAATGTCATCGCCCGCGCCCAACGCCCGGCGGTAATCCTGGCGCCCAATAAGACGCTGGCCGCCCAGCTCTACGGCGAGTTCAAGGAGTTCTTCCCTAACAACGCCGTGGAGTACTTCGTCTCCTACTACGATTACTACCAGCCTGAGGCCTATGTGCCGTCATCGGACACCTTTATCGAGAAGGATGCCTCGGTTAACGAGCATATCGAGCAGATGCGCCTGTCGGCGACCAAGGCCATGATGGAGCGCCGCGACACCATCATCGTGGCGTCGGTGTCGTCGATCTACGGCCTGGGTGACCCGCAGGCCTATCTGAGCATGACGCTGACGTTGACGGTCGGCGAGCGCATCGATCAGCGCCAGATCCTGCGCCGGCTGGCGCAGCTGCAGTACCGGCGCAACGACCAGAACTTCGTTCGGGGGATGTATCGGGCGCGCGGTGATGTTATCGATATCTTCCCGGCTGAGTCCGAAGATCAGGCGGTGCGCGTCGAGCTCTTCGATGACGAGATCGAGGCCCTGTCCTGGTTCGACCCGTTAACCGGCGAGGTCATTGAGCGCGAGTTCGAGCTCACGATCTATCCCAAGAGCCACTACGTCACGCCGCGTGAGCGGTTGCTCGGGGCTATCGACGAGATCAAGGCGGAGCTGGCTGAGCGCCTTGAGGAGCTGCGCAATAACGGCAAGCTGCTGGAAGCGCAACGCCTGGAGCAGCGCACGCAGTTCGACCTGGAGATGATCCAGGAGCTCGGCTACTGCAACGGCATCGAGAACTACTCCCGCTATCTGTCGGGCCGTGGGCCCGGCGAGCCGCCGCCCTGCCTGTTCGACTACGTCCCCGAGGATGCGATCTTGATCGTGGATGAGTCCCACGTGACGATCCCACAGCTCGGGGGCATGGCCCGGGGCGACCGGGCCCGCAAGGAGACGTTGGTGGAATATGGCTTCCGCTTGCCGTCGGCGCTGGATAACCGACCGCTGACCTTCGACGAGTTTCGACGCCTCCAGCCCCAGACGACCTATGTCTCGGCCACGCCGGGCCCGTTCGAGACGCGCAACGCGAGCGTGGTCGCCGAACAGGTGGTCCGGCCCACGGGACTAGTGGACCCTGAGATCGAGGTCCGGGCGGCCACTACCCAGGTGGATGACGTCCTCTCCGAGATCAATGAGCGTATCGCCGTTAATGAACGGGTGCTGATCACGACGCTGACTAAGCGCATGGCCGAGGATCTGACGGATTATCTGGCGGAGAACGGTGTCAGCGTGCGCTATCTCCACTCGGATATCGACACGGTTGAGCGCACGGAGATAATCCGCGATCTGCGGTTGGGCCAATTCGACGTCTTGGTCGGTATTAACCTCCTGCGCGAGGGCCTGGATATGCCCGAGGTCTCGCTAGTCGCGATCCTGGATGCCGACAAGGAGGGCTTTCTGCGAGCGGAGCGCTCGCTGATACAGACCATCGGCCGAGCAGCACGCAACGTCAACGGCAAGGCCATGCTCTACGGTGACAAGATCACCGACTCCATGCGTCGGGCCATCGACGAGACCGAGCGGCGCCGGGCCAAGCAGGTGGCGCACAACGAGGCCCACGGCATCACGCCGCAAACCATCCGCAAGGCGGTGGCCGATGTCATGGAGCGCGGCGAGGAGGGCGCACCGGACACGGCCGAGCACTACGCCCAGGTGGCCGAGGAGGCCAAGGGCTACGCCGAGCTCGCGCCGGCCGAGGCTATTAAGCGCAAGAAGGAGCTCGAGCAGAAGATGCAGGATCACGCCCGCAACCTCGAGTTCGAGGAGGCGGCCCGCTTGCGCGACGAGGTGCGCAAGCTCAAGCAATACGCCCTAGGCGACCCGGACCGCGAGTCGGCCTGAGCGGCACCGGGCCGACGCCGCCGGTCACGCTAGTAGTGCTCGGTGTGGCCTGCGGTGACCTCGTGATGCACGATGCCGGTACCTGCTGGTACCGGGGCATCCCAGGCGCACTCGCGTAGCGCCGCGCCCGCGTCCTGATAGCCGCGCCGATGGTGGTCGCTGATCGTCTGGGGCAGGAAGGTGAAATCCTTGGCCCAGGAGCGATAGGCCTGACCGCCGTAGACGAAGTGCACCAGGTTCATGAGCGTGGTGCAGCCCATCCCGGCGAGCGCCTGGAGCTCGGGGTCGCGTTGCTTGTCCTCGGGCAGCTCATTGTAGAGCCGCGATACCGCCTGGCGCAGATTGTGGAGCTTGCTCTGGTCCTCGATCTGCATGTGGGAGCGGCTGGCGTAGATGATGTCCTTGCGCCGGTCCTCGATCTCGTCCATGTCGCCAGGCGTCTGACCGTTGGGGTCGAACAGATCCACCATGAAGCACAGGGTGCTGCGCCGGGGGCGGTCGTTGAAGACGACATCCAGCGGCGTGTTGGAGAGCAGCCCGCCGTCCCAATAGGTCATGCCGTCGATCTCGACGGCCGGAAACCCCGGCGGCAACGCACCACTGGCCATGACATGGCGGACGTCGATGGCGTGGTCGCGGCTGTCGAAGTAGACGTGCTTGCCCGTCTCGACCTCGGCCGCGCCCAGGCTTAGACGCTCCGGGCCGTCGTTTATTCGGTCGAAGTCGATTAGATCCTCCAGGGTTCGGCGCAGCGGCGAGACATCGTAGTGCGCTGGTCGTTTGCCTGCGTTCCACGGCCATGGCATCGCGGCCATGGGGTCCGGCTGGAAAAAGCCGGGCTGGCCTAGGCACATGGTCGTCATGGCTTCCATGAGGTTGATCGATTTACGCAGCGGATGGGTTGGCGGCGGTGCGGGTATGTACTGCGTGCGCTCGATGCGCTGCCAGAATGCTTTCAGCTTGGCGAGGCGCTCTTCCGGCGGGTTGCCGGCCATAATGGCGGCCTGCATGCCGCCGATACTGGTGCCGGCGAACCAGTCGAGCTGGTAGCCGGCCTCGGCGAGGGCCTGGTAGATGCCGTGGTGGTAGGCGCCCAGGGCGCCGCCGCCCTGGAGCAGCAGGGCCGTGCGTTCGTGATGCGGCGGCGCGGCGTTCGCGGTGGGTTCGGCCATGCGGTTGGCTCCTTATTTCGCTTCGATTACTGGGCCGTCCAGCCGCCGTCCATGGGTAGTGCGGCGCCGGTGATCGAGGCGGCGGCGTTCGAGCACAGGAAGACTGCCAGCGCGCCGATCTGCTCGGTCTCGACGAACTCCTTGGTGGGCTGGGCGTCGAGGATGACGTCGCGCACGACCTCCTCCTCGCTTATACCGCGGGCCTTGGCCGTGTCCGGGATCTGACCCTCGACCAGCGGCGTCTTCACATATCCGGGGCAGATGGTGTTGACCGTGATGCCGTCCTGGGCCGTTTCCAGGGCAACGGTCTTGGTTAGTCCCGTTAGGCCGTGCTTGGCGGCGACGTAGGCCGATTTATCGGGCGAGGCCACCAGGCTGTGGGCCGATCCCATATTGATGATCCGTCCCCAGCCGCGCTGGCGCATACCGGGGATGGCGGCCTGGGTGGCGTAAAAGGCCGAGGACAGGTTGATACCGATAATGGCCTCCCACTTCTTGCCCGGGAACTCCTCGATGGGGGCCACATGCTGGATGCCGGCGTTGTTAATCAATACGTCCACGCTACCCACGGCCTTCTCGGTCTCCTGGACCATGGCAGCGATCTGCTCGGGCTCGAGCATATTGGCGTCGCTGTAGCGCGCCTGGACGCCGTAGGTCGACTCGATCTCGGCGCGGATGGGCTCGGCCTCGTCGGGCGACTCCAGGCCGTTAAGGGTGACGTTCATGCCCTCGCCAGCGAGCGCATGCGCGAGGCCGAGGCCGATGCCGCTGGTGGAACCGGTGATGATGGCGTTGGTTGTCATGGTGATCTCCTGTCGGTTTGTTCTTGGGGGTTGGGCGAGCGATGATGGCAACGTGACCGTCAGGCCAGGTAGTCGTGCAGCACGCGGCCGTAGGGCAGCGTCATGTCGGCGATGATGTGTTGCCCGCCTTGAACGCGGTGGACGGGGAAGTCCGCCACCGGCGCGTTAACGTGGGGCACCAGGTGCAGCCGTGCCGGTCCGCCCCAGTGGCCCTTGAGCTGGATATCGGTCATGTTGTAGGCAACCAGCTGCGCGATCTCCGGGCGGCCGCAGACGTCGGGGATGAGTTTGAGGTTGACTTGCGTCTTGGCGACGGCCGACTCGGGCTCGTCGGCGTCCGCCGCCAGGTCCCGGTACTTATAGCCCATGGTGCCCATGGCAACGCGCTGACCGGCGTAGTCGAGGGTGCCGGTCAGGGTGTCCGTCTCGACGCCTAGGTAGGGCTGGCCCCAGCGCTTGGGAAAGCCCCAGATCTCGCGGCCGGCGGTAATGGGCGGCTCGTCGTTGAGATACATCTGGGCGGTAAAGTTCACCGGCTCGTCGCCCCACAGACTGGGGATAACAACGCCGCTCTCGGTGTAATCGCCGAAGCCGCTGCTGTCCGGCATGCGAATCCATTCGTACAGGATGCGATTGCTGCCGTCTGGTTCCAGCGGCTCCGGAACGGCCTCCCGGATGGCGCCCGGATCGCTCTCGTAGGCGATGATCAGGTACTCACGATCGACGAAGCGGTACGGCCCCATGGGGTAGCTCGGGTTGCCCGGCGGCATGGCGGGCAGCGCGAGGATCTGTTCGGGCGTCATGCTTGGTGCTCCTTTTAATACCGGCCACGGCTGATGGCGTAACGCGCTTTATCGTCCACGCCCGTTGCCTGTCACGCTATGGGGGGCATTACTTATCCGGCCGTGTGCGGGCTGGCACGTAAGTAATGACGCGAATGGCCGCTATCAGCCTCCAAGCCTAACCTCGAAGACGTTTGATCGGCCGCGATGCCGATCCTACAAGCCAGTCATCCATCCACCTCCAAGGATAAGGGCACCATGAGCTATCGCAAGCTGGGTCTCATCGCTGTCATCGCGATTATCGTCGGCCTATTCTTCGCCTTCGATGCGCAGCAGTACTTGACGTTGGACTACCTCCAGGACCGGCGCGAGGCCTTCCAGGCCTTCTTTGCTGAGTACCCGGTTGCAACCCTGGCCGTTTTCTTCCTCGTCTACGTTGCGGTGACGGCGCTGTCGCTGCCCGGGGCGGCGGTCATGACCCTTGCCGCCGGCGCCCTGTTCGGGCTGGTCACCGGCACCATCCTGGTGTCGTTCGCCTCCACCCTGGGGGCGACGCTCGCCTTCCTGGTTGCTCGCGTGCTGTTCCGCGATACCGTTCAGCAGCGCTTCGGCCACAGCCTCAAGCGCATTAACGACGGGGTTGAGACGGAAGGCGCGTTCTACCTCTTCGGCCTGCGGCTGGTGCCGGTCTTCCCCTTCTTCGTCATTAACCTGGTCATGGGCCTGACGCCCATGAAGACCTGGACCTTCTACTGGGTCAGCCAGGTGGGCATGCTTGCCGGCACCATCGTGTACGTTAACGCCGGCACGCAGCTGGGCCAGCTGGAATCCGTCGGCGGGCTGCTGTCGCCCGCGCTCATCGGCTCCTTCGCGCTGCTGGGCCTGTTCCCGCTGATCGCGCGCAAGGGTATGCAGTTCCTCGAGGCCCGCAAGGTCTACCAGGGCTGGGATAAGCCCAAGCGCTTCGACCGCGACCTCGTGGTCATCGGCGGTGGCTCGGCGGGTCTGGTTAGTGGGCTTATCAGTG
>CAJXKP010000043.1 GCA_913055565.1 uncultured Ectothiorhodospiraceae bacterium
GGCGCATACCGCATGACGCCGTGACGCGGACGAGGCGATAGCGCGCCACAACGAAGAGCCGCTATTGACCCATCTGGCCCACCGTCGTGCGAGGCGACTGGGGCCAAAACAATCAACGCTGGAGGAACACCATGCGACTGAAAGACCAAACCGCCATCGTAACCGGAGGCGCCCGCGGCATCGGATTTGCCATCGCGCAGGGCTACGCCCGGGAGGGCGCCAACGTCGTCATCGGCGATGTACTCACCGACGAGGCCGAGGCGGCGGCACAAGAGATCGGATCTCAGGCCGAGGCGATGTACCTCGATGTCACGGATCAGGCCTGCATCGACCACGTCGTCGATACCACCGCTGCGAAGCACGGCCGTATCGATATCCTGGTGAATAACGCCGGAATCTTCGACATGGGGCCGCTGGAAGAGGTCACGCGCGAGCAGTTCCGCAAGCTGTTTGCCGTTAATACCGAGGGCATGTATTTCATGCTCCAGGCCGTGGCCAACAAGATGCTCGCCGACAGTAAGGGCGGGCGGATTATCAACATGGCCAGCCAGGCCGGTCGCCGCGGCGATCCCTTACTCTCCGCGTATTGCGCCACCAAGGCGGCGGTGATCAGCATCACCCAATCCGCCGGCCTGCACTTCGCCCGCCGCGGCATTAACGTCAATGGCATCTCGCCCGGCGTCGTCGATACCGAGATGTGGGACCGCGTGGATGCCCTATTCGCCCATTACGAGAATCGGCCCATCGGCGAGAAGAAGCGCGAGGTCGCTGAGGCGGTACCCTACGGTCGCATGGGCAAACCTGATGACCATGTCGGCGCCGCGATCTTTTTAGCCTCGCAAGAATCCGAGTATATGGTCGCGCAGACGTTAAATGTCGATGGCGGCAACTGGATGAGCTAGTCCATCCGAGAAGGCAGAGCCGAGTGTAGCCTCGACGGCACTACGATCGGCTCCGCCTTCGACGTCAATCCAGCAAGGCAATGAGGCGTGTCGCCCCAGGCAAGCGGAATGCACCGCGTACCGGTGAGGCGATGAACCCTGCGATGAGGATTCGGATCGCCGCATCGGGCTGTCGGAGGCTCAGCGTATTCTTGATTTCGCCGATCTTGGATTGAAGGCGCACTGGCGCCGGGCGATGCGCTCGCATCCGGGCGATGCGCTCGCATAGTGTGCAGCGCCTTGGAACGACAACACACCAAACCTCGTCATAGAGGCTGCCGGGCGATTAACGTAAAAGGGTGACAGTCCCGGCCGCGCGTTCGCGGCAACCGGCCCAAATGGCTCGGTAGCCCAACTTCCTGCGCCCAACAACTTGTGACCGGAGACGATACTGAGGTTGTTTAAGCAACGCACCGCATTGCTAGCGGCGTCGCTCACGATCGGCGTGGTACTCGCCGGCTGCGCGTCCAAGCCGCCGGCGCCCGAGCGCTCGGAGGCTGAGCTACCGGATCGCTTTTCGTCAGGGGGCGAAGGCAAGCGCCCCGAGCGCTGGTGGCGGCATTTCGACGATACGGCGCTGGATCGCATCGTTGCGGAGGTGCTGGAGCAGAATCTCTCGCTGGCGGCTGCCCGTGAACGCCTGCGACGGGCCCGTGCCGAGGCACGCCGCGTGGCAGGCGGCGAGCTGCCGAGCCTGGATGCCAATGCCGAGGCATCGTCGGAAACCGATTACAGCTCCGGCGCCATGGCCGCCTACGAGCTGGATCTATGGGGCCGGTTGGAAGCAGCAACCGAGGCGGCGGAATTCGAGGCCGAGGCAACCCGCCGCGACCTGCAGGCCGCTCGCATCAGCCTGACCGCCGAGGCGGCCACCGCTTACTACCGTATTCGACGGAACCAGGCCCTGGCCGAGCTACTCCGCGAGCAGCGCCGAACGAACCAACAGATCCTGGATCTGGTGACCATGCGCTTCCAGAACGGCCAGGCCGCTTCCGATGAAGTACTCCGGCAACGCCAGCTCATCGAGGAGACCGACACGGAGCTGGCCTCGGTCGAGGGGCGAATCGAGCGGGGGCGAGCAGAACTCGCCGCCTTAATGGGCCTGCCCGGCCCAAAGGCCCTCGACCTGCCCGAGGCCAACGGGCTCCCGGAGCTACCGCCCCAGCCCGCGACGGGCCTGCCGGCGCAATGGCTGCAACGCCGTCCCGACCTGGAAGCGGCCTTCCTCCGCGTGCGCGCCGCCGATGCCGGGCTAGCGGCGGCCATTGCCGAGCGCTATCCCCGCATCGATCTAACGGCGTCGCTTACCAGCGCCGCCAGCTCACCGGGCGCCTTATTCGAGGACTGGATCACAGAGATCGCGGCCAGCCTTAGTGTGCCGCTGTTTCGCGGGGGCAGCATCGAGGCCGAAATCGACCGCACCGAGGCCGCGCGAGCTGCGGCCTTTAACGACTACGCCCAGACGGTACTGGATGCCGTCGCGGCCGTGGAAACCGAGCTGGCCGATCAACGCACACAGCGGCGCCGACTAGCCAGCCTCGAGCGGCGCGTCGAGCAAGGCAAGCAGATCCAGAAACGGCTGCGCTACCGCTACCGCCACGGCGATGCCGACTTCCTCGACGTCCTGGAGGCCCAAGACCAGCTCCAGGGTGACCAGCGCCAGCGGCTGGAGGCACGCTGGGCACGGGTGACTGAGCGCATCGCCCTGTTGCGCGAACTCGCGGGCGCCTGGAAGGCCACGGATCAGACAGCATCGACCCAATGACCCCATGAGTGGGCCGGGACGGGCCCAACGCCGGCAGGTGCTGGCAGGGCACCTGCCGCGCTGCCAGAGCAACTGCTGAGCTGCCCCACCCGAACCCGGCATCGTCGCCTGCGCCTACCGGCGCTGCCCGGTAACATCCTCCAAGATCAGGTAGAGGCAGGGCACGATCACGAGGATGATGGCCGTGGCGAACAGGATGCCGAAGCCCAGCGAGATGGCCATGGGGATGAGCTGCTGGGCCTGGCGCGAGGTCTCCAGGATGATGGGCGTCAGCCCCGCAAAGGTAGTCAAAGTAGTCAGCATGATCGGCCGGAAGCGCCGATGGCCCGCCTCCTCGATGGCCTGGAACGCCGCCACGCCGGGGCGCTGGCGATTGGCGTAGTTGGTCATGATCAGGGCATCGTTAATGACTACACCGGACAAGGCCACGACGCCCATGAGGCTGATCAGCGAGAGGTCATAGCCAAGTAGGATGTGGCCGATGACGCCGCCGACGATGCCAAAGGGAATCGACATCATGACGACCAACGGCTGCAGGTAGCTGCTAAAGGCCACGGCGAGCAGCGCATAGATCGCCACCATGGCCAGACCGAAACCGCCCCATAGGGTCGCAGTCGATTCGCGCAGATCGGCCTGGCTGCCTTGGAAGGTCCAGGTAAGCCCCGGGTAATCTGCTCGCAACGCGGGCAGAAGCTCGGTCTTCATGGCCGCCAGCACCCGGCCGGTGGCCGCGCTCGGCTCGACGTCGGTGGTGACCTCGATCTCGCGACGGCCATCGCGACGGTTGATCGTATTAAAGGCCTTACCGCGCTCGAGTCGCACCACGTCACTCAAGGGTACATCCGTGCCGTCCGGGGTCTGGATTACGAAATCGTCGAGGTTTGCCATGCCCTCGCGCTCCGCCTCCGGGAGCTTCACGCGCACCTCGACCTCATTGGTGCCACGGAGCTGACGTCGTGCCAGGGCGCCGAAATAGGCATTACGCAGCTGCTCGCCGACCTCGGCCGGGGTCAGGCCCATCGCCCGTCCGGCCGGGCGAAGCTCGAAGTCGAACTGGGTCTTGCCCTTGTCGTAGTTATCATTGACCTCGCGGGTGTTGCCGAAGCGGCTCAGGCGCTCACGTAACGCCTCGCTTGCCTCAGCGAGGACATCGATGTCTCTGTGGCTCAGACCCACGCTGATATCGGGTCGCCAGCCGCCGGGACCCCGCTCGGCCTCGAAGCTGATCTGATCGATGCCCTGGATATCGCCGATGGAGTCACGCCATATCGCGATGACCTCGTTGACCGTCAGATCCCGTTGCGACGGCGGTTTCATAACGATCTCAACGTCGATAAAGCTCCCGCCACGTAGATTGGACTTAATGCCGTTGGCCACCTGGTCGAGGTCGTTGGCCTGATACATCCGCTCCGTGGCCGCGGTAACGGCCTCAGCGACCTTAACGGCCTGATCTGTCGTCGTCCCCACCGGCAGGCTGACGCCGGCCTCGATCTCGTCAGCCGGCGACTCCGGCATGAGGATGAGACCCATGTGATCGCTATAGGCATAACCACCAGTCACCGTGAGCACCGTCACGGCGGCGGCGAGGGTGATGTAGCGCGCCCGCAGGCACAGCCGCAGGAAGGGGCGGTACCGGCGCTCAACCAGCCGATTGAAGCCTCGGGCAAAGGCCTGCTGGGCGTTGTGGAGGCCGCGCCCGGTACGCGTCGCACCCCCACCGCGCGTGTGGGCCAGATGCGCCGGGAGGATGAACAGCGCCTCAATCAGCGAGATCGCGAGGACCGTAATGACGACCACGGGCAGTGGCCACCAGAAGTTACCCGTGGTACCCGGCAGGAACATCACGGGCAGGAAGGCGACGATGTTCGTGAGGATGGCGAAGGTCACGGGGCCAGCCATATCACGGGCACCGCTAATGGCGGCCTGTTCCAGGCCCATACCCTGCTGGCGGTACTCGTAGACGTTCTCGCCGACGACGATCGCGTCATCGACCACGATGCCCAGGGCGACCAGAAAACCGAACATGGAAATCATGTTGATGGTCACGCCCAGCCACGGCAGCAGTACCAGGCCGCCAACAAAGGCGATGGCCATACCCATGGTGATCCAGAAGGCCAGCCGCACCTCCAGGAACAACGCCAGGATGGCGACTACAATCACTAGGGCCATCGCCCCATTCGAGAGCAGTAGATTGAGGCGATCACCGAAGTCCTCGGCCTGATTGCTATCGATACGGGTCTTCACGCCCGGCGGCAGCTCGGACTCGAGGTCGGCCAGTACGCCCATGACCGCCTCCTCGATCGCGATCGGCGATTGGGAGCCGATGCGGAAGATCTCCAGCTCCATGGACGGCTGGCCGTTGAACCGGGAGTGCTCACCCGTCTCCTCGAAGCCATCATCCACCCGGGCCAGATCACCCAGGGTCACGTTGGCACCCGAGGCCGAGCTAATAATCGGTATAGCCGCTAGCTCGTCGGCCCACTGCTTGCGCGCATTCATGCGCAGCAGGATCTCGCCAGCACTGGTGTCGACCGAGCCCGCCGGCACGTCCTGGCTGGAGGCCTCGATGGTATCGGCGACCTCACCCAGGGTGATGTCGTGAGCGCGTAGGCGATGTTGCGGGATCTCGACGTGGGTGACGTAGGCCGGCACGTCGGACAACGACACCTGCGTGATAGCCGGTTCACTCAAAAGCCGATCCCGAATGCGCTCGCCGAGCTGACGCAGGGACCAGACATCGACCGCGCCGTACAGACCGATCTCCATGACCTCGCGGTCGCGCGCCTGGAGCCGAACCTCGGGCTCCTCAGCGGCGTCCGGAAAGGTCTGGATGCCGTTAACGGCCTGGTCGATATCCTGGAAGGCCTTCATGCGATCCGTACCGGCAACCAGCTCTAGGGTGATCGCGCCGCTGCCCTCGCGGGCCGAGGAGGTCATCTCACGGATACCGCGGACGCTACGTATCGCCTCCTCGACGGGCAGCAGGATGCCCTGCTCCACCTCCGACGGTGAGGCCCCCGGGTACTGGACCGAGACCTCAACAACATCGAGCTGGAATTGGGGGAATACCTCTTTTTGCATCGTCACGGCGGTCCAGACACCAGCCGCGAGCACGATGATCATAACCAGATTGGCCGCGATGGGATTGCGGACCATGCAGGCGATGGGACCACCCGGCTCGGGGCCAGCATGAGGTCTCGGCGTATGCGGCTCACTCATGAGCCGTCGGCCTCGCCGGGGCGATCACCGCCGCTGCCCTCGCCGTCCAGGCGCAGCGGGGCGCCGTCCTGGACGGTCGCCAGGCTGCTGGTAACGACCCGCTCACCGTCCTTGAGCCCGTCCCGGATGTAGGCGTATTCGCTATCGCGTACCGGGATCGTTACATCGCGGATGGCGAGCTGGCCTTCCCCCGTCATGACCCAGACCGTGTCGTCGGTGCGTAGATTATCCCGATCCAGGCGGATCACGTCGTTCAATGCCTGCCCCTGAATGCGTGCCTCAACGAACGTCCCCAAGAGCAGCCGCGGTTTGTCCGGGGCCTGCTGCGCCAGTGGATCATCGACCGCCACAAGCATCCGGGCCATACGGGTGGCATCGTCAAGATTGCCAACCAACCGGATAAGACGGCCTTCGCGGGCGACCTCATCGGCCCAGGCGCCGGGGTTATGGATTTCAACGGGCGCGCCCTCATTATCGCCGCCCGGGAAAGCCAGCCAGCGCAGTTTCGCCACGGGCACCGTCACCTCGATCCAGTAGGTCTCAATCCCGACCAGCCGGGCGAGCGGATCGCCCACGCTCACCTGGGAACCGACGTCGATCTCGCGCTCTAGGACCTGAGCGCGGAACGGCGCCTCGATGGTCGTGCGCGCCAGGTTGAGCTGGGCCTGCTCCAGGGCGGCCTGCGCCGACCTTGCCTCCGCTTTGGCCGACTTCAGCTGGGGCTGGCGGAGCACCAAATCCTTATTGGCGCCCGTGAGCTCCTGGTCGGAGAGCTGGTATTCACGCTCGGCCACGCGCTGGCGCCCCTGCTCGCGTCTCAGCTCAGCCTGGGCCTGTTCAAGCTCGCTGCGGCGCTGGCGCAACGTCTGGCGGTAATCGGCGGGATCGAGACGAACCAGCTCGGCGTCGGCCGCCACGACGCCTCCGGGCTCCAGGGCCTTCGCGTGGTCGCTCACCTGCCCTTCCACGCGGGGGCGAATCACGATCTCCCGCGCCGGACGCACCGTGCCCGTCGCCACCACGCTCGGGCGGTGGGTGCCGCGGCTGACCGTGGTCACGTCCACCAGCATCGCGCTCTCGCGGGTTGCCCCACCGCGCGTCGCCTCGGGCTCGGTATTAAAGATCACCCAAAGCGCCGCGGCCCCGGCGGCGATGATCAGCTGAACGATCAAGATTGACGCCACCAGGCCAGGGCCTCGCCGGGTCGCCTCCGTGTCGCCCCGGGGACCATTCGTGTCGTCGTTACTACTCGCCATTCGCGTTGCCTTTGCCCATCGAGCCACCCACTCAAGGGAGTCATCCCATCGGGTGGGTGATTAGCCCCACCCACCAGTACGCCGGCGGCATTGTCATACCGGATGCCCTCTCACCAGACCACCGCCAGTAACCAGGGTTCACGCAGGCCGAGTATCAGAGACCCAGCCGGTAACAGCAACGATCCTTGTACCCAGGGCATCGCGATCCGAGACACGCCCCGGCCAAGGTACTTCCAGGGCCAACGGTCCTGGCGAACGCAACGCGCGCATGGACGGGTGGGCATCGGAGAGCTGTTCTGTACCATACGAGCCTAGGACACCGGCGGAGTTAATGGATGCCGTTCGAGATCAGCAGCGTGCCGTTCATCGCAGGCCTGGCGCTGGTCGGGTGTGCCGGCTCCGTCGCATTGCTTATGCCCGGGCATCGCTCGGAGCACGCCCTGCGTTGGTACACAGCGGGCATGGTGACGCTAGGGGTCGTGTTACTGGGTTACTCGACACTGGCGCCGCCGCGGCCACTGGCCGCACAGGTGGCTTGCGACTGGGCCATCATCCTTAACCTGGCCTGCGTGCTGGCCGGGGCACTGCGCTTTAGCGAACGCCATCACTGCCCCTGGCGAGCGGTTGCGATCATTACCGGCACGGCCGGCGTTGCCCTGACCATCGCCGCCACGGCGGCGCCCCAGCAACTGTACCGGTTCTGGGTCTTCGCCGGATTCCAGGTCATTACCAGCATCCTGATCGTTCGGGTCTTCATCGGCGGCGACTGGCAGCGCGACGGCCTGGAGCTCTGGGGCGGCCCACGCTGGGTCATGGCGATCCTCTTCGCATGCCATGCGGTCTTCCATGTATGGCACGGACTGGCCCTCGGTGCACCGAGTCCGGAGGTCGCGGGCCTTGGGGCTAAGGCCGAGACCATCCACCGCACGGCCGTGATCGAGTTCGTCACCCTGGCCAGTGTCTTCGCCTGGGGTGTTGCCGCCATGGTGGGGCAAAAGGCCTCGGCCACCCTGAGTTCGCTGGCGCGGCGCGACGCGCTCACCGCGCTGCCGAATCGACGGGCGTTTATGGCCGTGTTCGAAGGGCATTGCCGCCCAAAGGATTCTCAAGCCGGTTGCGTGCTCGCCGCTATCGATATCGACGACTTTAAGGCGATTAACGATGCGTACGGCCACGACACCGGGGACCGGGTGTTAACCAGCCTCGGCCAGCAACTCCAAGACCGCATGCGCGAAGAGGATGTCATCGCCCGTACGGGCGGCGACGAATTCCTCTGCCTTTTTACGAGCACCGACGAGGTGGGGGCCACGACGAGGCTCCAGCAACTGATCCATGGCGTGGCACCGGTTCAGCTAGCCAATGGTGAGACGCTTCGGCCCTCGCTGAGCGTCGGTATCGCCCGGGCCCCGGACGATGGCATGGACTTCGACACGCTCTACCGTATCGCCGATCGTCGCCTGTACCAGGCCAAGACAAGCGGCAAAGGTTGCGTGGCGGGCGCTGCCAATGCGCCATCCACGAGCTATCGGCCCAACCAGTCTGCATCGGCATGGACCTAACGCGCGGATGCGAACGCGGCGACAGCTGACGACCCGTTGAAGCGCTGGGGACCAACCAGGCAGGACGCCCTCACCCGATCTCGTCGCTGGCCCCGAGGGTTGGTCTGCGCTCCTTTCGGTGCCAAACTTCTGCTAGAGGCGTCTTGCACTAGGGAGGGGGTCGCTAAGCATGTCGCAACCCGCCAGGGCGGTATCGGCGTGGCCTTGTAGAGACGTGGAATCCTTGCCCGCCGGGAAACGCGTTAGGCCACGGCGGTGACCGATCGCCTCAAAGGTTCCGCGCCGCGCCGCGCTTTAGCCTCCACGCTAGTCTACGCCGCAACGGGTGCTGCGTGGATCGTGCTCTCCGACCGATTAGTGGCGGCGCTCATCGCCGATCCTAGCCTGCGAAGCACCGTTCAAACGGGTAAGGGCTGGGCTTTTATCGGTCTCACCGCAGCCGTCCTTTTCATCGTGCTGTGGCGGCAAGCGAAATCGGACGCTGACAGTCTCGCGGAATCCCGCCGTCAACAAGCGGAGATCGCGGCGCTGAGTAACTTCCGCCTCAGCGTCATCGAGACCCCCCAGGTCTGGATCAATACGGTTAATGCGGCCGGCGAGATCACGCTCTGGAACGAGGCGGCTGAACGGATCAGCGGCTACTGCCGGGACGAGGTCCTCGACCACGCACGAGTCTGGGAGTGGCTCTACCCCGATCCGACGTATCGGCAATGGGTCGTCAGTAAGGCCCGTTCCATTATCGAAGGCGTTGAGGCCGTCCAGCTCGAGACCTGCATCCGCACCAACAACGGCGATGAACGCGAGTTGGAGTGGTACTCCCGGCAGCTGCGTGATGCCGACGGTCAAGTCATTGGGGCCGTGGCCTTCGGCATCGACGTCACGCTCATGCGCTCGACCCAGCGCACACTCCAGGAACGCGAGCGCGAGCTTTCGGCCCTCATCGACAACCTACCGGGCATGGCGTACCGCTGCCTCGACGACGAGACCGCGACCATGACCTTCATCTCCCGCGGTTGCGCGGAGCTCACCGGTTACACGGACGACGAGCTGACGGCAAGCAGCCATTGCTCGTTCTGGGATCTGCTCGTGGACCCCGCCGACAGGGACTCTTATCTGATGCAGCAACGCATCGCGTCAGGCCAGCGCTTCAGCCTCGAGTATCGAATACGTCGTCGCGACGGTGAGGTCGTTTGGGTGCTGGAACGCGGCTGCGCCGTCGTGATCGATGATCAGCCCCTGATCGAGGGCATCATTCTGGATATCACCGAGCGCAAGCGTATGGAACAGCAGCTCGAGTGGCTAGCCACGCGCGATCAGCTGACCGGCCTCTACAATCGGCGCACCATGGATGAGCGTCTGCGCGACGAACTCGCCAGGGCACAGCGTTACAACCGGCCTGTCTCCGTACTCTGGCTCGACCTCGACAACTTCAAGCGCGTTAACGACCACTATGGCCATCAGGTTGGCGACGAGGTCCTCAGACACTTGACGCGGCGGCTGCAGGACGCGATTCGCGATAACGACCTACTGGCGCGCTACGGCGGCGAGGAACTCATCGTCGCCATGCCGGAGGTGGGCCTGGAGGGCGCCCTGGAGGCTGCCGAACGAATCCGGGGCATTGTGGCCCGGGACGCCTACGATGCGAGCGAGGGCACCACCATCAGACTGACCGTTAGCATCGGCGTTGCGGCCTATCCGGAGCACGGTCACGACATGGACACGCTGTATCGCGCCGCCGATGACGCCATGTATCAGGGCAAGCAAGCGGGGCGAAATACCGTCCACCGCATTCAACCCACGCATCCGGGATTGACCGTCCCCGATTAATGCGCGGGCTCGGCCAGGCCTGAACCTGGCGGTCGCTGGCAGCCATCCAGTTTCCGTCGCCGCGCTCATCCCCGTGCGCCGAGAGCGGTGTCACCGGGCGACAACCTGACGCAGGATCAGCTGGTTATTGCGCTGGCTGAATTCGAGCTGTCCGAGGAAGCTCATACCGAGCAGCACGACGTCATGGTCCACATTCGGATTGATGGAACCGCGTACGTCGTCGACAGCGATCTTACCGACGCTCACCTCATCCAGATTGGTCAGATAGCCCTCGGCGACGCCGTTGGCGGTGTTATAGCGCACCTCCTCACCACGCTCCAGTCCGATGCGCTGCGCGACCGCCTGCGGTATCGAGACGTGCGAGGAGCCGGTATCGAACAAGAACGTCACGGCGGCGCCGTTGATCTCGCCACGCGCCGCGAAATGGCCATTGTTGGCACGTTTAACGATCACACGCCGCACCCGCTTGCGCTGGTCCTCGGCAAAGGGCTCAAGGTTGGGCGTCTTGACGGGCTTGACCGAATTGATCTTCGGCGGATCCAGTTTCTCGCCCCGGTCCTGACCGGCCGGCGGCTCATCCGTGAAATGGACCTGGCCATCCTCGTCTTTCCAGCGGTAGACCTCGGCAACAGCCGGCGCCGCTGCAAAGGCCACCAGGACTGGTAGCCATACCAAAAACCACACCCCCGCTAGCTGCTCCTGCATCGACGATCTCCCGCTCCCAGGCTCCGGCGCCGATGGTAAACGCTAACCTCACCTGCTGCCGAGGTAACGGTGAGTCCTGATACCAGGAGCGGAGGCCGGTTACGCGATCAATCCACCGAGTCGCCGGTAGCTGGCACCGGCTCATCGAGGGGTGCGACGAAGCCACCTTCAACGGCCACGGCCAGGTCCTCAAGGCGATAGTCGGCGACCCGCTGACCCGTGTCATCGGCAAAGATGTAGTGTTGGCCATGATCGAGGCGCGCCTGCAGGCAAGCCCGAGTGCGCCGCCCATTGCTATCGACGAACTCGAACCAGTGACCGAGCGCGATGGCCGCCAGCTCCCGCTTGATCTCATCGTCCGACGCTTCGGGCACCGCGCTGTGTAGCTCACCGCCCTCCTGCGAACCCGCCGACTCCCCGGTGAAGTTCGCCACCACGACGTTATCCGGGATTGATCGCTCAGTCGCGGGTACTAGCGCGCGACCCGTGGCCTCGACAACCTCGTGACGAGCGGCGTAAACGCGGCAAAGGCGCTCCATGAGATCTTCAATCACGGCGCTATTACGCATGATGCCTTCGAGCTCCTCGCGGATCCGCTGAAGGAGATGGGGGAATTCCGCCGCCTGGCACTGCTCGGCGTTGTCGGTGACCTGCATGCTTCGAATGAGCCATTCCATCACCCGCACTTGATCGCGCCAGGCCTCGCCATGCACACCCTGATCGATTCCGGTTCTGAGCATGACGTCGGACCAGGACTCACGTAAGAAGCGGCATACCGGCTCGGGCAGATCGAGCACGCGACCCAAGCGCGTCTCAACGGCTACTTTGACGTGCTGGCGCACGACATTGATACGCGCCGCCGCGCACTCGTCATCGCTCGGTGGCGACACGCGCTCGAGCGACTCGGTCGTATTGATCTCGGGCCGCTCGGCGGCATCATCCACCGCTGAGGCTGACCCGAACGTTGACGCGCTCAACCCAGCAGCCGCGAGCTCGCGATTTAACCTCGTATAGACTGCGTCGAGCGAGACCAGGAGTTCGTCCGTGAACGCCTTGTACACAATGATGCGCGGCCGCAGCTCGATACCGCTGTCGCGCAATCCGGCCGCGAGGGCGCGTACCAGCACCTCCGGGCCAAAAGGATGTATAGCGTCTTCCGAACTAGCCGGCGCAACTAACCGCAAGCGGCTTTCCAATTCTTGAAGTATGGCGCTGTTCTGCTCACGCAGGCGGGCAACAGCTCGATCGATCATGGCCTGCTCTTGGAGCTCTTCCTGGTTTCGAGGTGGCGGCCCCCGACGAGATGCCGCTGCGTGCCCGAACCCACGATCGATAGCCGCCCCAAGACTGGCCCGAAAGGCATCAATGATGGTCTGCCGGTAGTTTCGAAGCGCTCGCACTGCCGAGACACAGCTATGGCACAGGGTGGCGCTGTCCTCACGGCGTGAGCGGTCGAACAACGTGTCGGCTGCGCGCTCCAACGAGGTATGCAAGGAGCGCCGGGCCGAGGACTCCAACGGCGCTCGCAGGTCGTCGATCACATCGTTCGGCTCAAGCCCAACAATGGGCGACTGATCGCTCGCGTCTTCGTCGATCTCTTTGACGGCCATAGACCCTCCTGCCGAGCAGTTACTGTTGCCGGGGTGCGGTACCGCCAGATCGTCCCGTTAAAGGAGCCCTCCTCCAGCTAAGACCTCAGCAGCATGACCCGACCCGGACACGAGAGCGACGAATCCGCGATCACGCTGAGGTCGCCTGAGCTAGCCATGGAGGCAGGCGACTACTGGCGACGTGGCAATGAAGTTAAGTGCCGCGGCTCGGCGGGTCAAAGCTTTTCGCCACGGCGATTCCCAAGCTGCCGCACCAGCGCTATAACAAAGGCGCTAGCGGGTAGCGACGAGGGCCAGAATAAATAAAAAAAGCATTAAAATCCGTAACCTATAAAATATAAGCGGTGCACCTAATCGACTCCCCAGGCATCGCTACCCCAGCGAGGCACCCTCTGTCTCCCAGCGACGACACCCCAACCAGGGGCGGTGTCACGTAACGGCGACAGGAACTAGAAGCTGCCCGCATCCATGCGCTGTCAGCGAGATGCGGATGCCCGATAACGGGCTAGGCCGCCCGATCAGGTGAGCGTTAAGCAGCTGGACCGAGGGCTTGGCTCTGCTCGCATCCGCCGGCCTCTCGCGGCGCCAGGCAGTCCCCCATGCCCATCTCGTTGACAGGTCTGGGCCCCAGCCGTGGCGGGATGACGCGCTGTCGTACAACGACCACGTCGGCGCCACGCATGGGTGTCGCCATACCCAGACAATGGAAGTAAGCCCGTTGGCAACCACCGCTCCCGAGCGACGACGGTCTAGCCAAAGCCTTATAACGTCCTGTCTTAACAAATTTTTTGTTCTGCCCTAAGCAACCATTGCGAATCGAGGCCGGCGTTATGCGGGCCTTTCGATCCGAGCGATGCGGGGTCTAGTGCGCGAACACTCGGCCCCGTGATTGATCGCTAGTATCGTGCGCGTTCAGCCGGTGGCCGTGCTGTACACGCCCTGGGAAACGTTGGTAGCCGGCGATCAGCGGCGAGCGTGACAGCTCGGCAACCGCGGCCAAGCGATATAGCGACAACAACCGGGGGTTGGTGATGCAGACAAGGCATGAGCGACTTCTTTTCGCTCTGGTGGTGGCGCTAATTGGCTACTTCGTTGCCCCGCCAGCCAGCGCCCAAACGCCCGCGTCGGTGGCGTATGCCGCTCCAACAACGCTGCCACGGCACGTGCTAGCAGTGCCTGACATAGCGCAAAGAGGTGACAGGCTGGTTCCCCTTAAGGTGGCTAGATCGAGCTCGTCATAGCGCATCCGCCTTGAGGATCAGCATCACGCCCCGACGACGGCCTGCTACATGCCATGACGCAGCGGCCGCCACAGCAACTGCCTGCCGGGGGTGTCGGCGATTGGCTACACCCAGCGCCTTATATCAACGCAACGAAGAAAAGCCGAGGCATCAAGCCCTCGGAGAGGCGTTTATATCACTGATTCCGTTGGTTTTTTAAGTCCTTGCTCAACCGCGCTCAGGCCTTTCCCATCATCGCTGCAGCTGGTTGAGAGCGGCCTCGGCAAACGCTTGAGTATCTAAGCTTGGATCAACGCAGCCAGCACCCTATCGTCACAACCACTCAGAGCCGCGTGCGGTGCATGGTCGAGTAGCTTTGATAGGCAAGGAGCCTGGACGACCCGCTAAGCGGTCGTTGGGCCAACGATGGCAGTAGCGACACAAGCCGGGCACTGAGGGCCACCGAATCCCGGCACTGACTGTTTTGCGCGATGGGAGTGGGGCGCGATGGCAGCGAGCGAGATCCCGACCGATACTGGCAACGGCCCAGCGTCCAGCACTGTAGCGCCGGCGCTAGGCGCCACCGACGTTATTGCCGAGCTGCGTCAGCCACTGGAGTCAGCGGCTGAGCCAGCCTTCCGCGCCGCCATTGACAGGACGACGAATGCCCTTTTTGCGCGGGCGCAGCGCGATCAGCGACCGAGCGTCCAAGATGGCTGCTTTGCAGCCATGCGCGAGCTGGACGCGCAAGGTCAAGCCATGCTCACGCGGTTTCAGGCGATGCTCGACCGACAGCTCAGGCAGGGCTTCGGCCACGATCCAACGACCCGTGCAAGCGTCGGTGATGAGGACCGCTGGAAGATCCTCAATGCGGAGGAGACGGAGGAAAATGTCGCTGCCGAAGGCGCCATCACACGGCTCAGGAATTACAACAACCGCGCTTTAACAGAACTGACGAATCGCTTGCGCCACATCGTCGTCCTGGATGATTCCGGGGACGATAATCCCTTCGACCCCGCAACGATGATCGCCGCCTTCACAACCGCACTGCGACAGGCGAACATCGAGGTTAGCGCCAGGGTTAGCGCCTATCGGGCCTTCGAACGCCAGCTCGTGCATTGCCTCGGCGACGTCTATGACACGCTTAATAGCCAACTTGAGGCGGCCGGATTAACCGCGCCACCGCCCGAGCAAGTGACGCCACCGACCGCCACGAAACCGCATCAGCAAACGGCGCAAACCGCCGCGCCGACCGGTACGCCAGCGCCTGAGCGACGGCCCGTGTCAGAGCAGCGCCGCCACGCACAAGACGAGCACCTGGCAACCTCAACCACATCAGGCCGCGAGGACGCGGGCGGCGGGCCAGCGCTCAATCCCGTATCGCCACCCGGTTATCGGGAGGTACCCGATGAGCTGCCCCCGGAGCGCGAGCTCAAAGGCATCCTCCATGAGCTCGTGGCCACAGTCCATGGAACGGCGGACGAGACCCCGGGGGATCCTGACAACCACCATGAGGTCGCGGCTGCCCAAACCGTAGCTCGCGTGCTCACCGCGATGCAGCGCCATGCCGGACAGCAGCATAGCGAGCCACTGGACGCTGATTACCTCAAGAGCGTGCTCACCAAGGGACTCCAGAGGCGCACCGGTGCCGAGCAGCTCGAGCGCAGCGCCGACGAGACCATCGACATCGTCAGCATGCTCTTCGAGGTCATCCTCAATGATGATCGGCTGCCGGGAAGCATCGGGGCACAGTTCGCACGTCTCCAGGTGCCCGTGCTCAAGGTCGCCATGACCGACCCCGACTTCCTAGCCGACTCCAGCCACCCGGCTCGCCGACTTTTCAATATGCTGGCGCGCGCGGCCCTCGACGTCGCCTACAACGGTCATGGTCCCGACGAGCCCGTCCATCGGAATATTCGGGCGACGGTCGACAAGGTCATCCAGGAATTCAGTTACGACAGCCACACCTTTCAGGCCGCGCAGGAGTGCTTCGAGACGTGGCAATGGGAGATTGGTCGCGGCGCCGTAACAGCCAGTCCGGCGATGCAGGAGCCGGCGGCCTCGCGCCGGAGCCGTGCCGACGCCGTTCGCGCCGCCGTCAACCATGCCATCCAGTCACGGCTGGACGAGGCCGAAAGCGTACCCGATGTCGTGCGGCGCCTGCTCAGCGAGGGCTGGTTCCGAGTGTTGTTTATCACGGGCATCAAAGAAGGGGTGGATAGCGAGCTGTGGCGCCGCTACATCCAGGTTATGGATTCATTGATTGGGAGCATGACGCCGCACCGCGATTCGACGGACCGCCAGCACAACGCGGAGGAACTGCCCCGGCTATTACAGCGCCTACAGGATGGCCTTAATAGCGTTCTCTACAATCCACGGGCCATCGATGAATTCATGGCCCAGCTCGAGAGTGCCTACGCCGAGCTCAACCCACCCCTCCCGGAGCGCGCAGACGAGAGCGATTACCAGCGAACAATCCGACCGCAAGCCGCGACCTACATCGACGATACGACATTCCACACCCCCCAGAGCGACAGCACGGTAGCCGCCGCCAATGAGGAAGCCAGTGGCACAACGACGGCAACGCGGGGTGTACTGCATAGTCGCCTGACTCGTATGCCGATATGCACCTGGTTCGAGTTCGTACGCGACGACGGCCAGCGCTACCGCGCCTGCCTACAGGCACGCGTTGATGACGGTCAGTGCCTGATCTTCGCCAATCGCCAAGGTGAAAAGGTCTCGGAATACCAAGTTACAGAGCTCGCAGCCGCGATCGACAGCGGGCGTGCCTACCCCATCGAGGACGCGGCCCTATTCGACCGGGCCCTTGAGGACATCGTTGGTCGGCTCAGGCGCGAGGCTGATGAGGCGATCTAGCACGGTCGTTGTAGTGGCTAGCGCTTGAGAGAGGCCGTCGCGGCTATAGCTTACCCCTGTCAGGCACCGGTGTGGCCAGGCTAAAGCCGCACGGCAGCAACGGCTAGGCGCCCGTCAATCCGCGTCACCGCGCTCCCCCCTCATAGCCAACACAGCGTCCGACCGATGATTGCGCGCATCACCCACCAGAAGCTCGACCGCTCGATCCGCTGCGTCCTGAAACGGATCGATCACCAGATCGGCGTCCGTGGCCATCAAGGCGTCGCGATCCTGCGCGTTGTGCGCGGCCACCGCGACGCGCCCTCGAAGGCCGGCATGCTGAAGCAGCTGAATCAGGGTATGGCGACTGTCCTCATGGCTGAGCCCGGTGTGATGGAGCGGCACCGTCGAGACCACCCAATCGGCGTTGGCTAGGGGCAAGCCCTGTAAGAACTCAGCGTCGGTAGCGTCGCCATACTCGGCAGCCAGGCCCAAGGCACGCGCGTGCCGTACCGAAGCGGGATTGAAATCGATGCCCAGCACCCGCAGACCGATGCGCTGTAGGCGAACGCCAATGGCGATACCGAAGCGACCCAACCCGATGAGCACGACCTGGTAGCGCTGGTGGCCCTCAAGCGCGTCACCGCTCGGCTCACGCGGCGTCGCCGTCCGCTCGAAGATTCCCAGGAAGGGCTCCATGAGATCAAACAGCCGATGCGAATAGGTGATGATATAGGTCGATGCAGCGATGGTGACCAGGCCAACTAGCGTCACCAATCCCAACGAGGCTTGCGTCACGTGGCCCAGCGACACGCCCATGGCCATGAATATCAACGAGAACTCGCTGATCTGCGCTACCGTCAGACCGGCGAGAAAGCCAGTCCGCCGCCGATAGCCCATGCCGCCCATGATAATGAGCACAATAAGCGGATTGCCGATGAGCACAAAAGCCGACAGCACGGCGGCGGCCCCGATGCTCTCCCCGAGCAAAGACAGATCCAGCGTCGCGCCGAGCGAGATAAAGAAGAACAGCAGCAGGAAATCGCGTAACGGTCCCAGGCGTGCGGCAATACTCTCGCGATACGGCGTCGAGGCCAGTGAGACCCCGGCCAGCAGCCCGCCGAGCTCCTTGCCGAGACCGATGACATCGGCCAGCGCCGCGAATATCGCCGCCAGCGAGATGGCGAAGATGACCAACAGCTCCGGGGCCCGCGCCAGGCGCTCCGTGAGGGGATTGGCGATTACGCGAACGAACACGATCGCAACGGCCACCAGCGCCAGGCCGGCGATCAGCACGCCGGCGATCCCCAATCCTGCGTCACTGCCACTGGCACCACCAATGCCAATCGCCGACAGGACGATCATGGCCAGCACCACCACCAGATCCTGAACAATCAGAAAACCCAACGCGATCTGACCGTGTAATGAATCGATCTCGCGCTTATCCGAAAGGAGCTTGACGATGATGATGGTGCTCGAGAACGTCAGCGCGATGGCGACATATAGGCTGGTGATGGAATCGAGTCCGAGCGCCAGGCCGATCAGATAGCCCACGCCCGCGGTGAACGCCACCTGGCCCAGACCCGTTACCAATGAGACCGCCCCGAGCGAGCGAACAAGCTTGATATCGAGCTTAATACCAACCAGGAACAGCAGCACGACAATGCCGAGCTCGGCGAGCAAGTGGATCTCATCCTGGGACTGCACGAGATCCAGCGCCGACGGCCCCGCCAGCAAGCCCACCGCGATGAAGCTCACGATCAAGGGCTGCCGGAGCAGCATACCGGCAAAACCGATAAGCGACGCCAGCACCAGTAGGACGGCGACTTCGCTAAATGCCGTGCCAACAATCGATTCCATGGTCCTCAGCCCGTCGATGCTGCCCGTTAAACCGCCTGAGGCACAGCTCGTGCCCGACCTACCTCACAACCGCTAATGGCCACCGTTACCCCCAGCAAACCGAGGCGCATAAGGCCGCCAGCTCAGCGGCAGCCTCTAGCGTACCTTGATCCGTGACCGGTGGCGACGTGACGCAGGGAGACACCGACCAGTTCACGCGCGCCTCTGTGCGCGGAGCGCACGCGCCAGCAAAGAGCAGCGCGCTTTG
>CAJXKP010000044.1 GCA_913055565.1 uncultured Ectothiorhodospiraceae bacterium
GACGTGCGCGTTGCCGCCGGTAAGCTGGAGGGCAGTAACGTCGACTCCGTGGGGGCCATGGTGCGCCAGCTGGAGCTAGCTCGGGAGTTCGAGATGCACGTCAAGATGATGAAGACGGCTCAGGAAAACGAGCAGACGTCCGATCAATTACTGCGGCTCTCCTAGAACCGCTACCCGGGGGAATCATGAGTCAGGCACTCCATATCGCCAAGACCGGCCTCGAGGCGCAAGACAAGCGCATGTCGGTGGTCTCCAACAACCTTGCCAACGTTAATACGACGGGGTTTAAAAAGGATCAGGTCTCGTTTAACGACCTGATGTACCAAAGCGTGGAGCAGGCGGGGGCCGCGGCGACGCAGACCACGCAGCTGCCCTCGGGCATGAACATCGGCACCGGCGTGCGAACCGCAGGCACGGAGAAAATCTTCTCTCAGGGCAACATCAATCAAACCGATAATTCCCTGGATCTGGCGATCGATGGTGGCGGGTTCTTCCAGGTTCAGCAGCAAAATGGCGAGCTGGCCTATACCCGTGACGGCTCATTCCAGCTCAATGCCGAGGGCGAGCTCGTCACCTCGCGCGGTCAGCGCTTGCAACCGAATATCACCATCCCCGAGGACGCCGAGAGTGTGACCGTCGGTCAGGACGGCACGGTGAGTGTCCAGTTGCCGGGCAACGCTCAGGCGACCGAGGTGGGCACGATCGAGCTCGCCAGTTTCACCAACCCGGCGGGTCTTGAGCCCATCGGCGGCAACCTGTTGACCGAGACGGGCGCCAGCGGGGCGCCGCAGACCGGCACGCCGGGCTTGGACCAGTTCGGGAGCGTCATGCAGGGGGCGCTGGAGACCTCAAACGTGAGTACGGTTGAGGAGATGGTCAAGATGATCGAGACGCAGAGGGCTTTTGAGCTTAACTCCAAGGCCATCTCAAAGACCGACGAGATGATGCGGTTCATTAATAACCAGCTGTAGCGGCACTGGTGGTTCAGGGGGTGAGGCATGGCTAGGTACAGGATAGGCATGGCGCCGTGGGGCGGTTGGCTGCCAGCGGTCTTACTGCTGGCGTTAGGGGGCTGCACCACGGTGACGACACCGGGGCCCGGTGAGGATGCTGATTACGCCGCGGTTAAGCCGAAGCCCAGGAAGGCAGCCGACTCGGCCGACTCGGGATCGCTCTATAACGCGTCGGCTCCCGACCGGAGCAGCTCCCGGCTCAATCTCTTCGAGGACGACCGCGCGCGGCGCGTGGGCGACACACTCACCGTCATCCTCGACGAGGAGACTAGCGCTGAGAAGGAGTCGACGACGGAAACGGCGCGCGAAGCGGACAGTGAATTCGAGCTAAGCACGCCGGTGCCGACGCCGGTGGGCGATGTGGCCTCGGAGAGTGCGGAGTCATCGACCGATTTCGAGGGCGAGTCCGAGGCGGAGCAGAGCAACCGGATTGATGGCTCAGTGACCGTCACGGTGGCCGAGGTGTTGCCCACGGGGAGTCTGGTCGTGCAGGGCGAGAAGTGGCTTACGCTGAATCAGGGACAGGAATTCGTACGCGTCCGCGGCATCGTGCGGCCCGAGGACATCCAACCGGACAATACGGTGATGTCGACCAAGATTGCTAATGCCCGGATCGCCTACGGCGGGCGCGGTGCCCTAGCCGATAATAATCGCCCGGGCTGGTTCACGAGGTTCATGCAGAGTCCGATATGGCCGTTCTAAAGCGTTCTATACTCGCACTACTAATCATTGGGCTGATGCTCGCTGCCACCGGGGTCCAAGCTGAGCGGGTTAAGGATATCGCCTCGGTCTCCGGTGTGCGCGTCAATCAGCTGGTGGGCTATGGCCTGGTCGTAGGTCTGAAAGGCACCGGCGACCGGACCTCGCAGGCGCCGTTCACGACGCAAAGCCTTAAGAACATGCTGCGGGAGCTCGGGGTTCAAATCCCCGAGGGTGTAGATCCCCAGCTCCAGAACGTAGCGGCGGTGATGGTGACTTCCCAGCTCAAGCCGTTCGCCAAGACCGGGCAGCAGATCGACGTCACCGTATCGTCGATTGCTAACGCCGACAGCCTGCGGGGTGGCAAGCTCGTGATGACGCCGCTCAAGGGGGCCGACGGCGACGTCTACGCCGTCGCGCAAGGCGATCTTGTGGTGGGCGGTTTCGATGCCGAGGGCAGCGATGGTTCCCGGATCACCGTCAATGTGCCCAGCGTCGGCCGAATCCCCAACGGCGCCACCGTGGAGCAGGAGGTGCCGTCCGATTTCCAGGATAGTCGCGGGATTACGCTCGACCTAAATCGGCCGGATTTCACCACCGCCGCGCGGGTGGCCGAGGCGGTGAACAGTGCCATGGGTGCCGGCACGGCGAAGCCGCTGGATGCCCGATCGATCCAGGTGGAGGCCCCCGAAGAGGCCTCGGCGCGCGTCGCCTTCATGGCGGAACTGGAGCGGCTCAAGGTTGATCCAGGGAAAGCGGCCGCTCGCGTCATTATCAACTCCCGCACCGGTACGGTTGTGATCGGTCGCTCAGTACGGGTCGACCCGGCGGCGGTGTCGCACGGCAAATTGGTGGTCGAGATCTCCGAGCAGACCGAGGTGTCGCAGCCGGAGGCGTTGTCCCAGGGAGAGACGGCGGCCGCGCCGCAATCCGAGGTCAACGTCACGGAGGGTGAGGGCCGTATGTTTAAGTTCGGCCCCGGTGTTGACCTCGATACCATCGTGTCGGCGGTGAACGATGTTGGCGCGGCGCCGAGTGATCTAGTGGCGATCCTCCAGGCGCTGGACCGCGTGGGTGCCCTTAAGGCCGAGCTGGTGGTGATCTAAATGACCAGCGAGGCGACGACGGGCGGGCTGCCGCAAGCCATCGGCTACCAAGCGGGTACCTCACCACAGCGACCGGATTCGGTTCGCGATGCCGCGGAGCAGTTCGAGGCCAAGTTCATCCAGATGATGCTGGCGTCCATGCGCGCCGCCACGCCGGAATCCGATAGCCCGCTTAGCCAGGATGCCGGCACCTACCAGGATCTGTTCGATCGTCGCATCGCCCAGGAGGTGGCGGGCCAGGAAAAGCTGGGGCTAGCAGAGGCCCTGGTCCGTCAGCTCGGCGATGGGGCAGCGAGTGGCACGGAGTCAGATGCCTCCACGCCGGTTTTATCGAGGGCGCCATCCCCGCCGGCGGCACCTTCGGCCGCGGCGCCTTCGACGCTGTCGCACACCCCCGCTCCGGGTATGGACCTACCCGCGGCCATCTCGGGCTCGGGGACAGCCAATCCCGCAACGGGCGAGGACCTCGCGGCATCGCCGGAGGCGTTCGTGGCGGCGCTGCGGCCGCACGCGGAGGCGGCCGGGCGCGCCCTGGGTGTTGAACCACGGGTACTGATCGCGCAGGCGGCGCTGGAGACCAACTGGGGTGAGCAGGTGATCCGCCACGACGACGGTAAGTCGACGTTCAATGTCTTCAACGTTAAGGCCCGCGACGGTGAGCCGGCGGTTGAGCGGGCTACAAGCGAGTATGTCGGCGGCGAGCGTGAGCAACGCGTCGACGGGTTTCGCTCGTACGATTCGCTCAAGGCGGCGTTTGAGGATTACGTGGCCCTCGTGGGCACTAATCCGCGCTATGGGCAGGCGCTTGAGGCCTCGGATGCCGGCGGCTACCTACGCGGTCTGCAGGCGGGTGGCTTTGCCACCGACCCGGCCTATGCGGAGAAGGTCGGGCGTGTGCTGGGCAGTGAGCGTCTCGACGCTAAGCGGGTGGTCCTGCAGGCCAGCCGTAGCAATGAGTAGCGCCCGCGTCGCAAGCCATCAACTCAGGGGCTGAGCGCTTCATGCAGGAGATGCCAGATGGGTAACAGTCTATCGGATATCGGGCTCTCGGGGCTGTTAGCCAACCAGCGAGCGCTCGCCACCACGGGCAATAATATCGCCAATGCCAACACGGACGGCTATTCGCGCCAATCGGTGGAGCGTTCCGCGCAATTGCCGCAGCAGACGGGCAGCGGCGCCATCGGTGGCGGCGTAAGGGTTGATGGCGTTAGCCGCCAGATCGATCGCTTCGCCGAGAGTCAGCTCACGGCCACCACCAGCGCTAGCGCCCGGGAAGATCGTCTGTCGTCACTGCTAGGCCAGCTGGGCGAGGCCGTTGGTGGTACCGAGGGTGCCCTCGGCAAGAGCATCGACCGGTTCTTTAACAGTGCTCAGGAGTTGGCTAATGACCCCAGCTCCAATGTTGCGCGTCAGGTCGTTCTGGATGATGCCCAAGGGCTGGCGAACCAGTTCAATCAGGTAGATGCGCGGCTCCAGGAGCTGCGCCGCGGGGCGAACGATGAGCTCCGCGCCGAGATCGGCGCCGTCAATCAGCGTGCCGGACAGATCGCGGAGCTGAATCAACGGATCGAGTCGACGCGCGTCAATGGTTCGGAGCCCAATGAGCTCCTCGACGAGCGCCGCCGGCTCGTCAACGAGATCGCGCAACGGGTATCGGTGGAGACCATCGAGCAGGACAACGGCGGGCTTAATGTCGCCATCGCCTCGACCGGGCAGTCGCTGGTCACGGGAACCAACACCAACGAGCTCTCGCTAGCGGAGGGCGGCATCCAGCCTGGACGCCCACGGGTCGAGCTTGGCAGCGCCGCCGGCAAGACCGACGTAACGGGGCAGGTCAATGGCGGGCGTATTGGGGCCTTGCTGAGCTTCCGCGACGGCGCGCTATCGGACGCCGAGGCCTCGATCGGGCGCATCGCTGTGGGCGTAGCCGAGCGGGTCAATGAGCAGAACAGCCTGGGTCTCGATGCGACTGGCAATTTCGGGAGCGAGCTATTCACGTCCCTGGCAAGCAGTACGCCGCAGGTACGTGCCGACAGCGGCAACAGCGGCTCGAATAACGTGAGTGCCGGTATTGAGACGCCAGGTGACCTCGAGGCCAGCGCCTATCGCATTGAGAAGACCGGCGGCGCCAGCTTTGAGCTGACGCGTCTCAGCGATGGTGACTCGCAGTCTTTCACTAGCAGTCAACTGAACAGCGGTGTGACGACGGACGGTGTGAGGTTCGAGTCGACGTCGCCCGGCTCGATCGATGTTGGCGACCGCTTCCGTATCGAGCCGGTCCAGTCCGGGGCCGCCGGCATCGGGGTCGAAGCCTCGCGGCCAGGGGACATCGCCACGGCCGCGCCGGTACGCGTCAAGCCAAGCGATACGAATACGGGTGATGCCAGTTTGACTCAGCCGGTGAACGACAGCACCCAGAATCTGCCGCCCAGCAGTGGGATTAGCCTTACCTACGATGGCAGTAGCCAAGAATTCAATATCAGTGGCGACGCCACAGGCACGCTGCCCTATGATCCGAATGCCGACTCGGGGAAGACGTTTGAGCTGTTCAGCAACACCGGCAGTAGTGGCAACCTTGAATTCGAGATTAGCGGTACGCCGGATGATGGCGATACCTTCCAGCTGGTGCGCAACGATAATGCCTCGGGCGATAACCGCAATATCAGCGAGCTTGCCGGTATCGCCGAGGAGCGGGTCTTCGGCGGTGAGACCTCGTTAAACGGCGCCTTCGCCCAGACGACCGGGGATATCGGCGCACGCGGTCAGCGGGCGGAGCGCGCCGCCGAGGTCCAGTCGGCGCGCTTGGACACGGCACGTTCGCAGCGCGAATCCGTATCCGGCGTCAACCTCGACGAGGAGGCCGCCAAGCTCGTACAGCTGCAGCAGAGCTTTCAGGCGTCAGCGCGGGTCGTCTCCGTCGCCGATGAGGCCATGCAGACGCTACTGCGGGTGACGGGAGGATAATCATGGAGCGCATCTCGACCGCGGAGATATTCCGTAACGGGCTGGCGTCGATCCAGCAGCAGCAGGCATCGACCCAACGGTTGCAGGAGCAGATCGCAACCGGCGAGCGCCTGTCCCAGCCGTCGGATGACCCGGTTGGCGTAGCGCGCGTGCTCGAGCTGGATTCGGCGCTATCAGCCAACGAGCAGCAGGGGCGCAATACCGACTTCGCTCGCGGGCGACTCGAACGCACCGAGGGCGCGCTGCAGTCCGTGGGTGAGTCACTCCAGCGGGTTCGCGAGCTCGTGGTCCAGGGGGCTAACGACAGCAACAGCCAGGCCGACCGCGCGACCATTGCCCAGGAGATTAGGCAGGAATTGGATGCTGTCTTTAACTCGGCCAATGCGACCGGGCCGGACGGCGAGTTCCTGTTCGCGGGCAGTAAAACCCAGACTCAGCCATTTGTGCGGAGCGGCGGCGACATCAGCTACCAGGGCGATAACGGCCAGCGATTCGTCGAGATCGGACCAGGCGAGCAGCTGGCGGTCAACGACCCGGGGCGCGACGTCTTCATGGAGGCGCCGGCCTCGCAGGGGAGCTTCGAGGTAGATGCCGATAACGGCAATACGGGCACGGGAACGATCGCGCGCGGCTCGGTGACTGATGCCAGCGCCTTTACGCCGGACACCTATACCGTCGAGTTCACGTCGGCCGATGAGTTCGAGATTACCGACAGCTCGGGTAGTGTGATCGACGACAGTTCCGGTAATCCGGTAACCAACGTTTCTTACAACGCCGGCGACAGCATCACTAAGATTCCGGGCGTTCAGTTCCAGATCGATGGCGCCCCCGCCAGCGGGGACCAGTTCACCGTCGAAGCGCGTACCGTGCAAAATGGCGATATATTCTCAACCGTCCGAGACGCTGCCCAGACGATGGAAGTCGGCGGCGGCGACCCCGCCAGCGATGCCCAGTTCCGTACAGATGTCAATCGCGCTTTAACGGAGCTCGATGGTGCCATCGACGCTAACGCCGATCAGCGTGCCGAGATCGGGACCCGGCTGGAGCGGCTTGACCGCCAGGAGACCACCAACAGTGACGTCGAGCTCAGTCTCGAGAGCCGGCGCTCCCGCATCGCGGACACCGATATCACCCAGGCGGCTAGCGATCTACGCCAGCAGCTGACGAGCCTTCAGGCGGCGCAACAGAGCTTCGCCCGCATCCAAGAGATCTCGCTTTTTAACTTCATTTAGCCTTTAAGTCCAGGTGCCAGCGGCCGATAATCCTTCTAGGGAATAAGGAGACGTGGCTTGCTGGCATCCGATAGCGCAACGACGGCGGCAGCGGGAGCCGTGGCGACGAATTATGACTCGGCGCTCGTCGCGGTTTCCCTACTACTGGCCGTGCTTGCCGGCCGGGTGGCGTTCGATTTTGCGAGCCATGGCACGGGATATTGGCGTGGTGCACCCAGTGTCGTCTGGCTCGCGGCCGGTGCCTCGGCACTGGGCATTGGCATGTGGGCGATGCACTTTATCGGTATGCTGGCGCTCGAGGTGCCGATTGAAACGGGTTACCGAAAAGGCTTGACAGCGCTATCAGTCGTGCCGGCTGTCGCCGGTAGTGCTGGGGCGCTTTGGCTGTTGCAGCGCGGGATACGCGGCTGGCGACAGGTGATCCTTGCCAGCTTGGCGCTCGCCACCGGTATCGCGGGTATGCATTACACGGGGATGGCCGCCATGTCGGTGGCGGGTGCCATGCGCTACGACCCCTGGCGTGTGATTGCCTCGTTGGTAGTGGCCAAGGGCCTCGCCGTACCGGCGATCGTCATCCAGGCCCGCGTGCTGGCTGGGCGCTTCAACAGCCGACAATGGCTCGCCAGCAGCGTCGCTGCAATCGTGCTCGGGCTGGCCATTGCCGGCATGCACTACACGGCCATGACAGCAGTCGAGTTCGCGGCCGGCGATGTCGCCGTCGCTGCAGCAGCGTTAGCGCCCACGGGTCTGCTTATGGGCGCTGTGATAGCGGGTGGCGGATTCGTCATGGCGGGTGCCCTTGTCGCGCTGCAGATCGAGACCTCCATGCGCCGAATCGATCGGCGTTACCGGGCTATATTGGACTCGCTCGGGGCGTGCATTGTGGTCGCCGATCCTTTCCATGGCGTTACCTTCGCCAACCGGGCAGCTCGCGACCTGCTCGGCGGCCAGCCCACGGCCATCGGCGGCCGCGATGGCCTGGCCGTTGATTTTACCGACGTATCCCACGCCTGGCTCCACTTGGCGTCCCTGGCCGCCGACGATGCCGACTCAGCCAACGGCAACGAGGCGACGTTCCGTCGCCATGATGGCAGCACCTTCCCGGCGGGCTATACCGTCGCGCCGCTGGCCTGCGAGGGCAATCCCGGTAATAACGTGGTCCTCACCTTTCGCGACTTAAGTATCCTCAAGCGCTTTGAGACGGACTACCGCAGTATCTTTGAGCATGTCGTCGAGGGTGTCTATCGCCGTACGCCGGATGGCTATCTGCTACGCGCCAACCCGGCACTTGTGGCCATGCATGGTCTGGACACGGAACATGAGCTCATCCGGCGCAGCGGCAACGTCGAGACGAGCTGGTACGCGCACGCCTCGGTGCGCGACGAGCTGGTCGCGCAGCTGGCCGAGAACGGCTACGTCAAGCACTACGAGTACCGCATGTACCGCGTTGGTCTCGGGGACAGCATTTGGGTTAGCGAGAATGCGCGGGTCGTCTACGACAGCGATGGCGCCGTCAGCCTGTACGAGGGTACGATCAGCGATATCAGCGAGCGCAAGCGCCTGGAAACCGATCTCTTGCAGGCTCAGACGCTGGAAGCGGTCGGTCAACTGGCCTCGGGCATCGCGCACGAGATCAATACACCGGCTCAGTACGTGCGCGATAACCTGCAATTCATTCGTGACGCCCTGGAGGACCTCGAGCCACTGCTGGCGCGCTATCGAGAACTTGTTGAGGCCTGCGAGGCCGACGGTCTTGAGGTGGAACGCGTCAACGCCGCGCGCGCCGCCGAGGCCGACGCCGAGGTGGCATTTATTAGGCAGGAGCTGCCGGATTCGGTGGCCCAAGCCCAGGAGGGTAACGAGCGCGTGGCGCGGATTGTCGGCGCGATGAAGGATTTCTCCCATCCCGACGGCGAGGGCAGGCAGCAGGTGGATATTAACCGCATGATCGAGACGACGGTCACCGTCGCGCGCAACGAGTGGAAGTATGTCGCCGACCTGCAACTCGATTTGGCCGAGGATCTGCCCCAGATCCCGGCCAAACACGCCGAGCTCAGCCAGGCCGTGCTGAACGTGGTGATTAATGCGGCCCAGGCCATGGAGGAGCAGGGGTGCGGCTCGTCAGGGCATGGCAAGGGCACGATTACCGTGGCCACTAGCGAGGCGGAGTCCAGCGCGGTGATCGAGGTGACCGATGATGGTCCGGGCATGCCGGATAGCGTTCGGCGTCGCGTGTTCGACCCCTTCTACACCACCAAGAGCGTCGGCCGCGGCACCGGTCAGGGGTTGGCCATGGCGCGCTCGGTGGTGGCGGATAAGCACGGCGGTAGTATCGACGTCATCAGCGTCCCCGATGAGGGGACGCGCCTGCACATCGAGCTGCCCATGGATGAGCGCGCAACGGAGCCTGAGACATGAATCGCATCCTGTTCGTGGACGATGAGCCTAACGTCATCGACGGCCTGCGGCGCAGCCTGCGCCGGCTGCGCCACGAATGGGACATGGTCTTCGTTACCAGCGGGTCTGAGGCGCTGGCGGCGGCGGCGCAGCAGCCCTTTGATGTCATCGTTACGGATATGCGCATGCCGGAGATGGACGGCGCCGAGCTGCTCCAGTACTTCCATCGCGACTACCCGGATACCGTGCGCTTCATCCTCTCGGGCTACGCTGAGCTGGAATCCGTGATGCGCACGGTCCCCATCGCCCACCAGTTCCTGACCAAGCCCTGCGAGCCCGAGACGCTGCGCTATGCCGTGGCGCGCGCCTTCGAGTTGCGCGAGCTGCTCAACGATGACCGCGTTGCCGCGCTGGTGGGTGGTATCGAGACCCTGCCATCGCGCCCTGCGGCCTACACCGCCATCCTCGACGCCATCGCCGATCCTAAGGTGGAGATGGGGCAGGTCATTGAGATCCTGGAATCGGATCTAGCCATCTCGAGTCGGCTGCTTCAGTTGGTCAACTCGTCCTTCTTCGGGCTCTCCGAGCCGGTGGCCGATACCCGCCGGGCGGCCTCGCTGCTGGGGCTCAATACCCTGCGCGATCTGGTGCTGAGTATCGAGGTCTTTCGCGTCAACGACCAGCTCAGCCCGCGTTTGACGCGCGCGCTGGATCAGCTCCATACACGCTCGATGTGGACTGGTGCTATCGCCTCCAGCCTGGTTGAGCAACGCCAGCTGCGGGGGCGCGCCTTCACCGCCGGGATGCTGCACGATATCGGTCTGCTGGTGCTCGCGGAGTGCGCGCCCCGGCGCCTGGAGCAGGCCATGGATCGAGCCGCGGCCGAGGGCGAGTCTATCGAGGCGGCGGAACAGGCCATTAACGGCGTAACGCACGCCGAGGTGGGCGCCTATCTGCTGGGCGTCTGGGGGCTGCCGTACCCCATCCTCGAGGCCGCTGCCTACCACCACCGCCCCTCGGAGCTGCCGCAGGAGGGTTTTAGCGATATCGCGGCGGTCCATGTGGCCCACAGCCTGGTGCGGAGCCAGCTCGGCGGGGAGTTCGATGATGTCGAGGCAGAAGTGGATGAGGCCTACCTTAACCAGCTCGGCATCGCCGGGCGCCTGCCCCAGTGGCGCGACGAGGTTGAGCGCCGCCTCGCCGAAGGCAGTACCGGCCGCTAATAGCCACGGTCGGCCCTAGGAGACGCTGAACCATTGTTGCGGGCGTCTGCACAGCACAACGGCGCTGCGGGGCTGGCTTCGGAGTAAATGGCCGTCGCCATTTACAAAGGACCCAACGCCTCTCCTAGCACCGAGGCGCATCCGCCGCGGCTGCTAAGCGGGTGCGCAGGCGGTGCCAGAGAACTCGGCGGTACGGCCAGTACCGCATGGCGCTGCGAGCTCTGTTCGCGCGCGCTTAGTAGCCAGATGCTTGGGCGAATTATTCAGCGCATCTCCCGCTGTCGGATTCAGCGGCGATTACTGCCCACGGCCATTCATTGGCGACCAGTCGTAAATCCGGCCTGCTTATCCCCTAAAGTCCACCGGCCGGTTGCCGTTAATAGGTATAACGGCGTAGCGATAGACGCTTGCGCCGGGGCCGGGGGGACCCGGCGTCACGGGTAGCAAGATAGGAGTAAGAGTCATGGCAGAGGTCATTAACACCAACATCGCTTCGCAGATCGCGCAGAATAACCTTAGCCGCTCCGGCGAGGCCCAAGAGACGGCCCTGGAGCGGTTGTCCTCGGGTAAGCGGATCAACAGCGCCAGCGACGACGCCGCTGGTTTGGCTATCGCCGAGCGGTTCACCTCGCAGGTACGCGGTCTAGAGCAGGCGCAGCGCAACGCCAACGACGGCATCTCGCTGTCGCAGACCGCCGAGGGGGCGCTGCAGCAGACCAGCGAGAACCTCCAGCGCGTGCGCGAGCTGGCGCTGCAGTCGGCGAACTCCACCAACTCGGCGTCCGACCGCGAGGCCCTGCAGGCCGAGGTCAACCAGCTCCAGTCAGAGATCGACCGCGTCGCCGAGACCACGACCTTTAATGGCCAAAACATCCTGGACGGCTCGTTTCAGGAGTCGCAGTTCCAGGTGGGCGCCAATGCCAACGAAACCATCGATGTCTCAGTGAACGGCGCCTCGACGGGTGACCTTGGCAGCTTCGATCTAAGCGATGTGAATACGACGGCCAAGCAGGGCACCGGATCGGCTACAGCGCCTGGTGCGGATGCCGCGACTATCGGTAGCAATACTATCGCCAGTCAGACCTTGAGTATCGATACCGGTGACGGTGTCTCCGAGACGGTCAGTGTGAGCGCCGGTGATAGCGCCGCGTCCATTGCTTCGGCCGTAAACGCGAAGGAGGGCACGACAGGTGTCACGGCCGAGGCTACCAACGAGGCGACCCTCGGCAGCCTGAGCGCGGATGGCACCGTGTCGTTCGATCTGAGCACCAGCGGTGGTGGTAGCGCGTCGGTAAGCGCCTCGGTTACCACGAGTGATCTCAGCAATCTGGCGGACGCTGTCAACGACAAGTCCGGGCAGACCGGGGTGACGGCCGAGGTCGGCGGTGATACCGGCACAATTAAGCTCACCGATTCCGAAGGCAACGACATTAACGTCGAGAACTTCAGCAATTCGGCGGATAACGAGGCCACACTTAATGTTACCGGATTGGGTGGCAATGCCACGACGATGAATGCCACCGGCGGTAGCACGTCCAACGAGGACAGCACGATTGTGGCCGGCAATGTCTCCTTCTCCTCGGCCAACAGCTTCAGCGTTACATCGGATAAGGCAGCCGGCTCCGGGAGTGTTCTGAGTCAGGGAGCCAATACGGCCGTCACCGCCAGTGAGAACAACGTCAATGGCGTCGACATCAGCACGGTGGAGGGCGCCAATAACGCCATCGCCACCGTCGATGCCGCCCTGCAGCAGGTGAACTCCCAGCGCGCCGATCTGGGTGCCACTCAGAACCGCTTCGAGTCCACCATCCAGAACCTGAGCACGGCGGAGACGAACGCTACGGCCGCGCGGAGTCGTATCGAGGACGCGGACTTCGCCGCGGAGACGGCGGAGCTCACGCGCTCCCAGGTGCTGCAGCAGGCCGGTATCTCGGCGCTGTCCCAGGCCAACAACCAGCCGCAGAACGTGCTGTCCCTGCTGCAGTAGCAGCGTCCCGGCCAGGGACGGCCGGCTACGCCGGGTTCGGGCTGAGCCTGAACCCGGCTAGGAGGACTGAAGATGAATCCCATCACATCAGTGAGCAATCTGATCGGTAGTGCTCTGGGGCGCGAGACAGTGGGTCCACAGGCTGTGGACACAGCGAGTTCGGGGGGCAGTAAGGTGGAAAGACAGGCCCAGGCCCCGCAGCGGGGCGAGATGGCGGCGGATGCCCCGAGCCGGGATGAGAGCGAGGCCATCCAGAAGGCGCTTGAGAACGCCGGCGAGGCCTTCCGCGATTCGGCCCTTAGCCTGGACTTTCGCGTGGATGAGGACACCGAGCAGGTGATCATCACGGTGCGCGACAGCAACACCGATGAGGTCATCCGCCAGATCCCGCCCGAGGAACGGGTGCAGCTGGCGCGGGCGCTGGAGGCGGTGGCGCAGGGTGAGACCGATGGCCTGCCCGCGGGCGTGCTTACCGACCAACGTGTGTAAGAACGGATGAGGGGAGCGCGACAATGGAAGGCGTGAACACCCAAAGCGTTATCTCGGCGCTGGGCGCGGGGCAAGGCCTGAATCTGGGCGGGGTCCAACAGGACCTGGTGGATGCCCAGCGCCGGCCGGCGGAGAATCGCCTGAATCAGCGCGAGGCCTCGATCCGTACCGATCTCTCGGCGCTCGGCAACGTGCGCTCCCAGGCGGAGAAATTGAGCCAGGCTGGCGACTCGCTGGCCGAGGCTGATATCGGGCGTCAGGCTACCAGCTCGGCGTCGGATCAGGTTGCAGCGAGCGTCGAGGCCGATGCGCCGACGGGACGCTTCCAGGTGGAGGTCAGCCAGCTGGCCGGCGCCCAGTCGCTCGCGAGCGGTGGTTTCGCCAGTAGCGATACCACGGTCGGTACCGGATCGCTGAGCCTGACCGTGGGCAGCGATGACCCGGTATCGATCAATATCGGCAGCGACAACAACACGCTCGCCGGTATACGGGAGGCCATTAACGACTCCGGAGCGGCCGTGGATGCCACGGTGGCCGATGACGGCAGCCAGCAGCGCCTGCTGCTGACCTCCCAGCGGACCGGTAACGCCAATACCATCGACCTCGCCGTAAACGACGATGACGGCGATAACACCGATGGCAGCGGGCTCTCCCAGCTGTCTTTCACTGGCGGTGCGCGCAACCTAACGGAGACCGCAGCCGCCCAAGACGCCAACCTCACGGTCAACGGCCTGTCGGTGACGCGCTCCGACAACCAGGTCTCCGACGTGGTGGCGGGCGTAACGCTCGATCTCCAGTCCACCACCGGCGCTAACCCCGTTGAGGTCGAGGTCAGCGAGGACCAAAGCGGCCTGACCCAATCCGTGGAGGGCCTGGTTGAGAAGTTCAACAAGCTCAACGACCAGATTGGCTCGGCCACGCGCTTTAATCCGGACAGTGGCGAAAGCGGGCCGTTGGTAGGTGACTCGACCTTGCGCTCGCTGGAGTCGGGGCTGAATCAGACATTGGTGAGCGGCTTCGGGGAGTCCGGTGTAACTCCCGTTGAGCTCGGCCTGCGCACCGGTGAGGACGGTAGCCTGCAATTCGATAGCGAGGCCCTGGACGATGCCTTGGCGAACGACCGCGAGGGCACCGTGGCGGCGCTGAATGCCGCGGGCAGCGCCATTGCCGATCAGGTCGGGCGCTTTACGGGTTCCGACGGGCGCTTCGATACGCGTGAGGAGGGCCTGCAATCGAGCCTGGAGGACGTTAGCGAGGACCGCGAGCGCCTGGATGATCGTATCAGCCGCCTGGACGAGCGCCTGACCTCGGAGTTCTCGAGCCTTCAAACGCTGGTCAGTGATTTTAAGCAGACCGGTGAATTCTTAACGCAACAGCTTAGCCAGTAAGCGCGCCCGGACAGTAGCGCCCGGGCGATCCGTCGAACCAGCCGCAGCGGGAGTGATAACAATGGCGGGCGGAATCGAGGAGTATCGCAAGGTCGGGGCCCACGGTGGAATCCAGAACGCCTCGCCCTATCGCCTGGTGCAGATGCTGATGCAGGGGGCAGCCGATCGCCTGGCAGCGGCGCGGGGCTGCATCGAGCGCGGCGAGGTCGCCGGTAAGGGCGAGAACTGCAGCCGAGCCATCCGCATCCTGGACGAGCTGCGCGATGGCCTGGACATGGAGCGCGGCGGTGAGATCGCCGCCAACCTCGACCGGCTCTACGAGTACATGAATCGCCGCGTCGTTATGGGCAATCTGCGGGATGACCCAGAAGCCATCGATGAGGTCCTGCGACTGCTGGGTGAGATCCGAGCGGGCTGGGACGGCATCCGTGATCAGGTGGAGACTACCAACCAGGGGGTAGCGTGATGAGCGATAGCCCACAGGCCGATGCGAGCATCGACAATCGCCGGACATGGCTGGAGCGCGCGACGCAGATCTCGCGCACCATGGTAACGGCGGCCGAGTCGGGCGACTGGGAGCGGGTGCAGGCCCTGGCCGCTGAGCGTAAGCCCCTGGTGACCGATGCCTTTGCGGGCGAGCTGTCGGCCGAGGCGCGCGATGCTTTGGCGTCGTCCCTACGGCGGCTGGCGCATCTCAACGATCAGCTCATCGAGCTCGCCGCGGTCGCTCGCGATGAACGAGCGGAGCAGATCCAGCAGGTGCGCGGCGGGCGCCGAGCGGCCAGCGCCTACGCCAGCTGTGCCGGGACGGCCTAGGGAGATGCTGGTTGAGTTGGGAATGGTCGTCGCCCCTCGTGGCGAGGCTAACGCCAGGGATGGCGCCGCCTTGCTCGACTGTCGCGGCGGTCAGCCTCCGAGGGGTCGCGCCAATCGCCCGGCCTTACGGAGACGGCCGTAGTCGCTACTCGCCGGCTGGCATAGGCCGCCATCGTGCTGGGCTCGCTTCCCTGTCGCTGCAGACGAATCACTCGGCAGCCTCCGGTGGCGGCCGCACAACGCATTGATTGCGTCCCGCCTCTTTCGCGGCGTAAAGGGCCTGGTCCGCCCGGTCTACCACCGATTCAATCGTATCGTCCATGCCGAAGGGTGTGACGCCCGCCGATAGCGATATGGTGACCGGTTCGCCATGGTAGTGGAATTGGGATTCAAAGACCCTGGTGAGTAGGCGGTCGACCACGGTGCGGCTACCATCCTCCATGGCCCCCGGCAGTAGCGCGACGAATTCCTCGCCCCCGTAGCGCGCCAGGAAGTCGATGCGGCGCAGGCCACCGGATAGCAGCTGTGCGATGACATGGAGGGCGTTATCGCCGGCGCGGTGGCCGTAGGTATCGTTGATGTGCTTAAAGTGATCGATATCGAATAGCACGAGCGTCAGGTGCGTGCCAAAGCGCTGCCAGCGTTGAAACTCCTCGGCAATGCGCTGGTCATAGGCCTTGCGGTTTGGCAGCCCTGTCAGCGCGTCCGTGAGCGCCTCGGTATCCTTGGCGCGGAGCGCATTGCGCAGCTCATGCGCCTCGCGCTCGAGCTCGCCAACGCGCGTGTTCATGTGTTGGAGGGTGCTACGCGCCCGCTCAAGCGTCGCCTGCTGGGCCTCACGATGCTCGCTGATACGACTGGCCATGGTGTCGAGGCGCTCATCCACGGCGTCCTTAATCTGCTCGAGCCCGCTGGCCTCGCCGATATCGGTGCGCAACGAGTCGAGGTATTCGGTCAGGTCGACGTTGAACACGCGACCGCGCTCGACCTCATCGCCCAGCGTGGTGCTCTGGTCGGAGAGCAGGATCCCTAGTTGCTCGACGCGCCCCGTAACATGGCCCAGGAACTCTTGGACCTCCTGCTGGCGATTCTCCAGATAGACCCGGATATCGTTGATTAGGCTGGCTACGTTGGCCGTAGCATCGCCGGTTTCAGCCGTACCTGGCTCGCTTTGCAGTCGCGCCAGGAGCTCGGCCCGCGCGTCCTCGAAAACGGGTGGCACGGTGATGCGCTCAACGAGGTCTAATAGCGGTGCCGCGGGGTAGAGGCTCTCGTCGACTGGCTCAGTATTGGTCGCGACGGACTCGTCGTGCGGCGCCGGTGCCCCGGCGCTGGTATCGAGCGCCAGCCACTGGACCAGGTTTTGGATGGTGGCGTCCAACTCCGCGTCGGTTCGGGCGCGTTCCAGTCGATGCCGCAGCTCGTCCAGGCTCGCGTCCCCGGTAGTTGATCGCAGACGGTGTACCAGGTCGAGATAGACACCGCGGCGGCTCGCGTCGTGCGCATCGGACGCCGCGATATCGTGACGTGGGGGGTTGTCGTCCGATGACGCGTTGTCATCGACCAGGGCGTTCGCCAGGCGATCGATTTGGCCGGCCAGCTCGTCAACAGGGGCTTCGGCGCGGATACTGGCGTGTAGTGCATCGACGGCATCATCAACCGCTTCCCCATAGCCCGTCGCGAGCCGGCCGAAGCGGAGCAAAGCCCGCCTTAGGGCGGTGTCGCTGGCTTGCCATTGCGACTCGATGCGATCGACCTCGTCGATCTGTTGGCGGTACCTCCGCCGCCAATAGTCCGCGTCCTGGGTGTCGTCTTCCTCGGCCATGGTGTCCCTCAATCCTGGCGCCACACCGCGACCGCTTGGTCCCTGTGGCGGTCGCTGAAGGGTTCTGCCTTGCCGGGCCCTGTTGATACCGCCGGCACGGTTTGAGGCGCGCTCCCGCGCTCGCTGATCAAATGCCTCGCGGCGACGGCGAAACCCGGATTGATCCGGGCACTACCCCGCCGCGGGTACTAGTCTATGGGTAGACTCGCGGCCTTGGCGAATATACCTTGTTTTTAGGGCGGGGTTGGTGTCCCACATGGGTTGTCGGTTGCCCCGTGCCGTCAAGGTTAGCGTTGTAGGCCAGGCGGCTGCAGCGTTTTATCTCTATGTTTTGAGTGCCCAACCGGGACGTCTGGATAGCTATGTCGCAACATGAGGACGAGCGCGCCCGCATACCGGTGTTATTGGATGGTGACAATGGCTACTGGCTGGCATCGTTGCTGAGATCCCTGGATTATGTGCCTGTACCTGATGACGGTTATACGGCTGGGTCTGAGGAGGGTAGCGCCGACGGCGCGCCACTGGTGTTATTCGCCGGGGGCACAGAAAATACCGGGGAAGTGGACGCGGCGCTCGCCGCGTGGGCTGCGCCGGAGCACCCCATACCCCTGGTATTAGTCGAGCCGGCACCGGACGAGGCGTCGCTGGGTGGCGGGCGCGACAAACAGGTCATCGGGCGCATTGCGGAGCCGTTTCCGATATCCGAGCTGGTCATCCTGCTGCAACAGGCGCGCCTTTGGCATCAATCCGTCGGCGCCGACGGCGATCTCCTATTTCGTGGCCTGGTGGGACCTTCGCCGGCCGTTGAGCGTGTGCGTAATTTCGTGGCGCGGGTGGCGCCGACACCGGCGACGGTGCTGATTACGGGCGAGACGGGTACGGGTAAGGAGGTTGTGGCGCGCAACGTCCATGGCAATTCCAAGCGCGCGCACAAGCCGTTCGTGGCCGTGAATTGCGGCGCCATCCCGGGCGAGCTCCTGGAGAGCGAGCTGTTCGGGCACGAGAAGGGCGCGTTTACCGGGGCCGTTAGCGCTCGGCGCGGGCGCTTCGAGCTCGCCGACGGCGGCACGCTGTTCCTCGACGAGGTGAGCGAGATCCCGCTCGAACTGCAGGGCAAGCTGCTGCGCGCGCTCCAGGAGCGCGAGTTCGAGCGCGTGGGCGAGGAGCGCGCGGGTGCGCTCGCGGTACTCGTCCGCGGGGATCGGATCCCGACGGTCACCACGTGGATAGTCCCGGTCGCCGGTCAGCGTCGTGCCGTCGGCGAGCGTCACCTCGACGCTCGCCCCCCACGACTCGGGGAAAGCCGCTTCGTACGCCTCGTCGTGGACGAGCCTGACCCGCGAGGCCAGCGCCTGCACCGACGTCTCGGCGATGGCATCCTCGGTGAAGTGCTCGAGGGCGACGCTGCCGTCGTGGAGGTACCGCGCCAGCACGTACGGCGTCGAGAACTTCGCGCCCGTCATCGTCGTCGGCGAGTCGTGGTTCATGTCCGTGCCGTTCGAGAACGTAGCGACAGTGACGCCCTCGACG
>CAJXKP010000045.1 GCA_913055565.1 uncultured Ectothiorhodospiraceae bacterium
AGGCCGCAACGGCCTGAGCGCCCCCACGGGCCGGGCGCCATGGGTGCTCCGGGCCGACGCGGTAGCCGGTTAATGGGATACGGCCATTCAGGCCGTATCCACCGCCGCAAGTGAGCCAGTGGCGCTCAAGTCAGCCGGCATCATCAGTCCACCGAGTCCCTCAGCGATTGCAGACCCGCGAGGGTAGCCGGGATGTCGTCATCGACGATGGTCCAAACGACGTCGTAATCCATTGCACCATCGCAACGCATCAGCCGCTGGCGCGTGGCGATCAGCATAGCCCAGGGGATGGAGTCCTTGGATTGGCGCACTTCCTCGGGGATATGTGTGGCCGCCTCGCCAAGCAGCTCCAGGTTGCGCAGCGTCGCGTCGAAGATGACATCGTTACCCGCAAAACGCCGCTCCTCAAGGCGCTGGGTATAGACGTGCACCTTGCGAGCGAACGTGATCATGGCGTCCAGGTAGTAACGCCAGTCATTCGTGCCGTCGTCGTGCTCCATCCCGCAACTTTCCCCCTTGTAACCCCGAAGAAGGCCAGATAACGCACCGAAGCGTCGCCGCGCAGCATCCCGACCGACGAAAGAACCCCCTCGTGCGTAAGCGCGAGTGATCGTATCAGCGCGCAGGAGCGCGACAACAGCTCGACGTACCATTGCCGCCATGTCGAAGCGCCGGTTGAACCGATACTGCATCTCGCCGAGACAGGATCGTAGGCGGGGATGAAGCGAGGCGAAATCCCCGCGTTCGACGGTTTCCTAGCCGGAGGGACCATTGCTGGGTTTCGTTATCGCTAAACGAACTCCACAGAATGCCATCTAAGCCAACGGTAATACGGCACACCCCCGCCGCGAGCGACTGGTAGCCCCGTATCGGCCAGAGGGCTGGCCTCCTACGGCGAAGGGGAAAATCCGACGTTTGGCAGGAGCGGTGCCCACGCCGGGAGTCATGCTCAAACCCACTCGCTCAGGTGGCTGAGCTCCTGATATGGATGGCATCGCAAGCATCTGTGCCAAACAAGTTTTTGGCGCCGATGTTGCCCGATCCCGAGTACTCCATGAATTGCGATGCGATCCATGGGATCCACGCCTCAGAATACCGCCGGGCCGGAGGTAGGTCTGGTGCCCACGCCGCGAGCGACTGGTCTGGCTGCGGCGCAGCAGGCAAAGCGTCACGACGGCATTCGGAGACGTAGGCGAGCGACTATTCGAGCCGTTAGACTACCCGTCGAGCCAATCGCGACGGGTCTCGAGTTTGTCGTACAGCGCCTTTAATCACGTCGTCGCCGAGAAGGCCCCGCTCTACCGAGCGGTCATGGGGGCGTTCGTCGATGCCAAGGCGCACTTCACGGTCCATCTACGCCCCGAGGACGTCCACGAGCGCATCCAGGCGTATTCGCTGGAGGCCATCCAGGACGCCCTGGGTCAGCTCGTGCAGTGGGGCAACCTCCAAGCCGATCCCGACACCGCTCGGGTGACGAGCATCGAGGCCTTCTACCGCGCCCGCTATCTGTATCAGCTCACGCGCGCCGGCGAGGCCGCGGAGCAGGCCCTGCAGGTCTTCGACCGCGAACTCGGGCGGCGCGGCGCGCTGCAATCCGTGGCCCTGGACGACATCCGCCTACGGCTGCGTTCGCTCGCGGAGCTGGCCGAACAGGATCAGCCCGACGCCACCCAGGTCCAGCTGCTGCTGCGCGATCTCACCACCGTCTTCGAGGATCTGGCCGAGAACGCGCGGGCCTTCATGAGCGGGCTCTCGCGCACGCTCGAGCTACGCGGGGACGACGCCGAGGCGCTGATCGCCTACAAGGAGCGCCTGGTGGGCTACATCGAGCGCTTCATCGGCGATCTGGTCACCGCCTCGGCCGAGATCGCCGGGATACTGCGACGGCTCGACGGCGACGACGGGCAGGACCGCCCCATTAGCCGTCTACTGCGCCTGACCGCCGAGCGCGACGCCGCCGACAGCGCGCCGGAGCTCAGCGGGGGCGCGGACCAGGCAGCCGCTCAGGAGACGGAGCGGCAACGGGCCCTGGCGCATTGGGAGGGCCATTGGGCGGGCCTCAAGGCCTGGTTCCTGGACGCCCCCGAGCGCCGCGCCCAGGCCACCCTGCTGCGCGCCCAGGCCCGGCGCTCGATCTCGCAGATGCTGGAGGCGGTGCAGCGCCTCAACGAGCGCCGCCTCGGGCGCAGTGACCGCGCCGCCGACTTCCGCGTGCTCGCCCGCTGGTTCCTGGAATGCCCGGATGACGACGCCGCCCATCGCCTCTGGCACACCGCCTTCGGACTCAACCCGGCCCGCCACCTCGGCGTCACGCCGGAAACGCTGGCGGCCTGGCAGGAACAACCCGTACCCGCCAGCCATTCCTGGCGCGACGCACCGCCACTGCAGATCAGCGCGCGCCTGCGCGCCACGGGCAGCCACCAACGGCGGGTGGCGCCGCCGCCGGTGCAACGCCGCGATCAGGCGCGCGCCTATCTGGCGCGCCAGCTGGCCGAGGAGACCGAGGAGCTGCGTGCTGCGCGGCAGGCGTTAGCCACCGGTGAAGAGACGCGCCTATCGGCCATCGGCCAGCTGGACAGCGACGCCTTCTCGCTCATGCTTGAGCTGTTGGGTGACGCGCTTGCCGCCGCGTCCTCACCAGAAGACGCCGTGACGACCACCACCGGCGACGGCAGCCTGCGCATCGAGCTAACGCCCCTGGGTAGCGATACCGCCGCAACCATCGCCACACCGCGGGGCTGGCTCACGGGGCGCGACTACCGCCTGCGGATTACCGACCTGGAGCCCTCGACCTGATGCGAGCGAGCGCCGAGGATCTGCCCGATGTCCTGGAACGCAACCGCCAGGAGGAGCGCCAGCAGGCCCTGCGCGCCCTGCTCGCCCAGCCGCTGATGGCGGCGAGCCACCCGGCCTTTCCCCGGGTCCGCCGCCACAGCGAGTACCTCCGGAACTGGTTGAGCAGCGAGACGGGCTGGCATCTGCAGCTAGAGGCTGAGTTCGCCCGGCTCTACAAGCGCCCCGCCGACCGGAGGGACCCCACGCGCGGCGCCACCAGCGGCGGCACGACCTTCACCCGCCGGCGCTACGCGCTACTGTGCCTGCTGCTCGCCGATCTCGAGCGCAGCGACACCCAGATCACCCTGGCCCGTCTGGGGGAGTCGGTGGTCAACGCCGCCGCGGACAGCACCCTGGAGGCCGCCGGGCTGCGCTTCAGCCTAGAGGGCCGCGACGAACGCCGGGACCTTGTCACGGTGGTGCGCTTGCTCCTGGATTGTGGCGTCCTAAGCCGCGTTGCCGGCAGCGAGGACGCCTTCGTCCAGCGCGACGGCGATGGCGACGCCCTCTACGACATCAACCGCCGCATCCTCGCCGCCCTGCTCGTCACCCTGCGCGGCCCATCCATGGTCGAGCTCGACGAGACAGACCAAGCGCTCGATCAGCGACTGGCCTCGATCAGCACCGGCTTCGTCCCGGACACCAGCGAGGGGCGCAACCGGGCCTTACGCCAGGAGCTCACCGCGCGCCTGCTCGACGATCCCGTGGTCTACTGGGATGAGCTCGACGACGAGGCCCGGCAGTACCTAACCAGCCAACGCAGCGCCATCACCCGCCGTATCCAGGAGGCGACCGGCCTGGTTCCGGAGATTCGTGCCGAGGGATTGGCCATGGTCGACCCCGACAATCGACTCACGGATCAGCGCATGCCCTCCGAGGGCACGGATGGCCACGCGACGCTGCTGGTGGCCGCCCATCTCGCCGAACAACCCAGTGACATGGTGGTCCCCATGGCCACCCTAGCCGAACGCATCGCGGCCTGGCGCCCGGAATACCGCCGCTACTGGCGCAAGGCCGCCATGGAGTCCGGCGCGGAATGGCATCTGGCCCGCCAAGCCGTGGCCCAACTGCGCGGCCTGCGGCTGGTCCGGGTCGATGACGACGGCATCCGGCCCTTGCCGGCGCTGGCACGATTCGACGTCGGCGGCCCACGGCTGCCCGACGAGCCCGCTACCGAGACCAACGACGACGCCCATGACTGACCTCCCCGACCCCCAATCCGAGCGCTGGCAGCCGCTGCGAACCGGCCTCGTGGATCTGTTCTACTACGATAACGAGGAATTCCGCTTCCACGACGGTCGACTCCTGCTGCGCGGTAACAACGGCACCGGCAAATCCAAGGTCATGGCGCTGACCCTGCCGTTCCTGCTCGACGGGCGGCTCTCGCCCGCGCGCGTCGAGCCCGATGGCGACGCCGGCAAGCGCATGGACTGGAACCTCCTGCTCGGCGAGGGCGGTGAGCGCCAGGGCTACAGCTGGCTGGAGTTCGGCCGCCTGGGCGACAGCGGCCCCGAATACCGCACCATCGGCTGTGGCCTCAAGGCCGTGCAGGGGCGCGATACGCGCTCGTGGTTCTTCGTTACGCCCCAGCGCGTGGGCGAATCCCTGTTCCTGGTCGAGAATGGCCGAACCCTCGGGCGCGAGCGCCTCAACCAGGCCCTCGCCGAGGGCGGGATGCTGTTTGATCAGGCCAGCGCCTACCGCCGGGCCATCGACGAGGCGCTATTCGGCCTCGGCAGCGAGCGCTACGAGGCCCTACTGGACCTATTGCTGCAGCTGCGCCAGCCCCAGCTAGCCAAGCGCCCGGACGAATCGCGCCTCTCGCGCGCCCTCACCGAGGCCTTGCCGCCCATGGAGGGCGGCGTCATCGCCGACGTGGCGGACGCCTTTCGCAACCTCGACGCCGAGCGCGAGGAAACCGCGGCCCTGGAGGAGGCCCGCGGGGCGGTAGCGGCCTTCCTCGGCCATTACCGCGCCTACGCCGCCATCGCCGGCCGCCGCCGGGCGCGCGAGCTGCGCAACGCCAACAGCGCCTACGAGACCGCGCGCGGCAACCTCAACCAGCACGAGAGCGAGCTCACGGAGGCCCGCCAGGCCTGGCAGGACCTCGAGACGCGCGAGCAATCCCTGGACTACGCGCAGCGTGCGGCCGAGCAGGAGCGCGAGACCCTGCGCGACAGCCCCGCCATGCGCTCGGCCCAGGAGCTGGAGTCCGCCGACGCCACCGCCCGCGAGCGCCGCGATGCCGCCGAGCGCTGGCTTGCCTGGCAGCACAAGAGCGACACCGAGCTTGAACAGCGCCGCCAGCGGCTGTCGGACCAACAGGCCCGTGCCAACAGCGCCGAGCAGGCCGTGGCCGATGACCTCAGTCGTCTCACCGGGGCCGCCGAAACGGCGGGCATCGCCCACGAGCACCAAACCTGCCGCCAGCGCCTCGGCCTGCCCGAGAGCCGGGAAACCCCACCGAACAGTGCCCGCGATGAGCTACTAACGATCCAGTCGCGCCGCCAGGAGCGCGTCGAGCTGCTAGCGCGCCACAACACGGCCCTCGCCGAGACGGAGCGCCGCCTCGCCGCCGCCCGCGAGCAGTGGCAATGGCATAGCGATGAGCAGGACCGGCTCAGCCAGGTCCATGCCGAGGCCGAGCACAGCCGCCAGACACGCGCCGACGAGCACCTCCAGCAATGGCGCGAGCACCTGGCCGCCATCACCGAGCTCGGCGTCGACGACCCCGAGGGCTGCCTGGCGGCGCTCGCCGAATGGACCAGCCACCAGGAGGGTCCTAACCCGGCGCGCCAGGCCCTGGAGGACGCCCGCCAGGCCCTAACCGATCGCTTGGCCACCGATCGCGCTGCCCAGCGCGCCGAGCGCGAGCGCATCACCGACGCCATGGCGGCCCTGACCGCCGAGCGCGATCAGCTCGAGCGCGGCGAACAGATCGCGCCACCCATCCCGCATACGCGCGACGAGGCCCAGCGCCGCCAGCGCCCCGGCGCGCCGCTGTGGCAGCTGGTGGATTTCCGGGACGGCCTCAGCCGTGGCGACCAGGCCGGCCTAGAGGCGGCATTAGAGGCCGCTGGCCTGCTCGACGCCTGGGTCATGCCGGACGGGACCCTGATGGGGCGCGACACTTGGGATACCCTCCTGGCCGCGGATAACGAGACCATGGGTTCTTCCCTCGGAACCGCCCTCGTGCCAGCGACGGCCTGGCAGGATGCCGAACAGTCAGTCCCGCCGCTCACCATCGAGAGCGTGCTTCGCTGCATTGGCTATGGCCCATCGGAACACGCCTCGAGCTGGGTGAGCACTGACGGGCGCTGGCGCTTGGGCGCGGCCGGCGGCGCCTGGGCCAAAGACGAGGCCGTCTACATCGGTCACGCCGCGCGCGAGGCCGCCCGCCAGGCCCGCCTGGCCGCCATCGCGACGGAGCTGACCGAGTGGCAACAGGCCCTGGAGGCCGTGGATTCCCGCCTCGCCGAGCTCGATGCCCGAGCCGAGCAGGCCGAGCAGGAATGGCGTGACCAACCCGATGACCGCGGCCTGCGCCAGGCCCAGGCCGACGAGGCCGCCGCGCTCCAGGCCCTCAACGCCCAGACCGAGCGCACCGAGCGCGCGCGCCTGGCGCTCGATGCGCGCCAGCAAGAGGCCGATCAGCAGCGCCGCGAGCGCGATCAGCTCGCCGCCGACCTGGCCCTGCCCAGCGACGACGACGGCCTAGCGCAAGTGCGCTCCGCACTAACCGACTACGCCGCGGACGCCCGCGAATTAGCCGGCCATCTGACCGCACGCAACCGGGAGGCGGAGCTGCTGACCCAGCTTGAAACCGATACCGAAGCGGCCGCGGCGGAGGCCACCAGCGCCGCGGAGGCCGCGCGCGAGGCCGAGGAGCATGCCCAGGCCGCCGAGACCCGGCGTGACACGCTGCGCGCCAGCGTGGGCGCGGACGTCGAGGCGCTGCAGCAGCAACTCGCCGCGGTCGATGAGCGGCTGGCGCAGATCCGCACGGACGCAAAGGCCCTGCGCGGCGAGCGCGACGAGCTCAACGAACGCATCGGCAACCTAAAAACCGCCATCAGCAGCGAGCGCGAACGCCTGACTGAGGCCGAGGCCCGGCGGACAGCCGCGATCGAGCGACTACGCGCCTTCGCCGAGGAGGGGCTAGTGTCCGTGGCCACCCAGGCAAGCGTCAGCCTCGACGAGGACCCATCGTGGGCCGCGGCGCCAGCGGTCCAGCTCGCGCGCCGGCTGGAGCAGGCGCTGTCCGACGTCGATGACCGCGATACCGCCTGGCAGCGCCACCAGCGCGGCCTGCACGAGCACTTCACCACCCTGGAGCAGCACCTCAGCCGCCATGGCCAGGCGGCGAGCGCCGAGCAGCAGGACGACCTACTCATCGTCCGCATCACCTTCCAGAACCGGCGCCACGCCCCCGATGCCCTGCTCGCCGAGCTAGACGCCGAGATCCAGCAGCGCCGCGAGCTGCTGTCGGCCCGCGAGCGCGAGCTCATGGAGACCTACCTCATCGATGAGGTCGCGAGCCACCTCCAGCAGCGGCTCATGGAGACCGAGCAGCGCGTGGCGCGCATGAACGCCGAGCTCTCGGACCGCCCCACGAGCACCGGCATGCGGCTGCGCATCCGCTGGCAGCCGTTGGCCGAGGGCGAGGAGGCAGCGGGGCTAAGCGCCCCCGCGGAGCTGGAGGCCACGCGCGAGCGGCTCCTGCGCCAGAGCATGGACGCCTGGTCGCCGGCGGACCGGGAGGCCGTGGGCGAGTTCATCCTGGCGCGCATCAACGAGGCCCGCCGCTCCGACGAGGGCGGCGACCTCCGCCAGCTCCTGGAGCGCGCCCTGGATTACCGCTACTGGCACCGCTTTCGCGTGGAGCGCTGGCAGCAGGGGCGCTGGCGCCCGGCTTACGGACCCGCCTCCGGCGGCGAGCGCGCGCTCGTGATCACCCTGCCGCTGTTCGCGGCCGCGGCCAGTCACTACGCCAGCGGCGCGCCGGAGACGCCGCGGCTCATTATGCTCGACGAGGTCTTCGCCGGCGTGGACGACGACGCCCGCGCCAAGTGCATGGGCCTGCTCGCCCAGTTCGACCTAGACGTCATGATGACCTCCGAGCGCGAATGGGGCTGCTACGCCGAGATGCCGGGGCTGGCCATCTGCCAGCTGATCCGGCGGGAGGGCGTGGATGCCGTGCACGTCTCACGCTGGCGCTGGGACGGCGCGCAACGCCACCGCGAGCCCGCCCCCGAGACACCCATGGAGGCCGAGGCCGCCGAAAACAGCGACGACCCCGTTAACGAGTCGCTGTTTTGAGCGTCGACCGGGATCGGCTAGGGCGGCTGCTGGGCGGCGAGGCGGCCGCCCGGCTGCGTGAGCCCAACGCGGCCACACCCATGGAAGCCGAGGCCACCAACGACGCGGACGCACCAACCGGCGAGTCGCTGTCTTGAGCGTCGACCACGAGCGGCTGCAGCGCCTGCTGGGCGGCGAGGACGCCGCGCGACTGCGCCGGCGGCTACGCGAGCGCCTAATCAGTGGTTCGGACAGCGCCATTACGCTCACGCGCGCCACGGAGGCCGAGCGCCAAGTCGTTGAGCGCCTGCTCGGCCGGCCGCCGAAGCGCGGCCAGAGCCTGCGCATCGACCCTGGCGCCGTCGAGGCCACCCTGCAGCAGGCGGGCATCGCCGCCGATCTGCGCAGCGCCCTGGAGGCCCTGGACGGCCCCCTCCGCGACCCGGGGGCGGAACGCACCGCGGAAGCAGCTCGCTGGCAAGCGGTGTTCGACGCCGTCCGGGAGCGGGCCGACGCGGTGGGACTGGGACCGTGGCTGGACCACCTCGCCGCCACCGGCGTCCTCAAGCGCCTCAGCGGCCGTGACCCGCAACGGGCCCGCAAGCTGCTAACCGCCAGCCTGGCCGTCATCGAGAAACTCCCGGCGCAGGGCCTCACCCGCTCCACCCTCGCCGCGCGCATACTGGGCGATGCCCACGGCCTGGACCGCGGCCGGCCCGTTGCCGCCCTGGTCCGCCAGGCCCTGCAGCACCACTGGCACGGCGGCGTCGCGGACTCCAGCATCGACGAGCGTGGCCTCTGGGCCCACGCCGGCGTCCGCCTGGGTGGCGATATCAACAGCACCGTCCTCGCCTACCAGCTACCGGTCGCCCAGCACGAGCCGGTTGGCCGCCTCATAGCCGCCGCCAACGCCACGGAGGAGCCCGTCTACCTCACCCTGCGGCAGCTCCTGCGCCACCAACCGGCCTGGGCCGTTGAAGGCCACCGCGTATTCGTCTGCGAGAACCCCACCGTCGTCGCCGAAGCCGCCGAACAGCTCGGCACCGCCTGCGCGCCCATCATCGCCACCCTCGGACGGCCCCAGACCGCGGCCCTCGTCCTACTAGAACAACTCACCGCCGACGGCGCGGGTATCCACGCCCGCGCCGATCTGGACTGGTCAGGGATTAGCATCCTAAACAGCCTCCACCAGCGCTTCGAGCCAACCCCCTGGCGCATGGACACCGCCACGCTCACGCGCCACGCCCGTCTCGCCGGCAGCCGCCTCAGCGACCATCCCGTCGAGGCCGAATGGGACACACAGCTCACCGCCGGGCTTGAAGCGCGCGGCCAAGCGCTTCAAGAAGAACAACTCTTGGACGAGCTCCTGCACGATCTCGCACGCGAGGAGGCACGCCTACGGCAGGCTGGCATGGAGTGAAGCGCGATCCCAGCATTCGCAACCCACTTCCCCCGTCATTCCCGCGTAGGCGGGAATCTCGTGGGTATGGCGGCGCGGCCAGCTATCAGATACCACAAGGCTCCTCATCGAAATTCTCGATGCGCCTTCGGCGCTCGAGAATGACCGTGACCAAACCGATACTAACGGCTACCCGCCGTCCAGAGTCCGCGTCATTCTCGCGATTTCAAGAAGCGGTAGGCTGGGATGGAGCGTAAGCGTAATCCCAGCATTCGACGCAACGCCATTCGACGCCAATGAGCCATTGCTGGGTTTCGTTACAACTCAACACAGCCTACGTACCTACAAATAATATTAGCCGGCGGTAGTCTGGGATGGAGCGAAGCGTAATCCCAACATTCGCGTAACCTATTCCCCCGTCATTCCCGCGCAAGTGAATCTCGACGTTATGGCGGCGCGGCCAGCTATCAGATACCGCAAGGCTCCCCATCGAGATTCTCGATGCGCCTTCGGCGCTAGAATGACGGTAGCCGACAACGGTATAGGCTGGGATGGAGCGTAAGCGTCATCCCAGCATTCGACGCCAAACCTTGCGACGCGAACGAGAGGTTGACGCCGACAGTCTTCTTGGACAAACAACGAAGCAAGGCGCTATTAGGCAGAGAAAACGGCCAAGGGACCGGCCTATGGATCACGATCACAATTTTAAGAACCTCATCCTCGACTATCCGCAACAGGCGCTCGAGCTGTTCGCCGCCGACGAGGCAACGTTCATCGACAACGACGCGCGCATCGTTCCCATCCGCCAAGAACAACTCAAGGAACGTCTCGGCGAGCGGTTCCGCGAGCTCGACGTGCCGCTGCTGGTTCAATGGCCCGATGGCCGCCACGAGGCATTATTGTTCGTCGTCGAGGAGGAGAGCCAAGCGGGCCGATTCAATATCCACCGCCTAGCGCACTACAGCCTGGACCTAGCGGAGCTGTTCGAGACCCAACGGGTCGTTCCGGTGGTAATCTTTCTGCGGGGCAAAGGCGCTCCGCGTGAGCTAGTGCTCGGCGGCGACCGCCATACCTATCTCACATTTGACTATTTCGCCTGTGAGCTAGCGAGTCTACCGGCCGAGGCGTACCGCGACAGCGATAATCTAGTGGCCAGGCTGAATCTGCCTAATATGGCGTACCAGCCGGAGGATAAGCTCACCATCTTCGGCCAAGCCCTGAGGGGTTTGTTGGACCTCGAACCGGATGCGGAGCGCCAAGCGAAGTATCTGGATTTTATCGACATCTACAGCGAGCTCGACGACAATGAGCTTAGAGCGTTTGAGCAGCGCTATGCCGAGGAGGTAGCTGCCATGACCGCATTCGCGGAGCGTTATACCAGGCAGGGTTTTCGGCAGGGGTTTCAGCAGGGTCTCGAACAAGGCATGCAACAGGGTGCGGCCGCGATCCTCATTCACCAGCTGAGAGTTAAGTTCGGCGCTCTGACCGAACGCCAGCGCGAGCGTATCGAGACCGCGGACATCGACACCCTGCTGACATGGGCGGAACGCATCCTCACAGCCAGCAGCGCCGATGAGATGTTTGACTAGCAGGCATGGCTTCATGGCCTAAGCGTCACCCCCAGCCGAAGGCCCCATGGATCGCATCGCGATCCATGGAATCCTGACGCTGAGGCCACCAGCGCTGCAGAGGGCGCGCGCGAGGCCGAGGAGCATGCCCAGGCCGCCGAGACCGGCGTGACACGCTGCGCGCCAGGCTGGGCGCAGACGACGAGCCTCGATGTGCTTGGAGCAGCTAACCGGCCACGGCATCAACCGCAACAGCCTCGCCGCGCGCTGCCTTGGCGAAGCCCACGGCCTGGACCGCAGCCAACCCGTCGCCGCCCTGTTCCGCCAGGCCCTGGAGCGCCACTGGCGCAGCGGTATCGCGGACCCCTAAGCCGACGAGCGAAGCATATGGGCCCACCGCGGCGTGCTGGTCGGCGCCGCTATCAATAGCACCGTCCTCGTCTACCAGCTGCCCGTCGCCGCCGACAGCGCGACCACCCGCAGGCTCGCGGCCCAGAACGCGGCCGGCGAGCCCGTCTGTCTCACCACCCTCCACCAACTACTGCGGCAGCCGCCACGCTGAGAGGTCGCGGGCCGAGATGGCTTCATCTGCGCGAACCCCCCGTCGTCACCGACGTAGCCGAACGGCTGGGCCATGACTGTGCGCCCCTCATCGCGACCCAGGGGCGCCCCGGAACGGCGTGCCTGGCGCTGCTCGAAGCCCTTACGGATGCCGGCGCCCGGCTGCACATCCGAGCGGACCTGGGTTGGAAGGGCCTGAGTATCGTGAATGCGCTGGCGCGGCGTTTCCCGATCCACCCCCGGGCGGATGGGCCGCGCCGCGCTGGGACAGCATCTCTACGTTAACGGCAGCCCTTCCCTGGCCGCCCCGTCACGGCAGACTGGACCGCCGGCCTTACCACGGCACTACACGAGCGCGGGCGCGCCTTGCAGGTAGAGCAGCCGCTGCAGAGCTTACTCGACGAGCTCAGCCAGCCATAGCGAATTCACGGTGGCGCTACCTTACAGGGATTATTCATACACGGTTCATCCGCGAGCCCTGGCGAATCCCCGTATGATCGGCTATGCTGCAGTGCAATAAAATGGCGTGACCACGTAACGGAGGAGCCTAGGCAATGACCGATCTAACCGGCAAGAAGGGCCTCGTGCTAGGCATCGCCAACGAGCACTCCATCGCTTACGGCTGCGCCAGGGCCTATCGTGATGCCGGCGCCGAGCTGGCGCTAACCTACCTCAACGGCAAGGCCAAGCCCCACGTCGAGCCGCTCGCCGCATCGCTGGAGGCCTCGATGCTCCTGCCGTGCGACGTCCAGCACGACGACCAGCTGGAAGCGGTCTTCGACGCCATCCAGCAGCAATGGGGGCGGCTGGATTTCGTGCTCCATGCCATGGCCTACGCGCCGCTCGAGGATCTCCATGCCCGGCTGACCGACACCTCGTCGGACGGATTCGCCATGGCCATGGATATCTCGTGCCACTCGTTCGTGCGCGTGGCCCGCTTGGCCGAGCCACTCATGGCCCGGGGCGGCTGCCTGCAGACCGTGACCTTCCTCGGCTCCGAGCGGGTGGTTGACGGCTACAACCTGATGGGCCCGGTCAAGGCGGCCCTGGAGAGTACAACGCGCTACCTGGCCGCCGAGCTGGGTGGGCGGGGCATTCGGGTCCATGCGCTATCGCCGGGACCGCTCAAAACCCGCGCGGCCTCCGGGCTGCGCGGCTTCGACGAGCTCATGACCCGCGCCGAGGCCAAGGCACCGCTGTCGCACGGGACCGGCATTGGCGATGTTGGCGCCCTGTCCGCCTTCCTCAACAGCGATGCCGCCGCCAGCTTGACGGGCAACATCGAATACGTCGATGCCGGCCTGCACATCATGGAGTAGTCAATGAGCCCCAACGTCACCACTAGCGACCCCGAGATCCTGGAGAACCGCACCCTCGACGAACTCAAGATCGGCGATAGCGCCTGCCTGGTGCGCCAACTCACCGAGCAGGATATCCAGCTCTTCGCCGTGATGTCCGGGGATGTCAATCCCGCCCATGTGGACCAAGAGTTCGCCCACCAGGACATCTTCCACAAGGTGATCGCCCACGGCATGTGGGGCGGAGCCCTCATCTCCAACGTGCTGGGCACCCAACTCCCAGGGCCCGGCACCATCTACCTATCGCAGGATCTACGTTTCGAGCGCCCCATCGGCCTGGGCGACACCATCACCATCACCGTCGAGGTCACCGCCAAGGACGCGGAGCAGGGTCGCGTGACGCTGGCCTGCCGCTGCGCTAACCAAGACGGCAATACGGCCATCGAGGGCGAGGCCACGGTGCTCGCGCCCCAGGAGAAGATCCGTCGCAACCGGATCAAGCTCCCCGAGGTATCGATAAACCACCCGGGGAGCCACCTCCGGGCCCTCATCGAATCCGCACAGGCCTATGGGCCGCTGGCCACGGCCGTGGTCCACCCTGTGGATACGGCGTCGTTGCTGGGCGCCCTACGGGCCGCGGAGGCAGGCCTCATCGAGCCCGTGCTGGTCGGCCCCGAGGCGCGCATCCAGGAGGCGGCCAAGACCGCGGACATCGACATCAGCGGCTTCCGCCTGGAGGCGACGCCACACAGCCATGCCGCCGCCGAGCGCGCGACCCAGCTCGCGGGCGCCGGCGAGGTCCAGGCCCTGATGAAGGGCAGTCTCCATACCGACGAGCTCATGGGCGCAGCGTTATCCCGCCAGGGCGGGCTGCGCACCGAGCGCCGGGCCAGCCACGTCTTCATCGTGGACGTCCCCGGCTTCGAGAGGCCCGTATTCATCACCGACGCGGCCATCAACATCGCGCCCTCGCTGGACGATAAGAAGGATATCGTTCAAAACGCTATCGACCTGGCGCGCGCGGTCGGCGTAACCGAGCCCAAGGTCGCCGTGCTGTCCGCCGTCGAGACCGTGGCTAGCAGCATGACCTCCACCGTCGAGGCGGCGGCACTGGCCAAGATGGCTGACCGCGGCCAGATCAAGGGCGGCGTCGTGGACGGCCCCCTGGCCTTCGATAACGCGATCAACGCCGAGGCCGCCAAGACCAAGGGCATCACATCCTCGGTGGCCGGGCATGCCGATATCCTCGTCGCGCCGGACCTTGAAGCGGGCAACATGGCCGCCAAACAGCTCGAGTACATGGCCAGCGCCAAGGTCGCCGGCATCGTTATGGGCACCCGGGTGCCCATCGCCCTAACCAGCCGCGCCGACGACGAGCTCTCTCGCATGGCCTCCGGCGCCCTGGCCAGCCACACCGTCGCCTGGCAGCAAGGCCTCAAGGAGATCGCGGATGAGTAGCACTGACCGCGTCCTCGTCCTTAACGCCGGCTCATCGAGCCTGAAGTTCGGCGTCTATCCGGCCGAGGCTGAGGCCGGCGCTGTATTACGCGGCGAGGTTGCAGCCATCGGCCGGCGGCCATCGCTGCGGCTCACCAAGGGCGGCGACGGCCAACGCGGCGACGCCGTCATTAGCGGCGACGAGCCGGATCATGCGGCCGTATTGAATCGCCTCCTGCCCTGGCTGCGGGGCTGCCTCGACGGCGAGCTGGTGGCGGCGGGCCATCGCGTGGTCCACGGCGGCACCCAGTTCGCGGAACCGACCCGTATAGACGATGCGACCCTGGAGGCCCTGCACGGGCTGGCGCCGCTAGCCCCCGGGCACCAGCCCCATAACCTCGCCCCCGTCGAGGCGATCCGCCGCGAGATGCCCCGGCTGCCCCAGATCGCCTGCTTCGATACGGCCTTCCATCGCAGCCAGCCCGATGTCGCCCAACGCTTCGCCCTACCCCGGGCCTACCACGACGCCGGCATCCGCCGCTTCGGCTTCCACGGCCTGTCCTACGAATCCATCGCCGCCCAGCTGCCGACGCAGCTCGGCGCCGGTGCCGACGGCCGAGTGGTCGTCGCGCACCTGGGTCACGGCGCCAGCATGACCGCCCTCCACGAGCGGCGCAGCATCGCGACCACCATGGGCTTCACCGCCCTGGACGGCCTGCCCATGGCCAAGCGCTGCGGCGCTCTGGACCCGGGCGTTATCCTCTATCTCAGCCAGCAACAAGGCATGGGCATGGACGACATCGCCGACGTGCTCCACAACCGCTCGGGCCTACTGGGCGTATCGGGGGAATCCGACGACGTCGCCGACTTGCTGCAGTCGACCAGCCAGAGCGCCCGGGAGGCCCTTGAGCTATTCACCTACAGCGCAGCGCGAGCTGTGGGCTCGCTGACTGCGGCCCTCGAGGGCCTGGATGCCCTGGTCTTCACCGCCGGCATCGGCGAGAACGCACCGGCCATCCGCGAGGCCCTCGCGGCCCGCCTGGGCTGGCTGGGCGCGAACCTGGACGACGACGCCAACAACCGCTCAGCAACACGCATCGACGCCACCGATAGCCGACTCCCCCTCCTCGTCCTTCACACCGACGAGGAGGCCGTCATCGCCGAGGCCACCCGACGCTTGGCCGTCAGCGGGTAATACCAAAGCAAATAGATCACCGACACGGGATGCCGAGCCGGCGCTGGAGATTGACGGCGGGAAAAGCCATCCAGCCACGGATCACCACGTCATTCTCGCGCAAGCGAGAATCTCGACGTTAAGGCGCCAGCGTCTCCACTCACGGCGCTGGGAAAACCTCACGGATATAGATCTGCTCGCGTTCGCCCGCGAAGATACCGAAGGTAGCGCGACCGCGAGGATTGTCGTCGAGGGCATTGTCCTGGTTGCCGTCAGTAGTCCAGTCGTACTGCAGATAGGTCTGGTCAGCACCCGCCAGTAGCGCCTCGATTTCCACCCAACCCCTGTTGCCGGCGCCTGGCGGCAGCATCACAATCTCCACCGTACCGGGATCGTTCTCAATATCGCCGGCATCTTGGCCAATGCGCACCGGCAACGGCGTGTTGGTGGTGTCGATCTTGGTCTCGCCGGCATCGTGCGTGTCGCCGCCGTCCTCGCTGAACGCGTCGATATCGACAACGATGTCGCTGTCGCCGGGCTGGGTCGTACCAGCCTCGTTCGACAGTTCCAATTCGCCGAGGGCTAGTTCCGTGGATACGTCCTGCTCGTTGGTCTGCCAAGTATCGCTGTCCCAGAACTCAACGCGCATCGGCACACGCACCGGCACCGTCTCAGGGCCAGAGGCATCGTCGATGAGCAACCGCCCGTAACGCTGTTCGGTGCTAGTACCACCGGCGCTGCCGATTGGGTCGCGCGTACTATCGTCGCCATCGCCGTCGAGAGTGAAGCCGGTACAGCTTCCCGAGGGCTCAAAACAGACACCGTCGCCGTCGGTCAGCCCCCCCTGGGCCAGGTTAAGCTCGATCATGGCGTCGAACGGAGCTTGCTTCGTATTGGCATCGATGCGGTCATAGGTGAATTCGTCGCCGGAGATCGTCAGCGTGCCCTGGCCGTCGTAGTCGGCGCGAGTGTCGCTCCCGCTTCCATCACCCCAGGTAGCCGAGCCAGGCGTCTTGTCAGCGCTGAATGTCGCGTCCTTGTTATTGGTGGCGTCCGAATAGGTTCGCCCGGGAGTGCCCAACTTCCAGAAATCCTCGCCCGTACCCTCGCCACCATAGTTGAATGTCTTGTCGCCGCTGGTGTTGACAGCAGTGACCGTAATCTCGGGTGCTTGCAACGATGCGAACGTGAATGGCTGACCCATGTAGGTGAATGGCGAGGCCCACATCCCAGTGCCATTGCGAAATGCCGGATCATTGTCGCCGACAGCGAACCGCGCCGGGATGAAACGACCGATGTCCTTACGCGTGCCGGTGACGTCGGCACCCGCCTCACCGAGGTAGTCCGTCAGATCCGCAATAAGCTCGATGATACCTACCTCGTCGAATTTAAGCGTGGCGTCAGTACTACCCCCTGAGAAACCGGCGGTGTCACTAGTATCGCCGCTCAATTTCCCAGGTTCAGTGCCCGACCCAGTCGGTGCCAGCAGAGCGTGGGTGATGTCCACCGTCGGCGCCGGCGAGCCGTTGCCAAAGTTTCCGGTCGGGTCGTTGTCAAGCAGGTTGGCGCCAGCGTCGGGGTCACCATCGTTGTTATTACTGTCATCGGTCGACTGCCACTCCACGGCCGTGACTGTGACGTCGAAGTCTATACCGGCAGCGACGAACGGACCATCCGCCGTGTCATCCTCTGGTCCTGTCGTTGTGAAGTCGCTACGCGATGACGTGACTTTGAAACCGAACGGCCGCACGACGAAGTCGTTGGTTGAACTCGGCCATCATGTCGGGGAGCGTCTTGTTCTCGCCGTAGTGAACGTAGCTCTGCATG
>CAJXKP010000046.1 GCA_913055565.1 uncultured Ectothiorhodospiraceae bacterium
ATGGACCGCATCCAGGCCTACCTGGCGCGCCATAAAGAATATCCCCGCCGCGCCCGGCGCCGGCGTCGGGAGGGCACGGTCGAGATGACGTTCACCTTCAATCGCGCTGGCGAGATACTGGATTACAGCGTTAACGCCGGCTCCGGCCACCGGATCCTCGACCGTGCGGCTAAGCGCATGATGGAACGCGCTGATCCCCTGCCGGCGATGCCGGATTCTGTATCCGGGGAGCAGATAACCCTCACCGTGCCGGTGACCTTCCAATTGCGGTAGCAGTGCTTGGCGATACGGCGAGGGCTTGTGAAGAAGAATGCATCCACACGTCCTGGCGCAGCGCCTTCCGACAATAAGAGCTAGCCGCGCATGACTCGGCGTAGGCTGGGTTGAGCGAAGCGATACCCAGCACAGGTCCTGGCGATGCTGGCATTCCACTTCGTTCCATCCCAGCCTACGGCGCCAATTGGCCGAGGCCGCTGTGGGCTGGGTTGAGCGCGGCGAAACGAGCACTGCCCGGCCACCGCCTTGATGGTCACCGTGTCGGCCGTTGTAGGCGGGTTAAGGCGACGACGCGCAGCCAGCGCGGGCGCTAGTCGAGGGTAGGGGCGATCGCGAAGGCGGCGACGGAGCTGGCCCTGGCCCACAACAGCGAGCCGAGGCAATTGGGCCAGCGGATAGAACTGGCGCGGGCAATCGTGACCTTCGCGATGCGTTAAAAGCGCGCCGAATCAGCTTGTTTATCGAGGCCCCGCGGGTGTGGCGGAGTTCAGCGATCCCACGGTGACATGCGACCAGCTGGCGAGGAGGGCTCGCGGGGACTCCGCCGCGTGATCGCCGGTCTCGCGAAGCTGTTGCTCGCTGAGGCGGCCCCATAACGCGCCGACTCCCAGGACGCTGATCTCGCGCGCCGCCTCAAGCTCGCTGGGTAGATCGGTGAGCCATACCAGGGTGCTGTCGTCGGCTGCTTGTGCCTGTTGGGCGACCAGGCGGCGCCGGCAATGGGCACAACCGCTACCCTCGGGGTAGAGAACGTGGTCGACGCGGTCTACGAGCCCAAGATCCGTGAGCTGACAGGCGACGGTGGCGCGCGGGTTGGCGCTCACGATGACGCGCTGGACCCTGAAACCGCTCCCAAGGCCGGCAAGTAGCTCGCGGATGTCCGGGGTGAGCCGTGCTGTATGCCAGCGTTGCTGGCAGTAGTGATGCCGCAACAGATTCAAGAAGCGATGGTGGAGTCGTTCCTCGCCCGGCAGCAGCGTATCGAGCGTTGCCTGGATGGGCTGCTTGGCGATGAAGGATAGATCCGTGTCAGCGGAAACGGGGCGTCCGAGACGCGCCAGGGACCGTCGCACGGCCTTTATGGTGAAGGGGAGCGGATCGAAGGCGATGCCCTCAAGGTCCATTAGGAGTTTAGCGCTCATCAAGGGCTCCGATTCCTGGTCGATTATGTTAAAGTTATTAATAATTACTTGTATTTGCAACCATGTGGCCTAGGGGTACCTGCGGTGAAGAAAGGCGCAGTTCGTTGTCGCGCCCTCTGTAGCGCCCGGGCCACGGCCATGGGTAATGAGCGACAAATTGGCCGCGTGGGTAGCAGCGGGATACGACCGAGTTGCCCTGGGGCATTCGACTAAGGCATAGCAACAAGGGGGATTTGACTTGGCTGACCAACAACCGCGATTGATCACGCTCGCCGGTAGTACTCGGGCGACGTCGGTCAATAAGAAGCTGGCGCGACTGGCCGCGGATCGCGCCCAGGGCGCAGGCGCGGACGCCGCGTTCCTGGATCTCGCGGATTACCCGATGCCGATTTACGACGGTGATCTGGAGGACAGTCAGGGTATGCCGGAGGCCGCGCACGAGCTCAAGGCGCGCTTGCGGGCCAGTGACGGCTTCCTGATTGTCTCGCCGGAGTACAACAGCTCCCTGCCGCCGGTGCTCAAGAATGCCCTGGATTGGGTCTCGCGCCGCGAGAGCGCCGATGAGCCGTTCCTGGCGGCCTATCGGGGTAAGGTCGCCGCCCTGATGGCAGCCTCGCCCAGTGGCATGGGTGGCATGCGTGGCCTAGTACCGTTGCGGATGATGCTCGGCAATATCGGGGTCCACGTGGTGCCGGATCAGTTCACGCTACCTCGCGCCTTCGATGCCTTCGACGAGGCGGATGGGCTCGCCGATGGCGAGCAGGCCGAGCGGCTAACGGCGGTGGCCGAGGCGTGGGTCGCAACGGCCGCGAGGCTGGGCCAGCCGGGCTAGGAAGCTGCTGACTAATTACCGCGCGCCCGACAGCCCTGAAGGGCGCCTCCACGGCGTTGCTCCGGGGTCTAACTGGCGGTCTCCGGTGCCCAGGTGGCGCCCGCCAGTCCGGCTCAGTCGTCGAACTCGCGTCCGGCCTGAATCTTGCCGATGTAGCCAGCCCGGATAACGAAGTCGTCGAAGGGTTCACCCTCGGTCCGATCCTTGGCTGGGTGGTGGATCATCGGGGTAAGCCCGTCGAGGATGCACGTCTCGCCGATGTTGTAGAACTAGGGCTTGTTGAGCCGCTGACCGCGGTAACCGCCGCTCAGGCAGAGGGGGTACGTACTCGGCCCCGGTCCGCCGCTGGAGCCGATCTCGGCGCGATGGTTACCGCCGTTTTACGGGCACCCGGTCGTAGAGCGGCCGCAATCAGGCCAGTGCCTGCCAATCGTTGGCTCTGATCCTCGCTTGCTCGGATGGTTCGTTGTTCCCATCCGCTGTGAGTTGCGCAGCTTGCTCAGCACAAGCAGTGCGACGCTTCGGTCGGGGCTGCCGAATGTCACCAACAGCCGTATAGCATCCCGTCGCTTGGTTAGGGCAACCGAGTTGAGCCTTACCTGGCGATCCCGAATGATGATTGAGGCGGCGAAGGCGGCAGCTTCGTTAGCCGGGCAGCGACGCGCGTAGTCTCTGCTATCGGCTGCGGGCGTGGTGTGCGATGAGCGCGGCGAGCAGGGGCGCTCTTTGTATTGCGAATAATAGTCGTTACTATTACTGTATAGCTTAAACGGATGCCCACTCGAGTGTTCATCGTTTAGATGAGGGCTAATTGGCGGGAGACGCGATGGCAGACGATGAATCCTGTAACGCTGAGCCATCGGATCAAACGGGGGAAGTCATCGGCCTGAGCTCTGCTAGCGATGGCGTCCCGGTTATCGATGCCGTGCATCTGCTTGGCCGTAGCCGCGAAGCGCGGGTGTTATACGGCAATCTAACCTATCGGCTTCAACTCACAGCGAGCGGCAAGCTGATCCTGACTAAATAGGAGTATTCAGTCGGCGTCGAGAGTCGACGAGGCTATTACGTCCGAGCAAGCCAGCGGCGCTCAGCCGTCAGCCAGCCAGGACACAACCGAGAGGGTGTCTTCATGAGCTGGCAACGACCTATTCAGGGTTGTTTAGTCTGGACGGGCTGTTTAATGAGCGCCGTGGTGTGGGGACAGGCGGGGGAGGACGGTCAGGGCAATGACCCAGCCAAGCTTGATCCCATCTCAGTAACGGCTACCGGGCGAGCGATGTCGCCGTTCGATTATCCCGGCATGGTATCGGTGGTAGACAACGAATCGCTGCGTGATCGCCAGCCTTCGAGCTTGGATGATGCCTTCGGGCGGATGCCGAATGTGGAGTTCACCGGCGGCCCGCGTCGGACCGGTGAGGTGCCAAGCATCCGTGGGTTCGATGGCAGTGACGTCGTCGTGACCGTCGACGGCGCGCGCCAGAACTTTCTCTCAGGCCATGACGGGCGCGTCTTTGTTGATCCATCCCTACTGCGCGAGGTCGAGGTGGTTCGCGGGCCCAGCTCGTCGCTCTACGGTAGTGGCGCCACCGGCGGCGTTATTGCCCTGCGCACGCTGCGTGCGCGCGACCTGCTTGGCCCTGACGACAACGCCGGCGTGCGCTTTCGCGGTAGCTATCAGTCGGTCAATGAGGAGGAGAGCGGCGGCGTGACGGCGTACGGTCGCCCCGTCGAGGAGCTGGGCTTGCTGGCGAATATCAACGCCCGCAACTCGGGTACCATCGAGCTGGGGGATGGCAACGAGCTCACCAATAGCGATGACGACATCGTCTCCGGGTTGCTTAAGGCCAACTGGCAGCCCGGCGATCATAGTGAGCTGGAACTCTCTTACATCGGCTTTGATAACGATGCGCGCGAGCCCAACAACGGGCAGGGCGCGGGCGGGGATAACAGTGTCGATAAGGCTATTGAATCCGAGACGGCACGCCTGCGCTACGACTACTCGGATCCGGCGAATCCATGGCTCGACGTCAAGGCGCTGGCCTATCGCAGCGAACAGTCCGTGGACGAGCGTCGGCTGGATGACGACGGGCTTGGGCCTCAGGGCGAGTTGCTCACACGCGAGGTTGAGACCACCGGTTTTCGCGTTGATAACCGCTCGCGCTTCGCCTGGGATGGCGGATCGGTCAGTTTCACGCTTGGCGGTGAGTATTATGAGGACGAGCAGACTGCCGAGGCCGGTGGTGGAACGCGTGGTGGCGTACCGAGTGGTGAATTCGATTTCCGTGCGGCTTTCGCCCAGGCACAGCTAAGGTTCAACAAACTCGGCGCGCTGCCTGGGCAGGTTAGCTTGCTACCGGGCATACGCTACGACGGTTACAAGGCCTCCGGCGGTCTGGGTGCCGAGCCCGATGACTCGGAGCTCTCGCCTCGGCTCGGCGTGACCTGGAAGCCCACGCCTGAGACGTTGTTGTTCGCCAATCGCGCGGACGCCTTCCGGGCACCGACCCTCAATGAGCTCTTCTCCACGGGTGAGCACTTCACTATCCCCAGGGTGGGTACGAATAACTTTGTCCCGAACACCGATCTGGCGCCCCAACGTACCGAGACCTGGGAGGCCGGCGCCGGACTGGATCTCAGCGACGTGCTCGTTGACGGCGACACCTTCACCATCAAGGCGACGCATTTTGAGACGGATGCCGAGGATTTCATTGACCAGGAGGTCGATCAGCCGTTCCCGCCTGCTTGCTTCCCGCCGAACTGCAACGGCACTACCCGGGCCGTTAACGTCGGTAGCGCCGAGTTGTGGGGCCAGGAGTTTCAGGGCAGCTACCGAGTAGGTGCCTTCACGGCCAGCTTTGGTTTCTCACGCATTGACGGTGAGGACGATCAGAGTGGCGACAAGCTCGGTGTGCTGACACCGGCTCAAGGGACGCTGGATTTGCGCTACGAGCTTGCGGACCTGGATTCCACGGTGGGAGGTCGTCTGTTGGTGGCCGATGACTTCGACAAGGTCAACGAGCCGGCCGAGGAGCGCGATGCCTACGAGGTGGTGGATCTATCCTACCGCTGGCAGCCGCGCCAGCCCGGGCTGCGTGGCCTCAACGTTCGTGCTGGTGTCGATAACGTCTTCGACGAGGCCTATTCCCGGGTGTTCACCGGAGCGGCCGAGCCGGGCCGGAACATCAAGCTCAGCGTGAGCTACAACTTGCGGTGGTGATCTTCATGGCGATGTGTGCGCGACGTTGTGGGGCCGCTCCTGTCATGGGTGCGTTAATGGCCGTGCTCACGGCGTTGGCGAGCGCCGAGGAGCCGGAACGAGTGGTGTCTATAGGCGGCTCGGTCACCGAGATCGTCTACAGGTTGGATCGCTCGGACCAGTTGGTGGCCGTTGATAGTACCAGTACCTACCCGGCGCCGGCGGCTGAGCTGCCGGATGTTGGCTATATGCGCCAGCTTAGCGCTGAGCCCATCCTCTCCCTCGATCCTGATCACGTGATCGTTGCCGCGGATGCGGGGCCGCCGGTCGTCTTCGAAAAGCTCCGCAGTGCCGACGTGCCGGTGACGCGAGTAGCGGATGAGCCGAGTCCGGCTGGCGTTATCGACAAGGTCAGCACGGTAGCGACGACCCTCGGGGCGGAGGAAGAGGGGGAAGCGTTGGCCGAGCGTCTGAAGACGCGATTCGATGCCCTTGAGCGCGCTATGCAGACGGTCGGCGATCGTCCGAGTGCCGTGGTGCTCATCGCAGCGGGTGCCGGTAATCTGATGGCGGCGGGGCGCGCGACCTCGGCGGCCGGCATCCTTGAGCTTGCTAAGGCGCGGCCGGCTATCGATGCCTATCAGGGCTATCGGCCACTTAGCGCGGAGGCGTTGATTGCCGCCGAGCCCGACTGGATTGTTCTTACACAGAGCGCGTTCTCGAGCCTGGGCGGTGGCGAGGGCGTTCGTGACCATCCGGCGTTGGGTGCCACCAAGGCTGCTGAGGCGGGGCGGATCGTAGCCTTGGATGGATTGTTCTTGCTGGGCTTTGGGCCGCGTACGCCGGATGCGGTAACAAGGCTGGCGGAGCAACTACATTCCGATCTACCGGATGGTGCGGACTGACTGGTGGCGGCGTTACTACCAATGTCGGGGGGTCTGCGCCGCGCTAATCCGGTGTATTCGTTCGTCGCACCCTGCGTAGCGGGTGGCTTGTGGCTCGTGGCCGTGCTGGCGGGTCTTGGGGTCGGCGCGGTTACCATAGCGCCTAGCGAGGTCTTGGCCGTGGTCGCGCGGATCGTCGGTTTGTCGTTGGCGCCGGTGGCGCCCGTCCAGGAGACGGTGTTGCTGGACATCCGTGCCCCCCGAGTGATGCTCGGTATTGCGGTGGGTGCCGCCCTAGCAGCGGCCGGAGGTGCGTTACAGGGGCTTTTTCGGAATCCCTTGGCCGATCCTGGACTGATCGGCGTGTCCACCGGAGCGGCCCTGGCCGCTGCCACGGCCATTGTTGCGGGTGAGGGGTTGATCGCTGCGTTGCCTTGGCTGACTCGGGGGCTGTTGATACCACTGGCCGCCTTTGCGGGTGGCCTAGCGGCGACCTGGGTCGTCTATCGCATTGCCCGACGCGATGGGCATACCGACGTCGCTACCTTATTACTGGCCGGCGTGGCCATTAATGCCATTGCCGGTGCCGGGATTGGGTTGCTCATCTTCGTGAGCAACGATCAGGAGCTGCGTGATCTCAATTTTTGGACCCTAGGCAGTCTGGGCGGGGCCACCTGGTCGCGTCTGTTGCCGGCGTTACCGTTCATGATCGCGCCTGCTCTGGGGCTGACCCTGTTCGCCCGCCGGCTCGACGCCCTGTTGTTGGGCGAGGTTGAGGCCGGGCACCTCGGCTTTGCCGTCGAGCGCAGTAAGCGCTGGATCGTTGGTCTGGCCGCGCTGGCGGTGGGTGGTGCCGTCGCGCTCGCCGGCGTTATCGGTTTCATCGGGTTGGTTGTGCCGCATTTGGTGCGCTTGACCCTCGGTGCCCGCCATGGACGGGTACTGCCTTATTCCCTGGTGCTGGGCTCGGCGTTGCTTATCGCCGCCGATTTAGTCGCGCGCACGGTGGTACTACCGGCGGAGCTACCGGTCGGGATCGTTACCAGCTGTATTGGCGGCCCGTTTTTCCTTTGGCTTCTCATGCGCCGGCGCGGCTTGGGGATGGGATGACGCTCGCGGCCCACGAGGTCTCAGTCACACGCGGCAGTGCCGCGCTGGTGAAGTCCGTCAGCCTCACTGTTCGTCCAGGGGAGTTCGTCGTCGTTATCGGCCCCAATGGCGCCGGTAAGTCAACCTTGCTGCACGCCTTGTCCGGCGCTACAAGGCCGACGCGTGGCTATTGCCATCTCGACGGTGTAGCGCTCGCAGACTGGTCCCCTGCGGCGCTCGCCCGGCGCCGTTCCGTGCTGCCACAGGCGCCTGCGCTCGGTTTTCCGTTGACGGTGTCGGAGGTCGTTGCCCTTGGGCGCAGTCCGCATGCCGGTCATGCCGACCAAATGAGCGACTGGCGGGCCATTAATACTGCCCTTGCGACGGCTAGCATCGCCCATTTGGCCGAGCGGTCGTATCCAGAGCTCTCCGGGGGCGAGCGCCAGCGGGTGCATCTGGCGCGGGTCTTGGCGCAGATCGAGCGCGAGGGCCGTGACGAGGCGCTTGGAGCGCGGTATATGCTGCTCGATGAACCCACCAACAATCTAGACCTCTCCCATCAGCAGCGCTTGGTTGCAACCGCGGCGCATCTCGCTGCCCGTGGCGATGGCGTGCTAGCTATCCTGCACGATCCCAATCTCGCGGCGCAGTACGCTGATCGCCTCGTGGTTCTCGCTGACGGCGCAGTGTATGCCAACGGAGTTCCGGAAAGCGTGTTGACTCAGCAGATCATGGGAGAAGTCTTTGACTTGAAGACCGTGTGCCTAACGCATCCCCGCTCAGGCCGGCCCTATGTGCTGCCAGGCTGACGTGAGCGTCTATTGCTCGACCCCTATGTACAGAACCACCTGATAGGAGCCCTTTTTTATGTTTATCGCAATGAATCGCTTCAAGGTACGTCTCGGCTACGAGGAGGCGTTCGAATGCATCTGGCGTGAGCGCGAATCGCACCTCCATCTCGTGGACGGTTTCATCGCATTTCATCTGCTGCGTGGTGCCGAGGCCGATGATCACACGCTGTACGCGTCGCATGCCCTATGGCGCGACCGCGCTGCGTTCGAGGCTTGGACGCACTCCGAGGCGTTTCGTGAGGCGCACAAAAACGCTGGGCAGAATCGCCATGTGTATCTCGCTGGCCCGCAGTTTGAGGGCTTCGATGTGGTCCAAAGGTTATCCGCGGACGATGCGCCAGAGGCTGAGCCATCGGCCAATCAATAGCTCCGAAACGACAAGGAATTAGCGTGACTCATGGCCTGGAGCCGCGCTGTCCTGACCTCCGGTTGCCGGTCGTCAGTGCGCGTAGGGCTCGGGCCACCCAGCGTGACACCGCCGCCACCATCCGCCGATCAGCGGTGCCGCCCCTATGGGGTACTCGTCGATCGAGAAATGTTTCCGAAAAAGGGCTTGCTAAATACCTAGCAGGATGCTCATCAGAGGCGTGGTGGCTCAGCTTGTGGCCACCACCCCCTTGCCTACAACGCTCCTAGATCGGGCGTGTCGGCTCTAGTCGTAGAACTCGCGCCCGGCCCGGGTCTCGCCGATGTAGCCGGCTCGGATGACGAAGTCGCCGAAGGGCTCACCCTGGTTCCGATCCGTGGCGTAGTGGTGGATCATCGGCGTGAGCTCCTCGAGGATGCGCTCCTCGCCGATGTTGTAGAGATAGGGCTTGTTGAGCCGCTCGCCCCGGAAGCCACCACCCAGGTAGAGGTTGTACTTACCCGGGGCACGCCCACTGAAGCCGATTTCAGCGAGGTAGGGCCGGGCGCAGCCGTTGTTGCAGCCCGTCATGCGGACGATGATCGGGTCGTCGCCCAGGCCAGCCTCGCTCATGATGCCCTCGAGCTTAGTCAGCAGCGACGGCAGGTAGCGCTCGCTCTCGGCCATGGCCATGCCGCAGGTTGGGAAGGCCACGCAGGCCATGGAGTTGAGGCGCAGTGCCGACACCTTGCTCGGGTCCATGATGCCGTACTGCGCCAGCAGCTCATCGACCTTCTCGGCTGCCTCGCCGCTGATGTTGGCAATGATCAGGTTCTGATTCGGCGTCAGCCGGAAGTCGCCGTCATTGATGCGGGCGATCTCGCGTAGGGCGGTCATGAGCGGGTAGTCATCATCCCAGTCGCGGATGCGCCCATTCTCGATGAACAGGGTGTAGTACCAACGGCCGTCGTCGTCCTGGTACCAGCCGTACTGGTCGCCGTTGTGCTCGAAATGGAACGCGCGCGCCTGTTCCAGGGATTCGCCCATGCGGCGCTCGACCTCACCGCGGAACCAATCCGGGCCATAGTCGTCGACGGTGTACTTCATGCGCGCGTGCTTGCGGTCTTCGCGGTCACCATAGTCGCGCTGGGTGGTCAGGATGGCCTCGGCGACAGCGATCATCTGCTCGGGCCGGCAGAAGCCGATGACATCCGCGAGCCGCGGGAAGGTGGCTGGCTCATTGTCGGTGCGCCCCATGCCGCCGCCGATGGCGACGTTAAAGCCTTGCAGCTCGCCACCCTCGACGATGGCGATGAAGCCGATGTCCTGGCTGTAGACGTCGATGTCGTTGGTCGGCGGTACAGCGAAGCCGATCTTGAACTTACGCGGCAGGTAGGTCGGTCCGTAGAGGGGCTCGGGATCCCCGTCGCCGTCTACACGCTCGCCATCCAGCCAGATCTCGCGATAGGCCGCCGTGCGCGGTACCAGATGGTCGCTCACCGCCTTGGCGTGTCGCTGGACCTCGGGGTAGATCCCGGCGTTGGTCGGGTTGACCGTGGCCATGGTGGTGCGGTTGTCGTCACCGCAGGCCGCTAGGGTGTCGAGCAGGGCGTTGTTAATGCCCTGCATGGCGCCCTTGAGGTTGTGCTTGAGGATCCCGTGGAACTGGAAGGTCTGCCGGGTTGTCAGCCGCAGCCCCCCGTCGGCGTGCGTATGCGCGAGCTCATCGAGCTGCAGCCACTGCTGCGGCGTGCACACGCCGCCCGGCAGGCGCAGGCGGATCATCATCTGGTACGCCGGCTCGAGCTTCTGCTTACGGCGCTCGCCGCGGAGATCACGTTCGTCCTGCTGGTAGAAGCCGTGGAACTTCGTTAGCTGGGTGTCGCTTTCCGCCAGCGCGCCCGTGATCGGATCCGCCAGGCTCTCTTCGATGGTGCCGCGCAGGTAGTTGCTGTCGTATTTGAGGCGCTCGTTGGGGTGGAGCTCCTCAAGGGGGCGCGTGACGTCGCTGCGCTCGGGTCCGTTGCTCATACTACTGCTCCGCTCGGTTTCGGTCGTTCCGGCCCCGCTCGACGGATTGCTCGCGAGCGGCTCATACCAAACCAACCTATCAGATGGCCTATCTTTCAGATCATGCGTTGGCGCGCCGCGTTCAGTAGACGTCGCGCTGGTAGCGCTTTTCGCGCTGGAGCTGCTTGACGTACTCCTCGGCGGACTCGGCCGAGCGCCCGCCGTGCTCGCTGACGACGTCGATCAGGGCCTGATGGACGGCTGGTGCCATGTACTCGGCATCGCCACAGACGTAGAAGTTGGCGCCGTCCTCGAGCCAGCGATAAACGTCGGCGCCGCGCTCGCGAACACGGTCCTGGACGTAGACCTTACTCGCACCCTCCCGCGAGAAGGCCACGTCGATGCGGTCCAGCACGCCCTCCTTGAGCCATGCCTGCCACTCCGTCTGATACAGGAAGTCGGTGCGGAAGTGGCGGTTGCCGAAGAACAGCCAGTTGGCCCCGCCGGCTTGCTGCTCCTCGCGCTCCTGGAGGAACGCGCGGTAGGGCGCAACGCCCGTGCCGGGGCCGACCATAATGGTCGGCGTAGTCGGATCCTCCGGGAGCCTGAAGTTCTTGTTGGCGCGGATGAATACAGGGACGGTCTGGCCGGGCTCGATGTCGTCGGCCAAATAGGTCGAGGCCACGCCGTAGCGGGGCTCGCCCTCGCGCTCGTAGCGCACCGCGGCCACCGTGATATGCACCTCGCCCGGCGTGGCCTCGTGGCTGGAGGCGATGGAGTACTCCCGCGGCTGCAAGCGCCGCAGCATGCCCACCAGGTTCTGCGGATCCAGCCCGGTCGTCGAGTACTCGCTGACTACGTCCAACAGCTGGCGCTCGCTCATGTAGGCGGTCAACGCCTTGCGGTTGTCCTCGGCCGCTAATTGCCGGAGCTCGTCCGAGTCGACGAGCTCCGCGTAGCTGCTGATCAGTCCCGGAGTCAGCGTGGTGATCTCGTAGTCGTATTTGAGGGCGTCGCGCAGGGGCTTGTCGCCATCATCGGTGGTCACGCTGGCGTTGGCGTCGAGGCCAAGCTTGCCGATGACGCCGTCCACGGCCTGGTCGCGATTCGCCGGCATCACCCCAAGGATATCGCCGGGCTGGTAGTCGAGCCCAGAACCCTCGAGCGAGAGCTCGATATGGCGGGTGTCCCGCTGCGAGCCGCGGCCGTTAAGGCAGAGGTTTTCCAAAACCTCCGCCGGGAATGGGTTCTTGCGATCGTACTGCGGCTTAGTGGCTGCCTGCTGACCGGGCATGCTCACGACGTTGTCCGCGGCCGGCCCGCCGCCGCTGTGATCCAGGAAGGCGTCAAGGGCCGGAGGAAGCCACTCGTTGGCCGGTTCCTCGAAGTCCACGTCGCACTCCAGGCGCTCGCGCAGCCGCTCGGCGCCCAGCTCCTCAAGGCGGTTATCGAAGTCTCGGCCGGTCTGACAGAAGAACTCGTAGCTCGAATCACCGAGCGCAATAACAGCGAACTTGGTGCCTTCGAGCTTCGGCGCCCGGCGACCGTGCACGAACTCGTGGAAGTCCGTAGCGGGGTCCGGTGGGTCGCCCTCGCCATGGGTGGCGGTGATGACGAGTACCAGCTGTTCCTCCTTGAGCTCGCGCTGTTTGTAATCCGCCATATCCAAAACGCGCACCGGCAGCCCGTGGGCCTTGGCCTTCTCGGCTGCGTCGTGGGCCAGCCCTTCGGCATTCCCACTCTCCGAGCCGTAGAGGACGGTCAGTGTGGCTGGCTCGCTGACGGGCTCCGCCGCGGCAACGGGCTGAATCGCGGCCCCCGTGCCGTCGGCCATGGCCTGGACGCCCGTGAGGTAGCCGCTAACCCAACCGATCTGATCGGCATTGAGGGAAGCTACCAGGGCATTGAGCTGGTTCGCTTGGTCCTCGGTCAGTGGGCTGTTGGTCGCGTTCAGCGCCTTGCGTTGCATGCTCATGGACCATTGCCTGTCGATGGGATGAAGTAGGGTACGCGGGGAGCCTTATCTTCAGAAGGAATGATTAGTCATTCTTTAAGGCGTTTTAGTTATACATACTAGTAGCTAATGACTCGTGGCGTTCTAGAACATCGATGTTGACGTGAGCCGCGTCGGTCTTTACGTTTGTTTAAAAATTGCAACATATGTAACCGGCCTCGCGCGTAGATGCTAGCCGTCCTTGGCCGCTAGGGGAAGTGGCCGACGCCACTGGGCATCTATACTGCGTCAGGGACCAGCCGCGAGTAGCTCTATGGAAAGTCAGCAACAGGGCGGCAAGACGGTGACCGACGGTGATACTGAGCTCCAAGCCAGGGTCGCCTGGTATTATTTCGTGGGCGGCCTGACGCAGCAGGACATCGCCAATCGGTTGGGTACCAGTCGGGTTCGCGTGAACCGGCTGCTGGCAGCCTCCCGAGAAAGCGGTCAGGTCGAGATTACGATTAATAGTGACCTCGCCGGTTGCGTTGCCCTTGAGCACGCCCTCACACAACGATATGACCTACTTGATGCCATAGTCGTTCCGACGCCCGACGATCCCGGTCTGCTACGGCCCGCTCTTGGGGTGGCGGCCGCCAGCTATATGGCGGGCCTGGTTACTGATGGCATGACCATCGCGTTGGCATGGGGGCGTACCATTGAGTCGGTCATGGACGCACTGCCGGCACGACCAGGGCGCGGTCTGTCGGTGGTGGGTGTCCAGGGCGGATTGGCCCATTGCGGTAGTCTCAATACCTTTGAGGTCGTCTCCGATCTGGCCCGGCTCTACGATGCCGAGCAGCACTTCTTGGCGGCGCCGATGTATGCCAATAGCTCGGCGGATCGGGAGCGCCTTATGGCCCAGAGCTCCATCCGGGACGCCTGCCAGAAGGCCTGCAGCGCGGACCTTATCCTCTATACACCGGGCGGCATGGAGGATTCCCTGGCGGTCAACGTTGGCGTAGGCGACCCGCAGGTAGTCGAGGAGCTGCGCGCCAAGGGGGCCGTTGGTGATGTGCTGGGCTACTTCGTAGACGCCGCGGGTGCTCCCGTGACGCATCCGATCAACGAGCGCTGCCTGGCTATTCCGCTGTCCGGACTCGCGCACGGCAAGCGCGTGATGCTGCTCGCTGGCGGCATGGATCGCGTGCCCGTCATTGAGGCCGCGCTGACCGCCGGCCTGGCGAATATCCTCGTCACGGACGAGGGTAGTGCCCGGGCCATGGTGACCGACCACCGGTCCGACTAAGGGCATTGCTCCACACTGGTGCGGCTTGTCTTTGTCCCTAGAGTGCGTACGCTGATGGGTCCATAAGGAAGCCGCATCGCTGTGGAGGCGCTTAGGACATGCGCACCGTAATCGTTGGCGCTGGGTCCGCTGGTCTGGAAATGGCCTGTATGCTCGGTCGCGATAAGTCCCGAGCCGATGACGATGTCATTCTCGTCGATAAGGGGCCGACCCATATCTGGAAGCCGCTATTCCATCAGGTGGCGGCGGGTACGCTGAATTCGTTCCAGGATGAGCTCAGTTATCTCTATCTCGGGCGCCGCAACGGCTTCCGCTTCGAGCTGGGACCGCTTAAAGGGGTCAACCCCGACCGCGACCGCGTCCGTCTGGGCGCGCTCCATGATCAGGCGGGCGAGGTGGCACTACCGGAACGGGTTATCCAATACGACCGCCTTGTTCTGGCTCTGGGCAGCGAGGTTAATGATTTCGGCGTGCCGGGCGTTAAGGAGCACGCCTATTTCCTCGATTCCCGCGAGCAGGCAGAGGGCGTGCATCGCGCGCTGCTCTATGAGCTGGCTCGCGCGAGTGTGATGCAGCGCGATCAGCGCTTCGACATCGTGATCGTGGGCGCGGGCGCCACGGGCGTCGAGCTCTCGGCGGAGCTCTCTTATGCGCTAGACGTTGTGCGCGATTACGGGGCCGGGGTCGATCGCGAGCGCACCGGCATTACGCTGGTCGAGCAGGCACCGCGCGTGTTGCCGCCGCTGCCGGAGGATCTGGCGGGGGCCGTTCAGAAGTCGTTGACTGAGGCGCTCGGGGTCAACGTCGAATGCAACGCCGGTGTCGCGCAGGTTAATCAGGATGGCGTGGTGCTCAACGATGGCCGCGAGCTCAAGGCCCGAATGACCATTTGGACAGCGGGGGTCAAGGGCCCGGGCGTGCTCGCCGAGAGCCCTACGGTTGAGACGGATAAGCGCGGCCATGTGGTCGTGGACCGCCATCTGCGCAGCACGGGCGATCCACGCATCCATGCCATTGGTGATTGTGCCGCCATCCCGATGGCTGACGACGGCGGTCTCGTCCCGCCGCGCGCCCAGGCGGCGCATCAGGAGTCCGCCTACCTGGCGAAGCGGATCCTCAAGGGCGATACCGGCGCCGGCGGTGAGCCATTCCTGTATCGCGACTACGGCTCACTCGTCTCGTTGGCCAACTACACGGCCTACGGGAAGTTGTTCAGCGGCGGTACGCGTTCGCTGAGCATCGATGGCTGGATGGCCAAGGCGGCTTATAAATCCCTGTATCGGGGGCATCAAAAGACCCTTCTCGGCTATCCCGCCATGATGATGGGGGTGCTAGTGGATCGGCTGCGCAAGACCGTGGAGCCGAGCTTGAAGATGCATTAGGGCCAGACACCGGTGATTGACGACGAGGATCCACCCAATAGCCCGGCCGCGGAGCGCAATCGCGAGCCCATACGCGAGGTGCTGGTCGAGCGCTTGCCCGATCGGGGCCACATGCTTGAGATCGCCAGCGGGCTGGGTCAGCACGCCGTCCACCTAGCGGCGGGGCTACCGGGTTGGTCCTGGCAGCCCAGCGACCCGGGTGGTGAAGCGCTGGCGGCGCTGGCAGCGCGGGTCGCTCGCGCGGGCTTGACAGGGCTAAAGCGCCCGGTGCGCCTGGATGTGGAGCAGTCGGATTGGGCGGTTGGCCAGCCGGACGCCATCCTGTGCGTCAACATGAGCCATGTCGCGCCCTGGTCGGCAACCGAGGCGCTGTTCGGCGGTGCCGGCCGTTGCCTGGCACCCGATGGTTGGCTCTTCCTCTATAGCCCATTCCACGTCAATGGGGCGCCAACCTCCGACAGTAATGCCCGCTTCGACGCTGATCTACGGGCGCGTGATTCGCGGTGGGGTATCCGCGACCTGGCCCACGTAACCGCCGAGGCGGCGGCGTCAGGACTACGCCACGTCGAGACCATCGCCATGCCGGCGAATAATCACATGGTTGTCTATCGTCAGCCCGAATGACTCTCGGCTGGCGGTATGGTGACCGGCGCCCGGTGGGTATTGTTAACCGCGTTCAAAGGAGTAGGGCATGGTCGTTTATCGCGTCGTAACCATCGCTGCTGTCGCTTTATCGCTGTTCGCCAGTGTGGCGGCGGCGGATGGGATGACTATTACGGATGCCTGGGCACGAGCCAGTCCGCCGGGCGTCTCGAAAAGCGCGGTCTATTTTCGCGTCGAATTGGCCTCGGATGTGGCAAACGAACGGCTCGTTGGTGTTGTCGCACCTGAGCGTGGGCAAGCGAGCCTGCACGCTACCGTCCGTGAGCAGGGGCAAACGCGCATGCAAAGCGTGGAAGCCGTGCAGGTGCCGGCGGGCGGTAGCCTGAGCTTCGAGCCAGGCGGCTACCACGTCATGGTGACCGGGCTGAAAGAGCCGTTGGAGGCAGGTGACCGATTGCGCCTAATCCTCGAGTTCGACCGTTCCGGGGTCGTCCCGGTCCCGCGCCCGCACGAGACGACGAGCCGCCGCGAATTGCTCGGCGCCGTGACAGTCGTTTCGATCGGCTGTCTCATGGCGTTCAGTTCCGGCACCTCGAACATCGCCAACGCGGTCGCGCCGCTGGTCGGCAGCGGCGAACTCGCGATGGACCCCGCCATCCTCCTCGGCGGGGTCGCGGTCGCAATCGGCGCGTTCACCATCGCTCGCCGGACGCTGGAGACGATGGGCAGCGACATCACCGAGCTGCCGCTGACGGCCGCGATCGTCGTGGCGTCGGT
>CAJXKP010000047.1 GCA_913055565.1 uncultured Ectothiorhodospiraceae bacterium
GACGGCCTGCCCTCGGACAACGTGCACTACCAGCTGTCCATGCCCGAGTTCCAGGGCGTGAGCCAGCCGATGGTGCTGGCCGCCTCCGAGCCGCCCCGCATCCACGAGCTCACCGGCATCGAGCTGGCCGTCACCCAGCCCATCGGCGAACAGATCACGGCCATGGCCGATCGCGTGGCCAACTGGTCCAAGCTCCAAGAAAAGGACAACAGCGACAAACGCGTCGCCATCGTCTACTACAACCACCCGCCGGGCCGGCACAACATCGGCGCCGACAACCTGGATGTGCCGGCCTCATTGATCACCATCCTCGAGGACCTCAAGGCGGCCGGTTACAAGGTGGGCGAGATCCCTGAGGACAGCGAGGCCATGGTGGAGCTGCTGCAACAGCGCGGCGTGAACCTGCCCGAGAACTCGGGCGAGCTGGCCGCCATGAGCGAGCGCGTGAACACCATGGCGCCCGCAACCTATCGCGACTGGTTCGAGGGGCTACCGGATCATGTCCGCCAGAGCGTGAACGGTGGTCCACTGGCGGCGCTGGTGCCGCGGCTGCAGCGCGCCCAGGCCCTGGAGCGCGGCGAGACGGCGCAATCTATCCTCAAAAAGACCACCGGGGATCTGCACCACCTGCTGGAGGAGGCGGATGACGCGGCCGCTGGCCGGGCCCTGGATCTGCTGGACCAGCTGGAAACGGCTGCCGGCAAGGCGCTGAAGACCGGCGACTGGTCGCGCTCTGAGGAGCTGGTGAGTGCTTTGCGCGAGACCGGCATACCGGGCCTGGACGGCTGGGGCGAGCCGCCGGGCTGGGTCATGACCCATGACGACCGGCTCCTGGTGCCGGGCGTGCAGTTCGGCAACGTCTTCATCGGGCCGCAGCCGCCGCGCGGCTGGGGCGTGCGCGAGGAGCTGCTGCACGCCAATCTGGCCTTTCCACCGCCGCATCAGTACCTAGCCTTCTACCACTGGCTGGATCGCGAGTTCGGGGCCGATGCGGTGATGCACCTGGGCCGCCACAGCACCTACGAGTTCCTGCCCGGCCCGCGCGCCGGGCTGACCACCAACGACTTCCCGTCCCTGATCGCGCGCGATCTGCCGGGCATCTACCCCTACATCGTGGACGGCGTGGGCGAGGGCCTACAGGCCAAGCGCCGCGGGCTGGCGGTGATCGTCGATCATCTGACGCCGCCGTTGCAGACCACGCCCCTGTATGACGAGCTGCTGGGGCTGCGCCAGCTGGTGGAGTCCTTCGAGTCGGCCAACGAGGGCAGCCCGGCGCGCGAGCGCTCCGTGGAGCGCCTGCGCGAAAAGCTCGCCGAGCTGGACCTGGAGGGCGAGCTGGCCGCGGAGATGGCCCACGGCCACGGAGAGTCCGAGAGCGAGGACCAGGCCGGCGAGCACGAGGGCGAGAAGGAAAAGATCGACCTGGATAAGGTGGATTCGGAATTGCTGGTCCATGAGGTGGGGCATTACCTGACCGAGCTCCAGGAAGACTTCATGCCCCACGGCCTGCATATCTTCGGCCAGGACTGGGATACCGAGGCCATCGACATGATGCTCGAGTCCATGGGCGACGATGCGGGCGACAAGGCGCGCGACAAACTGGCGGCCTCACCGCGGCACGAGCGCGAGGCGATGCTGGCGGGGCTGGATGGCGAGTTCATCCCGCCGGGGCCAGGTAATGATCCCATCCGCAGCCCCGAGGTCCTGCCGACAGGGCGCAACTTCCACGGCCTCAACGGCAACTTGCTGCCAACCAAGGTGGGCTGGGATCTGGGCCAGCGTATGGCCGCCGAGGCCCGCCAGGAGGGCGGCCAGGGCAATGAGGCCGTGGTCCTCTGGGCCTCGGACACGGTCCGTAACGAGGGCGCCATGGTGGCCTTCGGCCTGGACATGCTCGGCCTCAAGCCCGTCTGGAACAGCCGCGGCATCGTCGAGGGCCTCAAGCGTCAGGAGCTGGGCGAGGGCCGCGTACGCCGCGATGTGGTCTTTACCACCTCCGGGCTGTTCCGCGATCTCTACGGCGAGCTTCTGGTCTGGCTGGACCGCGGCACGCGCCTGGCACTGCAAGCGTCGGCGACGACCATTCGCGAGCGCCATCCGGCGCTGACGGTGGCGCTGAACAGCGCGCTCGGTCCCGCCGAGGAGCTGGGCGAGCCGGGCAGCGAGCCACTGAGCAAAAACCGGGTAGCCGCCCACTGGGTGAAGGACACGCGCCAGGCCTTGTCCGAGGGGCTGACGCCGGAGGATGCCGGTGAGCAGTCCGTGCGGCGCGTCTACGGCGATGCCCCCGGCTCCTACGGCGCGGGCGTCAATCGCCTCGCCGAGCGCTCCGGCAGCTGGGACGACCGCAGCGAGCTGGCCGACACCTACCTGCGCCGGCTGGGCCATGCCTACGGCGCGGAGATCGACGGCGAGGCCAGCCGCCAGGGCTTTAAGCGCTCACTCAAGCGCGTGGAGCGCAGCTATCTCGGGCGTGCGAGTAACCTCTACGGGCTCATGGATAATAACGACGCCTTCGACTACCTGGGCGGTCTGAGCCTGGCGGTGGAGGAATTAAGCGGCGAGGCCCCGGCCAACCGCATCGTCGAGCACGCCAACCCGGGCAAGGCCAGCGTCGAGCCGCTGGAGACGGCCCTGCTCCAGGAGCTGCGCGGGCGCTACCTCAACCCCGAGTGGATTAAGGGCAACATGGAGCACGGCTACGCCGGGGCCCGCACCATGGGCAGCGAGTTCATGGAGTACCTCTGGGGCTGGCAGGTGACCAACCCGCGGGTCATCGACGACTGGGCCTGGGAGGAGGTCAAGAAGGTCTACATCGACGACAAGCACAATCTGGGCCTGGATAAGTTCCTCAAGAAGGGCAACCGGGCGCATGTGCGGACCAACATGATGGCCATTATGCTCGTCGCCGCGCAGAAGGGCTTCTGGGACGCCGATAAGCAGACGGTCGCGCAGCTCACCAAGGCCTTCGGTCAGGCAGTCGTTAAGAACGGCCTGCCGGGCAGCGGCCACACGGCCCCCGAGCACCCGATGCTGGACTGGGCCAAGGAGCGCATGCCGAAGGAGCTGCAAGAGTCCTTTAGTCAGGTCGTGGCCAAAGCCCGCGGCGAGCAACAGGCCAAAGACAAAACCGTGACGACGGTCTCGGAGATCGAGCCACAATCGAAGGCCGACAAACAGGCGGACCAATCCCGGCAGAAGACGCCGGAGAAGCCCAGCGAGCCGTCAAAGGCGAAGCAGTCCGCCGAAAAGAATAAGTCCAAGGAAACGGAAAAGCGGGCCGAAAAGGCAAAGCAGAAACAGTCCCAGGAGCAACAGACCAACAAGAGCGACAAGGACGCCCCGGAGCCGCCGTGGTCTCCCTATTGGCTGTTGGCCGGCCTTCTGGCCGTGCTTCTGGGTGGCGGCATCTGGGGCGGTGTACGCTCGCGTTGGTAGAGGTCATGTCATACCGGACGCGCCGACAGGCGCGATCCGGTATCCCGATGTTTAGCTGTAAGGGTGGCTATTGGCACCGATTGGGCACGACGAGATTCCCGATCAGCTCTAGCGAGCGGTCCGGGATAACGGGTGCTTTTTAGCTAAGCTTCCAAATTCCTGATCGGCTCTTACGAGCTGTCGGAATGGCGTGTCACTTGGAAGGCCAGTAACGGTGGTACTTGCCGCCCGCACAGGGGCCCATCGGGATTCCCGATCAGCTCTGGCGAGCTGTCGGGAATGACGTCTCAGTAGAAGACGCAGCGGAGCTGAAGAGAGCGGTCGCCGAGAGGGCTCGGCTCCTACAATGGGGCGAGTTATCCCAATGGCAGCCTTCTACCGGCACGTCATACCGGACGCGCCGAGAGGCGCGATCCGGTATCTCGATGTTATTGCAAGGCGTGTGGTTACTAGGAGGCCGTCCGGGGGCCAAGCGAGCTTCCTGATCGGCTATGACGAGCCGTCGGAATGCCGTGCTGGTAAGACACGCACATCGCTTCGGTGGTAAACGCCACGTCATACCGGAGGCGCCGTGAGGCGCGATCGGATATCTCGCGGTGTAGCAATGCGGTGGCAATCGCCACCGTTTCGGGGGCACGGCGAGATTCCCGATCAGCTCTGGCGAGCTGTCGGGAATGACGTCTCAGTAGAAGACGCAGCGGAGCTTAAGAGAGCGGTCGCCGAGAGGGCTCGGCTCCTACAATGCGGCGGCATGCCTTTGATGGCGGCCCTATCCCGGCACGTCATACCGGACAAGCCGCGAGGCGCGATCCGGTATCTCGATGTTTAGCTGTCAGGGTGGCTATTGCCACCGATTCAGGGGCACGACGAGATTCCTGATCGGCTCTACCGAGCCATCAGGAATGACGTGCCATTTGGAGGGCTGGTGGCAGTGGCACTTGCCGCCATACAGGGGCCAAGCGAGATCCCGGATGCGCTCTAACGAGCGCTCCGGGATGACGACACAAACAATCGAAGAGGATGTGGATGTTCGACAGTATCTTCATCGACCTGCTGCACCGGGTCACGGGCTGGCTCCTGGAGCCGGTTCTGGTCCTGCTCGCCATCACAGTGATGCTCGTGGTCTGGGAGACCGGCATCGCCTTCGGTGAGCGCAGCATCGGTCTACGCGGTCTCAAGAAGGCATCACCGCGCGGTGTTGAGGCCTTGGCGCGCCGGCGCATCGACCGCGCCGATCTGCTCGCCCGAAGCGCGCCCATGTTGGGGCTGATGGGTACGCTCATCCCGCTGGGGCCAGGCCTGAGCGCGCTCGGTGAGGGCGACCTGGAGGTCCTGGCCACGGCTGTAACTGTTGCCTTCGATACCACCGTTATCGGCCTGCTGACCGGCATGGTGAGCTTCATCATCGGCCGGCTGCGGCGGCGCTGGTACGACGAGCTGCTGGACGAGCTGGAGGGCACCGATGCGACGGCGTAATCGGCTCGCGGGACGCTTCGACGACAACGATGCCGATCCGCTCGGTCCGCTGGCGAATCTGGTTGATATCATGCTGGTGTTCGTCTGCGGCCTACTGGTGGCCCTGGCCGCGCGCAGCGGGGACATCGAGAAGGCCCTGCAGGGTGGCCAGGCCGTGGATCAGGGCCGCGAGCTCGCCGAGCCGCCCGAGGGCGTGGGCGATTCGGGCGGCGGGGGTATGAAACCCGTGGGCCAGGTCTACCGCGACCCGGAGACCGGTAAACTCATCATGGTAGGGGAATCCGAGTGACCGATAGCGACTACGATCCCGAAGAGTGGCGTCGGCGCCAGCAGCGCCAGAAGCGCATCATCGACCGCCGCATCGCCAAGGCCGACCAGGACCGCGGCGTCATCGTGGTCAACACGGGCAATGGCAAGGGCAAGTCCACCGCCGCCTTCGGCATGGTCGCCCGGGCGCTGGGACACGGCTATAAGGTGGGCGTGATTCAGTTCATTAAGGGCAGCTTCTCCACCGGCGAGGAGACCTTCTTTCGTCAATTCGATGACGTGGATTATCACGTCATGGGCGAGGGTTTTACCTGGGAGACCCAGGACCGGGATCGAGACGTCGCCGCCGCCGAAGTCGCCTTCGCCGAGGCCGAGCGCATGCTGTCAGACCCCTCCTACCATCTGGTGGTCATGGACGAGCTCAACATCGTGCTGCACAAGGAATACCTGCCTATGGAGCGGGTCATGAAGGCCCTCGCGGATCGGCCCGAGATGCAACACGTGGTGATCACCGGACGCTACGCCCCGGAAGAGCTCACCGAGGTGGCCGATACGGTCTCGCACGTAAAGATGGTCAAACACGCCTTCAAGGAGGGCGTTCGGGCGCAGACGGGTGTCGAGCTCTAACGTGGCCTCGCTGCCAGCGAGCCAGCGATGAGCCTGCTCATCGGTCATCCCCTTGTGGCGCTGCTGGCGCTGATCGCGGACTGGCTGCTGCCAGAGCCGCGGCATCATCCGCTAGCGCTATTCGGTCGATTCGCGAGCTGGTTGGACCACCGGTTCAATCGCCCCGATCTGGCGAGCAACCGCGACCGCGGCATCTGGGCCGTCATGGCCGCCGTTGTGCCGTTAACGCTCATCGCCTTAGGACTACAGCACCTGCCGTTCTACGCTGGCGAGCTCGCCGGACTAATCCTACTGACTCTGGCCTTGGGCGGCGGCAGTCTGGCCGCCCACGGTCGGTCGGTCGCCCGGGCCTTGGCCGCTGACAATCTGGTCGGCGCGCGCGAGGCGGCAGGCCGGCTGGTGAGCCGCGACAACCAGGCCATGGACGAGACGGCCTGCGCCACGGCCACCACCGAATCCATGCTGGAGAACGGCAACGACGCGGTCATCGGCACGCTCTTCTGGTTCCTCGTCGCCGGCGCCGGCGGCGTGATTGCCTATCGGCTGATCAACACGCTGGATGCTATGTGGGGTTACTGGACCGAGGACTATCGCCTGTTCGGCTGGGCCGCCGCCCGAACGGACGATCTGATGAACTATGTGCCGGCGCGCCTGACGGCCGCCGGCTACGCCCTGCTGGGCAGCCGCCGACAAGAGGCCTGGCGTGCCTGGCAGGAGGATTCGCTGGAATGGGTCAGCCCCAACGCTGGCGTCGTCATGGCCGCCGGAGCGGGTGCCCTGGGCCTCAAGCTGGGCGGGCCCGCGACCTATCACGGTGGCCGGCGCGAGCGACCCTGGCTGGGTAATGGGCGCCGCGCCCAGGGCAGCGACATTAACCGCGCCATCGCATTGATCTACCGCGTGGCGGTAGCGGTGGTCGCCATCAGCTTGGGAGTTTGGTTCCTTGCCTGAGCATGGCGGCCGGCTACTCGCCGCAGCACAGCGTTACGGCATCCCGGCAGATCAGTGGGCGGATCTGTCCACCGGCATTAGCCCGTGGGCGCGCATGCCGGACGAGCCGCCCACCAGCGTCTGGCAGCGGCTGCCGGAGGAAGAAGACAGGCTCATGGAGATCGCCGCCCGCTACTACGGCACCGACGCGCTGCTAGCCACGCCGGGCACCCAGGCCGCGCTGCAGGCCCTCCCGCGCCTGCGCGAGCCGGGCCGCGTCGCGATCACCCGGGGCAGCTACGCCGAGCACGCCGCCGCGTGGCGGGCCGCAGGCCACGAGGTCAGCCTGGCCGATGACGCCGATCTAGTGGACGCCTCAGAGGCGTGTGACGCTGTGGTGGTGGTCAACCCCGACAACCCAACGGGCCGTAAGATACGCCGTGCCACCTTGCTGAGCCTCCGAGCCCGACTAGCTGTGCGGGGCGGTTGGCTCGTGGTGGACGAGGCCTTCGTGGACCCGGCACCGATGACATCGCTGGCGCCGCTCTCCGGCACCGAGGGCCTGGTGGTGCTGCGCTCGCTGGGTAAGTTCTTCGGGCTCGCCGGGGTGCGGCTGGGCTTCGCGGGCCTGCCACCGGCGCTACGCGAGGCGATGGCGGCCCATCTCGGCCCCTGGGCGGTATCAAACCCGGCTCGCTGGGCCGGTGCCTGCGCCCTCGCCGACGCGGCCTGGCAGGAGCAACAGTGCCAGCGCCTCCACGAGGCCGTGGAACGGCTGGATCGGCTCCTCCATGAGGCCGGGCTGCCTGTGACCGGCGGCACGGCCCTATTTCGCTATAGCCGCACTGACGCTGCGCCGCTACTGGCTCATACCCTGGCCCAGGCGGGCGTGCTCGTGCGCCCCTTCGACGAGCCCCCGGCGCTGCGCCTGGGGCTACCGGCAACGGAGACCGCATGGCAGCAACTCGCCAACGCCCTGCCGCGTTCGACCACCGCCTCGTGACCCGGCTCGTCCTAACACTGGGCGCGCTGATCATCAGCGCCACCGCCTCGGCCGATGGCATCAAGGTTACCGACGATGCCGGCCGCGCCGTGCGGCTCGACGAGCCCGCGCAGCGCGTCGTCAGCCTCGCGCCCCATGCCACCGAGCTACTGTTCGCGGTGGGCGCGGGCGAGCGCATCGTCGGCGCCGTGGATCACAGCGATTACCCGCCGGAGGCCAAAAAGATCCCCCGCGTGGGCGGCTACGACGGCGTGGATATCGAGCGCATCGTCAGCATGAACCCGGACCTGGTGGTGGCCTGGGGCTCCGGCAACGGCGACGCCACCATCCAGCGCCTCAAGGCCCTGGATCTGACGGTCTTCGTCAACGAGCCCCGTTCGCTATCGGATATCGCCCATAGCCTGGAGCGGCTGGGCGCCCTAACCGGCAACGACACGCAAGGTACCGAGGCCGCCGACGCCCTGCGTGGGCGCCGAACCCAGCTGCACGAGCGCTACGCCAAGCGCCCGACGGTGACCGTCTTCTACGAGGTCTGGCACGACCCGCTAATGACCGTTAGCGATAAGCACCTCATTAGCGAGATCATCCGCCTGTGCGGCGGGCGTAATGTCTTCGCGGATCTGGGCAGCCGAGTGCCGACCATCGACACCGAAGCCGTGCTCGGCGCCGAGCCCGAGGCCATCATCGCCTCCGGCATGGGCAGTGAGCGGCCCGAATGGCTGGACGCCTGGAGGGACTGGCAGGATCTGCCGGCCGTCCAACGCGGCAACCTGTTCCATATCCCGCCGTCGCAGACCCAGCGCGCCGGCCCGCGCCTGCTTGACGGCGCCGAACGCCTCTGCGAACAGCTCGAGACCGCCCGCGAGCGCCGCCCGGAGGCGCCATGAGCGCCATCACGCTCATGGTCCAGGGCTGCACCTCGGACGCCGGCAAGAGCGCCGTGGCCACCGGGCTGTGCCGCGCCCTGGCGAGCCGCGGCTGGCGCGTCGCGCCGTTTAAGCCGCAGAACATGGCGCTCAACAGCGCGGTGACCAGCGACGGCGGCGAGATCGGACGCTCGCAGGCGGCCCAGGCCGCGGCCTGCCGGCTCCAGCCGCATTCCGACATGAATCCGGTGCTGCTCAAGCCCAGCGCCGATCGCCGCGCCCAGGTCATCGTCCACGGCCAGGCGCGCGAGGACATGGACGCCCGCACGTACCACCAGCACAAGGGCGTTGTTCGCGAGGCCATGATGGAATCGCACGCCCGGCTTCGCGCCCATTACGACCTCATCATTGCCGAGGGCGCCGGCAGCCCGGCCGAGATCAATCTGCGTGATGGCGACATCGCCAACATGGGCTTCGCCGAGGCCGTGGACTGCCCCGTCCTGCTGGTGGCCGATATCGACCGCGGCGGCGTTTTTGCAACGCTAGTCGGGACGCTGGAGATTATCGAGCCCAGCGAGCGCGAGCGTATCGCGGGCATCGTGATCAACCGCTTCCGCGGTGACCCCTCGCTGCTGGACTCCGGCCTCACCTGGTTCGAGAACTACACGGGCAAGGCCGTGCTGGGCGTGCTACCCATGCTGCCCGGTCTCTTCCTGGAGGCCGAGGACGCACTGGCGCGCCAGGACGCCCCGAGCGAGAACGCCGAGCTTCGCGTCGTCGTCCCGTCGCTACCGCGGATCAGCAATCACACCGATTTCGACGCCCTAGGCCTCCAGCCCGAGATCGATCTGCGCTTCATCGGGACCGGCGAGACGCCCCCGCCGGCGGATCTCGTCATCATCCCGGGCAGTAAGTCGGTGCGCGCCGATCTGGCGTGGCTGCGCGAGCACGGCTGGGAGGCGTATCTCGCGCGGCATCTCCGCTACGGCGGGCGCGTCATCGGCATCTGCGGCGGCTATCAGATGCTCGGCGAGCGCATCGACGATCCCGAAGGCGTCGACGGCGAGCCGGGCAGCTCCGAGGGCCTGGGCTGGCTGACGGTGACCACCCGCATGGCCGGCGACAAGCACCTTAACCGGGTCGAAGGCCGGCTCGCCGGCAGCGAGGTCGGCGTCACCGGCTACGAGATCCACATGGGCCGCACCGAGGGCACCGACCGCGAGCGGCCCACGGTGCACCTGGCCGACCACGACGACGGCGCCACGAGTGCGGACGGCCAGGTCATGGGGACCTACCTCCACGGCTTCTTCGACCAACCCGAGGCAAGGCAATCAGTGCTGGCCTGGGCAGGGCTAGAGGTAACCAACGCGGTGGACCTGGACGCCGAGCGCGAGCACGGCATCGAGCAGCTGGCGGATGCGGTCGAGGAGCACATGGAACTGGATGGGCTGCTTGAGCGCATCGGCGCCGGGAAGGCCGGTCGGGCTAAAGACTAGTACCGAGTGACAAGCTACAAGTTGCAAGTTGCAACTCCTCAGCGGGCCGGGCCGCCCCGCGTTTGAGCGGGCTGTGCCATGTATGCCGGCGCGGGCTAATACGGGGCATCCGACCGAGTGGTCCCGTGCTTTGGAGATGGCCGTATCATTCTCGAGCGCCGCAGGCGGATCGAGAATCCCGACGTATTGCTGTACGGCTAGCTCGTGGCACCCATCCGGGGAGCAAGCGGGCTTCCCGGTGGCGTCTACCGACGCGGCGGGAATGACGTGCCGTTATAGACGCCCAAGACGACATCGTCGAACCCGGGAGTGAGTGGCAACTTGGAAGGCGTTACTTAGGAAGTTGCAGGATCCCGGGGCTCCTCCCATCGGGGTGTCAAACTCACAACCAGCGGGTGGCTACTCTTGGCTAGTCAGAACGGTGCCCCCACCGGTTTCCCCATCAATTCGTTAGCCGCTATTGGCTAAACCTCACGCGCCAGGCGTTATTGCTGGCGTACTGCCGATTGACACTCCGGGCTCCAGGGTCCAGCACCGATTATTGTGTTGGTAGCCAATGTGGCGATAGTACGAATTAGCCTCAGGCGCTGCGATGAGTATCAACTTACAGCGAGCACCCAGTTGCTCTTGAGTGAGAGACTGCAAACGCTTACCTATGCCTAACTTCTGATAGCGCCGATGAACCGCCAGATCTGACAGGTAACAGGCATAGTGAAAATCGGTGATACTCCGGGCAATGCCAATAATCCGGGAATCATCCCAGGCACTAACGATGAGGTTGGAGTTGGCAACAGCCCCCTCCATACAATCCCGATCATGAATAGGCCGACGTTCTCCGAGACTGGAATCCATCAGCAGATTAATGAACTGATCCGTAGTAATCGGATGATTTACCGCGAAATGGATGGCCATAGCGCTACCTACCACCACGGTGTTATTCGCTTAGGCGACGGTGCCACTAGCCGCTGAGGGCCAGACACGCTCCCAACAGCGCCGCGGTCTCGACCAGCTCGATGCCGGCGCCGGTGCAATCGCCGGTGACCCCGCCGAGGTAGCGCTGGTAGACCGCGCCCAGGCCGACCAGGACCGCGCCCGCGGCGATCAGGCTCAACGGGCTGATCAGCAGGGCGACGCCGGCCGTTCCCAGTAGGGCGTAGCGCACGTAGGAACGCGGCATATCCGAGATAACGGCGCTACCGAGGCCGCCGTCGCGCAGGTAGGGCAGGCCGAGGAGCCAGGCGCCGGCGGCGGCGCGCCCCAGGGCCGGCGCGGCGATGAGGGAGTAGTCGGCGCCGGCCGCGAACAACGCGCTGGCAGCGGCGGTCTTGAGCAGGAGGACAATCACAACCGCCGCCACGCCGACGGGGCCGACCATGGTGTCTTTCATGATGGCCAGCATGCGCTCGCGATCCCCCTGTCCGCCGATCCAGGCGTCGGCTGTATCGGCCAGGCCATCCAGATGCAGGCCGCCGCTAACCGCCGCCAGGGTCGCGACGAAGACGGCCGCCGGCAACAGCGACTCACTGCCGCCCGTGAACGGCCACGCGAGGACGACAGCTAGCAATGCCAGCCCGGCACCCACGACTGGATACCATGGCAGCGACCAGGTAGCACCAAGGCCGCCGCCACCATTGACGGGCAGACGGGTGAGGAACTGGACCGCTGAGCGTAGGCCCGCTTCGGCGTTATTCATTCCAATCGCTCCCGGGCGTGGAAGACGAGGCTCGGCGCCGGATTGCCATTGATGTCGTCCTGCAGGCGGACCCGAGTGAGCCCCGCGTTGGGCACCTCCAAGCGCAGCACGGCCGATAGCGGCATCTCCAGAACGTGCGTCATCAGCGTACGGATTAGACCACCGTGCGCCACGACCAGGACATGACCACCGCGATGGCGGTCCGCGACCGCCTGCCAGGCCGCCACGCAGCGGTCACGGAAGTCCGACAGGGATTCACCCCCCGGGGGCGTATTCGCCACGGGGTCCTGCCAGTAGCGCTCCACCTGGCCCGGATCCTCGTCCAGGATCTCCTGGACATGACGCCCCTCCCAGTCGCCGAAGCTGATCTCGGTGATGCCCTCGTCGATCTCGACGGGGCAGCCGCACTGCTCGCCTAAGGCATAGGCGAAATCGGCGCAACGCCGCAGCGGCGAGGTAACGATGGCATCCCAGGGCCGCTGATCCCCGACGGCGTGCCACATCTGCTGCCAGCCGTCGTCCGATAGGGGGTCATCGATATGTCCCCGGTAACGTCGACCGCCGACGGGCATTCCGTGCCGGATGAGATCGACGAACGTCATGGGATGGGAGTCGATTCGCTGCATGGTTCCATCTCTTTGCCCGGCTTGGGCGCTAGCTTGTATCGCCGGTGGCGATACCGGCGGATTCGAAGGTCGCCATCTCGGCGTGCACGATGCAAGCCGTGCGAATCAAGGGGACCGCCACAGCCGCGCCGCTGGCCTCGCCGAGACGCAGCCCCAGATCCAGTAGCGGCTCCACAGCCAGATGGCTTTGCAGATGGGCGTGGCCCGGCTCGGCCGAGCGATGGCTGGCGAGCAGCCAGGGCACGATTGCCGGCTCACGTTGAACGGCAGCGAGCGCCGCGGTGGTCGCGATGAACCCATCCAGAAGGACCGGCATGCCAAGCGCCGCGGCCCGGCGGTAGGTGCCCATCAGCGCCGCGATCTCGTAGCCGCCCAGGCGCTCCATAATCGCGTCGGGGCCGGTCAACGCATCACCATGCCAAGCTAGGGCGCGCTCGATCACGGCGATCTTGTGGCGAACCCCGTCGCTATCCAGGCCGCTGCCAGCGCCCACCAATGCCTCCGGTCGGGCCCCGAGCAGGGCGCAGGCGACGGCGGCCGCCGATGCGGTATTGCCGATGCCCATCTCACCCGGAATATAGAGGTCCGCGCCAGCCTTGGCCGCCCGCTCGGCGGCGGCGGCGCCACTCGCCATAGCGTGTTCCCGGGCTTGGGTGGTCATGGCGGGGCCCTCGGCGAGGTTGGCGGTACCCCGGCCGACCCGCTCGCAACGCACGCCGGCGGGCGATGGTGCGTCACTGGCCGTGCCGACATCCACGACTTCCAGGTGCGCGCCGATGTGCCGGGCGAGGGCATTGATAGCGGCGCCGCCGGCGGCGAAATTGGCGACCATTTGCGTCGTCACGGCCTGCGGGAAGGCCGATATCCCCTCGACGGTGACGCCGTGGTCGGCGGCGAAGACGGTGATGGCACAGGTGTCAACGCGGGGGCACTCGCGCCCCTGGAGGCCCGCCAGGCGAATCACCAAGGCCTCCAGGCCGCCCAGGGCGCCAGGCGGTTTGGTCAGCTGGGCCTGGCGGGCCTCGGCGGCGGCAAGCGCGGCTTGGTCGATCGCCGGGACGCTCGACTCCGTCATGGTTGGGTCCCTTTCAGGTGCATGGGCAGGCCGGCCGCCATGAAGACGACACGCTCGCAGCAGCCGGCGACGGCCTGATTCATGCGGCCCGCCAGATCCACGAAGCGGCGACTGATGGCATCCATGGGCACGACGCCGAGACCGGTCTCGTTGGAGACCAGTACGACCGAGCCGCTGAGTTGCGGTAGGGTCTGAGTCAGCGCGTCGATGCCCGCGCTCGCCCGATCCGCGTCGTCGACGAGGGCGGTTAGCCAGAGGGTGAGGCAATCCACCAGCTGATAGGCATCGGGGCCATCGTTAGCGGCCAGATCCGCTGCGAGATCGCCCTGGCACTCCAGGGTACGCCAGTGCGCCGGCCGGCGGGCGCGGTGGGCACGAATACGCTCGCGCATCGCCTCGTCGTTGCCGATGGCGGTGGCTATATAGGTTACGGAGCGGCCGTCGGACGGCATCAGGGACTCGGCGTAGCGGCTCTTCCCGGAGCGCTGCCCGCCCAGAACGAGTGTCGGCATGTGTTACTAGTCGACCCACTGCACTGGCTGCGCCAGAATAGCCGACGTGAACGGCAACCGCCACCGATGCGGCGGCCTGGTCGAGGCAATTTCGAGGAGACCGCATGGAATATCGCTACCTGGGCACCACCAACGAGCGCGTTAGTGTCATCTGTCTCGGGACCATGACCTGGGGTGAGCAGAACACCGAGGCCCAGGCCCACGAACAGATGGACTACGCCGTAGAGCGCGGCATCAACTTCTTCGATACGGCCGAGATGTATCCGGTACCGCCGAGGCCGGAGACCCAGGGCGAGACCGAGCGCCACATCGGCAGCTGGCTAGCCCGTCGCGGCAAGCGCGATGACATCTTCCTGGCCACAAAGGTATCCGGACCCGGTGTCGATCACGTCCGCAACGGGCGACCGAGCTTCGACGGCAAGGGTCTGCGCGAGGCCCTGGACGCCAGCCTGGAACGGATGCAGACGGACTACGTCGATCTCTACCAGCTCCACTGGCCCGAGCGTAACGCCAACTTCTTCGGGCGCCTGGGCTATACCGTGGACGACGACCCCGTGCCGCCCCGTATCGCCGAGACCCTGGAGGCGCTTGGCGAGCTCGTCGAGGCGGGGCGTATCCGCTATATCGGCCTGTCCAATGAAACACCCTGGGGCGTCATGAAATTCCTCCAGACGGCCCACGAGCGGGGCCTACCGCGGGTGGTGTCGGTCCAGAACCCCTACAACCTGCTCAACCGCACCTACGAGATCGGCCTCGCCGAGGTCTCGCATCGCGAGCAATGCGGTCTGCTGGCCTATTCGCCGTTGGGCTTCGGGGTCCTGTCCGGCAAGTACCTGGGCGACCAGCGGCCGGCCGGCGCCAGGCTCACCGAGTTCACCCGGTTCACCCGCTACCTCAAGGAGGCGGGGCAGGCGGTGACTCAGCGCTACGTCGAGCTCGCCCGTGATCACGGGCTGGACCCGGCCCGAATGAGCCTGGCCTACGTGAACACGCGGCCCTTTGTGACCAGCAACATCATCGGGGCGACTAAAATGGACCAGCTCAAGGCGGATATCGATTCCATCGAGATCACGCTATCCAACGAGGTCCTGGAGGGCATCGAAGCGATCCACACCGACCACCCGAACCCGTGTCCGTGACCGGCGAGCTACAAGTTATAAGGAACAAGCGGCAAAGGAAGTAGCGACGGCCCGCCGTGCCATCGCTGGACTTTAAGGCGGTAGCCCATACCGGACGCGCCGCTAGGCGCGATCCGGTCTCTGGCTGTTGTTGCGGCATGGGATTGCGAGCGGCAACCGTACAGGGGCCCAGCGAGATTCCTGATCGGCCCTAACAAGCCGTCAGGAATGACGTGCTAGTAGTGAGAACAGCCAGGATCGAACGAGTGGGCCGTGGAAGCGCCAGCCCAGCTGGAGTAGTCCGTGCCAGTCGCTCGTCGATGGCGCCGAGCACTGCAGTAGGCTGGGTTGAGTGGCAACGAAACCCAGCAATGACTTGTCCGAACCATAAACCGTCGATTGCTGGGATTACGCTAACGCTCCATCCCAGCCTACGGCCCTAAATAGACGCCGGTGGTCACCACAGAGGGGCGGGCGGGGTGCATAGGCATTTAGCCGGCTAAACGGCATTCAGGCGTCGGGGCAAAACCCAACGTTGGGTCGCCGAGAGGGCTCGGCTCCTACGGCGGGTCCGAAATCAACTGACCCGCCAAAGGGCGGGTCAGTCTCAGGCTACTGCGATTGGCCCTCGTCGAGGAAGCTGCGCAACCCTTCGGATCGGGTGGGATGGCGGAGCTTGCGCAGGGCCTTGGCCTCGATCTGGCGGATACGCTCGCGGGTGACATCGAACTGCTTGCCGACCTCCTCGAGGGTGTGGTCGGTGTTCATGTCGATACCGAAGCGCATGCGCAGCACCTTGGCCTCGCGTGGGGTCAGACCCGACAAGACCTCGCGAACCGACTCGCGCAGTCCCTCGCGCGTGGCCGAATCGATGGGCGACATCACGGCAATATCCTCGATGAAGTCGCCCAGGTGGGAGTCCTCATCGTCGCCGATGGGCGTCTCCATGGAGATCGGCTCCTTGGCGATCTTGAGGACCTTGCGCACCTTGTCCTCGGGCAT
>CAJXKP010000048.1 GCA_913055565.1 uncultured Ectothiorhodospiraceae bacterium
CAGCGGCCTTCCCTATCCGCCGATTCCAAACGACCAGGCTTTTCCTGGCGCACTAGGAGCCGAGCCCTCTCGGCGATTCGGACGCTCTGGGAAAGTCGCCCAGGAGGCTGGGCTCCTACGTCCCGGCGGCGCCCTGGGCACGCGCCGCCCTCCTACTCGTTGGCGGTCTCCAACAGGCGTTGGGCGGCCCGGCGGCCGCTCAGCCACGCGCCCTCCAGGCGGCCGTCGGCGACCCAGTCCCCGGCGTAGCTCACGCCATGCGTGTCGGCCAGGCTGCCCCGCTCCAGAGGATTGGTCACCCGCGCATAGCGCCACCGGTGGGCCATGGACCGCGCGGGTGCCTCGGGCAGATCCGGCCACTGCTCGCGCAGGGCCTCCCATAGCCCTTGGGCGGCCGTATCGCCATCCGTTTCCAACCACTCCCGGCTCCACTCGGCGCCGGCATGAACGACCCAGACCGACTCGCCGTCCGCCCGTTCGGGCTTGGCCCCGTTGCGGGCTAGCCACTGGATGGGGCCCTGATTGATAAAGCACGCCTCCGGCAGGGTCGCCTCGCCGCCGGGGATCTCAAAGGCGGCGGCCCAACAGGGAGCGAATTCAACCGCCTCGATGGCCTTAGCGACATCGGCATCAGCGGGCGGCGCGATGCCTTGGGCCTGCGGCGCCGGTGCGGCAACGATGACGTGATCAAAGCACCCCAATTCGGCGTCCTCCTCGCCGCGAACGCGAACACCGTCCGACGCCGGCACCACGGCGGCTACGCGGGTCGCTGTGCGGACGTCGAGATCATTGGCGAGGTGGCGCGCGATGGCACTCATGCGAGGGATGCCCACGAAACGGGCTGGACCTCGCCGCTGGAAGCGCTTGCGCGGCGGCGGCCGAACACTGGGCGTCATCGACCAGCGGCGCGCCACATCGTCACGCAACCAGCCGAAGACCGTGGCACGGAACTCTGGATTGTGCGCCGTGGCGTATTGGGCCCCCAGGTCCAGGGCACCCAGATCCGTGCGGCGGCTGGACAGACGCCCACCGGGTCCACGCCCCTTATCGAAGACCACCGGTTCGAACCCGCGATCTTTGAGCGCGCGCGCCGCCGCCAGGCCGGCCAAGCCACCACCGACGATACCGATCTCCAAGGGACGAGCTCCTCTTGTTAAGGCCTCAGACCGCGCCGCCGCGGCGGGGCTAACACAACGCGACGCGAGCGAGGCACGTGTCGACCTCCCGATAACCACCCATGCCACGCAACCATCGTGGCGGGGCCAGAGCCTCTTACGCCTGGTACAGCGTTTCCCTTGAGCGCGAGGACTGGCGCCAGGTCAGGAGGTGGCGGCCCGCAAACCGAGGACGTCTTCCATGTCGTAGAGCCCCGGCTTCTGATCGGCTAACCACAACGCCGCGCGCACCGCGCCGTTGGCGAAGGTCATGCGGCTGGAGGCCTTGTGGCCGATCTCGATGCGCTCACCCGAGCCGGCGAGCATGACGGTGTGCTCACCGACGATGTCCCCGGCCCGGATGGTCTCGAAGCCGATGGCACGGGGATCGCGCTCGCCGGTATGGCCCTGACGACCATAGACGGCGTCCTGCTCCAGATCGCGCCCGGTGGCCTGTGCCAGCACCTCACCGAGCCGCACCGCGGTGCCGGAGGGGGCGTCCACCTTGTGGCGATGGTGGGCCTCGATGACCTCCGGGTCGTAGTCCTCACCCAAGGCCTGGGCGGCGGTCTCGATGAGCCGGAACATCAACGTCACGCCCGCGCTGTAATTGGGCGCGAAAACGATGGGCAGCGACGCCGCCTGCTCGCGGATAGCCGCCTTCTGTGCCTCGCTGTGCCCGGTGGTGCCAATGACGACGGGCCGGCCCGCCGCGGCACAGGCGGCGAGATTATCGGCCGTGGCATCCGGCAGCGTGAAATCGATGAGGACATCGAAGTCATCCCGGACCGCGGCCAGGTCATCGCCGATGGCGATACCCAGCCGCCCCTGACCGAGCAGCTCGCCGGCATCGCTACCGATGAGGCTGCTCCCCGGCCGGTCCACGGCTGCCGTGAGTTCCGCCTGAGGGGCATCCAGGGCGGCCTGCATGAGGTTGCGCCCCATCCGCCCGGCCGCGCCTACTACGCCAATGCGCGTCATCATCGACTCCTTAGCCCTCATCAGCCGAGCATGGCCGGTTAAAAGCGCATCTTCTCGAAGAACGACCTAACCGAATCCACCCAGGAGCTGCCCTCGGGGTTGTGCCGCTCGCCACCCTCCTCGAGGGTCTCACGCAGCTCCTCAAGCAGCTCCTTCTGGCGCGAGGTCAGATTGACCGGCGTCTCGACATTCACCCGACACAGTAGGTCGCCCTTGGCGCCGCCGCGCACCGGTTTGACGCCCTTACCACGGACCCGAAAGACCTTACCGGACTGTGTGCCCGCCGGCACGTTCAGATTGACGCGCCCGTCGAGTGTGGGCACCTCCAGATCCCCGCCCAGGGCGGCCGTCGTGAAGTTGACGGGGATATCGCAGCGCAGGTCCGAGCCATCGCGCTTGAAGATGGGGTGATCCTTGAGCGAGACCTGCACGTAGAGGTCCCCGGGCGGACCACCGTTCTCGCCGGGCTCGCCCTCCCCCGGGATGCGGATGCGGTCACCGCTGTCCACACCGGCCGGGATGCTGACCGACAGGCGCTTATTCTCCTGGACCCGACCCTCACCGCGGCAGCTACCGCACGGGTTCTTGACGATCTGACCGCTACCGCGGCAGTGCGGACAGGTCTGCTGAATGGAGAAGAAGCCTTGCTGGACGCGGACGTCACCGTGGCCCTGGCAGGTGGTGCAGGTCTGCGGCGAGCTGCCCTTGGCGGCGCCGCTGCCTGAGCAGGTCTTGCACTCCACCAGCGTCGGGATCTCGATCTCGGTCTCGGTGCCGCTAACCGCCTCCTCGAGGGTGAGCTCCAGGGGATAGCGCAGATCCGCGCCGCGGAACATGCGCGACCCGCCTCGACCACCGCCGCCGAAGACGTCGCCGAAGATATCCCCGAAGATATCGGAGAAGCTGGCCCCGCCGCCGAAACCGCCGCCACCAGAACCCATGCCGGCATTGGGATCCACCCCGGCGTGGCCGAACTGATCGTAGGCGGAGCGTTTCTGGCGGTCGCCCAAGACCTCGTAGGCCTCCTGGACCTCCTTAAAGAACTCCTCAGCCTCGGCATCACCCTCGTTGCGGTCGGGGTGATACTTCATGGCCATACTGCGGTAGGCCTTCTTGACCTCATTGTCCGAGGCGTCCTGGGATACCCCGAGAATCTCATAATAATCGCGCTTCGACATGGACGGATGCTGTCGTCTTGGTCGTGAATGGACTGCCCAGCGCGGCCGCTGTGTGGGCCAGACGAACGAAACAGGCCGAGGGCGGACCCAGGGCCTGTTGCGAAACGGGCCCGCCGTCACCGGCGGCGCCTTAGGCGAGTACGCCGCTACTTCTTGTCGTCGTTGACTTCTTCGAAGTCGGCGTCGACGACATCATCCTCGCGGCCGGACTGGCTCTCAGCGCCACCACCGGCGTCACCGCCGCCCGAGCCGTCATCGCCACCGGCGTTCTGATAGACCCGCTCCGCGAGCTTGCCGGACTTCTCGGCCACCGCCTGGGTCTTGGCCTCGATATCGTCCTTGTCGTTGCCCTGCATCGCGGACTCGAGCTCCGAGATCGCGGACTCCACGTCCTCCTTCTCGGACGCCTCGAGCTGCTCGCCCAGGTCACTCATGGACTTGCGAGCGGCGTGGATCATGTTATCGCCCTGGTTACGGGCCTCAACGAGCTCACGCTGCTTGCGGTCCTCTTCCTCGTGCTGCTCGGCGTCCTCGACCATCCGATTGATCTCGTCCTCGGACAGGCCGCTCGAGGCCTTGATCTGGATGGACTGCTCCTTGCCGGTCCCCTTGTCCTTGGCCGAGACGTGCAGGATGCCGTTGGCGTCGATATCGAAGGTGACCTCGATCTGCGGCACACCGCGCGGCGCCGGCGGAATATCCTGCAGATCGAACTTGCCCAACGACTTATTGTCATTGGCCATCTCGCGCTCGCCCTGGAGCACATGGACGGTCACCGCGTTCTGATTGTCCTCGGCCGTCGAGAAGGTCTGATTGGCCTTAGTCGGGATGGTGGTATTCTTCTCGATGAGCTTGGTCATAACACCACCCAGCGTCTCGATGCCGAGCGACAGCGGCGTCACGTCGAGCAGCAGGACGTCCTTAACATCGCCGCCGAGCACGCCGGCCTGGATCGCGGCACCGAGCGCAACGGCCTCGTCCGGATTGACGTCCTTGCGGGCGTCCTTACCGAAGGCCTCCTTAACCGCCTCCTGGACCTTGGGCATGCGCGTCTGGCCGCCCACCAGGATGACGTCCTGAACGTCCGAGGCCGACAGGCCCGCATCCTTGAGCGCCTGCTTACAGGGATCGATGGTGCGGTTGACCAGATTCTCGACCAGCGATTCGAGCTTGGCCCGCGTGAGCTTCATGTTCAGATGCTTCGGGCCGGCCTGATCCGCCGTGATGTAGGGCAGATTGACCTCGGTCTGCTGCGCCGAGGACAGCTCGATCTTGGCCTTCTCCGCGGCCTCCTTCAGGCGCTGGAGCGCCAGACGATCCTGGCTCAGATCGATGCCCTGCTCCTTCTTGAACTCCGCACTGAGGTGATCAATGATCGCGCGGTCGAAGTCCTCGCCGCCCAGGAACGTGTCACCCGTGGTCGACAGCACCTCGAACTGGTGCTCGCCCTCAACCTCGGCGATCTCGATGATCGAGATATCGAAGGTACCGCCGCCGAGATCGTAGACCGCAACCTTGCGATCACCACCCTGCTTATCCAGGCCGTAGGCCAGCGCCGCCGAGGTGGGCTCGTTGATGATGCGCTTGACCTCAAGCCCCGCGATCTTGCCGGCGTCCTTAGTGGCCTGACGCTGGGAGTCATTGAAGTAGGCCGGCACGGTGATCACCGCCTCGGTGACCTCCTCGCCGAGGTAATCCTCTGCGGTCTGCTTCATCTTCTGCAGCGTGCGCGCGGAGATCTCCGGCGGCGCCATCTTCTTGCCCCGTACCTCGACCCAAGCGTCGCCATTGTCCGCCTCGACGATCTTGTACGGCATCTCCTTGACGTCCTTCTGGACGACGTCCTCATTGAACTTGCGTCCAACCAGGCGCTTAACCGCGTGTACGGTGTTCTCCGGATTGGTCACTGCCTGGCGCTTGGCGGCGGCGCCCACCAGCACCTCGCCGTCCTCAGCGAATGCCACAACGGACGGCGTGGTACGGTCGCCCTCAGCGTTCTCGATGACGCGCGACTGGCCGCCTTCCATCACAGCGACGCAGGAGTTGGTCGTTCCGAGATCGATGCCTATAATCTTACCCATGGTGTCTTAAGCTCCCTTCTGAATTCGAGCCACCCCGCTTCGCGGGGATTAATCTGATGTCCGCTACCCGATGTGAGGCCGAGGAGCGTTTTTTCAAGTCTCGTCGTTGCTATCGTCATTACCGCCAGCCTCATCGCCGCCCTCCTGGGACGACTCCTCGGCCTTGGCCACGATCACGCGCGCCGGGCGGATGAGACGCTCACCAAGGCAGTAGCCCTTCTGGACGACATTCATCACGATATTGGGCTCATACTCGGCGGATGGCTGCGCCGCCATGGCCTCATGGTACGTCGGATCGAAGCGCTCACCGTTCGGATCGATGGGCTGGATATGGAACTTCTCCATGGCCTGATCCATCATCCGCAGCGTCAACTCGGAGCCCTCCCGGAGCTTGGCGACGTCAGCACTGTCGTCCTGCGCTGCCTGAACGCCCATCTCGAGGCTGTCCTTGACGCTCAGCATCTCGCCGGCAAGCTTCTCCATCGCCTGGGCCTTGGCGTTCTCAACGTCCTTTTCGGCGCGACGGCGGGCGTTCTCCAGCTCGGCGCGCGTACGCAGAACCTGATTCCAGTTCTCGTCGGCCTGCGCCTGTGCTTCCTGGAGCTGCTGCCGCAACGTCTCCATATCCTCGCCACCGTCGGCCTCGGCCGCCGCCCCCTCAGTCTGGTCGTCGGTCTCGGCCTGCTCAGCCGCCTCCGTCTGGGTGTCCTTGTCTTGCTCGTCTGCCATAGCACTCTCCGCTGCCGTTCAATACGCTGCCAATGACCCGCTCGGTGCCGGCGGGCCCTGCGACTGCCTACAGAGATGGGGATTAGCTGCGCGGATTCAAGGCGTGGCCGAGTAACCCGGCCGTCGCTTCCACGATGGGCACCACCCGCTCATAGGCCATGCGCGTCGGGCCAAAGACGCCCAAAACACCCAAAACGCCGTCCTCGGCGCTGTAGGTAGAGGTCACCAGGGATACGCCATCGAAGGCGTCATCGCCGCACTCGTGGCCGATGAATACCCGGACGCCATCGGCATCAAGGCAGCGGTCGAGCAAGTGGAGGATGTCCTGTTTGCGGCTGAAGGCGTCGAAAAGCGCCTTGAGCCGATCGACGTCGGAGAGCTCGCGGAAGGTCATGAGATTGGTCTCACCAGTGATGACGTAGCCATCATCCGGCGGCTCGCGCTCGGCGAGCACGCGCGTGGCGACGTCCATGGCCGAGCGCATGAGCTCGTCCATATGGGCCTGCTCCAGCTGCATATCGGCGATGAGCTGACGCCGGACAGCGCCGAGATCCTGGCCGGCGAACTGGTAGCTCAGGTAGTTGCCGATGCGCTCCAGCTCGGCATCACTGAAATCCCGCTCGGTGTCGATGAAGCGATTCTGCACCTCGTCCTCATTGAGCACGAGGATGGCCAAGACCCGATACGAGCCCAGGCGAAGGAAGCGGATCTCGCGTACGCAACCGACATCTCGCCGAGGCCGCGAGGCCACCCCCGCCAGCCGCGTCAGTCCCGCCAGCACGTCCGAGGCGGAATCGACCGTGTGATGGGTGTCCTCACCACGCAGACGGCGGCTTAGGGTCGCGAGCTCGGCTTGACCGAGCGGCTCGTAGGTCAACAGATGATCGACGAAAAGCCGATACCCGAGCTGGGTCGGAACCCGGCCCGCCGAGGTGTGGGGTGACTGAACGTAGCCGGCACGCTCGAGCTCGGCCAGGCAATTACGCACCGTCGCCGGGCTGACGTCGAGGCCCGAGTCCCGAAGCAGGGTCCGCGATGCCACCGGTTGGCCGTCGCGAACGTGGCGCTGCACGAGCGTACTGAGCAGACACCTCGCCCGCTCGCTCAAGGCACTCCCACCCTGATCCACCATGGCCCTTGTCCGATGTCAGTTGAGCTCGTGAACGATGATCACCCCTCACCCGGAGCGCGTCTGGACGCTAGCAACGCCCCCCGGTCCTGTCAAAAGCGCCAACCCATCGAGCCTGCCATCGCGTTGGCGCTACGGGGCCGACATGCTACGTTGAGAACGGCGTCAGCGGACAGAAGCCCCATGCGATCATTCAAGACCATCGGTTTAACCGGCAAACCGGACGATGAGGCCGTGTCCGAGACCGTTGCGCGCCTGGCCCATCACATCGGCGATACCGGTCGCCACGTCCTGCTCGATGGCGAAACCGTCCCCGACGACCGCCTTACCGAATTTCCGCGCCGAACTCGCGAGGCGCTCGCGAGCGCGGTCGATCTGCTGATCGCCGTCGGCGGCGATGGAACGTTACTCAACGCGGCCCGTGTCTATGCCGACCATGAGCTGGCCATCCTGGGCGTCAATCGCGGCCGCTTGGGATTCCTGGTAGACGTCGCGCCCGGCAACCCCGAAGAGATCGACGCCATCCTGGCCGGCGACTACATCGTTGATGAGCGCGTACTGCTCACCGCTCAGATACGTCGCGGCGAGCAGGTCATTAGCGAGGGGGTCGCGCTTAACGACGTAGTACTCCACAAATGGAATACCGCCCGCATGATCGATTTCCAGACCTGGATCGACGGCGAGCCGTGCAATCGTCACCGCTCCGATGGTCTTATTGTATCGACCCCCACCGGTTCCACGGCCTACGCTATGGCCGGCGGCGGCCCCATCCTCCATCCGTCGCTCGACGCCATCGCCTTGGTACCGATCTGCCCGCACACCCTTAGCAACCGGCCGCTGGTGATTAATTCCGATAGCGTCGTCGAGATCGTTGTGGAGCCCCAATCCATCGACCAGATACGGGTGAGCTGCGACAGTCAGGATGACCTCGGCGTGGTCAACGGCGGCCGCATCGTCATCAGCCAGCGCCCCCGCAAGGTGCGCCTAATCCACCCGCCGCGCTATCGCTACTTCGACATCCTTCGCGCCAAGCTCGGCTGGGGCGACGGTCACCCGGTTTAGCGACACAGAGAACGCCCATGCTGCGCCAGATCCATATCCGCGATTTCGCCATCGTCGATGCCGTCGATATCGAGCTGGGCGACGGCATGACGACGCTAACGGGTGAGACCGGAGCCGGTAAGTCCATCCTCCTCGACGCCATCGGCCTGTGCCTTGGCGACCGGGCGGATACCGGCGCCCTGCCCGAGCATGCCGATCGCGCCGAGATTCAGATCGCCTTCGACATCAGCCATAACGAAGGTGCCCGCGAATGGCTCGCGGAACAAGCGCTCGACGGCGACGAGGACGAATGCCTGCTGCGGCGAGTGGTCCAGCGCAAGGGCCGCTCCCAGGCGTGGATCAACGGTCGGCCAGCGCCGCTGAGCCTGCTCTCCGAGCTGGGGCAGTACCTGATTGATATCCATGGCCAGCACGAGCACTACCGGCTCACGCAGCCGGAGGCCCAGCGCGCTATCCTAGACGCCTTCGGCGATCACGAGTCCGCCCTGGCCGAGGTCCGCGAGGCCGAGGGCAAGCTACGCGAGATCCGTGATGCCATCGCCCGCCTAGAGGGCAATCAGGGCGACTACGAGCAGCGCCTCGAGCTACTGCGCTTCCAGGTCAACGAGCTCGCCGCCCTCGAGATGGCGCGTGAGGACATCGAGAATCTCGAGGTGGAGCAGCGTCGGCTGGCATCCGCTGGCGAGACCATCCAGGCATGCCAGACGGCGCTCGCTGCCCTGCACGACGACGAGGAATCCGCCCAGGCCATCCTCGGCCGTATCACGCGTGATCTGTCCGAGCGCATCGACATCGATAACGCCATCGCCCAGGCCCACGAGCTGTTCAACGAGGCCCAGGTCCAGATCCAGGAGGGCTGCAACCAGCTGCGCCATTTCACAGACAGCGTCGATGTCGATCCGGCGCGGCTGCAGTGGGTCGAGGACCGATTGGGCGAGCTAACGGATCTGGCCCGCAAGCATCGTGTTCGGATCGAAGAGCTTCCGGAACGCCTGGCGCAATTGCGCAGCGAACTCGAGGAGCTGGAATCCAGCGAGGAGCGGCTCACGGCCCTGCGCAGCGAGTGGCAGAGCGCGCATCAGCACTACCAGGAGGTGGCGCGTGCGTTAAGTGAGGCGCGCCAGGCTACCGCTGAGACCCTCTCCGAGCGGGTCAGCGAGCTGATCGCGGAGCTCGGGATGAGCGGGGGCGCACTGCGGATTAACGTGACCCACCACCCCGATGGGCGACCGACACCCCAAGGGCTCGATCAGATCAGTTTCGAGGTGCGCACCAATCCGGACCAACGGTTCGGATCGCTGACCAAGGTGGCCTCCGGCGGCGAGCTCTCGCGCATCGGCCTAGCCCTGGAGGTTGCCACCGCGCACGTCAGCCAAATCCCCACCCTCATCTTCGACGAGGCCGACGCCGGCATCGGTGGCGCCGTAGCCGAGGTCGTCGGCCGCAAGCTCCGCGAACTAGGCGTACAGCACCAGGTGCTCTGCGTCACGCACCTGCCACAGGTCGCGGCCCAGGGCCACAACCAGCTCAAGGTCACCAAGGCGCATGACGAGGGACGCACCCGAACGGGTATCGACGATCTGGCCGACACCGAACGAACCGAGGAGATTGCCCGAATGCTGGGCGGCGTCGAGATCACAGAAAGCACGCTGCAGCATGCCCGCGAGATGCTGCAGCGTGCCGGTTGATTAGCCGCGGGAGCAGCTCGAGCACTTACCGTAGAGGATCAGGGCGTGCTCGGTGAGTTCGAAGTTGTACTTGGCGGCCACCTCGGACTGCTGGCGCTCGATGAGCTCGTCATAGAATTCTTCAATGGCCCCGCATTCCACACAGACCATATGGTCGTGATGGTCACCCTCATTGATCTCGAAGACGGCCTGATTGCCCTCGAAGTTATGCCGGTCAACGATGCCGGCCGCCTCGAACTGGGTGAGGACGCGGTAAACCGTCGCCAAGCCGATATCTTCCCCAGCGTCGATGAGTGCCCTATAGACGTCCTCGGCCGAGAGGTGCTCGTCGCTCCGCGTCTCGAGGATCTCGAGGATCTTAACCCGCGGCAGAGTAACCTTAAGCCCGACCTTGCGCAGATCCTTGGATTCCAAACTGCCCCCTAATCATTCGTGTGAACAACCGCGCCGCTGGGTTATGATGACCAGCTTTACGGACATCTCAATTAGTCGGCTGATGATACTACGAGCAAGCTTACTATACATTACGCTTGGCATACTCAGCGGCTGCTCCGTCTCGCAGCTGCCCTTCGTTTACCGCCAGGAGTTCCAGCAAGGCACCGTCCTCGAGGCCGAGGACATCAAGCGCCTTGAGGTAGGCATGAGCCGGCGCCAGGTGCGGTTTCTCGTCGGCAGCCCGGATATCGTCGACCCGTTCAACAGCAACCGCTGGGACTACGTCTATCGCTACCGTCCGAGTTCCAAGGGCAGCGGCGAGCCGGAGGAGCGCTCACTGACGATCTTCTTCGATGGCGACCGCCTGGTCGGCGCGCGAGGTGACTCCGTGCCGAGCGACAGCGAACTCCACGCCGGCGCTGACTCCTTCCGCCATCGTTCAAGCGACTCCTAGGGAGACGCTGGACGCCTCGCACGGGCCGCTGGGCGCACGCGGTCCCGGCGCTGTCTTGGCGCTACATTTCAAGCCGTGCGACCTCAATCGCGCGCGCCCACCGGGCGCGCCAAACTGGCCCTTTGGGCCGCGGGGCCTTGCTGTAGCTGGCCACGGCCATTCGCCGCGAAGGATCCGCCGTGCCACGGCGCCGCTGTAGCACGCCGAGGCCCGCGAGCATCATGCAGGGGTTGCCTAGCGGGCATGGCGCCGAGCGCGCGCCCGCCGCATCTCCTTAGGATCAGCGACAAGGGGGCGATAGATCTCGACCCGGTCCCCATCGCGCAAAGCATCGGCCAGCGCCCGATGATGGCCGAATACACCCACTGGTTGGCTTTGGAGGTCGATCTCCGGGAACCGTTCGCGCACCCCCGAGGCCTCAATGGCCTCGCTCAGCGTCGCGCCCTCGGGTAGTTCGACCGTCAACAGCACCTGCGCCTCGGGGCGAGCATAAGCCACCTCGACGCGAATCACTGCCACCCCCTAGCTTGCGTACACGGCATTTGCGCGACGAACGAATGAGTCGACCAGCGTCGTCGCCACCTGGGTAAACACCCGTCCGAATGCCATCGCCAGCAAGCGATTCGCGAACTCGAACTCGAGATCGAGCGAGACCCTACTGCCGCCCTCCGCCATGGGCTTGAATCGCCAAACCCCCTCCAGATGACGAAACGGTCCCTGAACGAGGCTAATATCGATCATATCGCCATGGTAGCGGCGATTGAGGGTGGTAAAGGCCTTCTCGAATCCCCCTTTCGAGAAGATTAGCGTTGCCTTGACCTGATCGTCATCGCGATAGTCCTCGGTAGAGCGCTTAACCCACGGCAGGAACTCTTGGTAGGCGCTAACATCATCAACGAGCTCAAACATTGCCGCCGCCGAGTAGGGCACGAGGGCGGAGCGAGAAACAGTGGTCATAACGGCATTCCATCAACCAAACGGCCTACGAGGCCTGTAGCGTGAATAGCAACTGCCAGCATCACGACTGGCGTCAGATAGCGAATCAGGCTAAGCCATATACGGTAGCTGTAGCGACTGCCCAGGTCGAGTTCCAGCGTGTGTGGGGACACGCGCCAGCCCACGAACAACGCCAGTGCCAGGCCGACCATCGGCAACACGAGGTTGGTGGCGAGGTAGGTCATGGCGTCGAACAACGTGCCGTCCCGCATACCCGGCCAAGCCTCCAGGACGCGGATATGGGCGAGCAGATTGAACGACAGTATAGCGACCAGCCCCACCAGCCAGACAATAATGCCGACGCTGCTGGCGGCCAATCCCCGGTCGAAATGGAATCGCTCGATCAACCAAGCCACTGGGGCCTCCAGCAACGCGATGGCCGAGCTCCAGGCCGCGAGCGTCAGCATCCCGAAAAACACGACCCCGATGTAGCGCCCCCCGCTGATATCACTAAAGGCCAGAGGTAGGGTCTGGAAGATCAGCCCTGGCCCCGAGGCGGGCGACAGATCCGCGGCGAAGACAAAGGGGAACAACGCCAACCCAGCCAGGACCGCCACGGCCGTATCCAGCGTCACCACGAGCGCGGCCGTTCGAACCAAAGGCACCCGAGGGTCACTGTAGCGCCCAAACGCCGCAATCGCGCCCACGCCCAGCGTCAGCGAGAAGAACGCGTGCCCCATCGCCGCCAGCACGGCGCCCGGCTGCAGCGCTGTCCAGTCGGGACTGAGCATAAAGCGTGCGGCGTCGGACAAGCCGATCGTGGCGTAGGCCCGGCCGACCAAGCCCAATAGGCACACCACGAGCACCGGAACGAACCAGCGCACGGCCTGCTCCAAACCGAAACGCAGACCGCGAGCGACGATCAGCATCGTCGCGCCCAGGAACAAGGTATGCCAGGCCAACAGGCGCTCCGGATCCGATACGAGCGAGCGGAACAGCCGAGCCACCGACACGCTGTCCAGGCCATCGAACACCCCGGAAGCGGCGCGGAACACATAGGCCATGGACCAGCCGCCCACGACGCTATAGGCAGCCAGCAGGAAACAGCCCGCCAACAACCCGGCCATGCCGACCAGTCCCCAGGCCGGGCTCGCGCCCTGCTCCAGCGCCGTCTGGCGAAGGCTGCTAACAGGTCCTCGCCGGCCCCGGCGCCCGATAAAGAGCTCGGCAACCATCAACGGCAAGCCCACGAGGAGCATGCTTAACAGATACACCACAACGAACGCCGCGCCACCGTGCTCACCCGCGAGGTAAGGGAATCGCCATATATTGCCCAAGCCAGCGGTCGTGCCCACCAGTGCCATCACGAAGACGCTTGGCGTTGACCAACGACCCTGGCTATCCCCCGCGACTGTGTACAACCCGTACTCCCGCAAGAACCTGATAACTACTAGCTGTGGCGACCACTGGCGTCATCCTGTGGTCGCCTCGATGCGGCATCGTAGTGGCATTGTCAGCCCTGGCCTAACACCCGACAAGCGGCAGCGCTTGGAGCCCGGCGCCGCGGCCTCTACAATACGGGGCGTGAGTAAGAAAGCCGGCAAGAAAAAGACCAGCGGCGCGGGCGGCTCAAGCATTGCCGTCAACAAGCGCGCGCGCCATGATTACTTCATCGAGGAGACCTACGAGGCAGGTCTCTCGCTGCAGGGCTGGGAGGTTAAAAGCCTGCGCGACGGGCGTGTAAATCTCCAGGAGGCCTACGTGCTCGTACGCCACGGCGAGGGCTACCTCGTTGGCTGCAATATACCGCCCCTGCAGACGGCGTCCACGCACGTAAGCGCGGATCCCACTCGCACACGGAAGCTCTTGCTCCATCGCCGCGAGCTGGGGCGCCTGATCGGGGCCACCGAGCAAAAGGGCCATACCCTAGTGCCGCTGAACATGCACTGGAAGCGCGGCGTGGCCAAAGTGGACATCGGGCTCGCGCGCGGCAAGAAGCAATACGACAAACGCGAGGACGCCAAACAGCGCGACTGGCAACGCGAGAAGGCTCGCCTGCTCAAGCACAAGGTCTAGCGCGCCTAAGCGGGAAGGGGCAGGGACTAAGGGTTCCAGGACTCAATCCCCTGAACAGCGCAACGATTATCGAGGCCTAATCCCAGACGCTAAGGCTGATGAACAAGTCGGCGCCGATCAGTCCGACGAGGCGCTAGGCGATTCGTTTGTTGCACCGCCATATTTCGGCGGCTATGTTTAGCTGTAGGAGGCGCCGTGGCGAGCACCTAAGGCCTAGGTCTACCCCTCACCCCCCTCTAGACTTGGTCCTAGGTCACGGCGCCTCCGCCTATTGAGACCGTTCTCGCGGCGTGGCTCCTGGCCCGGTCCGCGACCCGATTGATCAAAGCGTAGAACCGCCACTGTAATGATCCGGTGACGTTACAGATGCCAATGCGCCCCAGTAACGTAACAGACCTAGCGAGGCGAGCCGGCCTAGGGAAACGCGACGCCATTTGTACGAGTCTCTGGCCGTTAAGCGCTCGCAGGCAAGGCACACTATGCTGTCCGCCAGTCCATTTGAACTTTGCGGCGCCGCCTACGAGCGCGCTTAGCGGGCGCGCCCCGGTGGCGCTGTGGGCGGCGTTGGGCTTGCTGGTGCCGGCGACGGCTATTCGCGGCGAAGGCCGCCTTACCGCAACGCCGCCGTGGCGCGTAGACACGCGCTAGAGTTATGCAGCATTCCCCTGGGAAATCCGTTTTGGCCCCGTGGCGAGAGGTAAGGCGCTCGGTGCTGTCGACTCGCAAGCGCGCGGCTTCGTTGCCACGCAGAGGCGGGCTAAATCCGCCTAAAAAGGCGGTTATAAAGCGCTGGTATAAAAGAAGATGGTGGAGGCGGCGGGAGTCGAACCCGCGTCCGCAGGACCTCCACCCCAGGGTCTACATGCTTATCCCGCGTCTTTGATTTTAACCGGCAACTACCCGACGGGAAGGGTAGAGGCCAGCGAGCCCGCTAGGAGTTCGCGCCGGGGATCCGGGCCGTCCCCAGTGCTAGCCCGTGTATTATGACCGCCTGACACCGACCACGGGCGATCAGTGCCGGGCGGCTCACGGCTTTTTACGCCGCGAGAGCGTAGTTGTCGTCGTTGGCAACTATATTTTTTGCCACATGATTAACGAGGTGAGTGACATCCTCGGCATGCACCTGGGGCTTTGCGACCTGCGTCGAAGCCATGTCGCCCCCATCTCCGACAACAGTTTACGCGGTTTTCCGACGACGTGCACGTACGTATAGGCCGCCAGCCGTATTTTCAACGCCCTTCGACGCCCTAGCCCGCAGCGCGATCGCCCGCCTTGGTCGGGTAGAACCGCCGGTTGCCCGACGGAACCCCCACCGAGCCACTCGTGGCGGACTACGCCAAGTGGCTCGTCG
>CAJXKP010000049.1 GCA_913055565.1 uncultured Ectothiorhodospiraceae bacterium
GGGTTCCCGGATGCGCTCTCACGAGCGCTCGGGGATGACGTATGAGGTGGTGGCCACAAGCACGTCATGCCCGCGCCGCCGGCAGGCGGCAGCGGGATCTCAGTTGGCTACGGCAGAATGTCCATTAGCCACCCGTACAGCGAAGCGTCGGGATTCTCGATCCGCCTGCGGCGTTCGAGAATGACACGGGCATCTCCCATGCAGGGGACTACACGGTCGGATGCCCCGTCTCAGCCCGCGCCAGTAGACGTGTCACGAGCCGTACAACCGCGGGGTGTCACGGTCCGCTGGGTGTTGGTCTTAACGGGTGCGCACCCGATTGCGTCCCTCGGACTTGGCCTGGTAGAGGGCCTTATCGGCGCGCTCGATGAGTTCATCGAGGGTTTCCGCGGGGTTGTAGGCGGCGACACCCAGGCTGGCGGTAATCTGCAGGTCCCGAGTAAAGCGTTTCTCCTCAACGGCCTGGCGTATCCCCTCGCTCGCCTCGCCCGCGCAGTAGCTGGTGGTGTGAGGGAGGATCATGAGGAATTCCTCGCCGCCCCAGCGCGCCACGCTGTCAGTAGCGCGTAATCGCGCGCGGAGCAGGTTGGCTAGCTCAGCCAGGATGGCGTCGCCGATGGCGTGGCCATGCGCATCGTTCACCTTCTTAAAAAGGTCGATATCCAGTAGCGCCACGCTCACAGGCGTGCCGTAGCGCTGGCAGCGCTCCAGCTCCAGTTGCAGGAGCTCACGTCCCTTCCGGCGGTTATAGATGCTGGTGAGCGCATCGATCTCGGCGCGCTCGCGGAGCATGCGGAGCATGCGCTCGCGCTCGGTGACGTCGCGCTGGATAGCGATGTAGTACCGGATCGTACCCTCGTAGTGGACCGGCGTAATGCGCCACTCGATGAGGAAGCTCGTGCCGTCCTTGCGGTAATTAACGACCTGGGCCTCGAACGACTCGCCGCGCTCGAGACACGCCCGTATCCATGCCAGCGTGTCGCGGTCGGTCTGTGGGCCCTGGAGGAAGCGCGGCGACTGCCCGATGACCTCTTGGGGATCATACTGAGTCATTACCTGGAAGGCCGGGTTGGCATAGACGATGCGCGGACCGGGCTCGTCGAGCTCGGCATCGGTTATGAGCACGGAATCGTAGGCCGATTCGATCGCGTCGCGAAAAACCCGTAGCCACTCGATGTCGTCGACGGCCGCAAGATTGGGCCTGTTATCGGCATCATCGCTTGTCGCCATGATGGTAGCTCCCCCCGGAATACGGCTCCAGTGTAAAGGAGACGGCTGCGATGTGCTTGCTACGTTAGCTCGGTTACACGCAGTGCGCTGATGGCATCGGGGCATTCGGCGGCTGGCGCGGCTAGCCGCCGTGCCGTGGTGCAAATGCCTCCGAGACGCCTCGCCATGGCACAGGCTTGACTAAGGGGCGCAGCGGATACTGCTGGTCAGCGAGCGTGTTCCCCCGAGCCCGAGTGGGCGTCATTTTTTGTGGCATGAAGGATGCATCTTTCCGGCTAGCGGTGATTGAGGGGGTGGGCCGTGAGCGACGTGAGCCTACACGAGCTTCTCCACCACGCGAGCGGGATCGATGCGCTGCTGGATGTCGTCGATGCCCTTACGCTGGAGTCCGACTTCGAGAGCTTCTTCACGCGTGCGGCGAATGCCGCCCGCGACGTCGTCGATGGCGACGGCGTGGCGATCGTCGCGCTGCGCGAGGACGGCGATCTGGAGTATCGGTTTTTCCACGGCGTTCAGCAGTTGCTCGGCGGGTTTACGGGATTTCGATTCAGTCTTGATACAGGCACTGTCGGCCGAGCGTTATCGCAACGTCGGACCCTGTTCGAACCGGATTATCCTCGCAGCGAAGAGGCGCTACAGCCCTTCATCGAGGTGGGCCTGCGGGCCAATCTCATTCTGCCGATGTTCAATGGTGATCAGCCCGTTGGTGCCTTGGCCATCTCCTGGTTCAGGGAACCGCCGGAGGCGATCGAGCCCGCGCGGGTCACCTTGGCCGACAAGATCGCTCAGCAGATTGCCGTCGTCTTCCAGCGCCACCTATTGGAGCAGCGTCTACGCCACCAGGCCCTGAGCGACGGACTTACAGGGCTCTGCAACCGCGCCGGTATCATGCAGCGGCTCGAGCAGCGCCTGGCCAGTCGAGAACGGCATGGTGGCCGTTTCGCCGTCATCCTGCTCGATATGAACGATCTTAAGACCGTGAATGACGCCTTTGGCCATACGTTCGCCGACGCCCTGCTGCGTGACTGCGGCAGTCGGCTGAGGGAGATGTGTCGCCGTGATGACGATGTGGGTCGTATCGGTGGCGATGAGTTTCTGATCGTCGCGGATTGTGAGGCGCAGTGGGATACCCCGTTACCGCTATTGCAGCGCCTGCTGGCTGCGATGTCGATCGCCTTGGAGCCTCATCGCGGCAAATGGCCGCTCGCTAGTATCGGTGTGGCTATGTTTCCCGACGACGGTACCGACTTGGAAACGCTGCTGCATCGCGCCGATGTCGCGATGTACGCGGTCAAGGCCGCCGGTAAGGGGGACTACTGCTTGTACGATCCGGCCCTTGAGGCCCGGGTACGCTACGCCGAGCGGACGGCGCGCGAGGTTCTGGCCGCTATCGGCCGCGATGAGCTCGCGTTGTATTACCAGCCGATTTGCCACCTCGCGGCGTCGGAGTCCGGGCGCGCTGTCGAGGCCCTGGTGCGATGGCACAAACCGGGTCATGAGGTTCTGACGGCGGGTGAATTCGTACCGGAGGTCGAGGCCGCGGGGCTGGGCCTTATCCAGGAACTCGATCGGTGGGTGCTCAAGACCGCCGTGAGCCAGCTCGATGCCTGGTGGCATCAAGGCCGGGGCCCCGATTGCATCCACGTCAATATCTCAGGGACCTATTTCGTCTCCAAGGACTTCATCACCGAACTCCGTGGGGTGTTGGCGAGGTGCGCGTCTATGCCGTCCGATGCGCTTGTTATCGAGGTCACCGAGACGACAGTCATGGCGAATACGGCCGCGGTCGGGGAGACGGTGAACGCCTGTCGGGATCTGGGCGTCCTGGTGGCGCTCGATGACTTTGGTACCGGCTACGCCTCACTGACGCATCTGAAGATACTGCCCGTCGATATGGTCAAGGTCGACGCTGCTTTCGTCTTGGATCTATTCGATAGCCAGAGCAGCTGGGCGATTGTCACGGGCATCTTCGCGATGACCCGCGCCATGGGGCTCAAGGCGGTTGCCGAGGGTGTCGAGACGCGCTATCACCAGACACCACTGCGGGCCCTGGGCTGCGACTGGTTCCAGGGATTCGGGGTCGCCGAGCCGATGGATGGGGCGGCGCTGCTGTCATGGCTGGAGGCAGGGAGAGGCGGGCAATGACGAGGCGCGGGCTTGCGATGGGTGCTCAATCACAAAAGCCTCGCCACCCTGTGGACTGAGTGGCGCTTATGGGGGCGGGCCGAATCGGCGGAGCGTAGTACAGATCCGTCGGTCGCCGAGCGAGCTCGGCTCCTACCGGGCTGTAACAGCCTTAGGGACCGCGATGGGCGCGTAGGAGCCCAGCCCCTGGGCGACCGTTCCAGAGCGGTCGAATCGCCGACGGGGTCGGCTCCTACGGCATCGCCGCGGTGCCTAATCCCGAATCTGCGTAGCCCCATGGATTGCGATCCATGGGGTCTACCAGGCTGTAGCCGCCCAGGGATTGTGATGGGCCTGTAGGAGCCCAGCCCCCTGGGCGACCGTTCCAGTGCGCCCGACTCGCCGAGAGGGCTCGGCCCCTACTTGGCGGCCTTCTGGACCTTCTCGACGCCTTCCTCGGCGGCCTTCTGGACCTGCTGGACGCTGTCCTGGGTCACCTTCTGGGCGTTCTCGACGAAGGCCTGGTTCGCGGCGGTCATCTTCTCGGCGTCGTTTTTGACGCGCTCGCCGAACTGCTTGGCGACCTCGGGCTGCTTGCCGACGTAGCTCTTGAAGCCCTCGACGTCGCGGATGTCGAGCGCCGCGCGGGCGTTGCTAAAGGCTACCTCGGTATAGGCCTTGCTGGCCTCGATCTGGAGGCTGGCAATGGCCTCGGCGTGGTCGGTGACGGCCGCGAGGTAGCGGCGCATCGGGGCGAACACGGTGGTCTCGAACTGCTCGTTGATCTGGCTAAGGGTCTCGTTCGTCATGGTCATTCTCCTGTGCCCTGATGGCGTTTGCTCATCTTGTGCAGTGCACAATAGCAGAGCTTATGTTGCGCTGCAATACTTCGCGAGCGTGCTAACGAAGGGCCGCCGGGACGACGCGGTGATCTCTCAGAAAGGCGCGAGTCGAAGGCGACAGCGATTAGGTCCCGCCCGTTTGGCAACGGAAAGCGCGTGGTTGGCGCCATCCAAGAGCGGATCAAGCTCGGGCGGAGGCTCATGCGTGACAATGGCGCCGATGCTGACGGTGACAGCGATGGGACGATCCAGCGAGGCACAGTTGATTGGCTCGCTGGCAACGGCGCGGCGCGCCCGTTCCGTGGCAATAGAGGTGCCGCGGTGGTCGGACTCCTCAAGGAGGACCACGAATTCCTCCCCGCCCCAGCGGCCGATCAGATCGGCATTGCGGAAGCTGCTCGCGAGGCGCGCCACGACCTCGTGGATCACCTCGTCGCCCGCGCTATGGCCGTGGCTGTGGTTGACCCGCTTGAGGTCATCAATATCGATCATGGCGAGCGCGAGTGGGCTGCTGCGCCGAAGGTGCGCCGAGATCATGGTCTCGGCGCTTGCGACGAAGGCGCGGCGGTTGAGGGCGCCGGGCAGCGCCTGCGTATCCACCAGGTGGGCGAGGGACTGCTCACGCTGGCTCGGCTCGGTGCGATCGCGCAGTATGGCGAGCAGCACTGGACGACCGCCATCGCTGGACCGCATGACCGATATGTCGACGGGAAACTCCGTACCGTCGGCGCGGAGCGCGCAGGCTGTGGCGCTCGCCTCGACCGAGGCGTCGACGGCGGCGAGGTAGCAACCGTCGTGCGCCTCGCGCCAGGAGGCCTCCACGAGATCCGAATGACCAGCCTGCAGGGGCTCGGGCACGAGCTCCTGGAACGAGCGCCCCAGCATGAGGCCCGGACCGTGGCCGAACATTGCCTCGGCTGCCGGGTTCATGGCCGTTATCGTCTGCTGGTCATCGACGATGATGATGCTGGCCGTGCACAGCTCGACGACGTCGCGCCGGACTTCGGTACCGAAGGCGTCGTACCCCTGGTAGGTCCTGTTGTCGTCCATACCGCTATCTCTAGGCCCCGGTTAGTAACCGACGCTTGTCGCGCGTCAGCGCCCAGGGTGAAGTATGGTCTTGGTTAGCGTCCCACGCTAGCGTCGCGGCGTGTCGCCATCTGGCGGCCGCCGCAGGCGGGAGGCCAACCAGCCGTGCGATGCCGACTTACACCCTGGCAAGTCCTCGACTTCCACCCCATGATTCCTGACTGCACGTGCTTCGCTGCGACGTTATCGCCCAGCCGGGCCCGTGCCGCGATCGGCGTTGACTGTCGCTTGATCCAAGTAGACTAATGATCATGGAAGCAGCAGGTGCTGCGGGGCCTTTTGCGCGACGCGATGGAATCGCTAGTAGTGTTGCCAGGGCGCTAGGTTCGGCAAGTTGACTCCCCGACGCTTGCTGCTCGGATGGCGTATGGCTCTGTTTAGGCCATCTTGGCTGATAAAGCGCCGCCGACGCCGCCCCGCTTGGCGCAAAGCCTCGATTAGTCGAGGCTGCGTAAGCGACCCTTGCTGCTATACATCTCGCGGTCGGCTTCCTGTAAGAGCTCATGGATGGTCGCATGGCGTTGCGGGTCGTAATGGGCGATGCCGGCGGACCAGGCGAATGCGGGCGACGCGTTATCTGTTGGCCCGACGTCACTCAGCCGCGCGTGCAGGCGTGCCAAAACATCATTGGCATCGCTGGGCCCGGCGCCGGTGAGGAGGACTGCGAATTCATCGCCGCCCAGCCGAGCGCGCGGGTCACTATGACGAATCGTCTCCTCCAGGCCGACGGCGAATCGGCGTAACATCGCGTCACCCGTGGCATGACCATACTGGTCGTTGATCGACTTGAAATCGTCCAAGTCCAGGTACAGTAACGAGGCGTCCATGCTATTGCGGCGGCAGACGTGCAGCGCCTGCTCCCCCATGGCCAGGAAGCCGCGGCGGTTGGACAAGCCCGTCAGCTCATCATCGAGTGCCAGCTCCATAGTCCTTATGTCGCGCGTCACTAGGCTGGCGAGGTCGCGCAGATCGTCCATCTGTCGTGCATCGAGCTCGCGCGGTTGGTGATCGATGACGCACAGCGTACCGAGGACGTGGCCGGCGGCCGTCACCAGGGGGCAGCCCGCGTAGAATCGGATCCATGGGTCGCCGGTGACCAGCGGATTGTCGGCGAAGCGTGGGTCCTGCGTGGCATCCGGCACGTAGAGTATGTCCGTGCCATGGAGGGCGTGTCCGCAAAAGGAGAGATCGCGCGCCATCTCCCGGGTGTTCAGACCATCGGCGGACTTGAACCACTGCCGGTCGTCCGCCACCAGCGATACCAGGGCAACTGGCGCATCGAGGAGCCGGCGCGCCAGGCGGGTGACGACATCGAAGCGCTCCTCGGGGGGCGTATCCAGTAGTCCCAGCGACTGCAGTGCCTGAAAGCGCTGGTCCTCGTCGGCCGGCAAAGTGGGTGGATGCATCGGCGGCGGCCCTATCTGCCGGAGTTGGCTGTGGTCAAGCCTGGCCCAGCGAAACGTGGGCCCGATAGCCTCACCAGGGGTCTAGCGCATTACGGCTACTGCTACTTCGTCGTGCTGGACGCAATGGTACGTAATGCCAGGCGGGGTTGGTACCCCGCGATGGGCGCGACTCCTCAGCAGCCGCCAGGAGGTTCGTTATAGGCGCGGGATGACTGGCCTCGATATTCCCAGGGGGCGCTGGGGAACTCGTATGAGCCTGTGGCTCCTGAGCGCGAGGCCGGGAAGGGCGCAACGCGCTGGGCTACATGAGCAGCCCAGTCATGCCTTACAAGGCTGACTGTGCAACACACGCCAGGGGTCGCGAGGGAAGGCCACAGCGGTGCTATGAGCGGCGTTGATCTCCGTGTAAAGGGCGACGGCGCCTTTAGGAAGGAGCCCGCCTTGCCGCGCCGGGGCCCGCGAGAATGATCCAGCCGTTTGCTAGAAGAACTTGAGGTAGCGCTCGCGTTCCCAATCACCGACGTGGTTGTGGTAGGCCTGCCACTCGGCACGCTTGAGATCGACGAACGCGTTGAACAGCTCCTCACCAAAGACCTGCCGGGCAAGGTCGTCGGCTGCAAAGGCCTCGATCGCCTCCCCCAGATTAGCGGGCAACAGGTCGATGCCCATGGCGGCGACCTCGTCATCGCTGTAGTGGTACATGTTCTCCGTGTGAGGCGGCCCTGGATCGATTCCCTCGCGGATCCCCTCGAGACCGGCAGCCAGGATGAGGGCGGCGCCGAGGTACGGGTTACAGCTGATGTCCGCAGCGCGGCACTCGGCCCGCTGACCCGCCCCCGGGATGCGGATCATGTTGGTGCGATTGTTGGTACCGTGGCAGACGAATACCGGGGCCCACGTCGAGCCTGACATCGAGCCCTGTTTGACGAGCCGCTTGTAGCTGTTGACGGTCGGCGCGATGACGGCGGACAGCGCGCGACCGTGACGGAGGACACCCGCGATGAACTGATACCCCAATGGCGATAGGCCGCAGCCGTGGGGATCGTGTTCGGTCGCGAATAGGTTTTCGCCGGTCTCACGATCCGACAGCGACATATTGAGATGCGCGCCACTCCCCGTACGGTCCTCGAACGGTTTGGGCATGAAGCTGGCAAAGAAACCTCGGCGGTGGGCGAATTCCTTGGCCATCATGCGGAAGAAGACAAAGCGGTCCGCCATGGTCATGGCGTCGGTGTACTGAAAATCGATCTCGAATTGACCGTTGGCGTCTTCGTGGTCGAACGAATAGACGTCCCACCCGAGATCGTTCATGGCCTCGACCATCTCGGTGATGATGGGCAGGTTGTCCATCATGGAGGTGGTGTCGTAGCAGGGCTTGGCCAGTGTGTCGCGGTCGCTGATGGGCGCAACACCGCCGTCTTCGATATCTTTTAGGATGAAGAATTCCGTCTCGACGCCCAGGTTGAAGCCGTACCCCATCGCCGCGGCGGCATCCAGCTGGCGCTGGAGGGTGTTGCGCGAACAGGCCTCGAAGGGCTCGCCGTTGAGGTAGAGGTTGCCCGCGAACCAAGCGAGCTGGGGGTTCCATGGACAGGGAGTGGCCGATGCCGGGTCCGGTACGGCAGCTACCTCGTCGTCCGATACGTCCTGCGGCACGCCATCCAGGGCGGCACCGGTGAATAGCTCTGAGCCACCGAGCATGTGCTCCAAGTGAGCCAATGGTACGAACTTGCCCTTGGGGTTGCCATGGATGTCGACATAGCTGGCAAGCGCGTACCGGACCCCGGCGGCGCTCAGTCGCTCGCGCAGCGTTGATACCTCATCCGTCGTTTGGTCTGTCATGCGTGCCCTCAATGCGAAGAAAAGATGGCCCAAGGCCGTTGTTTGCACCACCATGAAGCAAATCACATGCCACTGGCCTGAATGACCGCTGGCGCGACCGACCATGACTTGGGGGCGTGACTGTTGACTCAGCCGGATAGCGAGGGCGCGTATCCGCTAGGCGCTTGGCCTCTGGCCGGCGGCGGTACGCTGGACGATGCCGAGCTCGGTTACGCGGTCTGGGGTGTGCTCAACCCGGCCCGCGATAACCTGATCGTCCTGCCCAGTTATTACAGCGGTACGCATGCCAGTTACGCGCCGCTCATCGGGGCGGATAAGCTCTTTGATACCAGGCGCTTTTGCGTTGTCGCGCTGGATCTATTCGGCAATGGTGTCTCGACATCGCCGAGCAATGCCGCGCCGGCGCAGCGCGGAGCGGGCTTCCCGGCGATCCGGCTCGGTGACGCCGTTGCCGCCCAGCATTACTTCGTTACCCGCGTGTTACGGGCCCAGCAGGCGGCCCTGGTCGCTGGCTGGTCCATGGGTGGTATGCAGGCCTACCAGTGGGGCGCGGATTATCCGGATTTCGTCCAACGCCTGATGCCGTGGTGCGCTACAGCGGCCTGCTGTGAGCCCAATCAGGCATTTCTTGCCGGTGCCCGCGCGGCGCTAACCGCGGATCAGGAAGGCTGGGGTGACCCGGACCAGCGCCCCGAGCAGGGGCTGCGAGCGTTTGGACGCGTTTATTGCGGCTGGGCCTACAGTGGCGAATTCTTTCGGCGAGAGGCCTGGCGTGAGGCCGGCTATTCCAGCCGCAAGGCCTTGTTCACCGCTTGGGAAGATGAACATTTGGCCTGGGACCCCAGGGATCTGCTCGCCCAGCTCGACACCTGGGCCCAGGCCCGTCTCGATAGCACGACCGACGTCGCGCTAAAGGACCGACTAGCTGGCATACGGATGCCAACCGTCGCCTTGGCAGCCGCCACGGACGCCTATTTCCCGCCGGAGGCCGTTCGCGCCGAGGTCGAGTGTATGCCCGACGCCCGCTGTGAGGTGGTCGATACGATCTGGGGCCATTCCGCCGGCGGCCCCGGTCGCCATAGCGGTTTCCATGCGGCCCTGGAGCGGGCGGTTGGCCGGCTGCTCGCCGTCTAGTAACGGCGTCTGCGGCCCCTGCCTCAGCGCCCCGGCCGTATGCCTTTCATTGGTGCGTTAGACCGGGGTTTGCAACGTTCTGGTGCGTATCGGGTATAGGGTCGCCGCGTCACCTTGGGTGAGTTTCCGCGGGCATCGATTAGTCATCGGCTCGCCGAACACCGTCACCGATCCATTGGCGCTGCGACCCCGTCAAGGCGTAGTACTTGGGCTTCGTCTCCATGAACAGCTCATCGGTGATCTGCCAGCCGTCATCGAGCTGGAAAAGACCGGCGGCGACGACCAAGACATGGCCGTTGTTGGTGCGGAAGAACAGATGCGATCCGCACTGATTGCAAAACCCCCGGCAGGCCCATGGCGAGGAGGGGAAGCGGGTAACCGGTGCATCGTCCGAAAGCGCCAAAGGCTCGTGACATTCGATGCCCATGTAGGGGCCGCCGGTCCACTGGCGACACATACCGCAATGACAGAGCGTAATCGCGCGGCGAACGGGGTAGGCCGTCAGTGTGACAGCGCCACAAAGGCAACTACCGTTTACGGCCAATCCTTCGTTCATCGGCTACCCCCTGATTCCTTCCTCGGTGAGTCAACCGGTTGCCCCCGCATGGTTTGGGGTGGGCGCGTAGCGCATAAGCGCTGGTCCCGCTGCTTGTCGCGACAGCAGCCATCGATGGCCGCGTTTGGGGCCCGACCGGGCGAGACCAGTGGCGGCTACCATGGCGAGTGCTACACGCGCCGTTTAAGCAACCTGCACACGGCTTACCGGCTGTTGAGCAGCCAGCGCACGGCGGCTGGGAAATCGTCGGCGATGTGATCGGGGCGGATATCGGGGTGATGCTCATCGCTGGAACGATACTTGCCGGTACGTACCAGCACACCGGTCATGCCGGCGTGTTGCGCCCCACCTACATCGCTGGCTAGATCGTCACCGATCATGACGGTCGTCTCTGGTGTCGCATCCAGGCGGTGCAGCGCGGCCTCGAAAAAGGATCGGGACGGCTTGCCAATGATCGTCGGCTCGATGGCCGCGGCGTAGGCCAGGGCTTTGATGAACGGGCCCATGTCGAGCGACAGCCCACTCGTATCGGCGAAGTAACGATTGTCTCCCAGGCCGATCAATCGCGGCTCCGAGGCCTCCATTAGCACCCGAAAGGCGACGTTCAGGCTTTGGTAAGTGAAGTGCTCACCGGCGTCGCCCACCAGGACCGCTTGGGGTTGCTGGCCGCGCAGATTCTCAAGCTCCGGCAATAGGTTGGGATGCACCAATAGATGCGCCCCGACATGGGCTGTCTCCAAGTGGTGCCTGGCAGCCTGTGCCGCGGTTAAGACCTCATCGGAACTAATCTTGAAGCCGAGAGCGTCCAGTTGGGCGACCACCGCGCCGATGGGGCGACGGGTCGTGTTGGTGAGGAAGCCAACGCCGAAACCCGCTTCGCGAAGCTGTTGTAGCGCGGCCTGTGCGCCCGTGATCGCCTCATGCCCCTGGTAGAGCACCCCGGATAGATCAATCATTACATCCCGGTAACGCGTGGCCATAGGCACCCTCGGTCGTCGCTTGTGAGGCTTGGATCACCGCTATAAGACACCGCTAACTACCCATCTACTCCTAGCATATATCGTGCCTCGGTGTATCGCGACGGGCGTCACGTTAGCGAAGGCTTAGCGTCTGGTACCGGCGGTGTGTCTGGTGGTGTGAAGCCGTGATGGCCACTTGTAACCGGCATGGTTGGCCAGGCATCTTTGTTGCGTGGCAATAAACGGGGCAGCGGATACTGAGGAGGCCGCGATGGCCAAGGGTTTCGGCGATGAGGACGATGTCCAGGACCAGATCGAGAGCACCGTCAGTGATGCGGTGAATCGGGCTCGCGGCGCGCTACCGGCGGGCGAGAGCGCGAGCTCTTGTGATGAGTGCGGCGAGCCTATCCCGGAGGCGCGCCAACGCGCCTTACCGGGGGTGAGGCTGTGCGTTGCCTGCCAGGAAGAACAGGATCAGCAAGCCAAAAAGCATCAGCCGTACAACCGGCGAGGCAGTAAAGACAGTCAGCTACGCTGAGCTGCCGTGATACGCGGTACAAACCACCGGTCTAGCGCGTTTTGCGCCGGGTGATCGCCAGGGGCCGACGCCGCTCGGGGCGCCCACGCGTAGGGTTCGCTTGGAAGACGCTGCCAGGAGTCTAGCAATGCGTCTCCCTAAGAGGCATCGAGCTCAGGGTAGCAACGGAAGATACCGCTGTTATTAAACGGCGCTCGCCGGGAGGAGGCCAGGTAGGCGGCGATCCGGGGCCGCACCGAGATGCGATGGCGCAGGCCAGCAAGAAGGGGATAGCTGGGCCGTAACTGGCCCATGAGGATCGGGAAGGCGTAGTCCAGACCCTCAAGGATCTGGAACACCGCCAGATCCGGGTGGCTGGTCTCGTCGCGCAGCAAATAGGCGTTGTTGACCCGATTGTCGGCGAGTACGGCCTCGAAGTAATCCAGGAACTTGGGCAAGCGCGCCTCGCGGAAGACGCGGGCGCGCCGTGCCGCCTCGGCCCTCTGGTCCTCGTAATACAGGCTGGGTCCCAGCGGGTGGTGGGTGTCATGGATCTCCACCAGCCAGTCAGCGGCGGTGAGCTGGAGCTGGTTGGCTCGGAGCCTGCCCGCCTCCTCGGTCGGTGCCAGGCCGTGATGATCACCGATGAACTGGAGGATATTGGCTGTCTGGCCGATCAGCAGTTCACCGGCTCGTAGTACCGGCGGGGCGAAGGCCGGCGGTGTCTCATTTAGTACATCGGCCACCGCCGCTGCGCCAGCGCCTTGTTCCCTGCCGATATCGCGGTAGCTCGCGCCGGCCTCCTCCAGTGCCAGCCTAATGAACTCACCGCGGCCCGGTATGGCCGGCCAGTAATACAGCTCGTACGTCATCGAGTGGATCGCCTAGACGTGGGTCTTCTAGTATCGCCTACTGATACGGCAGCCGTCACGCGCTGCGCGTCGCGTCCACGCCTGTGCTGCTGACGGCCTCGTATGACGAAACCAACCTCTTGATGGACGATGCACTGAGGGGGCCGTGCAATGATTCGGCACGCCACAGCCGGGGGTGTTTAGGAGGAGCTGATCGGGGTCGCGTTCAGGCGCTTTTCAACGAGCGGCGACGGCGGGTGCTTGAAAGCCGATCTCGACTGGAAGCCCGCCGTAGCTATAACGTTCAGTTATTCCTAAGTAATAGTTTCTGAGCTGCCACTAACTCCCAGGTTCGACGATGAAGCCTTGGCGGTCGGTAACGGCACTTCATTCCCGCCGCGTCGCCAGACGCGAGCGGGAATCGCGCGGGTGATTCTGTATGGGCTCTAGTGGCGAAGTGCGCGGTGATCCGTCGGGATCCTCGATCGGCCTGGCGACTGTCGAAAATGACGTTGGCCTTGGAAGTGCGCGGGATGATTCCCAGGGCCTGCAAGAGCCCGCGTCATTCGTGCGTAAGCGAGAATCTCGTTGGATACCTGTACGGTTTCTAGTAGCTGCCCTTACGGTAGAACCTCGGGACTCTCGATGCGCCTATGGCGCTCGAGAATGAGGCTGCCATCTCCAAAGCAAAGGACTACTCGGTAGAATGCTCCGTCTAGCCCGCGCCAGTATACGTGTAGCGAGCCGCACAACCGCGGAGGTGCCCCGGCCCGCTCGGGTGTTGCGGTATCGATTATCGGTGGTGCCAAGCGCCCCGGCCGGACTAAGCCGTGTCAGCGCGCTCGCCCACTCCTGGGTAAGGAGCCCGACGCCCTTCCGGCGTCGAGCTCGGTTTCAGTGATGGTTGTGAGCAGCCACTCGCCGCGTGGGCCCCTTAACATTCCGAGATGGGCCCACCCTCTAGGATGATGCGAATCGCTCGCGTCTCTTCCGGCGAATCCTTGGGGTAGTGGATGCCGCTGGCGTGCAGCGTGTGCCGGCTCTGGCGAATGCGCTCGGCCTCGGCGCTCGGCTCCGAGCGTGCGATGAAGCCGGCTATAGCGGCGATAATGGCGATGATGCTAGCCGTGAATCCGAACATGGTTGCTTACCTCTGTTACGTAAATTGTGTCACCTGATAAGACCACGCCCTCGTGTTGCAGTGCCGCAATTGTTTGATCCGTTTGAACCAACCGGTTGTGCCAGACGGGAATAAACGACCAGCTCGGCGGTTGCTGACGCCTCAGTTATTCCTGGATAAAGAGGCGTCTATAGGCCTCGATGGATAGGCCCTTATTGAGGCGTGCCTGACGGTTGCGTTGACCCGTCGAGGCACGTAGCCGCGGCGCTGGCGTCGAGAAGGCGAGGGCGGCCACACGTCATGCGCTGATCGAGGCGTTAGAGTGCGGCGTGGATGATCCCTAAGCGTAGGCTCAAGGAGTCCTGAGTGTCGCCGTTTACCGCCTCGACAGCAGCGATTAGCGCATGTGATTCAAGGCGCTGTACGCGATCCCCGCCGCATCACACCGGTCCGTGTGCGGAGGCCCCAGTCCTCCGTCCCGCATGCGGGTGGCTATAGCTATTGGCCGTAGCGCGCTCGTTCCCGGGTATCCCGTGAACTCCTGCCTTGGTTCAGCCGACAAGACGCCGTAGCGCGCCAACAACCAGTTTATGGCAGACCTATGAGCCCCCTGGAACGCTGGCCATCGGGGCCAATAATGCGCACCATCGGGAGTCGCTGGGTCGTTCAACGCGGATCGGGGGGTGAATGGTCGACAAGGGCTCGCTCAGCGAGCGAGATATATGCACCAAGTACATCACCCCGGCGTTAACGGACGCTGGTTGGGACATCCATCGCCAGGTACGGGAGGAGGTGTCCTTTACGGCCGGTCGGGTAGTCGTTCGCGGGCGGATGCACGCGCGCGGCAAGCGCAAGCGGGCGGATTATGTCCTCAGCTATCGCCCTAACGTCCCGCTCGCGGTCATTGAGGCCAAGGATAATAAGCACAGCGTTGGCGACGGCATGCAGCAGGCGCTGGACTACAGCGATGACTTGGATGTGCCGTTCGTCTTCACCAGTAATGGTGATGGCTTCCTCTTCCACGACCGCACCGGCCTACGTGGGCAGACCGAAACCTAGTTGGGACTTGATGAGTTCCCTTCCCCCGAACTGCTTTGGGAACGCTATTGCCAATGGAAGGGCATCGACGCGCCGGCGCGGCCCATCGTTGAGCAGCCGTATTACGACGACGGCAGTGGCCGCGTGCCGCGCTACTACCAGATGGTTGCGATTAATCGCACGGTGGAGGCCGTTGCCAAGGGACGCGACCGCTTGTTGCTGGTCATGGCGACTGGGACCCTGGCGATACCCCACAAGTCGTCTGGACGTGGTCAGGGTGGTCGAGCCTCGCTGTGGGCAAGGGCCCTGAGCTTGCC
>CAJXKP010000050.1 GCA_913055565.1 uncultured Ectothiorhodospiraceae bacterium
GGTGCTCCAGCGCGTGTGACCGATGCCGCGGTCGCCGCCGGAGAACCCGTCCAGGCGCTCCTTCAGGCGGTCGAGTTCGCCCTCGCGCTTCTCGACCTCGACGCCGGAGCCGTTCTCGATGGCGATGCCGGCGACACCTACCGCGATTTCCTGAGTGACAAAAAGACCAGGGACGACATGCTCTACGTGGGCGCCAATGACGGCAGCCTGCACGCCTTTAATGCCACGGAAGATGGCGGTGCCGAGGCCTTTACGTACTTCCCGAACACGGTTTTCGATAGCCTCCCGGCGCTTGCCGATAAGGACTACAGCCATCAGTACTACGTCGATGGCCAGCTTGAGGTGGCCGATGCCTTTTGGAGCCGCACTGGCACGGAGCAGTGGGGGGAGGCCCTGGTAGCGTCCACGGGCGCTGGCCCGGGTAGTGGCGAACCCGCGGTCTTCGCACTCGACGTGACGCGGGATGCGGCGGAACACGACCCCAATGCCGCTCTCTGGGAGCTTACCGGCGCTGATAGTAGCAATCTCGGGCATGTTCTCGGCGAGATTAATATCGTGCGCCTGAACAACGGCAAATTCGCCGCCGTTTTCGGCAATGGCTACAACAGTGATGACGAGACGGCCAGCCTGTTCATCGTGCCGCTGGACGATCCCAGTAATCGCATCGTGCTCGACACGGGCGTGGGGAGTGCCAGCAATCCGAACGGCCTAGGGGGAGTGTCTACCGTTGACCTCCAGGGCAACGGGGTTATCGACTGGATTTACGCTGGTGACCTCCAGGGCAATATGTGGCGGTTCGACGTCACGAGCAGTAACACCAGCAACTGGAGCACGCAGCTGCTTTTCGAGGCCAGTGGGCCGGACGGTGAGACCCAGCCCATTACGGCGGCGCCGCGTGTCACGCCGCACTCTCAGGCCGAAATCGAGATGAACGTCCTATTCGGTACGGGGCAGTACTTCGCGGAGGGGGACAACACGATCGGCTCGGATCCCGACGTGCAGAGCTTCTATGGCATTAAGGATGATGGCTCGACGACGACGAATAACAAGACGACAGCGCTGATTCAGCGGGGCGATCTGGTGGAGCAATCCATCCAGAGTCAGAACGCCGCGGGCGATCCGCCGACGCGTAAGCTATCGGACAACTCGGTCTCGGCCGATGACGACGGCTGGTACATCGATCTCGCCTTCAACGGCAATGAGCGAGGCGAGCGCGTCGTCGATCCAGCACTGCTCGTCGGAAACCGCGTCTTCTTCCTGACGCAGGTGCCGGAAACCGCGATTTGCGACTTCGGCGGCCGAAGCTGGCTCATGGAGATGGATGCAGAAAGCGGTGCCAGGACGTCCACGTCGCTGATTGGTAACGCGTCGGGCGTTGACGCCGACCCGGCGATCGGCGGCGTCGGCCTCGATCAACTGGCAACGGGTCTCACGGGCCTGCCCGGGGCCGACAAAGTGACCATCTTCACCAGCCTGGCTGACGGTACGGTGGAAGATCGACAAGTCGAAAACACCGGGAGCAATCTATCCGGGCGCTTGTCCTGGCGGGAGCTGCGCTAATGGGCGTGCAAGCGTTCCGCAACGGCGGGGTTGGCCGCGGCCAACCCCGGCCGCTTGCCCGAGCCGGCTTTACGCTGATCGAGCTAATGATCGTCGTGGCAATATTGGGAATCATCACCGCTATCGCGGTCCCCATATACAGCCAGTACGTGGACAGAGCGCGTCGTACGGAGGCGAAGGACGCGTTACAGGATACAGCGCAGCGGCTTGAGCGTTGCTACTCCCAGTACGGTGCGTACGACGACGCCAACTGCGGCGTCGCGGACGACATTACCAATGGCAGCACTATCGAGTCCGCGGAAGGCTACTACGAGATCTCGGCAACGACTCTCGATACCGGAGCGTTCAGCCTGCAGGCGGCCCCCCAGGGCGTGCAGTCGGATGACGCCTGCGGTACGTTCACCCTCGACCACCGGGGCTCTGAGGGCGCTGATGAAGGCGATTGCTGGCGCTAGGGTAGCCCCTGGCGCATCGGCCTCAGGGACGGCTTGCCTGGGCTTGTGAGACCAGGGTGAGTTAGCTACCATTCCGCCCCAAGCCGGGGTAGCTCAGTCGGTAGAGCAACGCACTCGTAATGCGTAGGTCGCCAGTTCGAGTCTGGCCTCCGGCACCATTTCTTAGGCGCGCCGCGTTCGTTTGCGCGCAATCCCTTAGTTGTCTGAATCATCGGCCAATGCGGCAAGCTCGAATGTTGGCCCTTGGCTCGTCGCGCCCCGGTTCCCCGTCCGGCATCTCGTCCCGATGGTATCTGGTGTCGGGGGAGACCACTGCGATCTTCGGCGCCGGTATGGGGTGTCACGAGACCGTGGCTGCAAGCAGCGAGCGTGGATCAGGCGCTGTGGTCGGTCCTAAACCGCATGGATAGGTCAATGGCCTGGACGTGCTTGGTGAGCGAGCCCGTCGAGATGTAGTCGACGCCGGTAGCGGCCAAGTCGGCGATATTGGCCAGTGTGACGTCGCCAGACACCTCCAGTGGCGTGCAGCCCTCCCCGCGCGCGACGGCATCGGCCAATTCCGGCGGGCTAAAGTTATCCACCATGATCCGGTCGACGTCCAATGCCAGCGCTTCGTTCAGCTCACCGAGATTCTCCACTTCGACGATGATCGCGACGCCGGGTGATTGACCCCGGGCGGTCTGCACCGCTGGCGTTATCCCGCCACAGGCCATGACGTGATTCTCCTTGATCAGGATGGCGTCATGCAGGCCCTGGCGGTGATTGACGCAGCCCCCGCAGCGCACGGCGTATTTCTGGGCCGCTCGCAGACCCGGCAGTGTCTTTCGCGTGTCTAGGATTTGCGTCGGAGTGCCCGCCGCCGCATCGGCGAAGGCGCGCGCTCGGGTTGCGGTGCCGGCCAGGGTTTGGAGGAAATTAAGGGCCGTGCGTTCGCCGGTTACCAGACTGCGTGCCGGGCCGCTCAGTTCGCAGATGAGCGTTTCGGGGACGAGGGCATCGCCGTCGCGCACCCGCCAGTCAATCGTGACCCGTGGGTCGAGGGCCGCGTACACGGCGTCTGCCCATGGCCGACCCGCCATGACCGCCGATTCGCGGCACACGATGCGTGCCGACCAGCTTGAATCCGCCGGTAACAAGGCTGCCGTTAGGTCGCCGCCGCCTATGTCCTCATCCAACGCGCGCCGCGCTTCGGCCTCAACGGTCGCCTGTGGTGGGGCAGCGGGGCTATGGCTCACGTTCGCCTCCTGGATGCGTTAGCGCAGCCCCGACAAGATTAAAACGGCCAGCACCACAGCGGTCCATAGGGCCATCGAACCAACCGGCCAGCTTCGCGCGAGGCGAGCCCCGCTGCGGTCACCCCGCCGGATGAGGCTCATGGCGTGCTGTGGTGCCGCTAGGCAGGCGGCCCGGGCGGCCCGATCCGCGGTAGCGATGGGTTCGCTGAGCCGGGCGATCAGCGTGGGCGCCAAGCGTCGGTAGACCCAGTCCGTATCCAGGCTGATCTTGGCCTTGGCCCGCAGTTGATTCAGCAGGAGGTAGAAGCCCAGCCCCGTAAAGGTCAGTAGCTGCATCTCCTTGAGCAGGTGCCCAAAAGTGTACGCATTGTAATCCGCCCCGTACGGCAGGATGGCGTACAGCGGGGCGGGCGCTACGCCGATGAAAAGGCACAACGCGCCGGCGATGGCCATGGCGACCAGCATGTTCGGGGGAGCCTCTGCAGGGCGGAGCCCAGAGTCGCGGCCGAAGAAGGTGAAGTAGGGTAGCTTGAGCCCGACGCTGAGGAATGTACCGACCCCGGCGGCGGTGAGCATGAGCCAGATGACAGCGCGATAATCCTCGGCCGCCGCCTTGACGATCATGGTCTTGGAGACGAAGCCGCTAAACAGCGGGAATGCCGAAATCGACAGTGCCCCAACCATATACAGGACGAGGGTCCAAGGCATGGTGCGATACAGACCGCCGAGTTCGCTCATTTTGCTGCGCCCAGCCATATGGAGAACGGCGCCGGCCCCCATGAGCAGCAGCGCCTTATAGAGGATGTGCGTGAAGGCGTGGGCCGCGGTGCCGTTGAGCGCCAGGCTGGTGCCGAGGCCGACACCGGCCACCATGTAACCCACCTGGCTGACGATGTGATATGACAGTAGCCGGCGTATGTCGTTGACCAAGGCCGCGAACGTCACACCGTAGAGCGTCATGAATGCCCCCAGCCAGACCAGGAGCTCTGTGCCCGGGAAGCCGCGCATGAGCGCGTAAACGGCCGTTTTGGTGGTCAACGCGCTGAGGAAGATAATGCCGGTGACAGTGGCTTCCGGATAGGCGTCCGGCAGCCAGGCATGGAGGGGGGGCGCGGCGGCGTTGATCAGGAAGCCAAGGAGGATGAGATAGAAGCCGGCCCCATGCGTCGCGAGCTCACCGAAGGCAACGGAGCCGGTGGCGTGGTAATAGGCCAGAATGCCCACCAGCAGGACCATGCCGCCGGCGGCATGGACCAGGATGTAGCGAAAACCGGCTGCGTAGGCGGTCGCGGTTTGGCGGCGCCAAATGAGCCACACGGAGGTAAGCGCCATTAACTCCCAGAACACGTAGAGCGTTATCAGGTCGCCGGCCAGGATGACCCCTTGCGCGGCGCCGGCGTAGGTGAACGCGGCGATATGCTGGACGCCGTCGTTGACGTGCAGGGCATAGATTGAGCCGATGACGAGGATCGTGGCGAAGACGTAGGCAAAGACGAGGCTGAGCGGGTCAATGCGCATTAAGGTCAGATCGAATCCGAGGAACGATACGCTGCCGTAGGTCCCCGGCTCCAGCCCGAGGACAGCGGCTAGGGCCAGCGCCGGGATCAGCAGCTGCCAGGCGCGACGGAGCCGGTCACCGAGCAGGAGCAGTGGTAACGCGCCAGCGAAGAGGAGCCAGCTGGGATGGAGCCACTCACTCATCGCGGCCCTCGCCGTAGTAGTCCTCGGAGCGGTAGAGCAGCGCGTAGCCGAGACCCTTGGCGAGCCCGATGAGCGCGAGACTGGCCAGGAACGCGTAGAGCGCTGTGAACGCGGGGATACTGTCCCAAGGAAAGCGCTTGTAGCCGCCGGTTTTGAAAAGGTCAACGACCACCAGGGCGAGCATGAAGGCGCCTAAGAGCCAGCCGAGGCGGCGCCTGTGATTGATGAGCGATTCGAGGACGCTTACCAAGCGATTCATGATGGTGCCTCAGTTCGGTTCAAGCCCGGTTCACCCCAGACCGCTACCGAGTAAACTGGCAACGGGGGCGGCCAGCGCGAACAGTACGAGGGTGCCGAAAGCGGTTACGCACAACGGTACAACGCATAGGGCCGGGGCCTCCTCCATGCCGCCGCGATGTTGGTCGCGCGGCGGTCGTAGAAACGCGCGCAGCGCGGGCGGCAACAGGTAGCCGATGTTGAGCAGGGTGCTGACGGCGAAGGCCGCCACCACCGGGTAATGGGCGGCGTCAAGCGCGCCCCGAATGAGATGCCATTTGCTCCATAGCGCCCCAGTGGGCGGCAGGCCGATGACGCACACCGCGCCCACCAGGAACGCCAGCATGGTAAACGGCATGCGGCGCCCCAGGCCGTCCATCTCGCTGACTAGGGTCTTGTGGGTCGTGACGTAGATGGCTCCAGCGCAGAAGAACAACGTGATCTTGCCGAAGCCGTGCATGAGCATGTGCATGCCGCCGCCGATAGCGGCCCACTGATTGGCCAGCAAGGCACCGACGACGATGTAGGCCAGCTGGCTGACGGTGGAGTAAGCCAGCCGGGCCTTGAGATTATCCTGCTGCAAGGCGACTACGGAGGCGGCGAGCATGGTAAAGACGCCTAGGTAGAGCAAGGGCGTCGCCGTCGCCAGGCTCGCCAGGTACTCGAGCCCGAAGACGTACATCGCTACCGTTAAGACCACGAAGACGCCGGCCTTGACCACGGCCACCGCGTGCAAAAGGGCGGAAACGGGTGTCGGCGCCACCATGGCCGCCGGGAGCCACCGGTGAAAGGGCATGACGGCCGCCTTACCGGTGCCGAGGATGAACAGTACCAGCAGGATCGAGCCCATTACGGGCCCGGCCTCTCCGGCCAGTAGACCGCCCTCTGCCAGGCGCAGTGTGCCGGCGATGTGCCAGGTGGTGATGATGGCCGGCAGCAGCAGCCCAACACTAGTGGCCAGAAGGACCGCTAGATACGTTCGCGCGCCGCCGCGTGCCTTATCGGTGCCGGTGTGGGCTACTAGCGGGTAGGTGGACACCGATAGGATCTCGTAGAAGATGTACAGGGTAAGCAGGTCATCCGCGAAGGCGATGCCGGCCGCGGCCCCCAGTGCGATGGTATAGCACGCCATGAAGCGCCCAAGGCTCGCGTAGCCGCCCTTTTTCATATAGCCCAGGGCGTAGGGCGTGGCCACCAGCCACAGGCTCGATGCCAGGAGGGCGAAGAGCAGGCCCAGCGGCCTGAGCGAAAAGGCGATGTCCGGGCCGGGTACCAGGTTGAATAGGACCTGGCGTGTGGTTTGGTCGTCGACTACCGGCCCGATTTGGGCGAGTACACCCACGAAGAAGGGCAACGGTACGAACCAGCACAGGGTGTCACGGAGCTTCGGCCGACCGGCGGCCAAACCGATCGCGATGGCACCCAGGAACGGCCAAACGACAACGGCGGCGAGGGGGATGGGGGGTAGGATATCCATGGCGGTTAGCCCCCGGAGCCGGCCATTAGCGCGCGTGCCCCGGCCTCAGCGGCGCCGACGGTCAGACGTGTATCGAGGCCGAAATAGAAGTTGGCACCGACCATAAGCCACAGCGGCAGCAACAGCGCGAGCGGTGCCTCATGGACCGCTTTGGCGTCGGTCGGCCGTGGCTGCATGAACGCCGCCTCCAGGACGCGACCAACGTACACCACGGCCATGAGCGAGGCGATGAGGACGGCCGCCACCAGCCAAGGCTGGCCGGCGTCGAGGGCGGCATTGATGAGATACCACTTGCTAATAAAGCCAGCGGTAGGCGGCAGGCCGACGAGGCTAAGCCCAGCCAGCGCCAGGGCGGTAAAGGTCCATGGCATCTCTCGGCCGAGTCCCCGCATACGGCTTATGCGCACGCTGCCGGCTTGATAGGCCACGGTGCCGAGGCCCATGAACAACGCCGCCTTAATAAGGCCGTGGTTGAACATGTGCAGGAGGCTGGCTGTCAGGCCGGCGGCGGTCACTAGTCCCACGCCCAGCACCATGTAGCCGATTTGGGCGATCGAGGAGTAGGCCAGCACGCGTTTGGCGTCTTCCTGGAACAGGGCCTTCCAGGAGCCGGACAGCATAGCCGCCAGGGCCAGTGCGAGCAGGATCGGCGCCAGTGGCAAGATGACGAAGGCCAGATCGGGTTGGAAGACCGTATAGATGAACCGGAGCATGACGTAGAGCGCCACCTTGGTCGCGGTGGCAGCCAGGAAGGCGCTCACGAAGGACGGCGCGTAGGTGTAGGCGGCCGGTAGCCACAAATGGAGCGGGACCAGAGCGAGCTTAAGGGCCAGTCCAACGATGATGAATGCCAGGGCGACGTCGATCGTCCGGGTATCGGCGACCGCCGGCAGGCGCTCGGCGAGGTCGACCATATTCAGGGTGCCGGTCATGATATAGAGGAAGCCGATACCAATGAGCAGGAATGTCGCCCCGACAGTGCCCATGATCAGGTATCGGAAGGCCGCCAACAGGGCCCGGCGATCGCGGCCGTAGGCGATGAGCCCGTAACTGGCTAGCGACGAGATCTCCAGGAATACGAAGACGTTGAAGACGTCGCCCGTCATGGTGATACCCATCAACCCGGCAAGGGCCAGCAGGAACAGGGCATAGAACGGACCCTGCCGGTCCGGGACGTCATCATTTACGCTGCGGCGGGCCCATGGCAGCAGGGCCGTCGCGATGCCGGCGAGCAGGACGGCGACGAAGGCGTTGGCGGCATCGACGCGGTAGGCGATACCGATGGGCGGGGGCCAGTTGCCAAACGCGTACTGCAGCGGTGCATCCAGGGCGGCGTCCAGGGTCATACCGGCGATTACCAGCGAGCCCGGTACCACGATCAGGCACAGCAGCCAGGGCAGGCGCCGACCCGGCAGCATGGCGCAAACGGGGGCCCCGATCAGCGGCAGCAGCACGCTGAACGGCATGATCTCAGCGATGGTCATTGCCCGGCAGCGTCCTCTGGGTCAGCTTCGCTGAGTTGGTCGTCCTCGATGGTCCCGAAGGCCTCCTGGATGCGGACGGCGAGGGCCAGGGCGACGGCCGTTGTGGCGATGCCCACAACAATGGCGGTGAGGATGAGGACATGCGGTAACGGATTGGAATATTCGGTTACCCCCTCGCGCAGGATGGGCGTGGAACCCCCCAGAACCTTGCCAGCGGAGATGAACATAATGAATACCGATGTCTGAAAGATCCCCAGGCCCATGATCTTTTTGATCATGTTGCCATGGGCGATAAGGCAGTAGTAGCCCACCATCATCAGTGCGATGACGGCCCAGTAGTTAAACAGGCTAAGAATCGTGGTCATGGTTGTCTTCCCGCCACTGATCGGTATCGGCCCCCGTCTTGTTGAGTGCCCGGCGCCGCACGAAACAGGTAAAGAACAGCATCACCACGGCGGCCACGGTTACACCAACCCCGAGTTCGACCAGAATGATGCCTGCCTGCTGAGCGGCTTTCGGCGTGGTCCAGAGGACATCGAAGTTCAGGAAGTGGCCGCCCAGGGCCACGCCAAGCACCCCGATGAGGCAATACAACAGCACGCCAAGACAGGCCAGGTTATAGATCAGCGCCTCGGGAATAACGCGTAGCCCGGTATCCAGGCCGTAGATCAGCACGAACAGGATCCACGCGGCGCCAAACAATACGCCGGCTTGGAAGCCGCCGCCGGGCGAATACTCGCCGTGGAACTGCACGTAGAGGCCGAAGAGCATAAACAACGGAATAACCAGGCGGGCGACAACCCTGAGGATGGCGTGATCGCTCATTCCGCCTCCTCGCTGCGTGTTGTCGAGGTGCGTTTGCCGCGGCCGGCTCCGGGCGCCAGTAGGGCGAAGACGATAATGCCCGCGGTCAGGATGACCACCGCCTCGCCCAGCGTATCGATGGAGCGGTAACTTGCCAGTATCGCGGCGACCAGGTTGGAGACACCGGTGTCATCGTAGGTCTGCTGGATGTAGTACGGCGCGACGTGGGTATGTACGGGATTGTCGGCGGCGCCGAATTCCGGCAGATCCAGCGATGCGTAGCCAAGACCCAAGCCGGTAACTATCACAATGGCGAGTGCGGTGGGGTTGCGGCCAGGCGCGGGGCGTTCATAGCGATGGGTCAGGGCCAATGCGGCCAGCATTAGGATGGTGCCGATGCCGGCACCGACCGCTGCTTCGGTGAGGGCGACGTCACCGGCATCGAGCATCGCGAACAGACCCGCCGATAACAGGGAGTAGATGGCGAATAGCATCGCGGCCTCAAACAGGTCCGTGACGCGGACGACAGCGTAGGCGACGACGATCAAGAACACGAGCAGCGTGATATCGATGAGATAGATCATCGCCGGTCCTCGCTGTCAGTGCTGGCCCGCTCGCCGCCCCAGAAGCGTAGCCCAGCGGCCATGGCTGCCCGTGCTAGGGCATGCGACGCCGTGGGCGTGGTGAATAGCAGGAACAGCAGGATGAGCAGCAGCTTGAGGGACAGGATAGTCCCCCCGGACTGGAGGATGAGACCAGCGACAATGAGCAGGGGGCTCAATGTATCGGTAACACCACCGGCGTGGAGGCGGGTGTAGAAGTCGGGGAATCGGATAAGGCCCAGGCCGCCGATAAGGGCGAAGACGCCACCTGTGACCAACAGGATCGCTGATAGGGCGTTGAGCGTGATCTCAAACATCCGGCCGATGATCCCCAGGGTCCTTCGCGGGTGCTAGGTTGCGCTCGCGTACGAGTTTGAGAACGGTAACGATGGCGACGAAGTTAACCAAGGCGTACACCAAGGCGACATCGATGAGGTCCGCGTGCCCCGTTAAATAGGTGATCAAGGCGATCAGCAGGACCGTCTTGGTGCTAAACACATTAACGGCAACGATCCGGTCGTACACGCTCGGTCCCCGCAGCGCCCGCATCAGTGCCAGAAGCATGGTACCCAGGATCGCCGCGATGGCGATAAGGAGGGCGGTCTTCATCATGGCTCCGCCGTGCGTCCTTGACCTGTCTCCAGCCAGCGGGTCCAGTGCTCCATCGTTCCCTCGCGTAACCCGTCCGCACTATTCTGAGTTAGGGCGTGTACCGTCAATCTGTCACCGTCCAGTATTAGCGCGACGGTTCCCGGCGTTAGGGTGATGGAATTGGCGTAAGTGACTCGTATGATCTCGGTCCGCTGTGGTGCCGCCACCTCGACAATCTGTGGGCTCAAGCGCGACGGGCGTATGACGCAGGCTGCTACTTCAAGGTTGGCGAGGACCATCTGCCAAGCGAGCCATCCCCAATAGACTGGTAAGCGCCAGGAGAACAGGGCTGGGTCGTGCTCAGCCCCCAGCACGTCCATGCGATGCGATAGCCACGTCACCAGCGCCACCGATACCACACCGAGCCCGAGCAGCAACGGTTTGGTATGACCCGACAGCGCTAGCCAAAGACCAGCCAATAAGAAGCAGAGACTGATGATATGACGCATGATGCCAGAGCATAGCAATTGCGCTTACTATTGACCACGAGTGGTTCGTATCCGGAACGCGCCGCGGAGCCCGGGGCTAGCGGCGCAAGCTGCGGTACTGTGGCACACGAGGCGACGTAAGACGATGATGCGCTAAAGCCTTTGTCCTCTTTCTGGGTCTCGCTCTGGACGTATGCGTGAGTGGTGGCCGGAAAAGTGTGAATTAAGTCACAGCAGAGACGGTTTCCTGAGCGGATCCTCCACTAAGGCGCGATAAAGGGGTGGACAAGTGTCTGAGCAAGACGTCCCGCCGCAGACTAGTGAAAGCAGTGCCAAGAAGGGCGCTACTGAAGAGCTGTTCGAGCGCTTGCGTCGGCAGTGGCGAGACGCCCTAGATCCATGTTTGCGGGCGACGCTTGAGACGGCGGACGACGCCCTTTTCCAGCGCGCCGAGCGCGAGGAGAGTGATTCCGGTCAGGATCACTTCTTCAGTGCCATGCGAGAGCTACGCATGCATCGCCAGGTGGTAGCGGAGCGTTTTAGCGCTGGCATCGACGATGTGCTGCGGGAGTACTTCTACGGCGCCAACGCCGAGCGGGCGGTGGAGCCCTTGAGTAGCTGGTCCATTATGGATCGCGACGAGGTTGAAGAGGATGTGGCGCTGGATACGACCGCCAGCCGGCTTCGCGGGCGCTGCTCCGAGATGCTTGTGGCTATTGAGGATCGTCTCGGCTCGATAGGGGCGTCCACGAGTACGACCGATAATCCGTTCGATCCCAGCATCGCGGTTAATGCATCCGCGAATGCCCTAGCACGTGCTGGCATTGCGATCCAGCCGCGCATCATTGTGTATAAGCTCTTCGAGGGACAACTCCTCGAAACCCTGGCGAGTGCCTACGAGCGCCTCAACCAAGAACTGGCGGCTGCTGGGCTGAGCTCCGAGCTTGACTCCCAGCCGGACGAGGCGAGGGACGAAACCGCTGCGGATGAGGCGCCCGCTCACGCGTCACCGGAGGCCGCGCGTGAGCCCTTAGAACAGCTGCCGCGGGAGGAAGAGGTGGTGGGGCTCCTCCATCGCCTGATCGCGGCCGCGCAGCGGGAGGATTCGGCACCGGCGACGAGTGACGCGGCGACGACGGGGCATAGCGTAGGTGGTGGTGATGATGCGGGCGAGCCGGCTGATGGCCGGGTCGTTGCCGGGGTGTTGTCCGCCTTGCAGCGCAGCGCGGCGCAACGCCAGTCCGGCCTGATGGACCCGAATCAGCTCAAGATGCTCGTCGGCCGTGGGGTGGCCCGCCACACGGGAGCCGATCGCATCGATCGATCAGCGGATCAGACCATCGATATCGTCAGCATGCTCTTTGAGGTCATCCTCGAGGATGAGCGCTTACCCGGTGTCATCAAGGGGCTGTTCGCGCGCCTGCAAATCCCGGTCCTCAAGGTCGCCCTCATGGACGGCTCTTTCCTTGCGGATTCTGGCCATTCCGCGCGGCGGCTGTTTAACGCGCTGGCCCGGGCGGCACTGGCGTGGCAACCCGTGGACGAGCCCGACGAGGACCCCGTCTACCGCAATATCCAAGCAGCGGTCGCGCAGGTCGTCGAGCAGTTCAGTTATGACCCGCAGGTTTTCGAGACGGCACGTAGTGATTTTGAGGCCTGGCAGGCCGAACTGCAGCCGGGCGACGCCGCAACGGCAGACCGACGCGCCAGCGTGGAAGGGGCCCGTCGGCGGGTGGCGGACGCTATCGAGGAGCGTCTTGCTAACGAGCCCGACGCATCCGATGTGCTCGGCCGGCTCCTGCGGGATGCCTGGTTTAAGGTGCTATTCATTACCGCCGTGAAGCAGGGCGTCGGAACCCCGCCGTGGCGGCGCAGCGTCTCCGTCATGGATCGCCTGGTCTGGAGTGTGCGGCCCAAGAGCGATCCCGTGGAGCGCCAGCGGATGCTTGATGATCTACCGGATCTGCTGCGAGAGCTGCGCGACGGGCTCAACAGCATTATGTACAACCCAGCGGCGATGACGAGCCTGTTCCATGAACTCCAGAACGCGCATCTCGCGATACTGGAGCAGCGCCCCTCGGCACCGCTGGAGACTGCGCGTGGGCCCGGCGCTAGCCGCGATCCGGCAGATCGCCTGATCGGATCCCCGTTCCGGGACGACGAAGATGGCAAGGCAGCTACAGGCGAGACCAGTGAGGCCAACGTCGTAACGGCCGATTTCGGCGGTACCGGTGAAGCCCATCCCGGCGGAGCGAACGGCGAGGGCGACAGTGGCTGGGATGCGGAGGTGGTGCGCGAGCTCAAGGCGGTGCCGGTCGGCAGCTGGTTCGAGTTTCTGGACGGTGAGGGCGCTCGCAGCCGCGTTCGCCTCCAGTCCCGTGCCGACGAGGGGCAGCGCTATATATTCACCAATCAGCGTGGTGAGCAGGCGGTCCAGTACGGTCTTGGTGAGCTCGCCGCGCAAGTTGCGGCTGGGCAAGCAGCGCCGGTAGACGACGAGGCGCTATTCGATCGAGCGATCGAGAGTGTCATCGCGCAGCTGCAGGAGAAGGCGGGGTAAGGCCCAAGCCGGCGTCGAAGCTTGGTCGCGGCCCTGTTAGGCTTTCGCCGTTTAGCGTGCGAGGGCCTGTCTAGTGCGTCGGTTGGCGCGGTTTCTGTTCGCTGCTTGTGCCGTGTTGATCGGGGGGGTCGTGATTCGCCTGGCGGTTGCCTGGGATCACTGGCGCGGACGCGATCCCCTGCGTGGCACGGCGCGCCAAGCCCAGCGGGGCTGGTGTCGGCTCTTTTGTCGCGTCTTCGGCATTCGGCTGGTGGTTGGTCGACGGCCATTGGGCGCTCCCCCCGCCCTTATCGCGGCCAACCACATCTCGTGGCTGGATATCGTCGTGTTGGCGGCCCATTGGCCGGTGGCCTTCCTGAGCAAATCGGAGGTGGCGCGATGGCCCATCATTGGGGGCGTCGCGAGCGGTCTGGGGACACTGTTCCTACACCGCGGCGGCCCGACGGCTGCCCGCGATGCCACCGAGCGTATGACGGAATCGCTGGGCAGGGGCGGTTACGTGGTTTTCTTCCCCGAGGGGACCACTGGCGATGGCCAGTCGCTGCGTGCCTTTCGTCCGCGCTTATTCCAGGCCGCTATCGATGCCGGTACGCCGGTGCAACCGGTAGCTATTGCCTATACCCATCGCGACGGGCATCACTGCCCGGTGGTGCCTTTTGGTGCTGATCAGAGCCTCGCGCGCAACGTCTGGGAGGTTGCCGGTGTTTCGGGACTCGTCGCCCGCGCCGAACCCGCCACCCGGATCGCTGTTGAGGGCCGGCGACGCAACGAGCTCGCCCAGGCATCGCGGGCCGCCGTGGCCGATGCTTTCGGCGTTAAATGAGGCCGCCGACTGGATAGATTCGCCAACCCTGCCTAAACCTGACTAACGTGCCCTTAGGCGCGCCGTTAGCTGAAACAACTCTCTGTCGGCACCGCCATCCCCGCTCGGCCTGGAGTGCTTTTTAGAGGGTTCCCACGTACACACGTCCGTCCCCGACCTGCTTTGCTGGCCTCAAGGCCCTTGGCGAGGCATGTCTTGGATTGCTGGACCGCCTATCGGGCAAGAGCTACGACTCGTCGGCCCGTGGGTAGTCGGCAGTCGGCGCGCGCGCTATTACTAGGGCTATGAGAAAAGTATCGGGTTTCACGCTAATCGAGCTACTGATCACCGTCGTCATCGTCGTCATCCTGGTGACGATCGCCATTCCGACGTTTGGGCGGTTGATAACGAGTCAGAACGTGTCGAGCCAGGCGAACGAGGTTCTGTCCGGTATTCGGGCGGCGCGAAGTGAGGCGCTGCGGCGTAATGAAGCGGTGCAGGTCAATCCCAATGGTGACTGGACGACTGGCTTCACCGTCGATCTCGTATCGGGGGGAGAAACCACTCGCGCCTTCAACGAGTTCGGATCGGGCCTGACCTTTGACGACAATAATGGCGGCTCAGCGCCGGG
>CAJXKP010000051.1 GCA_913055565.1 uncultured Ectothiorhodospiraceae bacterium
CCCATTAACCGGCTACCGCGTCGGCCCGGAGCACCCATGGCGCCCGGCCCGTGGGGGCGCTCAGGCCGTTGCGGCCTCGAGCTCGGCAGCCCGGGCCTTGGCGCCTTTAACGTCCAGCTTGCCCGTGCCAAGGATCGGTAATTGGGCTACCGGGTAGATCGCGGCCGGGGTAAGGAGGGGTGGCAGGTCGCTGTGGTATAGCCTCTGCTCGAGGGTCCCCGGCTCGCTGGCCTCGACCACGAGGACGACGATGCGCTCGCCCTTTTTCGGGTCGGGCAGGTTGACGGCCACCAGCTGGCTCTCGTGGTCGCCGACGGCCTCCCGTATGGCGTCCTCCACACGGGTGAGACTGATCATCTCGCCGCCGATCTTCGCGAAGCGCGCATAGCGGTCCACGATGGTAATGAAACCGTCCGCGTCCATGCGCCCCCTATCACCCGTTCGATACCAGCGGTGGCCGTCCAGCTCGGTAATGGCCTCGGCGGTGCGCTCCGGATCGCCGAGGTAGCCGGTCATCATCTGGGGGCCGGCGATGAGCACGAGGCCGTCTTCACCCACATCGCAGCGGTGGTTGGTCTCTGGATCGACGATGCGGCAGGCGGTGCCGGGGACGGGCCGGCCTACAGTACCCGGGCGATGGCCGGGCTGGATGCTGCGGTGGCGGGTGTTGAGGTGATCCGGGACGTTGGCGGCGGCCACGGGCGCGGTTTCGGTCGTGCCGTAGCCCTCGTGGACCCGCTTGAGGAAGCGCTGCTCGAACTGGTCGCGCACCGTCGGGTCCAGGCGTTCGGCGCCGGTGACCACGTAGCGGAGTGACGCCAGCATGGCGGGGTGGATGCGCGTATTGCGGACGAACAACCGCAGGAAGCTCGACGTCGAGCACATCACGGTAACCCCGTGCTGGGCGATGACCCGGGCGCTGCCGAGGGCGTCCGTGGCGTCCGGGTGACAGGCCACCGGCACGCCCTCGATGGCCGGCAGAAGCGTCGTCACCGTCAAGCCGAAGGCGTGGAACAGGGGCAGATTGCCCAGCACGATATCGCCCTGCTGGGGGTTGATGGTGTCCGTGGTCTGGCGAGCGTTGGCCAGGATATTGGCGTGGCTGAGCTCGATGCCCTTGGGGGTGCCCTCGCTGCCGCTGGAGAACAGCACGGCGGCGCTGGCCTGCGGGTCGCGTGCCCCGCCGAATAGGCGGTTGATGGCGGCGGCGGGCAGTAGGTGCGCCAGGGCGAGGCTCGCCAGTCGCTTGCTGCGGGTGAACCAGTCTCGGAACGACTCCATGTCGTGGCGGCGAACGCCGGTCAGCAGGCCGGCGGCGTCGAAGCCGCGTCCCTCGAGGCGGGCCGTGAATTTAGCGGCGGTGATCACGTCCTGAATACCGGCCTTCTCGATGGCCGCGGTGACCGCCGCCGGCTCGGCGGTGTAGTTGAGATTGACCACCGTACGGCCCGTCAGCATGCCTGCCAGGTTGGCCATCAGCCCGGGGGTACCGGGCGGTAGGAGGATGCCGATGCGCCCGCCCTCGGTGTGGCGATTGATGTAGGCGGCCAACCCCAAGGTGCCGGTGACTAGGCGCCGGTGGCTGATCCAGTCGCCGGTGCTATCTGCCACCGCGGGTGATCTCAGGCGGCGGCGCGCGGTCTTGAGCCATGCCTTGGGAAGGGTCTCGTAGCGCTGCGCTTGCCAGGCATCGACGGCGAGCTCGGTGACGGTCTGGCGTACCGTCTCGGCACTACTGGCCTTGGGTAGGGGGTGGCTGATGATCACCGTGACGTCACGGATGAGGCCGCCGCGTCGGCGTTGCTGTAGCCCTCGCGCCGCCCGCGAGAAGCGGCTGCCCCAGAGGCCGTGGATGTAGAAGGGCACGATGACGCCGCCGCTGGCGCGCGCGGCTGCATGCTCAAAGCCGCGCTTGAACGGGGCCATTTGGGCCGTTTGACTGATGCCACCCTCGGGGAAGAGGCAGACGACCTCGCCGCGGTCCAGGCATTCAGCGACGCGGTCCAGGGCCTCGTTGCTATTGCCGCCCTCGACCGGGATGGCACCAACGGCGTCGAGGAGCCAACGCAAGTACCAGCGCTCGTAGAGGTTGCGATCCATGACGAAGCGCAGCTGACGCGGGACGGCGATCTGGAGCATGGCGAAGTCGAGCCAGCTGATGTGGTTGCCGAGCAGGAGCACACCCTGGTCGGCCGGCAGATTCGTCACGCCGCGGCTGGTTATCCGATAGCGCAGCGATAGAACGCGCGTCAGTGCGAAGCGCGCCAGGGAGTAGGGCAGCTTGGCGATGGCGTAGAAGCCGGCTGCCAGTGCCGCGACGGCGAGCGTTGCCAGAAGGGCCTGGGCGGAGAGCGCGATGGCCGCGGCCAGCGCGGTGGCTCCGAGGAAGGCCAGCATGGCGAGGTGCTGGAGGAAGTTACTCGCGGCGAGGATACGGCCGAGGTTGTCCGGATCAGGCTCGTGTTGCACCAGCGCGTTCAGCGGTACCACCAGTAAGCCGCCGAAGGCGCCAAGCGCGGTGAAGTTCAGGAACTGGGCGGTAACCGAGTCGAGCGCGGGTAGGAGGAGGAGGCAGGCAGCGATGCCCACCCCGCCCACGGGGATGAGGCCCGTCTCGATATGCCGCCGGGACCAATGGCCGGCCAACAGCGAGCCTAGGATGATGCCGATGCCGGCCCCGGCGATGGTGCCCTGGACGACCACCGTATTGGTGACGCCGAGTTCCGCCTTGGCGTAGGCGGGGAAGACCGCCACTAGGGCTTGAGACAGGGACCAGAAGGTGGCGAGGCCGACGATGGCGAGCCACACGACGCGATGCTCGCGGGCGGCGAGGAGGTTGTCGCGTAGGTAGCGCCCGCGCCGATAGTGGCGCCAGTCGAATCGCAGCGCGGGATCGCCGGCCGGTTGGTCCGGGATGGCGACGGTGAGCGTGAACTCAAGGGCCGTGGCGCCCACCAGGATCCAGCCGAGGGGCGCGATGCTGGTTAGGGTCGTGGCGGGTGTTTGGCCAGCGGTGGGCACGAACAGGGCCTCGAAGACGGCGGCGAAGGCGAAGGTGCTCCCCAGGATCGCTACTGTGGTTACCGCCTGGACCACGCCGTTGGCCGGTGCCAGCAGGCGCTCGCCAACGAGCTCGCGAATGGCGCCGAACTTGGCCGGCGAATAGATGGCGCTCTGCAGCGCCAGGAGGAACGTTAGGCCGAAGGCCGGCCAGAACCAGCCCAGGTAGTAGCACCCCGTGATGCCGAGCGTAATACCCAGCGCGACGGCGGCGCTGGCGCGCATGACCCGAGGCTTGGCGAAGCGGTCGCTTATATGCCCGGCCGGCGTGAACACCAGCACGAACGGCAGCAGGATCAGCGCGTTGACCAGGGCGGTAAGCACGATCTGGGTGGTGCCATCGAAGTTCTTGAACAGCGTGTTCTGGATCGTGATCTTGTGGCCGAGATCGACGAAGGCGTTGAGGAAAACAACGCAACTAAACGCGATAAAGCCCTTTACTCGTAGCAGCTGACCCATGGTTCCGTCCTTCCGTGTTCGCAAATTGCGGCGCTAAGGTATTGCTATTATCGCCGGCCGCCAACGAGTTTGGTTGCTCGTATTGCTCAATGCTACTGAGTGGCTCGTCAGGCGCTACTGCTCGCGGGCTCGATCATTAGGTCGTAGACGGCCATGGTTGATTCTATGAGGACTCTGAATCGCGGCGGTAGTCCTCGAACAGCGAGAAGCGCCAGGGGCGGAGCGCGATGAGCAGGCTGCAGCCTTGGCGTTCGTCCAGTGCGGTGCTGGCATCGTGGCGTAATTGCTCGTTGAAGCGGCGAACGACGCGGTCGATGTGTGCCTGGAGCTGCCCTAGCGCGGCGGCGGATACCAGGCCGGAGCGGAAGTGGAAGGCATCGTGGTTGCCGTTGAATTCAGCACCCAGGAATTCGCGCAAGACTCGATCATCGATGAACCGGCGTATGGGGCCGTCACGGCGCCACGATAACTCTCGGGCGACCCGCAGCCGGACCTCATCCCCGGGTTGGTGCTCGATCAGGTCCAGGCGTTCCAGCTCGCGCAGTAAGAGGATGCCTTCGGGGTGGTCGATGCGGTATTCCCGGGTGATGCGTGGCAGGTCGTAGCCGTTGAGCAGGAGATAGAAGGTCAAGAACAGCTTTGGCCGCTCGACGAGATAGGCCTCTTGGTCGTGACTGAGCCGGTCCGGCAGTCCGGCATCGGTGTCGGCCGCCTTCATGAGCTCGGAGAGCTCGCAGCCCAGCAGATCGGCAATGGCCTCCAGGCGCTCCAGCGAGAATCCGCCGCGGGCGAACAAGCGTTTAACGCTCGCCTCGCTTAGCCCTAGGCTGTGGGCGACGTCCGCGTAGGTTAGGCCTTGGCGGCGCAAGGCCCGCTTGGTGGCGGCGACGATCTGCTCGCTTTGCGCCATGGAGGCGGGGCCGACTGCTTCGGAGTACGGCTAGCATACCGCGAGCTAGACCAGCCCGCAGCCGTCTAGGGAGAGGCTGAACCATTCGCGCGGGTCCCTGGTTGCTGAGCGCGCACGCCGGCTCAGGGTGGCGCGCCGATGGCCACATGAACGGTTCAGCGCCTCCCTAGGCGTCTTGGCTGATGCGACTCACCCCGTCGCGGCGCTCGTGCCGCTGACCGGCAGGCCGCTAAGGTAGCCGCCGATATCCCATGGATCGAAGCGCACGCCGTCGAAGAACTGATCACGGCCCATCGGGATCACCGCGCCGTCGGTCTCCAGCAGCCAGTCGCGCCCGTGGACGCCTTCGGTCTTCATGTCTTCCTCCGGGCAGGCGAGGCCGAGGTCGCCAGCGGCCTGACGGAACAGGTCGGGGCGTACGCATTGGTGGACCAGCGCGTTGAGGTCGGTGCCCTCGGGCAGATGGCCCCAACGCGCCATCTGGGTGGCGTACCAAAGGCCGTGCGAGCGCCACGGGAAGTTGGCGGCGTAGCGATGGAAGACGAGCATGTCCTCGATGTCACCGCGCCGCCTGGACGGGCTGTACTCGAACGCCCCCGTTAGGCCGCGGGCCAATGTCGACGCGCTTGCCTCGATGTAGCCACCGTCGGCGAGGAGCTCGGCGGCCTCGCTGCGGTGGCTGCGCTGGTCCAGCCAGCGGCAGGCCCGGAGTACCGCGCGCAGCAGCGCCCGGTGGGTGTTGGGGAACTGCTGGGCCCAGTCGGCGGTGACGCCGAGCACCTTTTCCTGGCCGTTGTTCCAGAGTTCGTAGCTGGTAACCAGGGTATGGCCCAGGCCGCTGTCCACCGCGACGCTGTTCCAGGGCTCGCCGACGCAGTAGCCGTCAATCCAGCCGGCCTCCAGGTGGGTGGCGACCAGCGGCGGCGGGACGACACGGAGCTCGACGTCGCTATCGGGATCGATACCCGCTGAGCCCAGCCAGTAGCGCAGCTGGTAATTATGGGTAGCCAGCGGATAGACCGTGGCCAGCCGGAGCGGCGGCTCGCCGCGGCGCTGGCGCTCGGCGATCACAGCCGCGAGGGCCTGCGCGGAGGTCGGCTGTGCGGCCATGGCTTCTGGGGCGAGCTCATGCATGCGTTGGTTTAGGCTGTTGGAGACGGTAATGGCATTGCCGTTTAGGTTCAGCGTGAGCGCGGTCAGCATCGGCGTGGTGCGCCCATCGATGCCCAAGGTGGCGGCCATGGGCATGGGCGCGAGCATGTGCGCGGCATCCAGGGCGCCGAGCTGGATCTTATCGCGGATATTGGCCCACGACGGCTCGGCGGAGAGCGTCACTGCGAGCCCCTCGGCCCGGAAGTAACCCCGCTCTAGGGCGACCACCAGGGGCGCGGCGTCAGCTAGCGGGATGTAGCCCAGCTTGAGCCGGTTCGTCTCCGGGACCGTCCCGGAAGCGGCCTGACCGCGGCGTCGGCTAACGGATGCCATGATGCGCCTCCTCGCTGCTGTTGGGTGCTAATGAGCTCACGGGCAATATCGACCAGTGCCAAGCGCCGATCCATGACCATCTTGCGCAGGCGCTGACTTGTACAGGCGCTGATAGGCCGCCTCGAGCCGCTGAGGTCGCTCGGCCTTGGCATCAACCATTAGGACACGCACAGCCATACCGCGCTTCCTGGCCCCTAGCGCTTTACTTGCGATTCAGCACAACTCGTGCCAGCCCGTGGCGCGGCGCCCGGCAGGGGGCTATCCCGACGCCGCGATCCGTATCCGGGTGCGCTTGGGCCGCTTTTCGGCCTTTTTCGGTGCGCTGGTGCACCAACTAGAAACGCTGGTCTTCTACATGGGGCTCAAGCGTTTCGACGAGCTGCGCCAGCGCCTGCTTGAGCATGGCGTCCCCGGCGCGCGCCCCGTCGCCGTTATTCACACCGGCACCCGCAGCGACCAGGCGATTCATCGCGGCCGCCTGGATACGGCAGTAGCCGCGGCCCCGGGTGACAATCCCGCGTTGATCATGGTTGGTGGTTGTGTCGATGCCTTACCGGTGGCCGATGCGCTATTGGCTGCGCCACCGACCAAGGTGGGCGTCGGCTGATTGATGGTGGCGCGACAGCACGCCGCGCCCTGTGGTGGTGCGCGCCGATGATGCGCTGGCAGGATCTGGTGCCGTTGAGCAGGCATAGTGCGGGGCAGTGGCGATATGGCATGGCTTATGCAGTACCCAGGCTGGCTAGAAGGCTGACAGGGGCGACCCTGGGCCTTGCGTAGCCAGGTTGTACCTTAAGGCTGGCGCCCGCGCGATTCCCCCCTTGTCGCCGGGCGCCTTTTTTATTTCGGCTTTTACTAGCCATGATGCCCGCGATGCGGGCGGTGGCGAGGGCGTCCCCCTTCTTGAGTTCGCCAGCCTCCACGGCCCAGAAGGCCGCCGCATTGAGATGGATGCGGCCCTCGGCGAGGGCGCGCCGTTCGCTGACGGCTTTGGCGCCGACCTCGACCATCCGCGCCTCGCCGTCGGCATCCCGATGGGTGAGATTGAACGCAAGCGCCTCCGTCGACGTTAACACCGCCATTGCCCCGCTGGGTTGTGGGGGCCACGAGCGTTAGCGTACCTAGGCGAGCATCACGGTAGGAGCCAGCGGCCTAGCGCACGCAACGCTAGCTCAGACCACGCCATCAGCCTTGGAGGATGTCATCCAGGGGCTGCTGGCCCGTGCGCCAGCGCCCCCGGAGGCGGCGCGTTGAGCCACTTGCGAGGCCGCGGGTCGGGTCCTGGCCGAATCGGTCACAGCCCGCGTCGATGGCCCCGGCCACGATAATACGGCCATGGATGGCTACCACCGCCTACGGGTCGCTAGCCGAACGCGTGCTCGCCGAGCTGGAGGCCGAGGCTTGCCGTGACTTCGGTGTCGCCCGCTGTCGCGCCGTCCCCCGGCTGGTGTGGCTGACGGTTGGCGAATCCAGCGTCGCCGTGGTCGTCCGCGCGGCCCATCGAGCGCCGGCCTATGAGGCGTCGCAGTTCGTCATCGACGTCCTCGATGAGCGTGCACTGACCTGGAAGCAGGATCACCTCGCCGACGGCGCGACCGCTATCAGGATGGCACACCGCTGGCGGCGCCTAACGCCGGCGGTGAGTGGGTGCATCCCTCAGCGAGCTGCTAACGTTTGTGCGACAGGAATCGAAAACGGCGAGGCCATGATGGCGGCTAACACCGATGCGGCACCCGCCCCGGTAGATACCCTGGGGCGCCAGCTGCGCGGGCTGCTGCGGGAGGGCGGCGACGACGCCACCATCGAGGAGCGCCTGCGGGGGATATGGCCGCGTCGCAGTGATCGCTACTCGGAGCAGCGCGATGAGTACACACTGCCCATGCCCAAGGTGGAGATGTCCTACATCGGCGGCTGATGGGCCGCGATGCGCGCGACGACGTAACGGCGGGGTAGACCATGGCGGCGCGCTGGGCTACGCCGGGGCGGCTAGCCTCTCGACCGCCTCGCGGTCTCAGCGGCCACCGAGGGGATGGCGACCAGGCTGTCACTGGCAAGGGCACCGGCGGTGCTAAGCAGATCGCCGTGCGCCGCGAGAACGCGCTGGATGTCGTGGTTGAGTTGGTACCGCCATGCCTGACCTGCCGCGGCCTGCTCGTGGATAGGGTCGGTCATACGCGAGCCGTCGATGAAGGGGGCGGTCAGCGCGCTAAACTGACGCCAACCGATGCTGGTATAGGCGCTGCCTGCCTGCATCTGGATCAATGCCAGGCCCTGGACGTGCTGACCAAAGGCCGCCATCAACGCCCGCCATGGCCCGAAGAATGCGTTGTCGAGTCGCTGTGCCCGTTCATCCATTATCGACCTCCGTGCTCCGTCGAGGAGCGGAATAAATCGTTCTTCGAAATTGTAGCCGGGCTTTTTTGCAGTGCAAAATATTCGGTATGAGGGGTCGCGTCTGCGGCCGTGGGGAGCGGTCGCGATATCGCTTGCTGCCAGGCTCGGGGTCATCCGGGCGGGGTAGTCACCGAGTGCCCCTGACAGGCAGATTAGACACCACAGGCGTAGCGACGTGCGGACGGATCGGATGAGCTCAGATAAGCCTGATCTTGACGACGAGGGGCAGCTGGACGCCTTTATCGATGCCTTCTACGAGCGGGTCTTCGCCGATCCCCTGCTGGCGCCCTTGTTCCTGGAGGTGGCAGCCATTGACGTCGAACAGCACCTGGGCGTGATTAAGTCGTACTGGCGCAAGATGCTGTTCCGGGAATTGGGCTATCGTCGGAACATGATGGCTCATCATGAGGCGCTGCATGGGCTGCATTACCTGGGCTCGGCCCATTTCGAACGCTGGCTCCATCTCTATCGCACGACCCTGGCGGCTGGTTGGCAGGGCCCGGTTGCCGAGCGTGCCGATTATCTAGCGGTTAAAATCGCCGGCTACATGCGGGAGTGGCTGCACACCGACGATGGCCTGCGGCGCTCGCGCCGACGCATCGCTGGCGATCTTCCCAACCCGCTGGACGAAGAAGCCGCGAACCACTGAGCCCACCACGGAGGTCCCTCTTGGGCATTGTCATCATCGGTACCGGCCTGGCCGGCTATAACACCGCGCGTGAGTTCCGAAAGCACGACACCGAGACCCCGATAACCCTGGTGACGTCCGATTCGGGACGGGCCTACTACAAGCCCCGCCTATCCAATGGCTACCGCAAGGGCGATACACTAGCGGATCTGGTTCAATCGAGCCCGCAAGACTTGGTCGCGGAGCTCGCCGCGCAGGTGCGGTCTCATAGCGCGGTGACCCGCATCGACCGCGAAGCCAAGCGCGTGGTCTTGGCCGACGGCGAACAATTGGACTACGAGCGTCTCGTCGTTGCGACCGGGGCGGACCCGATCGAGCCGCCGTTGGCCGGCGACGGCCTCGACCGGGTCTACCAGATCAACGACCTGGACGAGTACGAGGTCTTTCGCCAGGCCGCCGACGGGGCCTCGCGCATCCTGATTATGGGCGGCGGGCTGATAGGCTGCGAGTTCGCCAACGACCTCGCCGACGCCGGTTACAGCATCGAGATGGTCTTCCCGGAATCGCTGCCGTTGCCCAAGCTGCTACCGGAAGCGTCCGGCCAAGCACTTTACGACGCCCTGGAGGGGCTTGGGGTGCGCTTCCACACGGGTCGTACCGTGGAGCGCGTTGATCGTGACGGCGAGGGCGTGGCCGCTACCTTGTCGGACGGCGCCGTGATTCAAGCGGATCTGGTACTGAGTGCCATCGGGCTCCGCCCGCGCACTACCCTAGCGGCCGAGGCCGGCCTCACGACGGGGCAGGGCATTACGGTGGATGAGCAGCTGGCTACGTCCGATCCGTCGATCTACGCCCTAGGTGACTGCGCCGAGGTCTGCGGCTACGTGCTGCCCTACGTCATGCCTCTGACCAACGCCGCCAAGGCCCTGGGGCCGACGCTGGCCGGCGAGCCCAAGGCCGTCAATTACCCAGTCATGCCCGTTACGGTGAAGACCAGCTGCTGCCAGGTGGTCGCCTGGCCGCCAGATGCGGACGCCGAGGGTGAGTGGCACATCGACGGCGTTACGCCAGACCTGCGCGCCGAGTTCTACGATACCGAGGGCAACCTGGCCGGCTTCGCGTTCACCGGCAAGCGCATTAAGGAGCGCATGCAGTTGAGCAAGCAGATGCCGGCGCTCTTGCCAGGCGGCTGAGCGCCACGAGCCCGCTTAATGGCTGTAGCGAGGCTTGCCCAGTGAGCGATGCAGGGCGATGGTCGCCCGACCAGCTGGCTTCTTACGAATGGCTGCAAGCGGGCGCCTGTCACGCGCCCGTCTCGCCTACGGCGTGTAACCGCCATTCTGCTGAACAGTTATTGTGCCACCGACTCCATTTTACGGTCGATTTGGCGTTTGTTGGCATCGATAACCGTATCTGTGTTGCTGCGACCGAGTGCCAGCGCGCTCTTACGGTTGGTGTCGTTTAGCTTGTCGCGTTCTGCTGCCACCAGCTCCACATGCTGGCCGTGGAAACGGCGGGTGTTGGGAACGATGTTTGGTCCGTGGCCAGCCGTCGAGGCCTTGATCTTTACCGCCATGGGCCAGGCCCTACTGACAAGCGCGGCCACGTCCTGGGCATCCTCGATATAATAGGCCTCGAAGACGGCATCGGAGCCCTTATCGCCGCAAACGCCCTTACGTACATGGGGTGATGCATTTTTGTGGTTGGCTGCCGGGTTGCGACACAGCTCTACCGATCGCCCGAGATACTTTCGGGCCTGCTCCGAGAGCTCGCTCCCGTCGCGGATGTAGGGCTCTTTAGCGAAGACGCCGTAGGGCGGGAGGTCGTCGCTAACAGCGCGATGCAGCTCGCGCACCGTTCGAAAGATCTCCAGGTAGCGGTGCCTGACATCCTCGCGAAGCTTGTGCTTATTGCTGGGAATAATCTTTTGGCCGTTGACCTTCGCTTCGTCAACTGCGTATTCGACTAAATCTCGCGACTTTCGTTTACTTGGATCGACACCTTGACTGGTTAGATGCGCTTCGAGCGCCTCGACGATTCGCCAGTATTCGCGCCCGGCGTAGAAGGACCTTGTCGCGCTCCGAATGGAGGTCACCAATTTGTCCTTGATCTCTTGCTCGATATCCTTGAGTTCCCGTGTTTTGGCGGCGAGCGTCTGTTGGTGCTTGTCCTCGAAATGTTGGCTGGCTTGGTCCAGTATGAGGATCGGTAGCGCGAGGGCCGGTGCGACACGCGGTATTAATATGCTAGCGGCCTGACCGGCTAAATGGAGGGCGCTTGCGGTGGCCGCAACCAGGGCGTCCTCGTCGTGGGAAGGGGTCTCCATGTGTGAGACGATATCGCAGGTCATTTCGACCCAATGGTCGATCTCGACCTCCAGAGGGTCCTCAACTTCACTCATTTTGTCGCCTCCTTACGTTGGTCCCGGGTGCCATGGTTGCGCCATGTCAGCCCGGAGCGTGCGTTCCAGTGCCGCTAACGATGCACGTTGCGCGAAGGCTAACAACGGGATTCACCCCAGACAACGGTTTCGCCTATAATCCAACGGATACGTTTTGCGAGTAATCTGACAGGGAAAATCATGATCGCAAGGAACCGTATCGGGCTGGTGCTGCTGGGCGCGGCGATGATGACTGGCTGCGGCGAGGATGCATCGAGCGACTCGGAGGGCGACAACCCGCCCCAGCGCGAGGTCCCGAGCTTCCCGTCTATGGAGCCAATGACGTGGGAGGAGTGGAAGCGCCAGCAGGGGCCCATTCGAGACGACGCGGTCGTCGACAGTCCCTTGGGTTACGCGCGCTTCGGGCCGGCGCCCAACCGCCAGCGCTGGCGCCCGGCGGATTTCCTACCAGAAGAGGCCCTCGAGGCCGATCATGTCGATATATGCGAGCTACCGCTGGCCAACCGGCGAGAGCTCGGCGCGGTTTGGACATGGCGGTGGCGGAAGACCTTGCCGGATCGGGTGTCGACGTCTGTATCGCGCGATGAAGCCGAGCGCATCGCGCGGCGCTACGCCGAGCAGGGCGTGGTGCAAGCACAGATGATGATGGGCGAATTCCACGAGCCCGGTGACGGGGCGTTGGCCGATCCCGGCCCGGCTACCCAACGCACGCTGCGCTGGCTTGAGAAGGCGGCCGCCAGTGGTACCGGAGAAGCGATGGTGCGGCTCGGGGGGTATCAGTTTCAGATCCTCAATGCCGCTGGCGCGGAATACCCAGGCCGTAACGAGGCACCGATGACGGACTTCCGGTGGGATGAGCTGTTGTACTGGGATTGGCGCGCAGCCAAACGCTTCCACCTCGGGGCACTGAACCACATGGACGGCGCTCTTCTCAATTACACCTGGAAGGCCTGGGAAGCGGCCGGCGACGGTCATCCGGAGCGGCTCCAATACCGGGCCGCGATCCGCGAGTATAAATGGGCGCGGTTGAATGACATGATTCGCACGCTCACGGCGGGGAACACCAACGATTACACGCGCCTCGCACACGACGTGCTCGATAACTGGCCGGAACAGCTGACCCTGGCGAGGCGGGCCCTGGCCGAGTACGAGGTCGGTGAGTTCATCCGGAATAACAAGCAGGCGCTGGCGGCGTACCGATTGCCGTTCGGCTGTCCGGATCGGCGGTGGTTGTATCCCGAAGCGCCGCCCTTCGACTGGCAGACGCTCAATCGCGAGCTGGCGCGGTACGGGGTTGAAGTCGAGCCGGCCGGTAATCGCTGGACGGTTCGCGAGCAATGGCCGCCGGCTGATTAGCGATCGGCCTAGCGACGGGGCTCGGCGGGTTGAACTTAGCAGTTGGGATAGGAAGTCCGCCTAGGCCGGATCTTGCTTTTTGGTCACGGGGATTCGGCTCTGAATAAGCGTGACCTATGAGGGCCAGCCCCTGGCCGACCTAACGAAGGGTCGGAGCATTACGGTCGACGATTACCTGGTTACGTCTGATCCGTCGGTGTACGCCCTGGGCGACTGCGCTGAGGTCTGCGGCTACGTGCTGCCCTACGTCATGCCCCTGACTAACGCCGCCAAGGCGCTGGGACCAAACCTTGCCGGCGAACCCACCGCAGTGAGTTACCCCGTCATACCCGTTACCGTTAAGACCAGCTGTTGCCAGGGTGTCGCATGGCCGCCGGAGGCGGGCGCCCAAGGCGGTTGGCGGATCGATGGCGAGGCGCCGGATTTGCGCGCTGAGTTCTATGACACCAACGGTGATCTGACTGGCTTTGCCGTCACGGGCAAGCGCATCAAGGAGCGCATGCAGCTGAGCAAGGGGATGCCGGCATTGATTGGGAACAAGGCATAGCCTGGCAGCTGGTAGGCACCGCCGAATCTGGGGCCTGGGCCTGCTACCGGAGCCGGCGTTGCGAACGGGTCGTCGGCGGTCACAGCCTTTTGATCAGGGGCGGTATGCGTCCACGGTTAGTTCACTACCCCGTCCTGGCTGTCGGGCGGGTGTAACAGAAAAACCGCCGAGAGGGCTCGGCTCCCACCGGGCTGTAGTCGCCGGAGGGTGCGGACGAACTCGTAGGAGCCCAGCCCCCTGGGCGACCCATTCCAGAGCGCCCGGGGGCCGACAGGCTCGCCTATTACTTGGCGGCCTTCTGGACCTTCTCGACGCCTTCCTCGGCGGCCTTCTGGACCTGCTGGACGCTGTCCTGGGTCAC
>CAJXKP010000052.1 GCA_913055565.1 uncultured Ectothiorhodospiraceae bacterium
GTCGATCTCGAAAAGAGCAACCTGCGCGAAGAGGCCAACACCTTCGTGCCCACGTTCAACAACATGGCCGACTTCGCGAAGAAGGAGCTCAGCGACTACGACCCCAAACGCATCGACGAGGTCATGAACCAGGACTACGCGGCGCGCTATCCAGAACCGCGTCAGGCCATGGATAACGATGGCTACGATGTTAACGACCCCGGGGACGTCAATCGATTCGCCCGCAATTACCTCGACAGCGCCGCCGAACAAGAGCGCTTTAGGACCCGCGCGGCGATTGAACGCAAGCTAGGCGCCAACCAGCGCTTCATGGGCGAAGGTCAGGACGCGGGCGCCCTGGAAACCTATACCTTCGACCGCAAGCCGCGCACCTACAACGAACTCAACGGCGTCAAGCGCCTCGACGCTGAGCCGGTAACAGGGGACTAACGCCATGCCGAGCTTCGAACTACTCAACCCCGATGCAATGCCGGATAACACCCGACTGCTACTTCGCTCTCACCCACCAGGTGATCCGAAGTACGAACATTTCTTCGTCGTCTGGCAACAATTGTTCGTTATCTACCGCCAAGAGTTTCATTACAACCCGCAAGACGATGTGAGCGAGTGGATCCGCAACCAAGCGGAATTTCCCCTCGCCATCGTCGCCTGGCTGCCGTGGGCGCTCGAAGAAAAGTTCTTCAAGGGCCCGAATGAGGGCGGGATTCCTGCTGGCAGCATCAGCTACCGGGACACCCTGGAGGGCGAGTCGTTGTTGATGAACCGTAGCAGCGGCGTCCCCGGCTACCGCCTTGTCAATATGGGCCGCCATAGCTATATCGACCCGGACAGTTTCCAGGAGATCCAATTCACTGACCAGTGGCTCTTTGACCAGGGCCTCCTCGATCAATTCAAGGCCTGGGCCGAGCAATACCGCAACGGCGAGCTGTAGGGGGCAATGCAACAACCGCCGGTATCGGCAGCGCGGGCAACCTTAGCCGCCTCGTCGGTACCTACACCGTCCGAGCCATTCGCTATCTCGCGCGCATCTACGATCAACTCATCAAGGCCACCCAGCGCGCCGCCGAAGCGGCCGGCGACATGGCGCAGCAGGCCGCTAAGCGCAGCGATATCATACCCAAACCCAAGCGCGGTCGAAGGGACGACCGCGACGACGACGCTTCAGCCGCCAATAAACCCTATCGTGAACCGGCTAATCTCGAAGAAGCCGTCGAGCGTCTCAACCAACAACGCGCCGTCCTCGCCGAGAAAGGACTGGATGCGGCGAGACCACGCTACAGCGATGCCGAGCTCACCGAGATGGCCAAGCGCGCCGAGACCCAGGGCCTCGGTGACCGCTTCATCGTTCGCCTCACCGAGCGCAGACACGCCGGCGACAGCGACAACATCGGCCCGGTGGACGCCAACGGCAACGCCAAGTATTGGACCGCGCCACTCAAGACCGTCGAGCCCGGCGACACCGACCCCCGAGCCCTCGCAAGCCTGCTCGGCAAGGACAACTACGACCCCAACGCCGATTACAGCGTCGCCATCGTCGATCTCGAAAAGAGCAACCTGCGCGAAGAGGCCAACACCTTCGTGCCCACGTTCAACAACATGGCCGACTTCGCCAAAAAGGAGCTCACCGACTACGACCCCAAACGCATCGACGAGGTGATGACGCAGGACTACGCCAAGCACTACACCGCGCCACGCGAGGCCATGGACCGTAAGGGCTATGATGTCCACGACAGCCGACAAGTCAAGGAATTCGCGGACGCGTATTTCGACGAGACCGACGCGCGTGAACGCTTTAAAGCCCGCGCGGCCATCGAGTCACAGCTCGGTGCGAATGCGCGCTTCATGGGCGACGGCCGCACCGAATACCTCGGCGATGGCCAGACCGCAGGCGCCTTGGAGACTTATACCTTCGACCGCAAGCCTCGGACCTACGAGAATCTTACCGGCGTGCAGCGTCTTGATGCCGAACCCGTCAACGGAGATTAACCCAATGCCCGACTTTGAGCTCCTCAATCCGGACGCCATGCCAACGGACGCGCGGCTGTTACTGCGATCGACACCCAATGATTTCCCAAAACAAGAGCATTTCTTCGTTGTCTGGCAGGGCTATTTGGTGGTTTACGACCAACAGCTTCACTACAACCCAGAGGATGATGTGAGCAAGTGGATTCGCGACCAGGTCGAGTTCCCGCTCGCCATCGTCGCCTGGCTGCCCTGGGCGCTGGAAGAAAAGTTCTTCAAGGCACCAAATGAAGGTGGCATCCCCGCCGGCAGTATCAGCTACCGAGACACCCTGGAAGGCGAGTCTTTGCTGATGAACCGCAGTGGCGGCGTCGCTGGCTACCGCCTCGTAAACATGTCGCGCTACGACTATATTAGCTCGGTGGACTATCAGGACATCCAGTTCACTGACCAGTGGCTCTTTGACCAGGGCCTCCTCGATCAATTCAAGGCCTGGGCCGAGCAATACCGCAACGGCGAGCTGTAGACGAAAGCCCGCATTGGTCGAGGGTCTCTGGGTCTCGATAGGCCCCCGTGCGTTAGTTGTAGTAAGCACATCACGTGGTGTAGGCAGCAGTAGCCGCAGGGGGATAAACTAAGGTGAACAAGCATCTGCCCGAAAAAAGCCCACCCTTCAGCGGCCTTTTCAGGGATGCTGGTCAGAGCTGGTAGCGCACGGCGAGGCGTTTTTGCAGGTCACGGGCCTGGCGAAAACTCGCCTTGAGGACGTGGCGATCCAGGGCATTGAGGCGCTTTGGGTCGAGACGATTGGTCAACGGCTCGCCGCGGCGACTGAGCTCCTGATGGCGCACCAGGCGCTGCCACTGCAGGAAGGCGAACGCATCCGACCAGGCATCGGCCGCCTCCGGATCCATGAGCCCGGCCTCGGCCACGGCAGCCAGGCGGCGCGCCGTGTTGGTCTCGTCGATACCACCCTCCAGGCTGAGCAAACGCGCGCCATCAACGAACGGCGTCAGGCCGCCCTTCTTGAGGTCTAGGCTTCGCCCGCCCTGCTCATCGCGCTGGGTGGCGAAGTCCTGGAGCCAGCCCAGCGGCGGCCGCTGCTGCATGGCGTTGGCCGCCATCATGCGGCGAAAGAGCGAGTTGCCCTGCGAGCATTCGAGCAGATCCTGGCGAAGCGTGGCGACGGGCCCCGCGGGCCCATCGATAGCGCGCAGATCGAAGTAGATGCTGGAGCTCAGCAGATTCTCCGGGGTGTTGGTAGCGATCAGCGTCTCGAAGCGGGCCGCCCATTCGCGCCGGCTCAGGCAGAGCTCGGGATTGCCGGCCATGATGTTGGCCGGACAACGCTGGAAGCCACAATGGGCCAGGGCGTCATTGATGGACTGCGCCAGCGGCAGCAACTGGTGCCGGACGCCGTCCACCTCGCTGTCCGGGGCCTCGAAGACAATGCCGTTGTCCTGATCCGTGAGCAGTGTCTGCTCGCAGCGCCCCTCGCTGCCGAAGGCTACCCAGGTGAACGCCACCGGCGGCTCGGGCGCCTGCTGACGGCATAGCTCGGTGACGCGGGCCACCGTGTGGTCATTGAGCAGCGTCAAGACGCGGGTAATGTGATGCGCGCTCGCGCCGTTGGTCATGAGCGCATCGAGGAGGCGCCAGACCTCGCCGCGGGAGGCGGCCAGCGCGTCGACGGACGGCGCCGCGTCAATGCGGCGCATGAGGTCAACCACATCGACGCGCTTGAGGGCGAACAGATCGCGCTCCGAGACGACGCCCGCGAGACGCCCGTCACGGGTCACGACGACGTGCCGAATACCGCGCTCGCCCATGAGCAGTACCGCTTCGACGGTCGAGGCGTCCGCGTCCAGGGCGGCCGGCTCGCGGGTCATTACCGCCGCGATGGACTGGCTCAGATCGGCGCCCTGCGCCACCAGGGCACGCAGGTCGTGGAGGGTAAATATCCCTTGCAGGCGGGCATGCTCATCGGCAACGACCATGCTGCCGACACCGGCCTCGTGCATCCGGGCGACCGCGTCGACAACAGTGGTGCGGGAGTGACAGGCCACCGGCTCGCGACCGATCAGGCGGGCCAAGGGCATATCAAAGGCGGCCGCCGCAGCGCCCGAGTGCCCTGCAACCTCGACGTTCATGGGTATCACCCAACACGGCTGTGTCGTTCCAGACTAGTCCCCCAGGCCGAGGCACGCTAGTGCCCTAGGACGCGCAAGCACCGCGATCTATACTTCAGGGGAGCGGATAACAACAACGAGCGAGTTTTCCATGATCCCGCGCTGGCATCTTCCTCAACCACGGCAACGCCTTTGGCTAGCGGCCGGCATGGCAGCCGCCGCCCTCGCCCTCGTCGCGGTGGGCGCGTGTGCGGCTTGGGCCAAAGGCACCCTGGGGCCGGCAGCTGCCGTCGGGCTGGTCGGTATCAGCGGCACCATCTCGATCGCGGGGCTGGTGTGGCTGGTTGATCGGCGATTGGCGGCGCCCCTGGTGGCCCTGAGCCGCGACATACGCAATCAACAGCGCCTTGGCAGTGCTCCAGCCAACGCCGAGCCGGCCAGGCATTGGCTGGAGGCCTTGCCCCGGACCCTCAACGAGTTGGTTGCGGCTTGGCGGGCCAGCGAAACAAGCCTGGCGCGCGCCTCCGCGGTCTGGGCCGATCACGGCCGCGCCGCCGAGGCGCGCCTAAACGCCCTACTGGCGGCCATTGGCGAAGGCGCCGCCTTCTGCGACACGGACCAACGCATCACCGCCTACAACCGCCATTTCCGCGACCTCCTCGGGGACCCACCCGCGCTGGGACGCGGCTGCCGTCTCGACCAGCTCGTCGATGATGGCCCCCTATCGGCTTGGCGCTCATCACCGCCGGGCCGCGAGCACCCCGTCTACGCCGCCACGACAGCCCGCACAACAACGGGTCATCTGGGTGTCAGCGCCCTTACCTTGCCCGGCGATAGCGACGAGCAGCTCCTACTCATGAGGCCCTGGCCGCACGACGGCCCGATCCATGCCCGCGCTCAGCGCCGGGCGGCGATCGCGAGGCTGCGGGCGCTCGCCGACGGCAACCGCACCAGTGAGCCGGTATTCCACGAGCAGCTGCACGCATTGCTCGACGCGCTGGCACGGGAAACCGAGGCCCGACAACGACTACCGCCGCTTCCGGCGGCGCGCCTAATCAATCGGCTTGAGGCCCGGGGCATAGCGCCGGGCATGCCGGTAACCACGACACGCTGCTGGCTGTACGCCGACATACCGTCCCTAGACGCCGCCCTAGGCGCCTTGAACGAGGCCTTCGGCCCCCTTTCCCTCATCATCCAGCGCGGCGACGATGCCGAATGGGCGGTGTTGAGCCTGTTGCCTTCAAACACGCCACACAACGTCTCACAGATCGAGACGATCCCGGTATCGGGTCTGGGCGAGGCCGTAACGGTAGGCGATATCGTTGCCGATCACGACGCGAGTCTGGCCTTGATTGATGGTAACGAGGGCGAGACGCGCTTGACCCTGCCGGCCTGGCCGCGGACGCCAACGGTGAGCGAGGTACCGGCACCGGCCACCACCTCGCCGCAGCGCAACCGCCGGCTCGATAGCCTGGACTATGTGGTCTTCGATACCGAGACCACCGGCCTGGAGCCGGCCTTCGGCGACCGCATCGTGGCTATTGGGGCGCAGCGTCTGCGCGGCACCGATGGCCCCACCGAGACCTTCGAGACCCTGGTACACCCCGAGCGCCCCATCCCCGCTGCCTCGATCCACTACCACGGCATTACCGACGCCATGGTCCGTGAGGCACCGACTGCTGCGGAGGCCCTACGCGATTTCCACGCATTCGCCGGAAATGCCGTTTTGGTCGCCCACAACGCGGCCTTCGACATGCGATTTCTTCACATCGCTGAGCGCGAGGCCGGCGTTCGATTTACCAACCCCGTTCTCGATACGCTGTTGCTGTCATTGCTCGTCGATGACCAAGCGCGCGAGCACACCCTGGAGGCCATCGCGCAACGGCTGGGGGCGACCCTCACCGGCCGCCACAGCGCCCTGGGCGACGCCCAGACGACGGCCGACATCTTCGCGCGCCAGATCCCGTTATTGCTCGACAGCGGCTTCACTACGCTCGGCGATGCCGAGCGCGCCTCGCGCAACCTGGTCACCTTCCGCCGTCAGCAACGCGCGTTCTAGCAACGGCCCTGGCGGGTGGTGGCGGCTTGCCGCACACTGGGGCCATGGACGACGACACCCTACTGCGCTATAGCCGCCACATCATGCTCGACGGCCTGGACCTGGACGGCCAGGAGCGCTTGGGCCAGGCACGCGTACTGATCGTTGGCCTCGGCGGGCTCGGCTCGCCGGCGGCCATGTATCTGGCCGCCGCGGGTGTGGGTCACCTGCGTCTGGCCGACCATGACACCGTCGAGCTGAGCAACCTCCAGCGCCAGATCCTCCACAGTACGTCGGATATTGGACGGCGTAAGGTCGACGCCGCCTGCGAGCGCCTGCGATCGCTCAACCCCGAGCCGGAGCTGGAGCCCGTGGCGACGCCGCTGGACGAGGATAGCGCCGACCATCTCGTCGCCGGCGCTGATGTGGTCCTCGACGGCAGCGATAACTTCGCCACCCGCTTTGCGCTGAACCGTACCTGCGTGGCGGCGGGCGTGCCGCTGATCAGTGGCGCGGTGATCCGTATGCAGGGGCAGCTCGCCGGCTTCCGCCCCGACCTACCGGATCGGCCCTGCTATCGCTGCGTGTTCCCTGAGACCGGCGACGAGGCCGAGACCTGCAGCGACACGGGTGTCCTGGCCTCGCTGCCGGGCGTCATCGGCAGCCTCCAGGCGACGGAGGGACTCAAACTCATCGCCGGCCTGGGCACGCCCCTCGACAGCCGGCTGCTGACGCTGGACGCCTTGACCCTAGAATGGCGCAGCATCGGGCTCCGCCGTGACCCATCTTGTCCGGTATGCGGGGACGCGGCGGGGGCCGCGTAGTCACCGGCCGTCTACCTAAAAGCTCGCACTAATACGCACCACCGCGTGCCGCCCAGCGCCGGGCAGGCGCTCACCCCGCTCGACATCGCTGTCGGCGACGCGGTTAAAACCGCCCAGCTGTTGCTCGTAGCGGCGATCGAAGACATTGTTGACCGCCAGCCGCAGGCGAGTAGCGGGGGTTGGTGACCAACCGAGCCCCGCGTTCACAACGGCGTAACCCGAGGTCTCAGGATCCGCTGTACTGGCGTCGTTGTTCGTCTCGGAGATCCGCTCCTCGGTGGCCGCCCAGTTGGTGCCTACGAAAGCCTCCCAGCTCGGGCGTTCGTACTGGAGCCTTAGATGCCCGTGGGCCGGTGGCACGCGGTAGATGTTGTCGTCGATATCCGTGCGCTCGGCGCGCGTCAATGAGACCGCGCCGGTCATCCGCCAGTGCTGGTCGAACTGGTAGCCGAAGTCCACGTCGAAGCCGTAGAACCGCGCGCCGGTATTACTATAGATGAGCGGCGTGGGGTCGCCGTTGACGTTGCTCACGCGCTCCACGTCGCTGTCGACAACCCCTGGCGTGTCATCGAAGGGCGTTCCGGTTATGAAACCATCGACGTCACGATAGAACACCCGGGGTCGCAGGTAGCTCACAGCTGTGGACCAATCGAAGCCGGCACCGATCTCGTGGGCGACCTCGGGGTCAAGGTCTACCTGCCCGATGTGGTTGTTGCCATCCGCCAGACCGGCCGTGGCCTCGATGGGTAGCCAGGCGAATCGTTCAATATACGACGGCGAGCGGGTCTTACGACCAGCCTCCAGATGCCAGGCGATCCGATCGCTCGCCTGGTAACTCAACTTCGCGACCCAATCCAATTGGGTATCCTCGGCGTCGCGATCGCCGCTATTAAAGTCGCCGACCAACCGTTTGACGGGCGGGGCCCCTGGTTTGGAACCGGTTCCGGCCTGACCCGCCGCCATATCGACGCGCGTCACCCGCGCGCCCAGCTCGGCGGACAGCGAGCCCGTCAGATCCCCTTGCCACTCCCCGAAGAGGCTATCCCGGTGGCGCTCGACGTCGTTGAAATTACGTACGCGAAAGGCCGCGTTACGCGGATTGCGGATGACCATATCGTGCTCGGCTCGATGGCCATCGAGACCTAAGCTCAATTCGCCGAGCGGCAGCGACCGACTCAGCCCCAACGACCAGCCGAGCCCCGTGCTACTGGCGTCCACCCGCCTGGGATTTCCCGGTCCCGGCCGCCGCAGCGTGACGTTGTCCATTTGGTGCTCGATATCCGAATAGGACAACTCGGCGGTCAGCGTACCCAGCGCGAGCTCGCCGCTGTAATCAGCCTTAGCGATATCGGTATCGAAGAACCGCGTATCCAGCGGCAAGGCGGGATTACCCGTATCGTCGGTCTCGTGATGGCGCAGATTGAACCCGAGCTCGTGGCCCGCGACGGGCCGAACGCCGTAGCCGGCCCCCACCATTGAGCGCTGATGTTGGCTGGCCTCGATGGTGCCGTCAGGGAAGTCGCGATCGCCGCCCCTACTCGCCGTTGCCATGGCATGCGCGCGTTGCGTATCACTGGCCGCTTCGAAAAAGCCCGAGCCGCTGCGACTCGAGCCGTTGGAGCGCCAATCACCCTGCACATCGCCGCCGAGACGCCGCTCGCCGGTAGGCGCAAACTCGCTGCGCTTGAGCCGGGCATTCGCCGAGCCGCCGATGCTCTCGGCCCCACTACTGACGGCGGCGATGCCGCGATCCGCCTCCAGGTTTTCAATGAGGCCCGGCGGCGCGTAATGCAGCGGCGGATCCATCCAGTTGGGACCGCCCGGATTGATATACATGCCGTTCACACGAGTATCCATGCGGGGACCGAACATCCCCCGGTGCTGCACCTGGCCTGCCAGCGGGCCGTTATCGTTGACGCTATAACCGGGCTCGGCGGCCAGTGAGTTCGCCGCATCCACCCCCTCACTGATCGATTGGCCCGGATCAACGATAACCGTGTCCGGCGCCCCAGGCGAGAGCAGCGGTGTGTCCGAGACGTCGATCGCTTCCAAGGCCGAGTCGTTGGCGTTGCCCGCCCCATCCTCGGCCGCAGCGCAGGGTATCAATCCGATGGCCAGCCATAATGTTACCGCCATGGGGCCGAAGCTTAACGACCGCTGGCAGTAGGCGTCCGCAAGCCTTATCGTTGGGCGCTGGCGTGGCTCGGAAGCAGCGAAACGACTCAACAAGGCTGTTGACTGGATTGGCTCGGGTTGGGGATAGCGACGCATGGATGCGGCTCCTGTCCACATTCGGGTTAACTGATGCCAGTTGGCTATTCGATGACGGCGGCATGGGAGTAACTGTCAAGTCGTGTATCTTAAGCGCTCTCCCAATGGCTGACGTGTGACATAACGTCGCAGGCACGCTCCGGGGCACTCAGCGATGCTAAAAACCGATCCCATTGACGATTTGAGCCTTGATTACCTGCAGCAGCTACGCCTTCTGTGGGTAGCCGCGCAGGCGATCGGTAGCTGGGGCGTCGCCAGCCTAATGGCTTTGCCCTTCGCGACCATTCCAGTTGCTGCGGTGCTCGGCACCCAACTGGTTGTCACGTACGTCTCTCGGCTTTGTAACCAACGGGTATGCGTCGGCAGTCAGGGTGTTTTCGCGATCCTCGTCTTCGACGTGGTGGCACTAACGGCCCTACTCGCCGTCACCGGCGGGGCCAACAACCCGCTGGTGTGGCTGTATGTAGTGCCTTTAACCGCAGCGACGGTCATCCTGCCGAGTCGTTGGGCCTGGCTGCTGATCGCGGTAGCGGTTACTGGCAACGGTATGCTCATCGCCCTCCCGGTCAACCAAGCCGGCGGTGATCTGCTGCAACAGCACGTCATCGGCATGTGGCTGATGCTCTGGCTGGTGGCAGCGCTTATTACGCGCTTTGTCGCTCCCATGGGGCGTGCCCTGCGCGAGGCACGCCTGCGCCGCGCGCGCGAGCGCTACCTGGTGGCATTGGCGACTCGGGCTAGTACGGCAGTCCATGAGATCGCCACACCATTGGGAACACTGACGCTGCTGGCCGACGAGCTAGCCAACGACCCGAGCGCCGATCGTCAAACGATAACGGACGAGATGCGCCAGGAGATCGAACGCTGTCGCACTGCCCTGGATCGCACACTGGCGTCAGCGGGTGTGGCGCAGGGGCATGACAAATACTCGTGGACCGCACGGGCATTTCTCGAGCAAGCCATAGGCGAATGGCGCGGCTCACGAACCCGGCGCCCCATCGCCCTGGATTGGCCCGCGGCGGAGGGCCCGCTGTTAGCCGCCGATGATGTGCTCATTCAGGCGCTAAACAACCTGCTGGACAATGCCGACCGGGCCGCGCCCGGGACGGTGACCCTGGCCGCCGACTGGGATACCAGCACGCTGCGCATAACCGTTGCTGATCGCGGACCGGGCCGCCGGGCGCTTCCGACCAGCATCGAGGCGAGCGATGGCGCAGCAAGCCAAGACGACCCGGACGGACTGGGCCTTGGGCTGTTGTTGTCCCATAGCATCGTGGAACAGCTCGGGGGCTGCATCATTACCGAGGACCGCCCGGACGGCGGCCTAAAAACCCACGTCGAATTACCGGTATCGGTGAGTTGATGACCGACTCACTAGCCCCTGCTCACGACCACGATCCCACGCACACCATCCTGATCGTCGACGACGATCACGCGTTTCGACAGGCGATGGGCCGCGCCCTGCGACGCCGTGGCGCCACCGTGCTTGAGGCGAGCACCGGCGCCGACGCCCTGGATCAAACGGAGCAGGAACAACCCTCGGGCGTGCTACTGGATTTATGTCTGCGAGAAGTTAACGGGCTTGAGCTCATCGAGGGCTTCATCCAGCGCGCCCCGGAACTACGGCTGGTCGTTCTAACCGGCTACGCCAGCCTCGCGACGGCGGTCGAGGCCGTCAAACTGGGTGCCATCCAGTACCTGCCTAAGCCGGTAGAGCCGGATGATGCATTGGAAGCGCTAACAACGACGGCGACCAGGCCGCAGCCTAGGCCGGCGGCGACGCCCATGTCGCCCCAGCGTCTGGAGTGGGAGCACCTACAACGGGTCCTCCAGCGCCACCAAGGCAACATCTCCGCGGCTGCTCGGGCACTCGGCATGCACCGACGCAGCCTGCAGCGCAAGCTTGCCAAACGGCCCCATGGCCAGTAGCGGAGACGAGTCGGCTAGTGGCTTTCGTCGCTGGGCGGATGGCGATCGACGTCCGTGGCCAGCAGCGCCTCCACGTCCACGGGATCGTAGCGATACACGGTGCAGCAGAACTCGCAGGTCACCTCAATCTGCCCCTGCTCCTCGAGCAGGGCGCGCGCATCCTCGGCCCCCATGGACTGGATAATCCCGTCGATGCGGCCGTCGGCGCAGCGACAGCGAAAGCGCAGCGGGAGGGGGTCGAACAGCCGTACCGTCTCCTCATGGAAGAGCCGGTAGATCAGCGTCGTCGGTGCCACCTGGCAGAGCTCCTCCGGCTTGACCGTGCCGGCCAGATAACCGACCCGATCCCAGGCGTCGTCGTCTCGCTCGTCGCTGGGCTGCTCGCCGGCCGGCAGGCGCTGGAGGAGCATACCGGCCGCCACCTGCTCATCCGCGGCGAGCCAGACCCGCGTATCCAGCTGCTCCGATTCGCGGAAATACTTCTCGATGGCGCCCGCCAGGGACCCGGCTGCGAGATCCACGACGCCCTGGTAGCGGTCGTTCTGGTCCTCGGCATCAATGGTAATGGCCAGCGCCCCCCGGGGAGCCTGATGGTCAAGGGCGCTATCCGGAAGCTCACCGTCGCTGCGCGCCAGGGCCCGCATGCCGCCATCGCTGCTCGCCTGGACGACGAGTAGCTTAAGGGGGCCGTTTGCCTGGATCTGGAGGGTCAATCGGCCGGTGAACTTCAGTGTCGCGAGCAGCAGGGAGGTGGCCGCCAGGGCCTCGCCGACCAGGCGCGCTAACACCGGCGGATGAGCGGCGCGCTCGACGACCTCGCGATACAGGCTACCCAGCTGGACGAGCTCACCACGCACGTCGGCGCCTTCGAACAGGAACCGGTAGAGGCGATCATCCTCGTTCATGGCTGCTTCCCCATCGGCTGACATGGACGCCACGCTCAACCCAGCTTGTCTTTGATGATGTCGTTGACCTGCTGCGGGTTGGCCTTGCCACCCGAGGCCTTCATGACCTGGCCCACGAAGAAGCCCAGCAGCTTATCCTTGCCGCCCTGGTACTGCGCCACCTGATCGGGGTTGTTGGCGATGACCTCATCGACCATGGCCTCGATCTCGCTGGTATCGGTGACCTGCTTCAGACCCTTGGCCTCAATGACCGTATCGGCATCGCCCTCACCGGCCCACATAGCCTCGAAGACGTCCTTGGCGATCTTGCTCGAGATGGTGCCGTCGGTCACGCGCTGGATCATGCCGCCCAGCCGCTCCGGCGACACGGGGCTCTGGGTGATGCTCAGGCCCTCCTTGTTCAGGCCCCCCGATAGCTCATCCATGATCCAGTTGGCCGCCAGCTTGGCATCGTCACAGGCGCCCGCGGCGGCCTCGTAGAAATCGGCCAGCTCGCGGCTCGCGGTGAGCACGCCGGCGTCGTAGCTCGACAGCCCGTAGTCGCTCTCGAAACGCGCCTTGCGCGCATCCGGCAGCTCCGGCATCTCGCCACGGACATCGTCGATGAAGGCGGGGCTGATCTCGATGGGTAACAGATCGGGATCGGGGAAATAGCGGTAATCGTCGGCGCCCTCCTTGGTGCGCATGGTCCGGGTCTCGTTGCGGTCGGCGTCGTACAGGCGCGTCTCCTGGGCTATCGAGCCACCATCCTCGCGGATCTCGATCTGGCGCTCGATCTCGTGATTAATCGCGCGCTCGACGAACCGGAAGGAGTTGACGTTCTTGAGCTCCGTGCGCGTGCCGAACTCAGCCTCGCCCTTGGGCCGCACCGAGACGTTGGCGTCACACCGGAACGAGCCTTCCTGCATGTTGCCGTCGCAGATATCGAGGTAGCGCACGATGGTATGGAGCTTCTTCATGTACGCCACGGCCTCCTTGGCCGAGCGCAGATCCGGCTCGGAGACGATCTCCAGCAACGGCGTACCGGCACGGTTGAGATCAATGCCGGACATGGCCTCGAAGCCCTCGTGCAGGCTCTTGCCGGCGTCCTCCTCGAGATGGGCGCGCGTGACGCCGACACGCTTCGTGGTACCGTCGTCGAGCTCGATGGCCATCTGCCCGTTGTCGATTAGCGGCAGGTCGTACTGCGAGATCTGATAGCCCTTCGGCAGATCGGGGTAGAAGTAGTTCTTGCGCGCGAACACCGAGCGCGGCGCGATATCCGCACCCAGGGCCAGACCGAGCTTGACCGCATCGCGCACCACCTGCTCATTGAGCACGGGCAAGACGCCCGGCATGCCGAGGTCGATGGCGCTGGCCTGTCTATTGGGCTCGGCGCCATAGGCGGTCGGTGCGCCCGAGAAGATCTTGGTTCGAGTCGAGAGCTGGGCGTGGATCTCCAGCCCGATGACGCTTTCCCATTCCATGCCGGATTCCTCTTAACCGCAGCGCCGGGGCTAGTCGATGCCGGCCGGCGCGC
>CAJXKP010000053.1 GCA_913055565.1 uncultured Ectothiorhodospiraceae bacterium
CGTGCCGCCGTGAGCGGCCTGGAACAGGCCCGGTTTGTCGCTGTTGGCGCCCGTGAAGCTGCCCTTCTTGTGGCCGAAGAACTCGCTCTCCATGAGCTCGCTGGGGATGGCGCCGCAGTTGATGGGCACGAACGGTTCATCGTGACGCGGGCCCTTCTCATGGATAAGCCGAGCGATGAGCTCTTTGCCTGTGCCCGATTCGCCGGCGATATGAACGGGCGCCTGGCTGCGCGCGAGCTTGGCGACCTTGGAGCGAATTTCGCGCATGGCCTCGGAATCGCCCAGAAGGCTATCGCGCGAGCGCCGATCCATGGGCTCGTCGGCCAGCCGCAGGGCGTGCTCGATGAGCTGGCGCAGGACCTGGAGATCAACCGGCTTGGTGACGAAATCGAAGGCGCCCGCCTTAAGGGCCTCGATGGCGGTCTCCATGTTGCCGTAGGCGGTAATCATCGCTACCGGCATCTCAGGGCGGGCCTGCTGGAGGTGGCGCACCAGATCGATGCCGTCGCCGTCGGGTAGCCGCATGTCTGTCAAGCAGAGGCCGTAGTTTCGGTCGCCGTCACCGAGGCGTTGATAGGCCGTCGCCAGATCCGAGGCCGTGTCGGCCGCGATCCCCATGCGCTGTAGGGTTAGCTCGGCGAGCTCGCGGATATCCGCCTCATCGTCGACGATCAGCGCCCGTTGCTCGGTCATGCCGCATCCTCCTGGTCCGATGGTCGGGGGAAGACGATCCGAAAGCAGGCGCCCTCGTCGTCGCTTCCCTCGGCCAGTGTAATGCGTGCCTCGTTGGCCTCGCACAGTTCACGCGCTAGGTAGAGCCCGAGCCCTGTTCCTGAGCGCGAGGATGTGGCGAAGGGCTCGAACAGCTGCTCCTGTAATTGGGGATCGATTCCCTGGCCGTTATCGGCCACCTCGAGCCAGGCCCGGCCGTCCTGCTGGACGTGGGTTCGGAGGATGGCGCGGCGCTCGCTGTCGCCACTGCCGCCGTGTTGCAGGGCGTTGCGGAGCAGGTTGTCGATGATCTGGCGCAGATGGGTCGGGTCGAACAGGGCGGTTGCCTCCCGCGTGTCGAGGCTAATAGCGAGCCCCTCATTGCCGTGCGTACCCTGCCACTCGGTGACGAACTCGTTGAGCCAACCGGCCAGCTCGATGGTCTCACGATCCGGCGGCGCTCGGCGTGAGAGCTGGAGGACGTTCTCCACGGTCTCGTTCATGCGCCGGCCCTGCTTGGCGATGATGGTGAGCAGCCGTCGGTCCCCGTCCGCGAGGTAGTCGGCCTCCTCCAGGAGCTGGGCGGCCTGCAGCATGGCGCCTAGGGGGTTGCGGATCTCGTGGGCGATGCTCGCGGTTAGGCGCCCCAGCGAGGCGAGCTTGGCCTCTTGTACGCGGGCGCGTATGCGTGTCTGGTTCTCCAGGAAGATTAGCGTCCCGCTGGCGCCCTGCGGGCCCAGGGGCTGGAAATGCGGCACGAACTCGGCGGCACCGACGGCGTCCGGGAGCGGCTGCTCGCTCATCGCTCTATCGGTGAGCCAGTCCATGTACGTGCGGTTGAGCTGGGGCGCCCGCTTGCCGAGGTGCTGCCCGATGCCGGGCTGGACGGGGCCCAACAGCTCGCGAGCGGTGGAGTTCGCGAGCCGGATATCGCCGTCCGGGTCCAGCGCGACGACGCCGGTCTCCATGCGCTGGACGATATGGGCGTTCAGCGCCTCCAGGTTCTCGACGTCAATGCCGCGCTGCTCGGCCAGCGCCTGGCTCTCGCGCGCTCGGGCGGCGAGGTACGCTCCGGCTAGCGCCGTAGCGAAGATCCCCATCCCCAGTAGAGCGACCTGGTTGAAGCTGCCGCTGGTCTCGATGCCGGCGAAATGGGCGATGAGCTGCTGGCTGATCAGCGCGATGGTGGCCAGCGCCGCGAAGAAGCTGCCCAGCCTTGCGCCCGTGAGCAGGCTGCCGGCGGCGACGGCGACCAGCATCAGCACCCCGAAGCCGGCATCGACGCCGCCGGCGCTATGGATTAGCACCGTAAGCGCGGCAATATCCGTGATCGTGCCGCCCGCGACCTGGACGATGAATCGGGGCCGCCGGCGAAACGCCAGCCCGAGCAGCACGAAGGCCAACCCCAGGTAGGCCGTGGCGGTGTAGAAGAACACCAGCGGCAGCGGCACGCCATCCGCGTTAAAGGCCCGTCCCGCCGCAAAGCCGCTCAGCACGACCACCACCGCCACCAGCCGATAGATGCAGAGCAGCCGTAGCGGGCGCCAGCTCAGATTGTCGCCGCGCCCGTTGAGGCCGGCGCGCGGCAAGCGCCGCTGGGCGTTTTCGCGCATCATCGACACCGCGGGCTGCCGGGTTTTTGGTCGCGCGCTAGTGTCCCGCGGCACAGCGCCCGGCGCAAATAGCTCGGCGAGGGATCGCTGCCATGGGAAATGCCGGCGTGCCCTCGTCTTGTGCGCCGCAATGCTTTGATCGGCGCGCCCATTTGATTGAGAATAACGTCACTTTTACACCGAGGCAGGCGCGGTATGAATCTCCACGAGTTCCAGGCCAAACACATCTTCCAGCAATACGGCATCCCGATCCCCAGTGGCTTCGTAGCGCGTACCGCGGACGAGGCGCGCCAGGCAGCCGAGAAGCTCGGCGGCAGTCTCTGGGTGGTCAAGGCGCAGGTGCACGCCGGGGGTCGCGGCAAAGGCGGCGGCGTCCAGCTCGCCAAGAGCCTCGACGATGTCGCCGCCCATGCCGATGCCATGCTCGGCACCCGGCTGGTAACCCATCAGACGGATGCCGAGGGGCTGCCGGTAAACGCGGTCATGGTCGAGCAGGGGCTCGACATGCGCAGCGAGCTCTATCTCAGCGTCCTTGTCGATCGGGCGAGCCGGCGCATCGTGTTCATGGGCTCGGTCGAGGGGGGCGTGGATATCGAGGAAGTCGCGGCCTCCGAGCCGGAGAAGATCCACACCGTCGGCGTCAATCCGATCGCCGGGCTGCAGGCCTACCAGGTCCGCCAGCTCGGTTTTGCCATGGGCCTGACGGCCAACCAGATCAAGCACCTCGGTCGCGTCATGAACGGGCTCTACAAGTGCTTTACCGAGCGCGATCTATCGCTGGTCGAGATCAATCCCCTGGTGCTGACCGGCGATGATGAGCTCCTCGCCCTGGACGCCAAGATGAACGTCGATGACAACGCCATCGAGGTCCAGCGCCAGGCCGAGATCGCGGACATGCGCGATCTTGAGCAGGAGGACCCCACCGAGGTCCAGGCCGCCGAGCACGGCCTGAACTACATCACCCTCGACGGCAACATCGGCTGCATGGTCAACGGCGCCGGGCTGGCGATGGCGACCATGGACGTCATTAAGGTCGAGGGCGGTGAGCCCGCCAACTTCCTCGACGTCGGCGGCGGCACCAACAAGGAGCGCGTCACCGAGGCGTTTAAGCTCATCTCGGCCAGCCCCGACGTCACCGGCATCCTGGTCAATATCTTCGGCGGCATCGTGCGCTGCGACATGATCGCCGAGGGCATCATCGAGGCGGTCAAGGAAGTCGGCGTTAAGGTCCCCGTGGTGGCGCGCCTGGAGGGCACCAACGTCGACAAGGGCAAGGAGCTGCTGGCCAACAGCGGGCTCGACATCATCGCGGCCGACGATCTCACCGATGGCGCCCGTAAGGTCGTCAGCGCGGTCAGCGCCTAACCTGGACAGCCAACAAGGATTTAACGCCATGAGTATTCTCGTCGACGCGAACACGAAGGTGCTTGTCCAGGGCTTTACCGGCAAGCAGGGCAGTTTCCACGCCGAGCAGTGCATCAACTACGGCACCAACGTGGTTGGCGGTGTCACTCCGGGGCGCGGTGGGGACAGCCACCTGGAGCGGCCCGTTTTTAACACCATGCGCGAGGGCGTGGCGGCGACCGGGGCCGATGCCTCGATGATCTACGTCCCCGCCGCCTTCGCCGCGGACGCCATCCTTGAGGCCGCCGACGCCGGGGTTCGCATCATCTGCTGCATTACCGAGGGCATCCCGGCGCAGGACATGCTGCGGGTGCGCGAGGCCCTCAACTATTACGACGCCACCCTCATCGGCCCCAATTGCCCGGGCGTTATCACGCCGGATGAGTGCAAGATCGGCATCATGCCGGGCCCGATCCACAAGGCGGGCAAGATCGGTATCGTCTCGCGCTCCGGGACGCTGACCTACGAGGCCGTTAAGCAGACCACCGATGTCGGCCTCGGACAGAGCACCTGCGTGGGCATCGGTGGCGATCCCATCCAGGGGCTTAACTTCATCGATGCCATGGCGCAGTTCGAGGCCGACCGGGCCACCCAGGGCATCGTCATGGTCGGCGAGATCGGCGGTACGGCGGAGGAAGAGGCCGCCGAGTACATCAAGGCGAACGTCAGCAAGCCCGTGGTCGCCTACATCGCGGGGGTTACCGCCCCGGCGGGCAAGCGCATGGGCCATGCCGGCGCTATCATTAGCGGCGGCAAGGGCACGGCGGCCGATAAGTTCGGTGCCCTCGAATCGGCCGGCGTGGCGACCGTGCGCTCGCCGGCGGAGATCGGCCAGCGCATGGATCAGTTGGTAAGTGGGTAGCGGAGTGGGGTGTAGGGCGGATTCGTCGCAACGCGACAATCCGCCGATTGTCCCGAGGAATTCGTGGATCGCCAGGCGATCCATGAGGTCTATAATTTGCCTGATGACCGTGATGGCAGACTTATATTGGAACCTCATACCGGACGCGCCTGCAGGCTCGATCCGGTATCTCGCGGTGTAGCTGTAAGGGCGACCTTTGCCCCCACACAGGGGCACATCGAGATTCCCGATCAGCTCTGCCGAGCTGTCGGGAATGACGTGCTAGGAGGGACAACAACCAGCATTGATGGTTAGGGGTCTTAGGTGTAGGGCGGATTCGTCGGCACGCGACAATCCGCCGATTGACCGCCCACGTTCCGCGGCCAAGGAAAGCCCCACCCAATGCGGGCTCACCTCATCCGGCGGGCGCGCGTCGCCCAGGGTGCTGAGCTCCTGATGTGGTTGGCATTGCAACCATCTGTTCCAAGCGAGATTGTTTGGCGCAGACGTTGCCTGATCCCGAGGACTCCATGGATTGCGATGCGATCCATGGAGTCTACGATGATCAGCGGTTATCAACGTCGCAATCGGGAAGGCATAGCGCGCTAATGAGCGAAGCATTCACCGTGGTAATGGCCCAGAGCAATCCGCTGGTTGGGGATGTGCCGGGCAATGCCGAGCGCGTTATCGAGGCCGCCCGCGAGGCGCGGGATGATCACGGCGCGGCGCTAGTGGTCTTCCCGGAGCTCATGCTTACCGGCTATCCGGCGGATGACCTGCTCCTGCGCCGCGATTTCCTGGACGCCGTCGATCAGGCGGTTGAGCACATCCTGGCGTCCGTGCACGGGGTGACGCTCATCGTCGGCGCGCCGCGACGCGGGCCGCATGGCCTGGAGAATGCCGCACTGGTCTGCCGCGACGGCGCCGTTGTGGGGCACTATGCCAAGCAGGAACTGCCGACCTACGGCGTTTTTGATGATCGGCGCTATTTCATCCCGGGGACGTCGCCCTGTGTCGTCGAGCTCGCTGGTTGCCGGGTCGGCGTCACCATCTGTGAGGATGCCTGGTACCCGGCGGCCGCTAATCAGGCGGCCGAGGCGGGTGCGCAGCTAATCGTCAATATCAATGCCTCGCCCTTCGACGAGCGTAAGTGGGAGGCGCGTCAGGATGTCCTGCGCTCGCGGATTGAGGAGACGGGACTGGCGCTGATCTACTGCAATATGGCGGGCGGCCAGGACGACGTCGTCTACGACGGGGCCTCCTGCGCCATCGATGCCGATGGCGCCTTGCGCCAGCGCGCGCCGCGCTTCGATACGGGCCTCTACGCGGTGTCGCTCAGCGTCGAGGCGGACGCTGTCTCCGTGGCCCCTGGCGTGATCGCCGGCGAGGCGGATACCGCGGCGAGCACCTATCAGGCGCTCGTCTGCGGGGTGCGCGATTACATCGAGAAGAACGGCTTCCCCGGGGTCCTGCTTGGGCTCTCGGGTGGCATGGACTCGGCGCTGACGGCCTGCATCGCCGTCGATGCCCTCGGTCCGGAACGCGTCGAGTGCGTCATGATGCCGACGCGCTATACCTCGCAGATGAGCCATACCGACGCGGCCACCCTGGCGGATAATCTCGGCGTTGGCTACGACAGTGTCCCCATCGAGGGCATCTTCGAGTCGTTCATGGAGGCCGTCGCGCCCGTGTTCGGTGATGCGCCGCCCGACGTCACCGAGGAGAACCTCCAGTCGCGGGCGCGCGGTGCGCTGCTCATGGCGCTGTCCAACAAGGGCGGTAAGCTGGTGTTGGCGGCGGGCAATAAGTCCGAGATGGCGGTGGGCTATGCCACGCTGTACGGCGACATGGTGGGTGGCTTCTCACCGCTGAAGGATGTCTACAAGACGCGCGTCTACGAGCTCGCGCGCTATCGCAACAGCGTTAGCGCGGTATTGCCGGAGAACCTGTTCGTGCGGCCGCCCTCGGCGGAGCTTCGGCATGATCAGAGGGATACGGACAGCCTGCCTGACTACGCGGTGCTGGACGGCATCCTGGCCGGCTACGTCGAGCGCGACGCCAGCGTTGCCGAGCTCATCGATGAGGGTTATGACGCCGCAACGGTCGAGCGCGTGACCCGCCTGGTTCGGATTAACGAGTACAAACGGCGTCAGGCGCCGCCCGGTGTTAAAGTCACGACCCGCGCCTTTGGGCGCGAGCGGCGCTATCCGATCACCTCCGGTTTTCGGCCCTAGCGCGCCATACCAGCGACAAGCAGGAACCCGCGATGAAAAAGATCGAGGCCATTATCAAGCCGTTCAAACTGGATGATGTCCGTGAGGCCCTCTCGGAGATCGGAATCACCGGTATGACGGTCACGGAGGTCAAGGGCTTTGGCCGCCAGAAGGGCCACACCGAGCTCTACCGGGGCGCGGAGTACGTGGTCGACTTCCTGCCCAAGATGCGCGTGGAGCTGGTCGTCAGCGAGGATGACGTTGAGCGCAGCGTCGAGGCCATCCAGAACGCCGCGCGCACGGGCAAGATCGGGGACGGCAAGATCTTCGTCAGCTCAGTCGATCGCGTTGTGCGCATCCGCACCGGCGAGGAAGACGATCAAGCCGTCTAAACGCGCCGGCGCGACGCGGCTCCGCCGCTCAGCCGGCGGAGTCGCGAACCTCGTCCGGGTCGATGCCGTTGGCGCGTAGGACCTTCTCGATGTCATCCCGCAACGGTGTGAGCCCCATCTCCGCATAGGCGCGGCGCATCAGCTTGAGTGCCTCCGGTATGGCCGATGTCTGGGGGTAGCGCTGCAGGATGCGCTTGGCTCGGTTGGCCACGGCGACCCACGAACCGCGCGTCTGGTAGAACTGAGCAATAGCGAGGTCGTGCTCGGCGAGTAGCTCCCGCATCTCGCGCATGCGCCGTTTGGCGTCGGGCACATACTCGCTGTTGGGATGTTCCTGCACCAGCCGCTTGAAATCGCTAAAGGCCCGCTCCAGCGGTTTCGGGTCGCGCTGGGCGCGATCGATGTCGACCACGTTGCTGGCGTACTCCTGGACGATATTGGCCTTGCGGTCCTGACGCGCGATGCCGCGCATGTACAGCGCGTAGGGCACCTTGTCATGGCGCGGGTTCAGGCGGATGAAACGATCCGCCGCGGCCACGGCCGACTCGTAGGCATTGTTCTTGTAGTAGGCGAATATGAGGTCTAGCTGCCCCTGGGTGGCGTAGGAGCCGAAGGGATACTCGCTCTGCAGCGTCTCATATTCCTCGATCGCCGTCTGATAGGCGCCGTTGTTCAGGGATGACTTGGCGGTTTGATAGATCTCGGCCGCCCCACGGTCCACGGCCTTGGTCGATGCCTCATTATTGGACCCGCAACCGACAACGGTCGTTATCATTAGCAGTATGAGCATGCAACGCATCGTGCGCTCCTCGTCGGGCCAAGTTACCCAGTCTAGCAGCCCTAGGGAGACGCTGGACAATTCGCACGAGCCTCTGGCTGCTGAGCGCGCGCGCCGGCCGAGCGCGGCGCGCTGGCCTGTACTACTAGTACGGTCGAGCTGTGCGGCGCCGCCGGCGTTCAGCGCCTCGACGGAGGTGCCTCGGTCGCGCTGTGGGCGGCGTCGGGCTTGTTGGTGCGGCCAGCGGCCATTCACCGCGGAGCCCGCCTTGCCACCGCCCCGCCGCAGCGCGCAGAGGCCCGCGGAGACTAGTCAGCGGCTGCCTAAAGGCTGGCGTCGACAGCCACATCCCTGCCGGGCAACGGAGGCCGTTCAGTGACCGCCACACAGCGTATCGAGCGGGAGTGTGTTATCGATGCCGAGCAGGCTGGACGGCGCCTGGATCAGGCCCTGGCGGCGATGTTCAGCGAATTCTCGCGCAGCCAGCTCCAGCGCTGGCTGGCCTCAGGGGCCATTACCGTTGACGGCACGATGCCCCAGCGCCGTTCGCGGGTGGCCGGCGGGGAACGCGTGAGCCTCAGTGCCGAGTTGGCCGAGGCGGGTGCCGTCACGCCGGAGGCCATCCCGCTGGACGTCCAGCACGAGGACGACGCCATCCTGGTCATCAATAAGCCGGCGGGCCTGGTGGTGCATCCCGGCGCCGGCAATCCCGACGGCACCCTGCAAAACGCGCTCCTCTATCACTACCCCGAGCTGGACGCGCTGCCGCGCAGCGGGCTGGTCCATCGGCTGGATCGCGATACCTCGGGGCTTATGGTCATCGCGCGAAGCCACGAGGCCCACCAGTCCCTGGTGGATCAGTTGCAGTCGCGGACCATGGGGCGCGCCTATCAGGCCCTGGTGGCCGGGCAGTTCACCGCTGGCGGCCTGGTCGATCAGCCCATCGGGCGCCACCCCGCCGATCGCACGCGCATGGCTGTGCGCCGGGAGGGGCGCCGGGCGGTGACGCACTATCGAATCGTTGAGGCCTTCGCCGGGCATACCCTGTTGCGTTGTAATCTGGAGACGGGGCGGACCCATCAGATCCGCGTCCATCTCGCCTACATCCGGCACCCGATTGTCGGTGATCCGACCTATGGCGGCCGGCTTCGGCTGCCGCCGGGGGCGGATGAGCCCGTTACGACCGCCCTCCGCGGTCTCGGTCGCCAGGCCTTGCATGCCGAGCGATTGACGCTGCATCACCCGAGGACCGGTGAGAGCGCGTCGTGGACGGCGGAGCCGCCCGACGATCTCAAGCACCTGCTGGCGGCCCTGCGCTGCCATCGCGATGGCGCCGGTTAATGGAGTAAGCCATGGCAAGTATCGAGGCTGACTGGCCGGCGCCTGCGAAGGTCCGGGCGGTCGCGAGCACGCGGGTGGGCGGTGTTAGCCCGGCGCCGTTCGACGCCCTCAACCTCGGCGCCTATACCGATGATGATCCCGCCAACGTGGTCGAGAACCGGCGGCGCCTCGGCCAAGAACTGGGCCTCCCCGAGTCACCGCGTTGGTTGCGCCAGGTCCACGGCACGCGTGTCGCAACGGCGACGGACGTCGAGCGTGATCGCTGCGAGGCGGATGCCCAGTATACGGACCGGCCGGGCGTGGTCCTCGCGGTCTTGATCGCCGACTGCCTGCCCGTGCTGTTGACCGATGCCGCGGGCGAGGAGATCGCCGCCGCGCATGCTGGCTGGCGAGGCCTTTGCCAGGGCGTCCTCGAGGCGAGCGTGGCGGCCTTTCGGGCGCCACCGTCGCAGCTCATGGCCTGGCTCGGGCCCGCCATCGGCGCCTGCCACTACGAGGTCGATTCGGCGGTGCGCGAGGCCTTCGTCACCGCGGACGCCGCCGCGGTGGACGCCTTCGAGCGCGGCCGCGCCGGCCATTGGTGGCTCGACCTGGCGATGTTAGCCCGTCAGCGCCTGACCCGCGCCGGGGTGCCGGCCGTCTATGGCGGTGATTATTGCACCGCTGGCGAGCCCGCCCGCTTCTTCTCCCATCGCCGCGACGGCGTAACGGGGCGCCAGGCGGCGCTGATTTGGCGGCGCTAGTGACTCCGATGCGCCGTTTTCGCCGCTTCTACCTTGAAAGCCTCGGTTTATCCCCCATTCTTATAGGTAACACTGGTTTGGTTTCTCGAGGTTGACCTATGCGAATGGATAAACTCACAACACGGTTCCAGAACGCCTTTGGCGAGGCGCAATCGCTGGCGGTGGGGCGTGATCATCAGTTCATCGAGCCCGTCCATCTGGGCGTGGCCATGATGGACCAGGAGGGCGGCGGTATCCGCCATATGCTCCAGCAGGCGGGTGTCAGCCTCAACTACCTGCGCTCGCAGCTGGGCGAGGCCATGGACAACCTGCCCCAGGTGACTGGTGCAGGCGGTGAGGTGAATGTCTCCAACGAGACCGTGCGCCTGCTCAATCTCACCGACAAGCTCGCGCAGAAGCGCGGTGATCAGTACCTCTCCAGTGAGCTGTTCATCCTGGCCGCGGCCCAGGACGCCAAGAACAAGCTCGGCGAGATCCTCACGCGCGCCGGCGCCGACGGCAAAACGCTGGAGCAGACCATCGATCAGATGCGCGACGGCGAGAACGTCGATGACCCCAACGCCGAGGACGAGCGCCAGGCGCTGGAGAAATACACCATCGATCTCACCGAGCGCGCCGAGCAGGGCAAACTGGACCCGGTGATCGGCCGCGATGACGAGATCCGGCGCACCATCCAGGTCCTGCAGCGCCGAACCAAGAACAACCCCGTGCTCATCGGCGAGCCGGGTGTGGGTAAAACGGCTATTGCCGAGGGTCTGGCCAGCCGCATCGTCAATGGTGAGGTCCCGGAGGCGCTCAAGGAGAAGCGGCTATTAATCTTGGACATGGGCTCGCTGGTGGCGGGCGCGAAGTACCGCGGCGATTTCGAGGAGCGCCTCAAGGGCGTGCTCAAGGACGTCTCCAAGCAGGAAGGCCAGATCATCCTGTTCATCGACGAGATCCACACCATCGTCGGGGCCGGCCAGGCCGAGGGGTCCATGGATGCCGGCAACATGCTCAAGCCGGCGCTGGCGCGCGGCGAGCTGCACTGCATCGGCGCCACTACCCTGGACGAGTACCGCAAGACCATCGAGAAGGACGCCGCCCTGGAGCGCCGTTTCCAGAAGGTCCTCGTCGATGAGCCCAGCGTTGAGGACACCGTCGCCATCCTGCGTGGCCTCAAGGAGCGCTACGAGGTTCATCACGGCGTCCAGATCACGGACCCGGCAATCGTGTCGGCCGCGACGCTGTCGCATCGCTACATCACCGAACGGAATCTGCCGGACAAGGCCATCGACCTCATCGACGAGGCCGCGGCCCGCATCCGTATCGAGATCGACTCCAAGCCCGAATCGATGGACCGCCTCGAGCGGCGTCTGATCCAGCTCAAGATCGAGCGCGAGGCCGTTAACAAGGAGACCGATGAGGCCTCCAAGAAGCGCCTGGCCGCGCTCGATGAGGAGATCGCGGATCTGGAGCGCCAGTACAACGACCTGGACGCCATCTGGAACCGTGAGAAGGCCACGGTCCAGGGTACGCAGTCCATCAAGGAGGCCCTGGATCAGGCCCGTAAGGAGCTGGAGACCGCCCGCCGTGCCGGCGATCTGGGGCGGATGTCGGAACTGCAGTACGGCCGGATACCCGAGCTGGAGCGCGAGCTGGAGCACGCCGAGGGTAACGGCGAGGCCCAACCGGAGGAGATGGAGCTGTTGCGCCATTCGGTAACCGAGGAGGAGGTTGCCGAGGTGGTCTCCAAGTGGACCGGCATCCCGGTCTCCAAGATGCTGGAGGGCGAGCGCGACAAGCTGCTGCGCATGGAGTCGGAGCTCGGCGAGCGCGTGGTCGGCCAGGATGAGGCCGTGGCGGCTGTCTCCAACGCCATCCGCCGCTCGCGCGCCGGGCTGTCTGACCCCAATCGCCCCAACGGCTCGTTCCTGTTCCTCGGCCCCACGGGCGTGGGCAAGACCGAGCTCTGCAAGGCGCTGGCGGGCTTCCTGTTCGACACCGACGACGCCATGATCCGCATCGATATGTCGGAGTTCATGGAGAAGCACTCCGTGGCGCGGCTCATCGGCGCGCCGCCGGGCTACGTCGGCTACGAGGAAGGCGGGTATCTGACCGAGCATGTGCGCCGCAAGCCTTACTCGGTGATCCTGCTCGACGAGATCGAGAAGGCCCACGCGGATGTGTTCAACATCCTGCTGCAGATCCTCGACGACGGTCGATTGACGGACAGCCACGGCCGGACCGTGGACTTCCGCAACACAGTGGTGGTCATGACCTCCAACCTGGCTTCGGATCTGATCCAGGAGCAGGCCCGGGAAGAGAACTACAGCGGCATGAAGGACATGGTCATGGGGGTGCTCACCCAGCACTTCCGGCCCGAGTTCGTTAACCGCGTGGACGACGTGGTGGTCTTCCATCCGCTCAGCCGGGATCAGATCCGCACCATCACCGCCGTCCAGGCCCAGTACCTGGATGAGCGCCTGCGTGAACGCGAGCTGGGCCTGGAGCTCTCGGATGCGGCCCTGGATCTCATCGGCGAGGCGGGCTTCGATCCGGTCTACGGCGCCCGGCCGCTCAAGCGGGTGCTCCAGCAGCGCGTCGAGAACGCCCTGGCGCAGCAGATCCTGCAGGGCAGCTTTGAGCCCGGGGACGTGGTGCACGTCGACGCGCAGGACGGCGAGCTGGTGTTCCGCAAGGGCGAGCGCAGCCAGCAAGCGGCCTAAGCCGGCCCGCCGCCCGGAGCCGTCTCCCTTGCGTCAGAGCCCCAACCCCGCTTCGGCGGGGTTTTTTACGCTCGGCTTCGCCGAACGAGGAGCGAGGTGTCGAGGAGCAAGGTGCAAGGAGCAAGGGCAGCCCGCTGTCCTGGTACCCAGGGCTACGTTGGTGATGACGGGCCGCTCGAGGCTAGCTCCACCCCCATTTCAAGGGGATCGTAGGGGCCCAGCCCCCTGGGCGATATGGGCCGAGAGCCCCTCGGCGACCCGAAAGATCATCGCCGCCCGTTGGGGCGGCCCTCGACCACCGCGAGCCACCCGCGGGCACCGTAGGAGTCCACCCTGTGGGCGACCTGAACGCTCTGGAATGATCGGCCAGGGGGCTGGCCTCCTAGTGCGCCAGGAAAAGCCTGGTCGTTTGGAATCGGCGGATAGGGAAGGCCGCTGTGAAATAGCGTGAGGGAT
>CAJXKP010000054.1 GCA_913055565.1 uncultured Ectothiorhodospiraceae bacterium
TGACTGTCGTCGCATCCATGAGCGCACAGTACCCGCCCACGACGGAGTTGTCCAGCCGACTTGTGTGTCAGGGTCAGATCTCAATCTACTCAGGTTCGACCTGCCGCAGATCCGAACCTTCCACTTTACGTGGCTGGCTTTCCATCTGTGTTTCTTCGGCTGGTTCGGCGTTGCGCCGCTCATGGCCGTCATCCGCGATAATCTAGCACTGACCAAGTGGGAGGTCGGCATGGCCTCCACCGCGTCGGTGGCAGCCACCATCATCGTGCGCCTTATCATAGGCCCCTTATGCGACAAGGTCGGACCACGCAAGACCTACGGCTGGCTCCTGATGCTGGGCTCTATTCCGGTTATGGCGATCGGCCTGGCCACCAGCTTCGAGAGCTTTCTGTTCGCGCGCCTGTGCATCGGTGCCATCGGCGCTTCGTTCGTAATTACGCAATACCACACCTCCGTGATGTTCGCGCCCAACGTCGTCGGCACGGCTAATGCAACAACGGCCGGCTGGGGCAACCTCGGCGGCGGTGTCACTCAGCTGATCATGCCCTTAGTGCTGGGTACTATTACCTGGTTCGGCTTCACCGAGGCCTTCAGCTGGCGGCTATCCATGATCGTGCCCGGCATCGTGCTGTTCCTGTTCGGTCTGGCCTACCTGCGCTACACTCAGGATGCGCCGGATGGCAACTATGAGGATCTGCGTGCCAACGGCGAGCTGCACGAGGCCAAGGGCGAGTACAGCGCGCTCTCGACCTTCCTCCAAGTCTGCAAGGACTACCGCGTCTGGGGCCTGTTCATCGTCTACGCCGGCTGCTTCGGTGTGGAGCTGACCCTCTATAACTTCGCCGCGCTCTACTTCCACGACACGTTTGACCTGGGGCTTAAGGCGGCCGGCTCGATCGCGTTCCTGTTCGGCTTTATGAACATCTTCGCGCGAACGCTCGGCGGTGTCTCGTCGGACCTCTTCGCCCGTTTCGGCGGCCTTAAGGGGCGTGTCTGGTGGCTGTTCATCGCGCTGTTCGGCGAGGGCCTGCTGATGATGCTGTTCTCGCAGATGACCGCGCTGTGGCTCGCCGTTGGTGCCATGGTGATTTTCAGTACGTTCACCATGATGGCCGAGGGGGCGACCTACGGCATCGTGCCGTTCGTCGACAAGAAGCGCCTGGGTGCTGTGGCAGGGATCGTCGGCGCTGGCGGTAATGCCGGTGCCGTGGTCTGGTCCTATACGCTGTTCAGTAGCGAAGCCCTCAGCTACGCCGACGGCTTCTTCTACCTCGGCCTAATCGTGGCGATCATCTCCTTCTGCGCTTTCGGGGTGCGCTTTCAGCAGGCCACCATCGATGCCGAGGATGCCGCGTTTGCCGCGTCCCGTCGTGGCGAGGACTCGAACGAGGCCATTCCACAAGGGGCGGCCGCCTACCAGACCACGTAAGCTCAGCGCGAAACCGCTGGATGGTTTCCATTCGGCAACCACCGGACCCGCCGCCGTGCGGCGGGGCTTTTTTTGCTCCCCCGCCACCGTAGCTGCGGATTGGCCAAACCATGTCATTCTCGAAGACCAAAAGGTCGATCGAGAATCTCGCTGTTTTACTGTACGGCTAACGAGTGGCAAACATCAGGGTGCTACTCGAGATTCCCGTATATGGACTCCTCCCGCAAGGGGTCGATGAGCGCTTCGCTTCTGGGCTAATTAGGATCGGTTGCGTCCGTATATCCGGCCTCTTGTGGTGGGGCGCGTGGCCCCGGGCCCTAATGGCGTCCGCGCACCGGCTGCCCATCGCTAGCACGCCGTCATAAGCGGCTGGGAACCTCTCGGCTTGCACCGGTACCGGTCCGACCTATTTGCCCATTAGCTCGTCTCATCCACCGCAAACGCGAAAGGCGGGGTTGCTCGGTCGGCGTCCGCCGTCAGCTTAAGCCGCCGCGGGCGCCATGGTATCCGGCTGATAGCTGCTGTTATCCCGGCAGATCGCAACGATCCGGCGGGCGAGCTTATTAGCCACGCCGACGACCGCTTTAAGAATCCGCCCTAGTACTGTTTCGAGAGCCAGAGTTGGCCCATGGGGCTTTAGCTTTTGGGAGCGCTTATCTCGCGGCTTCCGACGTCGGGATCATGGGGTCGCACGGGGCTACGGCGCTGCCCCTCGCAGCCACCCTTCTTAGTTGGGGTCGGCGAGGTATTGCCGCGCGCATCGAGACCTGTATGCAGCTCGCCCAAAGACTGGCAGATCGCGTAGCAATGGAGCCCGAACTAGAGCTGTTCGACCACCCCAGTACTGGGGTAGTGCTCTGGCGACCGACCCGCGTTTCGGCACGTACCGTCCTGGACAATCTGACTGATGCGACGGTCGCTACGACGAACGTGAGCGGTGAGACTTGGTTGCGTTCAGTTGCGGCAAACCCCAACGCCGACCCCGATGGCGTCGTTGACGAGGTCTTAGCGGTCGTCGCGCAGCACTAACCGTGGCAGGCACACTACGCCCGTTAGCAGGAGAAAAGGCCGGTTATTCTTGAGGCCGCTTTACCTATCCGGGCGCTACCCCCTAGGGAGACGCTGAACAATTCGCACGAGCCTCTGCCGCTGGACGCGCGCAGGCATGGCGCGGGGCACCACGCTGTATTGGCCGTACAGTCAAGCTCGGCAACGCCGACTGCGTACGCGCCCAGCTGCCCCAAAAGGGCGCGAGAATTGTTCAGCGTCTCCCTAGCGCAACAGCAAAACCGCCTCGCCAATGGCTACGAGGGCAAGCACGAGCGATAGCACCTTGTAGAAGGCGTTCGGGTTGCGCTCGATGAACGGCGTTCGGCCGGCATTAACGAACTCTGGCTTGGGATAGTGGAGATCATGGAGGAACTCCGAGACCTCCCCATAGCGCTTGTCCGGATTGGGATGGAGGGCCTGGCGCATAACGCCGTCGACCCAAGCCGGGCAGCTGCGATTATACTGAATCACTGACTGGTACTTGAGGCGATGGAGACCGGAGCGCGTCCGAACCTGGGCCGCTTCCGGCCCGTACGGCAACCGGCCCGTCAGCATTTGGTAGGTGATAACCCCCAACGAGAACACGTCCGAGCGCTCGGAACCGCCCTCGCCCAGGAAGTATTCCGGGGCCGAGTACTGCTCGGTACCCAGGATGGGCTCATCGGCCGACCGGACGCCCTCGCTTCGCCCGGCAACGCGTACCGCGCCGAAGTCGATAACCTTGGCGGTACCAGCGCTGTCGATCATGACGTTATCGGGCCGCACGTCCTGGTGAATCATGTCCTGGCGGTGGAACGCCCGCAGCCCCTTACCGATTTGCTCCACAATAGCGCGGACCTGGGCGAAGTCGGGCTTCGGGTGATCGCGCATCCATTGCGTCAGGGTTTGACCTTCAACGTATTCGGTAACGACGTAGAGGTAGCTCTGCGGGCGGCTGCGGTCGCAGGGCCGAAGCACGTAAGGGCTATCCACCCGGCGGGCGATCCATTCCTCGGCCAGGAACTGCTCCAGACCCACCGGATCAGCGCGGACGTCGCTGGCAGGCACCTTTAGGGCCACGGGTCGGCCCGTCTCCGTGTCCATAGCTAGATAGACATAGCTCCGGGAGCTGACGTGGAGCTCGCGCACGATCTCGTAGCCGTCGATAAGGCTGCGCGGCCCCACCGCCGGCGGAAACGGCAACTCGGTAACCCGCTGTTGCAGCTCGCTCAGGCCGGGCTCCGGCACCGACTCCACGCGCAGGATCTGGACCGTTAGGTTGTCCTCACTGCCGGCCTCGTAAGCCGCCTGGACGATGGCCCGGGCTGCGGCATTGAGATCGTCGCTCTGGTCGTTAATCGGCGCGGTTATCGCCGCCGGCGATAGCGTCTCGTAGATCCCGTCCGTGGTCAGCACAAAGGTGTCACCCGGCGACAGGCTGAACGACTGATAATCGACCTCGACACGGTCCTCCACACCCAAGGCACGCCCAAGATAGCTCTTGCCGCCGGCCGCCCAATGGCGGTGATCATCGGTGAGCTGCTCAAGGCCCCGCCCATGGACGCGGTAGGCGCGGGAGTCACCCACATGAAAGACATGGGCGGTGGTGGACTTAATCACCAGCGCCGTAAAGGTACAGACATAGCCGCGGTCCTTGTCGTAACGCGCCCAGCTGCGGTCGGTCTGCCAGTGGAGCCAGGCATTGGTGGCGTCGATCACACGATGGCCGGCCTTCTTCACCGACCAAGCGGCGGATGTGCAGTAGTAGTCCGTTAAAAAACTCTTAACGGCCGTTTCGCTGGCGACGTGCGCCACGTCGCTGGTGCTAATGCCGTCGGCGAGCGCCATGGCAACGCCCTTGGAATGCAGCTCCGCGTCCTCAGGCACCCAGGCGCCGTGAGCGTCCTGATTCTCAGGCTTGGCCCCCGCATCGGAATACTGCCCGATCGATACCTGCAAAGACGTTGCCATCGCGCCCCCTTTATCTTTCCGCAACCGCCAACAAAAAAGGCTGGCGCCGGAATCAACCCCGGCGCCAGCCCTTGGCCGAACGTTGACGCTGCCAAATCAGCGCCCGTTAGCCGTTCGCGAACTCCTTCTTCTTGCCAGTGCGGACGTGGGTGGTGTAGAGCGCTAGCCCCACGAGCACGAGCCCGCCGGCGAGGTTGCCGAGAACCGTCGGGATCTCGTTCCAGAACAGGTAGTCCGTGAGGGTGAAATCGGCCCCCATGAATAGCCCGAGCGGGAAGAGATACATATTCACCACGGAGTGCTCGAAGCCGAGATAGAAGAACACGATAATGGGCATCCACATCCCGATGACCTTACCCGGCACGCTGGTGGAAATGGCCGCGCCGACAACACCCATGGAAACCATCCAATTACAGAACATGCCGCGCAAGAACAGATGGACCCAACCCCAGAAACCGGCATCGGCATACATACCCGTGCGCTTCTCGCCGACCGCCATGACCTGCTCACCGATAGCGTTGACCTCGGCGTTAAAGCCCTGGGTAAAGTACAGGTAGGAGAAGAAGGCGATGAACAGGGAACCCGCGAGATTACCGATTCCGACTAGCCCCCAGCACTTCAACATTCGAGGCAGGGTCACACCCGGTCGGCCGTCGAGCCAAGCAATGGGAACAATGGTGAAAACGCCCGTAAGCAGGTCGTAGCCCATCAGATAAAGCATCGAGAACCCGACCGGGAAGATCAGGGCGCCGATAAGGAAGGTCCCAGTATTAACGGCCGCCGATACGGCGAAGAGTACCGCCAAGGCCAGGGTGGCACCGGCCATAGCACCACGCAAGAGCGTATCCCGCTCACTCATGTAGACCTTGGACTCGCCCTGGTCCACCAGCTTGGTGACGAACTCGGACGGCTGAAGATAAGACATAACGTTGTCTTCCTATTCCGCTTGGTTGATTTACCCGCCATGCCCCAGGACAACGCCGGTCGCCTTTGACCCTTACTGGCGCATCCGGAGCAGCGATGGCACGTAGCAAATGCCAACCCTCCTCGTGCATTTGCCGTGCCAAACAACCACCGCGTGGAGCAACAAATCCGTCCTATAACTAGAATTCTGTTAAGCAGTTCACTGAGAGGCATTTAGTCGTACGAACGCACCCGTTATCGGCCATGACCACCGGCACGTGCATTCCATCGGGTGGCTCGCGGGCTCGCCAATGCCCCACCTTGATGCACTCGCTGATGGCTATGCCTCAGAGTAGGGCATCTTGATAAAACCGGGATCGTCATTCAGGTACTGAAGCAGCGGAACGGTTTCAACTGGTAGGACGGATGACTACCAGGCGCACCACAGAAATCCGCAATGTACACGGGGTCGTCAATGGAAAAACGGCCCGGGCCGGGCAAAGGTAGGGAATCTGGCGAGTGGACGCTGTTACGGCATGCGATACAGCTTGACGTTACGCAGCCCAACAAGCGCGGGCAACCGAGCAATCCGGCTGCCCGCGATGGTAGCTACCAGCGCTTGTAGGGCAGGAACTTACCGCTCATGGTAATCTTAACGCGATCCCCCTTGGGATCTTCTTCCTTGTCGACATCCATGGTGAAGTCAATGGCGCTCATAATACCGTCGCCGAACTTCTCGTGGACCAGCTCCTTAAAGCTCTCACCGTAGACCATGCCGATCTCCTTGAATCGATAGATCAAGGGATCATTCATGAGCTCTTCGCCCTGGCGCGCCTTCATGGGGCAATCGGTCAGTGCCTGCGTAACCTCTTTACCGAGGCCGAGCGCACCGCTGAGCTTTTCCGCTTGCTCCGGCGTCATGCTGTGCTCGCCGAGGCAGGTTGCGGTCACGAACACCGGGGAGCAACCCACCTTCTCGGCAATCTGCTCCCAGGTCATGCCCTTGCTGGCCTTAGCCTCGATAATCGCCTCACGCATCTGGTCTTTGGTCATCACGTGCAAACTCCTCATAACACTACGTTGTGCATCGTTGCGCCCAGCCTGTGCTCCCGTAACCGCCCACGCGGACCGACTGCGACATCGGCCCCCAGTGCGGCTCGGGGTCATCACCCCCGGTAATAGAATGCCGGGGCCCCACCCTAGCTATGCGAAGACCATGCCAACGCGTGGATCGCCATGTAGCGCCGGTAGACCAACGGCAGCCTTGGTTGCACCGCACTTCAATGGTGCGGCATCGCCCCATTACTGAACAAAGGACGATCAACTTCGCACTCCGTACCTTGAATGGCCTTTCGGCCTCAGCACTCAGAGCGCAGCCTTAGTACACGTCTCGCTGGTAGCGATCCTCGCGGGCCAGGGCCTGGACATAGTCCTGCGCGCCGGTGTCATCGTAGCCGCCGTTGTCTCGGATGACGTCACGCAGGGCCTGGTCCACGGCGGGTGCCATCTGCTCGGCATCGCCGCAAACGTAGAAGTTGGCCCCGGCCTGCAACCAAGCCCACAGCTCAGCACCATTCTCCCGGATGCGGTCCTGAACATAGACCTTGCCCTCGCCATCCCGGGAGAAGGCGGTGCTGATATGCGTTAGGGTACCGCTAGCCAGGTAGCCCTCGATCTCCTCGCGATAGAGATAGTCGGAATCGCTGTGCGGATTACCGAAGAAGAGCCAGGCACCACCGGTCGCACCACGCGCATAACGTTCCTCGATAAAGGCACGGAACGGCGCAATGCCGGTACCCGGACCGACCATGATAATCGGGGTAGCGTCATCCTCCGGCACCCCGAAATCTTTCGCTGGCTGGAGATAAACCGGAACCTCTCGGCCCTGAGCGCGCTCGCCAATGTAGGTCGAGGCGACGCCCTTGCGCTGGCGGCCCTCCGCCTCGTAGCGCACCACACCGATCGTCAGGTGAACCTCATCGGGGTGCAGGTCCTGCGATGACGCGATGGAATAGAGCCGCGGCCGCAACCGACCCAAGGCATCGACGAAGCGCTGCACGTCCGGGCGGGCCGAGGGGTAGCGGGTCAGGACGTCGAACACATCGAGTGGGCTATCATCCAGCCCCTCACTGGCCAGCTTGGCGAGGTCATCGGCCTCGTCGCCATCGGTAGCCGTATTCGCCAACAACTCCAGGACATCATCGCTCGGGGCGGTAATATCCAGCCAATCCGTTAGCGCCTCCTGCAGCCCCATTGCCACATCCTGAGTCACCTTGACCTCGACATCGGCCGATGCCCCCAAGGCTGACGCCGCACTAACGGCCAGAGCCGGGTCATTTTGGGGGTAGACCCCTAACGAATCGCCCGGCTTGTAGGTCATGCCGCTATTAGCGAGGTCGATGACCGCGTGCTGGGTATCCTTGGGCGCGTTATCGCCATGTAGGCAATACACCGAGGTGACCGAGGCGTGCCAGGGATTGCGCGGATCGTAGCCGACGGGGCCGACCGCCGCGGGCTCGGCATGGCCGCCCTCGACTGGGCCGTGCTCGGCAAAGAGCCCCTTAACCTTCTTGCGCGTCGTTGGCCCACCCGGCACGCACAGGCCCATATCCGTCTCGCGACCTTCGACCAGCGCCTGGGCGTAACCCTTGCAGTCGTACCCGCATTGGCCACAGTCCTGCTGGGCCATCGCCGCCATGACCGAGTAGAGGAACGGTCCGTCCTCCGGAACCAGCTCCAGGCGCTGATCCAGCGGCAGGTCCATGTCATGCCAAGGGGCGCTGTCCAGGTCCTCGATCAGACCGGCGCTGTCCTCATCATTGGACGATGCATCATCTGTGACGGATGGATTAATAAACCGCTCGCTAACGATAGACGCCAGCCAGTCACGCTGTTCGTTGGAGAAGGGTGAGTTACGCGGTATGACGGGCATATTCATAGGGGCCTCCCGGGCTTGTCAGGGCTGTTGGCGTAAGCACGTGCCGCTCACGCCTCGCCCTTCAGAATCGCCTTGAGCTGCTTGCGCGTGTCGTTACCGCCGGGGGAACAAAGCGTTGTATCGGTCTCCGTTCCCGCCGCCAAGGCTTCCGCGTAGCCGCGGCAGTCGTAGCCACAGGCGCCGCAGTCCTCGTTGGCGGTAGCTGCCATCAGCCGTTCCGCCAAAGATCGGCCTTGAGCGAGCTCCATGCGCTGATCCAGTGACAGCGACGGATCGTGCCAGGGCTCATCAGGCGCGTCGTTGGCGGCGGCACTGCTTGCCTCCGCCTGCCCTGCATCCGTGGCCGAATCGTCGCCGGACGCCGTTAACAAGGCGGCGATGTAACCGTTCAGCCAGGCGCGCTGCTCCTCGTCGAAGGGCGCGTTATCCGGCAGCTCAGGGGTTTTCATAGGTTCTCTCCTCGCCTTTTGGCGCTCATTCAGGCGGCCTCGACCAGGGATTTAACGCCATCCACGCCCTGGCGGCTGACAAAGTCCTGGAACGTCTCGTCGGCGGACTGGCGATTGGCCTGATAGGCCCGCATCACCCGCTCCACCGTGGGCGGAATATCCGGTGCCATGACCTTGGCGAACAGCTTCTCGCCCAGCCCACGCTGACCCCCGAAGCCGCCACCGACGAACACGTCGTAGCCCTCGACCATCTCCTCGTCCTCGGTCTCAACACCGGTACCCAAAAGGCCGATGTCGCCAATCTTGTGCTGGGCACAGGAGTTGGGGCAGCCGGTGAGATGGATGTTGAGCGGTTGATCCAGTTCGAGCTGATCCTCGAGGTGATCGACCAGCATGCCGGCGTGACTCTTGGTGTCAGAGTTCGAAAACTTGCAGCCGAAGTTCCCGGTGCAGGCGATCGTGCCCGCCCGTGCATAACTCGCCGACCAGCGCATGCCCAAGGCCTCAAGGGCCGCCTTGGCGTCGTCGAGCTTGGCCTCCGGAATACCTGCAATGAGCAGGTTCTGCCAGACGGTTAAACGCGTGGACCCATCCCCGTAGGTATCGGCCACATCCGCCAGGCCGCGGAGCTGATCACTGCTCATGTAGCCGAATGGCAGTGGCACGCCGATGTAGTACATGCCAGAGTCGGCCTGCTCGTGGACGCCGACGTGCGCCGTTGGATCCGGGGCCGGCGGATCTGCCACCGTCTCGTCCGCCGTGGCGGGGCCGAAATCCAGGCGCTCACGCACCCGCTCCAAGAAGGTCTCCATGCCCATGGTCTCGAGCACGTACTTAAGCCGCGCCTTCTTACGGTCACTGCGGCAGCCCTCTTCCGCGTAGACGCGCAGAATCGCGTCAGCCATGGGGACGCACTGATCTGGCGTCACGAGCCAACCGCTGTGATCGGCAAAGGCATCGTGGCCGGGTACGCCACCGATGCCGACGCGGAACCAGACCTCACCGTCCGAGCCGCGCACGGCCGTGAAGTCGATATCGTTGGTGTCCGAGACACCCCGCACGATGCCGCCGCCGTTAAAGGCGATATTGAACTTACGCGGCAGACCGTAGAGCTCGCGGTGATAAAGGATGTGGTAGTGCATGCTCCGGCACAGATCCCGCGTATCGATCAATGCCTGCGGATCGACGCCCGCCAGCGGGTCACCCGTGATATTGCGGATGTTATCCGCACCGGACCCGCGGTTAATGATCCCCAAATCCTGGAGATCCATGAGGACGTTGGTCGGCTCCTCCGCGGGTATCTCGCGAACCTGGAGGTTGGCCCGGGTTGTGACATGCGTGTAACCGCCGGCGCGCCTATCAGCCATCTCCGCGACGCCGCGTGTCTGGGCCGCCGTGAGAATGCCGTTCGGCAACCGCAGACGGCACATGTACGAGTCCTGATTGGGCGCGGTATAGAACAGCCCATGGAACTTATAGCGGAAGACGTCAGTGCCTTCCGGGAACTGGCCAGCAGCGGCGTTCGCGCTCATCCGTTGCCATATATCCAGCGCGGGTTCCTCGCGCTTAGCCAGCTCTTCTTTGACCAGCTTACGGCCGTCTTTCTCCGTTGCCGCCTGCGCCGCCAGATGGAGCGCGTCTGGGCCACCATCACCCGCTGCATCGGCCCCCTCATCCGGCGCGAACACGCCACTGAGCCCATGCCCGCTGCGCAGGGTATCGATACCACTAAGAAACCCTTCCAGGAAGCGCTTTTGAGTCTCAGTAAAGTCACCGGTTACGTCGTTCTTGCTCATCGGCACCTACCTCGTCTGCCGTATCTGGCGCAGACGCCGCTTTAGTTAGACCATTACCCCATCCGTACATAAGCAAACCTCGTGCCACAACGATACGGCCGGCTCTCCGGGCGATCTGGTGGACGGCAAAGCGTCAGTGGCGGCCAATCAACGTAACCGCGCACCGTCATAACGCAACGCTGACGGTAAGAGCCCCAATGTTGGGCATATGCCTCATGAGGGGTTACTTAGGGGCGGTCTGAGACAGCGTGAGTCGGGTCTCCCCCCGCGCGCGGTGGCACACGTTTGCCGCCCCAACCATCGCCTTGAACATCTGTGCGGCGATTGAGTTCGGGGCAGCCTGCACCGGGCCCGGCAACGCAACCCGTCCATCCCGCTCAACCGATGCTGCGCTGCACCGTTATTGCCCATAGCGTGCGGTAGCTCACAATCGGTCTGGGCCGTTTTTACCCTTAGATCAGCTACCTAAGCCACTTGGCACTCAGATTGCTTACGAGATCGGGCGAAACATTCCTGTCACTTGAGGAATTAGTGAACCGGTTTCCTTGTTGGCAACGGCCACCGGTCCCACGGATCGAGCGTTGCACCACTCTTCCAGCAACTACTGACCAAGGAGCTTATTCAATGGCTCATAACGACCAGCGTAACCGCAAGCTCTCGGCCCTGGCGGCCGCTGCCGCGCTCCCGCTCGCGGGTGGCGCAGTAAGCGCCCAGGCCCAATCGAGCGGATCGGAGCAGGCAGCCACGCCCATGGAGGCGCTGGTGGACGCCGATGTCGATCTAAACTTCCGTTACCGCTTCGAGAACGTCGACCAGGAGGGCTTCGAGGAGGAGGCCAATGCCTCGACGCTAAAGAGCCGGCTCACCTACAACAGCGGTACCTGGCAAGGCGCGTCGCTGACCATGGAGTTCGATCACGTCACCGCTGTGGGCAGTGACAAGAATTACTTCGACACCCGCAATGGCGTGACGAACACAAAAGGTTTTGATGGGAGCCATCCGACCGTCGCCGACCCTGAGGGCGCTAACCTCAACCAGGCCTACCTCCAGTTCGAGGGTCTAGCTGACACGCGCTTCCGAGGCGGCCGCCAGCGCATCCTGCTGGACAATCAGCGCTTCGTCGGCGGCGTCGGCTGGCGCCAGAATGAGCAGACCTACGACGCGCTCACACTCCAAAATACGGCACTGCCGGATACGACGCTGTTCTACGGCTACATCGGCCACGTCAACCGGATCTTTGGCCCGGACGACGACACTCCACCCGCCGACTTCAACACGGACACTCACCTGCTTAATGCCAAGTACACGGGACTACCCGGTCATACCATCGCCGGCTACAGCTACTGGATGGACTTTGAGGACGCAGTGGCGCTCGCGAACCGCACCACCGGTGCCTACGTGAAAGGCGAGTTCGACCTGGCCATCACGCCCTTCTATCGGCTCGAGTACGCGGATCAATCGGACCATGGGGATAACCCGGCCGACTACGATGCCGAGTACCTCCACGCCTTCGCCGGTGTGAAGGGGCAGCGCTGGGGCGCCAAGGTCGGCGTCGAGGAGCTCACCGAGGATGATGGCTCCAACCAGGCGTTCCGAACACCCTACGCCACCCTGCACGCCTTCCAGGGCTTCGCCGATAAGTTCCTAGGAACGGGCGGATTCAACGGTACCGGGACAGGCATCACTGACACCTACGTCTCCGGCAATGTCTCCTTGTTCGGCGCTACGTTCGCGGCCTTTTATCACGACTTCGAAGCGGAAGACAGTGGCGACGATCTCGGCGATGAGATCGACTTAGTCGCCAAGCGCAGCTTCGGTGACCACTTCGGCGGCCTTATTAAGTACGCCGACTACAGCTCCGGTGACCAGGGCACAGGCACCAGTAACGACGATACGGAAAAGGTCTGGCTCCAGCTCACCGCGAGCTTCTAAAGGCCGGGACCGCTTCCCCATGCGGCGACACGGAACGTCGCCACCGCGTTTTGTGGCACCGCATCCGCGGTGACACACCGCGCGATGAACCCCGCCGCTACTACCACAGCGCCATTACCGGGACCGCCCCGGGCGATCAGCTATGGCTGAGGCGCGCCAAGCAAGGATGATCTGGCACTACCGCGAGATCATAATCGCCGTTATCACCTTCTTAGTCATCGATGGCGCCGTACTCGCGATGAACTTCTACACCTTCTTCCTCACTGCCGAGCACAACCTGGCCATCAACGTCGCCGGGCGCCAAGGCTTCCTAGACGAGCCGTTCACCGATAATCAGCTCATGGACTCGCTGCTGGAGATCGTAGCCTAAGTTGTCCGATATCAACGAGGACGCGATCCAGATCGTCGTCGATGCCGTCCGGCAGTATTTCGACCAGATCACGGGCCAATCAGCCACCGCGCAATCGGCCTACCTGGGGCAGCGCGAAGCGCCTGCGCGGACCTTCGACTTCACGGGCCTTATTACCATCACCGACAACCCCGCAGCTCATTCGGCGATCAGCTCGAGATCTCGGTGCCAGTCACCATGCGGGGCAGCGCCCGCGCGCTAAGCTCATCCATCCGCTCCCACCCGCCCATCAACATCATGATGGTTGGGCGGGAAGCGCCTGCACGCCTCGCTGATCGTGGACGTGGCAAGGCCGGCT
>CAJXKP010000055.1 GCA_913055565.1 uncultured Ectothiorhodospiraceae bacterium
AGCGCCATGAGTAACAGCCCCGCCACAGCGGCCATAGCACAAGCAACCAATAACTCCGTTACCGGATCCATTAATCCTCCCCCTTATCCTGTTTCGCGCCATCCTCGACCAGTGGCGTGACGGTACGCAATCTCAGGCCACTCGGATCCTGCGGTGTGCCCTGCAACTCGACGCGCCAGCGACCGACGGCGTCGGGGTCCCCCGTTAGGGCTTGCGCAAAGACTGGCTTGTAGAGGATTTGGCCGTCATGGTGTTGCCACTCCCCGGGCCCGGGCAACTCGCCCGACGGCGTCGGGACCGATGGATTTTGCTCAACCTCGTCGCGAATCAGGACCAAGGCGTTGCCGCCGTCCCATTCACGAAGCGCCTCGGCATCACCGGCGATATAGAGCTCAGCAAAGCGAACGGCTAGTGCCGAGCGCATTTGGTTGAGCGTTTGTTGGATGGCCGTGCGCTCGACCTCAACGCGCAAATAAGCCAGGCGGTTGAGGAAGATCGCGGCCAGCACGCTGAACAGCACGACCACCAGCGTGAACTCGAGCAGCGTCATGCCGGCCTGTTGGCCGCGTCGCATCAACCGCCCATCTGCGCCTGGCCCAGATCCCACATGGGCAGGAACACACCCAGGGCGAGGATGAAGACCAGAATGGCGACGCCGATGGTCAGGATGGGCTCGATGAGCGAGCTGAGGTTGGCGACGTCATAGTCCACCTCGCGTTCGTAGAAATCGGCGACCTCGCTGATCATCTCCTCCATGCGGCCCGATTCTTCGCCGACCTCGATCATCTGGATGACCAGCGGCGTAAAGACCCCCGTTCGCTGCGCGGTGCGCGAAACGGACTCGCCGCGCTCAATGCCTTCGCGCATGACGATAACCTTGGAGGCGATCCAGGCGTTACCGACGGCGGCGGCGCTGGTGTTCAAGGTCTGAAGGATCGGCACGCCCGAAGCGTAGGCCATGCCGAAGGAACGGCCGAAGCGGGCCAGCGCGCCGCGTAGCAGGATGCTACCGACGACCGGGAAGCGCAGCTTCATGCGGTCCCATTTCAACTCGCCGGCCTCGGTTTGCCGCCAATAGCGGAACCCGACGATGGCCGCCCCGACACCGAGCAGGATGGCCCACCAGTAGTCAGCGAAGAACTCCGAGATGCCGATGAGGATGCGCGTCATGAGCGGCAGCTGGGCATCGAACTTCTCGAACACGCGCGCGAACACGGGGATGACGTAGGTCATGAGGATGAATATCGCGATACCGATCGCGACCAGAACCATGGTCGGGTAACGCATCGCCTTCTTGATCTGGCGCACCGTATCGCGCTCTTTCTCCAGGTACTGCGTCAGCCGCGAGAAGGCGTCCTCCAGCCGGCCGGATTCCTCGCCCACGCGGATCATTGCGACGTAGAGCGTGGGGAACAGATTGGGATGCCGCGCCATCGCGCCGGATAGCTCGCGGCCCGATTCGAGGTCGTCAACGATGGAGGTGATGGCGTCCGAGAGCACGGGGTTGCGCGTGGACGCCGCCAGCTGCGTTAGGCCGCGGATGAGGGGTATGCCGGAGCGGGTGATGGTATACATCTGGCGCGAGAACATGATGATGTCATCGCGCGAGGGCTTATCGAGACCCAGGCGCTGCCGCAGGCTCGGCCCGGACGAGGCGGCCTCGGCCGTTTCGGTAATGCCAACGGGCGTGACGCCCTGGTCGGCGAGCTGGTTGGCGACGGCGTCGGCGGAGCCGGCCTCCATGGCGCCCGTTACGCGTGCCCCACCACTGTCGCGCGCGACGTACTCAAACCGTGGCATCGTCGCCTCCTTGGCTCTGGCTCTCAAGGGGATCGAGCGTCAGATCGCCGTCGGCTGCCTCGGGTGCCGACTCGCCGTCCGTTTCGACCGAGCCACCGACGCCGCTCCAACTGCCGAGGATCTGCTCCACCTCACCGGCAACCCGTTCGACCTCCCGAAAGCTGGTAATGCCGCGCAGGGCGTAATCCAGCGCTGACGCCACCAACGGCTTGTAGCCGGGGGCCTCTTTGGCGAACTCGGCGAATTCGGCGGCGTCGCCGCGGCGCAGGGCGCCCCGCATATCGGCCGTGAGCTCGAGGAGCTCGTAGACGCCGACGCGGCCGCTGTAGCCGGTCCGGTTGCACTGGGCGCAGCCGCGGCCCTGCTGGAAGCGCAGATTGGCCGCCTTGGCCTCACCGACAAGCGAATCGAGCCAGGAGCGCTGGGCCGCGTCGAGCTCGTGGTGCTCGGCGCAGCTGGTGCATACCCGCCGCAGGAGCCGCTGGCCGAGGATGGCCCGCAGCGTGGAGGCCAGCAGATACCCCTGGGCGCCCATATCGAGCAGCCGGTCAATGGTGCTAATGGCGTCGTTGGTGTGCAGGGTCGAGAGCACCATGTGGCCCGTCAACGCGGCGCGCAGGCCGACGTCGGCGGTCTCGGTATCGCGCATCTCGCCGATGAGCATGACATCGGGATCTTGGCGCAGCGCCGAACGCAGGATGCGCGCAAAATCCAGCCCGATACGCGGCTGGACCTGGACCTGGTTGATCCGCGGCAGGCGGTATTCGACCGGGTCCTCGGCGGTGATGATCTTCTTCTCGGCGTTATTGAGCTCGCTGAGCACGGAGTACAGCGTGGTGGTCTTACCGCTGCCGGTCGGCCCGGTGACCAGCACCATGCCGTAGGGGTGGAGGAAGTTGCGCCGCAGCCGGGCGATGGTGTCGTCGGGCATGCCGAGGATGCCGAGGTCCAGCAGCTCGCCGCTCTGGTCGAGCAGGCGCATGACCACCGACTCGCCGTACTGCACGGGCATGGTGGACAGGCGCACGTCGATGGAACGCTTCTTGACCCGCACGTTAAAGCGCCCGTCCTGGGGGATGCGCTTCTCGGAGATGTCCAGCCCGCCCATGAGCTTGAGCCGCAGCACCAGCGCCGGCGCGATACGGCGCTCCTTCATCTCCTGTTCCTGGAGGATGCCGTCCACGCGCTGGCGGATACGCAATGTCCGCTCGTCGGGCTCGATATGGATATCGGAGGCCCCGACCTGGACGGCGTCCTCGAACAGCGACTTGAGCAACTTGGCGACGGGGATGTCGCTGTCCTCGTCATCCTCGAGGAGGCGCTCGACGTCGTAATCGCTCTCGGAGAGCTCGTCGCCGAGCTCCTGGGCGAGGTTCGTGATCTCCTGGGTGCGGCGGTAGACCTGATCGAAGGTCTGGAGCAGATCGGCCTCGCGGACCACGGCGAGGCGGAGCTTGACCTTGAGGATGCGGGTGAGCTCGTCGAAGGCGAAGATGTCGGTCGGGTCCGCCATGCCGACGAGCAGTGTGCCGTCGCGATCCTCGCTAAGTACGATGGCGCGGAAGCGTCGCGCGTAGGTCTCGGGCAGGCGGCGCACGATCTCCGGGTCGAACTGGTAGTGCTGGAGATCGACCACCGGGATATCGAGCTGGCGCGAGAGCACCTCGAGCACCTGCTTCTCGGTAGTAAGCCCCAGCTCGATTAGCGTACGGCCCAGCTTGCCCCCCGACTTCTTCTGCTGATCCAGGGCCTGCTGGAGCTGCTTGTCACTGATGATGCCCTGCTCGACGAGGAGATCGCCGAGCCGGATCTTACGCCGTGGTGCCGCACTACTCATATAGCTCACTCCAGTGCGTCGAGGCGTTGACGCACATAGCCCGCCAGCGAATCGCTCATGCCGCCGCGATTGAGCGCCTGCTGATACGCCTTTTTGGCCCGCGCCGCGTCGCCACTATCTTCCAGGGCGATGCCGAAGCCCGCCCACCAGGCGGCCGAGGCGCGATTACGCTCCAGCGCTTGTCGGTAGGCTTGCGCCGCGGCCTCGTAACGCCCCTGCTGCTGGTACAGGGCCGCTAGCGTTGCCAGGTACTGGCCGTCCACCGATACGGTCTCACGCCCCTGTTCCATGATGGCAACGGCCTTGTCATTATCGCCGCGTTGCGCCCAAGAACGCGCGTATAGCGCGATGAGCGTGGGTGTCCGGGTACCGCGATCGAAGCCCTCGCGCAGCACACGCCCCGCCTGTTCGGGCTCGCCTTGGCGCAGATGCAGCATAGTCAGTGCCCGCCGCGCCCCCGCATGGCCGGGGTCCGCCTCAAGCGCCGCGTTGAGCGCCTGGCGCCCCGCCTTCTTATCGTCCGCCTGGAAGGCCGACAAGGCATCGCGATAGGCGGCCTCGGCCCGGGCGCCCGGCTTGGGGCCACGGCGCTGGCGCGAGATGCGGCTGCCCGAATCCGAGCCCTCGCCCGCCGCGCTGGCCTCGACGTCATCGGCAGCGTCAGCGCCCCCGCTAGTCGCCTCCTCGGCCCCCATAACTCCCGAACTCAGGGCCTGACCTTCGCCCTCACGCGACGGCGTCGTCGGCTCGGTGGTGGGTCGCGATCGCTGGCCGGCCTCCGCCGATGCGGTGGACTCTCGTTCGGGCGGCTCCGAATCAGCCTGGGCGTCGTTAGCCGCCGTACCGGCCTGGGCCTGCGCCACCGCCCCGGCGTCATCGCCGCTATCCGGGAGGCGCACCGTGAGTGAATACTCCTGCTCGTCGCCCCGGCGTTCTTCCTGGAGTCGAACCCGCGCCCCCTCATCCGTGCGATACCTCAGCACGACCCCCTCACCGGACGGCCCGACCGTTACACCCCGCAGCCCGTCGCCGCCCGCGGCCGGGACGCTCAGTCCCTGGCCCAGCGCTACGTTAGGGAACCGGATCACACCGCCCTGCTCGGTCCGGCGGTGGTCGGCACCCACGGTACCGCCAGCCACCGTTGCCGTTAACTCAAGCGCCTTTTCACCGCGCTCACTGGCGAGGCTTGTCAGCGTCAGCTCGTTCGCCGACTTATTCGCGGTCGCGCTATCGAGATCACCGTCGCTCGTCCTGGCACGACTGTCACCACTCGGCTCGCCGTCACCGCTGCCCGTTGCCTCCTCGGTGGCGACCGTATTGGTACTCGCGTCGGACGAGCCACCGCTCTCGTTGCCAGCGGCGTCATCGCTGCCGTCGGTGCCCTCGGCGGCGCCCTGGGCACCTGCTCCATCAACGCGCCATGCACTAACCATCGCGACGGGCTGCCAGCCGCCGAAGCGCACCGCCACCGCTACAGCCAGTGCCGCCAATGCCAGTAACAGCAGGCCCACACCGAGCCAGCGCCACCCTGAGCGGCGCGGCGGCCCGCCACCGCCGACCGGCACGGCGGCCCCCTGCGAGCCACTGCGCTGATCCAGATCACGGAGCATGTCATTGATCACGCTCACGGCCACACCCCTTGCAGGCCGATGAGCGCGCCCGCTGAGGCCAGCGCCAGTGCCGGCGCCCCAACACCCCACAACAGCCAGGCGCCCGGCCCGGCGCTGGCCGCGCCCGCGGTATCGCGCGCCGCTTGCTTAATCTCGCGCGGCCCGATGCGACGGCGCCCCTGGCCGTAGGCGAGCATGAGCGCCTTATGGGCGATGACATTAACCAGGCGGGGGATGCCGCCACTGCAGCGGTGCAGGCAGCGTACGGCACCGCGACTGAACAGGCGCTCGCCGTTGTAGCCGGCGACGGCGAGGCGATGGGCGACGTAGCTATCCATGGCGGCGCGATCCAGCGGCTCGAGGCGATAATCGAAGCTGATGCGCTGCTGGAGCTGGCGCAGCTCCGGGGTGGCCAGGCGCTGATCGAGCTCGGGCTGTCCGAACAGGATGACCTGCAGGAGCTTAATCTTCTCCGTCTCCAGGTTGGTCAGCAGCCGAACGGCCTCGAGCCCCTCATTGGACAGGCTCTGCGCCTCGTCGATGCAGAGCACGACGCGATAGCCCTGGCCCACCAGATACACCAGCCGCCGGTGGATCTGATCCAGCAGCGTCTGGGAATCCAGACCGCGCGTCGGGAGCCTCAGCTCCCGGGCCAGCGCCTGGCGCAGGCCTTCCGGCGACAGCGTGGGATTGGGGATGAAGGCGGTCACGCAGTCATCGTCCAGGCAGGCCAGTAGCTTCCGGCATACCAGCGTCTTGCCCGTGCCGACCTCGCCGGTGATCTTAATAAAGCCCTCACCGTGCTGGACGGCATGGAGCAAGACCTGCAGCGCCTGCTCATGCGTGCGATAGCCGAAGAAGTACTCGGTATCCGGCGTCAGCGAGAAGGGTGCCTCCCGGAGCCCGAAGAAGGCCTCGTACATCTAGCGCCTCCGCGGCCGGGACGGACTAGGGTTCGCCATTGCTGCCATCCGGATCCGACTGCCAGGAGCCCGCCTCGCTATCGCGGCGCCGCATCCGATCAAGGCGCTGTGAGCCCTTCTCTAGCGGACCCTGCCAGTCCTCGCTGGACTCGATTACCTGCGGCCGCAGCAGGATGACCAGCTCGGTCTTTTCGCGGTTCTTGCGAGTCTGGCGGAAGGCGCCCCCCACGAAGGGGAGATCCTTGAGCAGCGGCACCCCGGCCTCGACGTTCTCCACCTGTTCCTGCATGAGGCCACCGATGACCACGATCTGGCCGCTGCTCGCCCGAACGATGCTGTCGGACTCGCGCACCGTGCTCAGGGCCAACGGTACCGACTGCTGGCTACCCCCCACCGTAAAGTTCTTGCGCTGGTCTTGGACCTCGCTAATGGTGGGATGGACGTGCATGATGACCCCATTGTCCTCACTAATCTGCGGCGTCACATCCAGCGCGATCCCCGAGAAGAAGGGCGAGAGCTCGACATCGGGCGAGGTCGTGGTGGACGTACCGGTGGTCGTGGTGTCGCTATCGATATCGGTGGCGAAGAACTCGTCGGAACCGACTTTGATCACCGCCTTTTGGTTATTGACGGTCGATATGCGCGGGCTGGACAGCACCTGCACATCGCCCTGGGTTTCCAGCAGCTCGATAAACGCCGTGAAATCGTTCAACTGAACGGCGGCGCTAAAGGCGCCACCGAAGGCCGAGGTCAAGGCGTTATTGACCTGATTGAGGTTATCCGGATTGAGGTCACCGGCCTCATTGGCAATCTCGCTTGTGCGGCCCTGATTGCTCCCTCGGCCGACATCATTCAACAGGCTACCGCCTCCCGTCTGGGCACCAAGGATGGTGTCGCCTTCACCGGGCTGGCCCAGCGCCGCCCAATTGATGCCCGAGCGAAACCCCTCCGATAACTCCACCTCCAGGATCTTGGCCTCCAGGATGACCTGACGGCGCAGGGTGGCCTCGGACTGGCCCAGGAACTGCGCCACCTCGCGCAGTTCATCCGGCATGGCCCGAACGACCAGCATGCTGGACTGGGGGCTAACCACCACGGAACGGCCATCGCCGGAGCCGACGATCGTGCGCACACCCCGTTCGAGATCCTTCCAGAGATCGGTCTCGGAGCGGGTACGCAGCGAGGTGCCGATGGCCTCACCGCTGCGTCCGCTGCCGGCGCTACTACCCTGATTATCGTTATTATTACTGTTGTTATCGTTGTCCGAGCTCGAGAGCTCGCCCGAGCTAACAACCGTCGATGAGCGCCCCTGGCGCTGGAGGTTGAGGTAATCGACCTCGAATATGCGCGACTGCATACGCCGCGGCTTGACGATGTAGCCACCGGCACGGCGATCAAAATCATAGCCGTGGACCTGGCGCACCGTTGCCATGACCTCGGGAATGGTGACGTCCTTCAGGCTCAGGCTAATACTGCCCTTGACGTCGGGATGGACCACCATGTTGTAGCCCGTGCCCTCAACGAGGCTATTGAAGAACGCCCGGGCGGGCGCCTCGCGGACATTGATGTCGAAGTGCGGCTCATCGGCCTCGTCGCTGGCCGGCGCAAGCTCCAGTGAGGGCATGAGCTCATCGCGCACCGCCGCCGGCGGCTGCGAGCCGCTAGCGCCCGAGGCCTCCTTATCGCCGCCGGCCTCGGAGGCCATCTCCTCACTAACCTGCTCGGCCGGCGAGCGCGTCTCGCTATCGGCACCACGGTCCTGGCCTTCCTGGTCGACCGTCGCGCAGCCAGCCAGCATGGCCCCAGCCAGGGCGCCGACCACGAGCCATGTGAGCGGCCGCCAGCTCGCGGGCCTCCCCTTCGGCGCCTGATGCGAGATCGGCTTGTCAGTCTTACTCACCGCTTTCTACCTTTTGTCGGTTAACGGCTGACGGCAGCCGCAGTGTAAATGCCCCTTGGCCGCCACGCAGGCGAACCTTGGTGGCGTGGATGGCGACAACCCGCACGCCCGCCACCGCGGCACCCACCTCCACGGAACGACCATTAATCACCGCGCTGCGACGCCCCGGCGCGATCAGCGTTGACTGCAGGGTCAACGACGGTCGTGGCGAGGCCTGCTCCGCCTCGTCGGCGGCCTCCGACTCGAAATCGGGCGGGCGCATCGGGTCCGGCAACTCGCTGGCGCCTGCCGTTGCTGGCGCCGCCATCATCGCCAGCACCAGGCAGCGCCTAAACACCGATCCAGTCCTCATCCAGGCTGAGCGTGTGCACACGCACCCGAATCCGTGTCGTCGGGTAATCGATTACCTCGATATCCAGCTGGTCCCAGAAGAAGCGCCAGCGCAGGTCCTCGACCGCCCGCAGATACCCCACAGCGTCGCCAAAACGCCCCTCGAGCACCACATGAACGCCGTGGCGGTAGACGCGGGCCGGCACGGCGTCCGACTTTTCCGAATCACCAACGGCGAATTCCTCCACCACTTGGGAGGGTTCGCTCTCGATGGTTACGAGCTCGACGCCCTTATCGCGCTCTATCAGCCCTCGCAGCACGGCGACCATATCCGAGGCGCCAATGAGTCGTTCACGGCGGGTCGACAGGCGCGAGTCGATGCCACGTAGGCGTCGCTCAAGATCCTCAATACGCTGGCGTATCTCGGTGTTGGGGTCCTCATCGAGGCGATCGCGCAGGGTCGCGAGCTGGTCCCTCGACTCGCCGAGGCTCGCCGCCACCTCATCGCGCTGCGACGCCGTCTGATCCAGGGCATCGCGCAGCGGCGCCAGGAACACGACATCGGCGACCACCCCGATGAGCACGATCGCCGTGCCCAGTAGGAGCACACGCTCGCGCAGGGCACGGGCATTGACGCGGGCAGCCAGCGCCTGCAGACGCGCCTTCATCTAGTCGCCTCCATCGAGGCAGGCTGCCACGCGTTCGAGCGGCCCGTTACTGGCCGCCTCGCCGCAGCGCGTTGCGATGATAAAGCCCAGCCCTGGGCCGTCCGGGAAGCGCTGCATCCGGAACGTGCCGAACCGCCGCCCCTGGTAGGCGGCGGCCTCGCGCAGGGCCTGCAGATAATCCGGCACCTTGGCGGCGTCCAAGGTGCGCCCCTGTAGGGCCAGCTCTTGGCCACCCTGGCGCAACGCGATCTGGCGCAGCCACAGGCCCGAGACGTGGTGTCGCGCCAGCGGCACGAGCAACGACGAAAAGCCCGTGACGTTGCCCTCGGCCTTACCCGCCAAAAGCGACGTCAAGCGCCGCTTGACGGTCAGTTCCCGCTCCAGCGCCTGGGCGCGCTCGGCGAGCTCAGGGTTGACCTCACGCGCCTCCAGGCGGTTCCCCAGCTCGGCGACCTGACTGGTCACCTGGTCGCGCTGGCGTTCCAGTTCGGCAAGCTCGGCCTGGCGTTGCTCGAGGCGCCAGCTCAGGAACGCATAGACACCGACTAGCGCCGCGACCGCAACGAGCCCCGCCACCAGCAGCCAACCCGCCGACAACGGCGTCCGCTGGGGCCGAAGGATGCCGCGGTAGAGATTGATCCGCTGGTTCAAGAGCCCTCCCCTGGCAACAACACGCCCCCCAGCGCCAGCACCCCGGGCGCCAGGGAGGCGGCGTCGATATCCTCGGCCAGCATGCCCAGCTCCTCGAAGGGCACGAGCTGCGCGTCGAGCGCCAGGGTATTGCCCAGGTGGGAGGCAAGCCCCTCGAGGCTGGGTAGACCCGGGACGATACGGACCTTGCGCACGGAGGCCTGGCCGAAATAGCTGTCGTAGTAGTCCGCGGTCCGCTGCACCTCGAGGGCGATGGCCTCGAGGCCGGGATCGACATCGGCAAGGCCCAGCTCGTCGGAATCGGCAGACGCCACCGGATTCAGGGTATCGAAGCCATAGCTCACGGATCGCGCGAGGTACAACGTCTGACCGCGTGCGATGGCGACCATGCCCCGATGACGCCCGAGATGGATGAGCGCGATAGCCTCGTCGGGGGCGCTCACGCGGCCAGCGATATTACGTAGGCTGAGCTCGGCGATATCGATGCGCTCAAGGCGCAAGCCGGCGTCCTGGATGGCGGCCACGCGCGGGCGCAGCTGGGCCGCGTGGGCCACTGCGACATAGACCGTGCCACTGGTCTGGCCCTGGCCACGCGGCGGCACGTCAAAGACGTCGAGTACGGCCTCCTCCAGCGGGTAGTCGATGAGATCCTTGATCTTCCAGCGCACCGCATCGCGGAGCTCATCCTCACCCACGGGCGGGCGCTCCACCTGAAAGAGGCTGTAGGCGCCCGGCTCGAGCGTGAGCACACAGTGCGCCCGGTCGCAGCTATTACGCGACACGAGCTCACCAAGGTTGGCCGCCGTGAACTCGCCCGCCTGGACGTCAGCGGCGAGCAGACCCTGCGCTGCCCCCGTGCCGCCGCCAACCACAGTCAGGGTAATCTCCCCCGCCTCGGCGGCCAGCCCGGCCCAGCGCGACGAACGCGCCCGCCATGGCAACCACCAGGGCGTCATACGCGGCGCTCCACCTCAGCCACAGCCTGTACGCGCACTTAACCCCCGTCACCTCACGTTCTACATTCACTTCTGCGCCTTAGTATACCGAAACATGGGTAGGTATGCCCATCCAAGGAGCAATCATCCGGTCGCTGCTAACAACTGGTGCATTAACGAGGGTGTTTCCTTGAGTAACCATTTCCAAGTTGCCGACAATCCCGAGGTTCGACGCTGCTCGAATACGGTCTCTAGCGACCACCCTTACAGCAAAACCTCGGGGTCCCGGATGCGCTCTTAGGAGCGCTCTGGGATGACGTATCAGGTGGGGGCCACAAGCACGTCATTCCGGCGCCGCCGGCAGGCGGCAGCGGGAATCTCAGTTGGCACCCGCAGGGCATCCATTAGCCACCCGTACAGCAAAACGTCGGGATTCTCGATCCGCCTGCGGCGGTCGAGAATGACTCCGCTATCTTTAGGACGGGAGCATTACCTAGTCGGATGCCCCGTTTAAGCCCGGTCCAGCACACGTGCTACAACACAGGCAAGCGCGAGGCGCCCGGGCCGCCGGTGAGTTGCAAAAGCACCCCCTTAATACGCACCGGGCCTTGCTATGACGATCCCAACGCGTCAAACCTGACGCCGAACACAGCGATGAGGTTCCTCATGGACTGGCTAATACTAATGCTCCTGCTCGCCGCCTGCGCCAGCGCCGCTGCAACGGGCGCCCTGTTCCAGCCCGGCAGCTGGTATCGCGGGCTCGACAAGCCGGCGTGGAC
>CAJXKP010000056.1 GCA_913055565.1 uncultured Ectothiorhodospiraceae bacterium
ACCTGCCGGCTCCAAGGCGTCGATCCCTATACCTACCTCGTCGACGTCCTCCAGCGCGTCGGCGACCACCCGGCCAGCGAGGTCATCGAGCTGACCCCGCGGCGCTGGAAACAGCGCTTCGCCGCCAATCCGCTACGCTCCGACGTCGACCGGGCCACCTCGACAACGGCTTAAATCCTACCCCGTGGCGTCGGCGCCGGGAATAACGTGCTCGAATGACCGGTTACAGCCGTCCTGGTGCCGGCGCAGAGCTATCTTGTAGCGCTCGCCAACCATATGGAAGCGGTTACCAACATCCAGATCGAAACAATAAAGGCCTACACCGGTATCGTGCTCAAGGAGACGCGGGCAGCGCTGGCCGTCCACGATATTGATGGCTTCAGCAGCTACATCAGTAGCCAATCCGGATTTGCCAAGGAATTCAGCGACGTCATCAAGAAAGACACCGAGCAGCTAACGAAGGCGAACGAGACCTTTATGGCAAACACCCAGCTTGCCACGCAGGAGAGCGTAAGAAAGGTCGAACAAGCCGCTGAGGCCCGCGTTCAAGAGGCACAGAAGGCATTTCAAGGGGGGGGGTAACCCAAGCGCCGACGAGCCTGACTTTGTGACCTTCCGGCGCGACGCCAAATCAGCGCTGGCGACGCGCGTTCAGGCCAGCCCCCGCGGCAACGCGGGGCGCGCCACGTGGCTAACACCCAGGGCGGCAACTCAGATGGGACGCGCGATCGGCGCGTCTCAGACCCAAAACGCCATAGAGCTGCACTGGGGCCGATGCCATACCGACGCTTCAGGGCCTCCCAGTGGGTGCACGACGGCTTGCTTCCCGAACGGCGTAGATATCCCCCGACTGGAGCCCGTCAGCACCGCGAGCCAACCAGTCATCGACCCAGGCCCCGCTCGACCATGAATCAAGCCACCATCGCCGCCCTTCGCCGGCGATGACATTGAAACGATAGGGGCCCAGTGCGCTCACGCGAGCAAGGCAGCCGCGCCCCTCCTCCAGCGCACCCGCCACGAACTCGAACGATAGCCCGGGTATGGGGTATGACAACCCGGCGAGGACCGACGCCTCGAAGCCCTCGACGTCGATCTTGCAAAAGGCGGGAACGCCGTACTCAGCAATCAGCCCATCCAGGGTAACGACCGGCACCTTGACCTCGTCCGACCAGTGGACGCCGCGAAACCCGGCGTTGCTGCGCTGGACCGCGCCGCGCCATGAGCCACTGGCGGAAGACACCGTGGGATGGGACGGGCTTATCGCCAGCCGAACCATGCCACTAGACGCGCCCACGGCCTCGCTACGAACGGTCACGGCCCGGGCTCGCACGATCCACGCCAGCAGCCGCCGAATCCCCGGCTGCGGTTCGAACGCGATGACCCGTGCGCCCAGATCCGCGAGGGCGACACTGCGGTCACCTACATGGGCGCCGATATCGAAAACCAGATCGCCCTTGCCGATAAAGGGCGCGTATAGGCGCCGTAGACCGCGCTGGCGGCCCGGCCGCCAATAGATGACCAACGAGCGGACAAGACCGCTGACGCGGTACCAGGTCTGGGGCCAGTGCAACGCGCGCATCCTCTAGCTCGTGACTTGTGCGCCACCGCCTGAGGCGGTACCCCAGGCGCTTCCTAGTACAGTGTCAATAACGGTGCTAATCGCGACCGGAAAAGGCCCTATCCAACTAACAATATGCCCCGCCGAAGCTTTTGACGACCACCAAACCCAGCCCAGTGGATTCAGACCGTGTCTCCTTCCGTAAACCGGTCTGACAACGCAAAGGCCGCTGTTAAAAAAATCAACAGTCAGTGGCTGAGCACGCTCAAACGCGCTAGCTAGCCCGCACTACATCACTCGGAGACAGGTCACTGCGCTTCGATCCATAATGATCCAGCATGCCCGCGCTCACACGCCGACGCATAAACGCGAACGACATCGTCTGAGCATGCCAAAGCAGATCAAGGAAGGGAGAGGGGCGGGCCGCGGAGGGCCGGCCCCAGACCATCATCTTAGCTCCGTGAGCGTGCTAACGCCGCGCGGGCAAGCAAGCGACGATGGGGTGCGAGCTCTTAGCCGAGCAGCCGGTAGCTGCGCTGCCTGCCGCGCGACGTGACCCCGAGACCGATCAGGCCTAGCCCCATTAGACCGAGAATACCTGGAGCCGGTACCGGCTGAACGGACTCAACGATGCCGACGAAGTCATTGAAGTCCTCGTCGCTGCTGCCGTAGGGCAGGTCTTCCCAGGCTAGTACCCACTCGTTGTTGAGCCATGGCGAGGGCTCACCGTTCCCTTCAAAGTCGGCGGTTCGGTCGCCATCGCCCTGAAACGCGGTCATCTGGGTAGCCCCGTTGGGATTCTTCGCGGACTCGGATAAGAAGAGGTCGCCGTTATCCTCGTTCCGAAGGTAGAAGCCGAACGTACCGCTACCAAGGTCGGCCGTGGTCACTCCTGTACCGGCGCCGTAGGACTGGAAGCTCCCGCCGCCCAAGTACTGGATCGTTCGGGACTTGCCCGCATCATGACTACCATCGAATACCTCGAGGCGGTTACTGGTATCATTGCGATCGTAGATGCCGAAGTTATTGATGTCCTGGTGACCGGCTACCTCGATGATGATCTTGGAAAAGGCACCTCCGGATGCGCCAATCTGCCATAGCCCCGGCGTCTTCGCCTCGGCATTGACGTCCATATCGGGACCCTCGGTTAGCCACTCGTCGTTGAATAGCGTCTCCAGGTCCTTGTCGTTTCCGTCAGAGCTCGTGTCGCTAATGAGCGCTGCATTCGCCGCGCCCGAGGCAGCGAGCAAGGCCGCTGCGACTAGTGATGAATAGGTTTTCATGACTAGATCTCCGTTTGGATCGATGGGTTGAATCCCTAGCCGAGTGCCTCGGCAGCGGACCCCGTAACGGGATCTGCGTCCTTTCGCACGGAACCATGCAAGATCCGAACCATCTATTCGTTCACCTAATAAAATCTCTTCACGTCAATTACCTATAGACACGAATTCAGTGCCGCTTATCAATGCCCATGTGACCGATGCACGAATCTGTTAAGCAAATCAACACCCATCTCGGCTATCAGTATTGAGTCAGCCGACGGCCTTTAAGCATCGGTCATGCGGGCGCGTATCTGCGGTGTTCGATCAGCTCAGTGCGCCGTTATGAATAGCGTTCACAGCACCCAGCACGATGACCCGAACGGCAGCGCAGCGACAGCGGCGATGGAGAGCAGGGAGCGCCGCTTACGCACTCTCGCATCAAGACGATGCATGGGTAAGCAAGCGGGCTTCGATTCAGATCAACGCCGGGGCACAACAAAACCTGGCATGCATGCGTAATTGCCTCATGCCAAGACCTTGTCGACTATAGACCGCTACGGCTCGCGCACAATCTTCGGTTCGTTAGGCAAGTTCGGCCGGCCGGTGGTAGCGAACAACGACGGCCGCCGCCTTAACGGACACCGGCTAGCAAATCATCGGCGGCGGACTCGAGGCGTTCCGCTACGTTCTCCCAATACCGCTGTGCGCCCGAATCCATCAGCGCTCCCCCGTGTTCACCAGCGTAGATCGCGCTAAGCACGTCTGCGGCGAACCATGAATACGGCCAATCCCGAACGTCACCGCTGGCGCACGCGTGCAGCCAACGAGCGGCGGCCACAGCGTCGCAACGCCCGCCGTCACCGGTTAGGACCATCATACCAAGCGAGTACATGGCCGCCGGCAATCCCTGCTTCGCCGCGCATTCGTACCAATAGCGCGCCCGTGCCGGATCAGCGGCCAGCGGCGTGCCGCTGCTATAGGCACTCGCAAGGGCCTGTTGCGCCTCGGCCGCGCCCCGCGCCGCAGCGCGGCGTATATACCGCAGGCGCCGCGGCGCGCTAGGGATCTCCTCAAAGAACGGCCGCCGCCCTACGAACCCAATGCGGGCCAGATCCGCCATGGCGTCCGCGTCGCCGCCGCGGACTGCCCGCCGAAGCCAATGGATGCCATCAAGGGGGCGGCGGATCGCCTTGTCACCAAAGAAAAGGAGACGACCCAGGGCGGCGCAGGCGCTGGGATGACCGTGACGCGCCTTCGGCATAAGGACATGGCGCGCGGCCTCATCCCGACCCGCCTGAACCAGTCGTTGAGCCACGCCGGTCGTATTCCATCGCGCGCGTGAGCGTCGATTCGCTCGTAACTCGACCTCCCCGAGTGCCTCCATGGACGTCACCTCGTTCCTCTCGTCGCCAACGGACTCGGTATACAGGACTCGAACCCAACAAACCGGCCAACTAACAGGCCGGCTGACGCGGGAATCGCTATCATCACTACGCGCGTGTTGGCGTGAGGGTATGGCAACGGTCCGGCGGTGGCTACCATACACCCGCTACAGGGTGCGACAGGCGCGACAGCCTGGCGCATCGCCTGAGGATCAACCTAATCCAAATGCCGTATGGAGGGGGACTTATGGCCACTCTACCCGAAGGTAGCGTATGGCAGGAAAACGGCGAATGGGTCGTCGACCCCCACATCGTGGCCCCAAAACTGGGCCTGTCCGCGGAGTCGTTTCGCCAGGCCATGCGTGAGGGCCTCATCGCAGGCACCGTGGAGCGCGGGGAGCAAGAAGACGCCGGACGCACCAGACTGACGTTCCGCTACGGGCGCCACGCCTGGGCGGTTCAGGTCGAGCCCGACGGCACCAGCGCCGAGACGACACCCCCTAAGCCGCGTTAAGGCGCGTTAAGGCGCGTTGCGCTTGGCGAGTGCGCCCCAACCGGTGATCCATCGCGTGAACGGCTACGCCATCACCCGCCACGACCGCTTGGGGTTAGCATGCCTTGTCTGGCGCGTCACCCGCCTGGTTACCGATCAGCAACAGCGCACCGGGATCCGTTGCCTAGACTGCCCTAGCCGCTCGACCCGCGCTAGGAGCCTACACTGTAACAGGCGCCGCTGGTACGACACCCGAAGCGTAACTACCCCCAGCCGACGGCCTGTTCGCCCTGCAGACGCCGCTCCCAGGTGTAGGCGTGGCTAACGATCGTATCGATATCATCGTATTGGGGACGCCAGCCGAGATCCCGCTTTAAAGCCGAGCTATCGGCGACGAGCTGGGCGGGATCGCCCGGACGCCGGTCCGTTTCTTCGACCAGGAAGGGTACGCCGGTGACTCGGTGTACGGCGTCAACGATCTCGCGGACGCTGTAGCCATGCCCGTAGCCGCAATTATAAAGCCGCGAATCGCCGCCGGCCTGGAGATGGTCCAGCAACAGAAGATGGGCTGTCGCCAGATCCTCGACGTGGATGTAATCGCGCACGCAGGTTCCGTCCGATGTGTCGTAGTCCGTGCCGAAGATCTTGAGCCCGGAGCGCACGCCCACCGCCGCCTGCGAGGCGACCTTAATCAGGTGCGTGGCCTCGGGCGTCGCCTGGCCGATACGCCCCTGGGGGTCGGCGCCGGCGACGTTGAAATAGCGCAGTATGCCGTAGCGAAGCGATGACGCCGCGGCCAGATCCGTCAGGATGCGCTCGCTCATCATCTTGGAGGCGCCGTAGGGATTGATCGGTGCCAGCGTCGACGCCTCATCAACCAGTGCGCCCGCTGGTATGCCGTACACCGCCGCCGTCGAGGAGAATAAGAACGTTCCGACGCCGGCAGCGGTCACCGCCTCGAACAGATTCAGCGTATTGGCCGTATTATTTCGATAGAAACTCAAGGGATCCGCGACGGACTCCGGAACCACGGTGCTAGCGGCGAAGTGGAGAACCGAATCAAAGCCACGGGCCAGGACACGATCCAGAGTCGCCCGATCGCCGACGTCGCCGACGACGAGCTCGGCATCACCAACCGCCCAGTCGTGCCCGGTGACGAGACTATCGTAGGCGACCACATCATCACCGCGTTCGACCAATTGCCGAACGACGTGCGAGCCGATATAGCCCGCGCCCCCAGTCACAAGAACGCGCATCGCGCTCAACTCCTTGTCGTTGTCATGAACAAGCCGGGAGCCCCGCGGCGGCCGGCGTCATTAGGTACGGATTCACAGGCGTGCGGGCCCGAAGCCACCCGCGGCTAGGGCCGCGTGAGCTGGTTGCGGCGATGTCTGCGTAAGTCGCATCCGAGCAGACCAACGGCTCGAATGCCGCCCTGCTACCAACTAGCACCGCTAACACGTCAGCCCTGTCCCTCAGCGGCCGACGGCTTCGGACAGTGCCAAACCCAACCTCGTCCCGCAAGCAGTCGCTGCGTATCACAACGACCATCCCGTTAGACGGATCGACCATGGACGTTATGAAACACCCGCCCCGATATAAGGACTGTGATGGCATCGACAAGTTAGAGCCTAAAATGGTCACACCCTGGACGGCGTTATACGATAGGAAACGCCTGAGTCACCCCAAAGGGCCAAGAAGCAGGCCTACTACCAACCGACTACGCCGGGTCGGCTCGATGATCGCAGCTTCAGCGAGGTAAGGCATTGGCTAGACGGCAGGCAAACCAGCAGTCCCGATCCATTCGCTGTGCCATGGTCATTACGCTCACCCTAGTCAGCGCTGCGGGACCAACGGCGCGCGCCCAAGACGGCGAAACACTGGAGGGGATCAAGGTGACGGCGCCGCGGCTGGAACGCGACGCGCTGGATACCCCGGCCGCCGTAACGGTCGTCGACGAGCAATCCATCCAACGTGGGCGCCAGCGCCGAAGTCTCGACGAGGGCCTCGCAACCGTACCCGGGTTATTCTTCCAGAACCGCTATAACTTCGCCCAGGGGCTACGCATCTCCAGCCGAGGCTTCGGGGCCCGGGCACCTTTTGGCGTGCGTGGACTGCAGGTCCGCCTGGACGGTTTGCCGCTGACCCTACCGGACGGCCAGTCGCAGCTGGATAGCATCGATCTCGACAGCGCCCAACGGATCGAGGTAAGGCGCGGCCCAGCATCCGTGCTCTACGGCAACGCCACGGGTGGCGTTATCGATATAACGACCGCCGATGGCACCGCTATGCAGCAAGACGCCGTCATCCGGGCCGACACCGGCAGCGACGACTACAACCGGATTAATGCCCGTACCGGCGGGAACCACGGCGATTGGGCGCACCATCTCAGCCTTACAGGGCTGGACTACGGCGGTTTCCGCGAGCAGAGCCGCGCCAAGCGAGCGCGCCTCCATGGCAAGGTCCGCCATGAACTCAGCGACGGCCACTCGCTAACCGGGATCGCCACACTGCTTGATGCGCCCGTCGGCGAGGACCCCGGCGGCCTCAGGGACGCGCAGGTCGATGCCGACCGCTCCCAGGCGACCGACTTCGCGCGCCGCCTGGACGCCGGCCAGACGGTAACCCAGCAGCGGCTGGGTCTGGTCTACAAGGGCGAGTTCGGGACCGGGGAGGTCACCGCGCGCGCCCACTACAGCCGACGTGATTTCGGGCAGCAACTGCCGTTCCCCGGCAGCAGCCTAATCGGCTTCGAGCGCGACTTCTTCGGCACTGGTGTTAGCTACGAGGACGAGCTGACAAGCGTGAGCGGGGGCGCCCCCGTACGGTTTGTCATCGGCGCCGATTGGGACCGCCAGATCGATGACCGGGAACGGTTCATCGTGAATACCCAAGGCACGACCGTACGCCGGGCCGAGCGCGAGGATCAGCGCGCAACGGCCTTCGGGGCCTTCGCGCAAGCCGATATCCCACTCGGCGCCGGCTGGACCGCCACCCTTGGCGTTCGCGGTGACCGGACCCGTCTGGCCATCGACGACCGATTCGCCGCCGATGGCGATCAATCCGGGGAGCGCACATTCGATGAGCCCAGTTACCTCGCTGGCCTGAGCTACCGCCCCGCTCCCAACCACCAGCTCTACGCCAATGTGGCTACCGCCTTCGAGACACCAACCTTTACCGAATTCGCCAATCCGGATGGGGGTGGCTTCAACCCCGACGTGGAGCCGCAACAGGCACTGAATCGTGAGATCGGTGCGCGCGGGCAGTGGGGCGAGGCACTAGACTACGAGCTAGCACTATTCTCCGTGCGAGTCGACGACGAACTGGTCGCCTTCGAGGCATCGCAAGGCCAGGAGGCCGACCGAACATTTTTCGAGAACGCCGGGCGCACCCGGCGCAACGGCCTCGAGCTCGGGGTCGATTGGTTCATCGGCGATGACTGGCGGGTCAATGCCAGCTACACCTACGCCGATTACGAATTCCGTGTCTTCAACGAGGACGGACAATCCCTGCGCGGCAATCAACTACCGGGCATACCCCGGCATGAGGCGACTGGGGAGCTGCTCTGGGAGCCTTCGTTGGACAGTTACATCGGCCTGACCACGCAACTGGTGGATTCGGTTTATGTGAACAATGCCAACAGCGCCGAGGCTGCCGGCTACGCCCTGGCGCATCTGCGCGCTGGCCATAGTTGGCACCACGGCAACGGCGAAATAACGGTCTACGGTCGGCTCCGCAACCTATTCGACAGGGCCTACCCCGCCAATGTACGCATCAACCTGGATAGCGGTGGCTTTTTCGAGCCGGCCCCCGGCCGCCACGGCTTTATTGGCGTTAAGATCGGGTTCTAGCCCGCCGCCCCACCGCTACTGGACGGGTTAGTTACGAGCCTCTGGCGAGACGCGACGCAACAGATGCTATAGCAACCGCTACCCCGCTAACCTCACAATCCGGCATCTCGCGCCGACGGCTACGAAGGAAGCCTTGCTATGCAAAAGAGACCCCTCGAGGTACTCGAGGACCACGAACTAACCGACTGGCAGCGCGCCATGCTGTTTCAGAATGTCCAGCGCACGCGTTTATCCAACGAGCGGAACTTCCTCAATTGGGTACGCGCCAGCCTCGCGTTCATCACGCTGGGCTTCGTCATGCATCGCTTCGAGCTATTCGTGAAGCAGACAGCCCCGGCCAACGCTAGCGAGCCATCGGGCATCCTGGTATGGATCCCACTGCTGTTTTTCCTACTCGGCGGGGTGTTGGTAGCGCTCGGCACCTGGGAATTCTTCCGTGTTCGAAAGGAGATCAACGAGGGCCGCTGGGTCGGTCTGCCCATCATTCGGGATGCGCTCATCATCACGACGCTGATATCGCTACTGGCCGTCCTGGTCATCTTTGTAGTCGCCAACTCGTAGGGTAGCGGTTGCGGCCATTATCCGGGGCCTTATCTAGGCTACCGACCGGGTCCAATGGGCGCGCCCAGTCACTCGATCGCGACGCGGTTAGCGCGGCCGCGGCCGCGGAGCAAGAGCGCTAGGCCTTGTGCGCCGTATCAGCGAGACGAGCGTTACCGCAGAGCATAGCGTGCTGGGAAGCAAAAGCGGGAAGCGCATGCGGAACCGGGCCGCCCCACACGACGGCCCGGTCTGGGGTTACTTGACGACCAACTTACCCTTCATGATCGAGTAATGCCCGGGGAACGAGCAGAAGTAGGTGTAATCGCCACCGTTCTCTAGGGACGAGACGTCGAAGGTAACGCTAGTGGTCTCCCCACCACCGATCATATCGGTCGCGGCGATCACCCGATCATCACCCTCAGGCAGATAATCCTTCGCCAGACCCGCGCCACTACCCGCCTGTGCCACCGGCTTGGCAACCGCGGTCTTGGTCAAGGCCCAGTTGTGGCCCATCTGCTCAACAGCGAGCTGACCCACATGCTCCAGGGTCAGCTTCACCTTATCGCATTCGGCGCCCACGACGAGCTCAGACTTGTTGTACTGCATCTGGTCATTGCCGGTGATGGATAGCTCGCAGGTCTTGGCGAAAGCCGTCAGCGGCATAGCTAGCAGAATGACCGCCATAATGGCCAAAGCTCGAACAGATATCATAACCGTCTCCTAGGTTGTTGTCTTGCGGAACTATCGGTTTAGGACGTGCCCCGTGCTGCACTTTGCGCGTGCGCCACCGGCGCGATCCTATCGTGACAAAATTATTACATCGATCAGTTAGAGCCCTGCTCGCCGTTACGAGTTCCCCCTACTCCCTAAACGAACGGCTAGGCAGTCACCGCCCGGCGCATGGCGAGCCAGGTCTCTGCCGCCTCCAGCACCGCGGCAAGGAGACAAATCCACCAGGCCTCCTCGAAGAGCCAGAAACCGCTGGCATCGCGCGCCATGAATAACACCGGCGCCGCCAACAGCAGCACCCCAATCACGGCCAGCTGTAGCCGCCAGTAATTGGCGTAGCCTAGATTGATGAACAGGTAGCGTATACGGCTTTCGGTCCTCATAACCGCCTCAGTTGGTTGTAAATATCGGTATGGCGAATTGTTGGTCGATACCTGCTCGCATGCCGCCCCGCCCAGCCAACGGCCATCGTAACCTCGGCCACGCGCGTCAACGGTAAGCTCTACTAAGTCAAAGCAAGCAACCAAAGCCCACCGGCGCCTAAGTCAGCCTCGGGCCGTTGCGCGCTTCAGCCACTAAGGCATGAATCCGTGACGCACCGACGCGCTTAGCATGCCAGAACAGTCGCCACAAAGCGTATCCGTAGCTAAGGCATGGGTTATCAAGCGCATGGACCGCGATGGTTGCCCGCAAAGGGGCATGACCATCACCCTCAGTGTCGGTTGCGCAGCCGCTGGGCCGAACGACACAACGACGCGAGTTAATCTTAGTCGCCGCGAACACGAAACCCTCGACCGCGCCAAAGTGGCACCCCGTAACCAAACAGCCTCCGGGGCGCGCGGTCGTCAGGGGCGGTCGCGCCGCTACCTAACGCGCCCAGCTGATTCGTCGCCATTCGGGCGCCCTCACCGCGAGTTGGCCTTCGTTACACCAACAACGGGAATCTCTTATGCAATGGCTTCTACTGGCCGCGGCGATTGTCGCTGAGGTCCTGGCCACCTCCGCGCTGAAGCTGACCGAGGGGTTTTCCAAGCCTTGGCCGTCCCTCGCCGTGGTCTCAGGCTACGCCATCGCCATCTACTTCCTGACACTGACGCTACGTCATATCCCGGTCGGCGTTGCCTACGCGATTTGGGCAGGCACGGGTATCGCGCTGATCGCCCTGATCGGCTGGCTCGTCTTCGGCGAGCGCCTGGATTGGGCCGGGATCACCGGCATCGCTCTGATCATCGCGGGCGTTGCGGTTCTCAACCTGTTCTCAAGCTCGGTTGCCGGCTAGGGAGACGCTGAATAATTCGCGCGGGTCTCTGCGCGCCACGGCAGCGCTGTGGCGTGCCCGCCGGCGTCTCGGTGGGGGCCACGGCCCACTACGTAGCGTCCTTCCCTGTGCGCACGGGGAAGGACGCTACGTGGGGA
>CAJXKP010000057.1 GCA_913055565.1 uncultured Ectothiorhodospiraceae bacterium
GGCCCGGCAGCGCGCGGTGACGACCGGCTACAGCAGCGGCGACCGCATCGAAATCCGGACGGGGCTCGCCGAGGGCGATCGGGTGGTGCTGAGTGGCCAAACCGCCCTCCGCGACTCCGCCCGTGTCGAGATCATTCAGTAGTCGGCTGTCTTCCACGGGAGGACGCTTAGTCTCCCCCCTCTCACTCCCGCGCTCCCGCTCCCCCACACCCAAATGTCCCTCGTTTCCCTCGCCACCCGTCGCCGCGTGACCATCGCCATGGCGACCATCGCGGTACTTCTCTTCGGAATGGTGGCACTCTCTCGCCTAAACGTGAACCTCCTGCCTGAGCTTGCCCATCCGGCGCTCACCATCCGCACGGAGCTGGAGGCCTGGGGGGATCCGAAGGGGCTGCTGCCCGCCTGGTACCCGTTCGCCCTCGACTTCATCCGGACGGCGCATCGCCAGATCGCTCCGGCCCATTGGGGCGAGATGGAGGACGCCATACGCGCGTTCATGGCGCGTCTGACCGCGGAGGAGAAACGCATCTATCGTGAGCCCGGCACGCTTGACCGCGAGCTGCGCTACTTCTATCTCTCACTGGAGTCGCCCGGCCGCCGCTGGCGTTACGGCCGGCTCTACCGAGCGCGGTTGGCCGTGAGCCGATCGCTGCGGCAATGGCTCATGCCGGACCCGATCCGGCGGCGCCTCGTTGCGTTGCTTCGAAGCCGCAGCTTCACGTTGCAGCGCTCCGCTGTCCCTGAGTTGCGGCGCTCCGTGGCTGAGCTCAACGATACGGTGCACGAGCTGGCAGCCGAGAACTACGAGCTACGGCGAGCGCTCGCGGCCGCTCATACAGATTACGCGGCCGCCCGTTCGGAAGGCCCAGCGACTGATCCGGGCCAGCGTCGGTGACGGCTACCAGGGCAGCTCTCGACCCAACAGCCGCGCTAGGCGCTCATTGTGCGGCTGATAATAGGCGCGCAGGGTTTCGAGTTCCTCTTCGGCGACGGGAATGTCCCAGAAGCGCCAACGGTGGACGAACGCCGGTACATAGCGCCGCGCCTGGCGCTGTAATGCATAGGGTAGCCGGGCTAGACGATAATCGAAGTGCGAGCGCCGCTCGTTGTAGCGCGTACTTTGCCCGCTCGGCTCGAAGCTGGGGTCGGCGCCGAGATGGTTGAATACGCGCGCCAGGGTCGCCGGCTTGGCGTCGCCCGATAGATCCTCTTCGTAGATCAGTACCTGGAAGCGTTCTGGCCTGAAGCAGTGGAACCAGTGCTCGAGATGATCCGCGTAATGCCCCATCGAGAGGATGCCCCATTCATCGCCCACCTCGGCGAGCCGGCGATTGGGGCTCAGGCGGCCGGCACCGATGTGGTGGAAGTACGAGGATACGGCGCGTGTCGTGGGGTCCCGGAGGCAGACGATGAATCGCAAGTCAGGAAAGGCCTCGGCGACGCGGGCGGCGACGTCGGGGGTGGCATGAAGTGCCGGTGTTGAGCCCGCCTTGAGGCGTAGCCACAGGTAATCCGGCGTAAACTCGCCGACCGCCTTGGCCTCCGGGGCGCAATAGAACCGCTCCCGGTACCATTCCATGCCGCGCGCGAAGTTCTTCTCTCGGTTGAAGAAGTGGGGCTCCTTCGGGTTGCTGACGCAGACCTCGGGGTGCTGCTTGACCATACGGTACAGCCACGAGGTCCCCGCTTTCTGAATGCCGAGGCACATAAACGTGGGCTCACGACGCTCCGCCATGGTCTAGTAGCTCCTTGATTCGAGTCGCCGGGAGTCTACGGTTGATGTCTCGGTTCGCGCTACCCTTTCCGCAGCCGCGAATCGGGCACACCCTAGCCGAGCCATTGTGTGTTTAATGTGTCGTTCTGAGGGTCGCGCCATCGGAGCGGCGTCTGTTATATCTGAGCGTCAGTTGTCATCGTGACTACCCGGTGCGCACGGGATGTAGTGGTTCGGGATGGCACTTGGCTCGCCGGTGCGTAACAGCGTTGCTAGGTGCTCGCGCACGTGAGCCTAACTGTCGTTCTGCCGCTTCGTTCATGCGATGAGCTACCGGCACGCCCCGTCGTCACCCGCGGCGTCCGCGGGGCTTTGATGGTGACCAATAGCGCTAAGGAGTGTGGAGGGTCATGGATACGGTCCGATTGTTTGGTCATTACGTTCAATGGCGCGCCTTGTTGCTGGCGATGCTCGAAGCGGCTCTTGTTACCGCTGGCGTCTACTTGGCTTCGCTTATCCTTGCTCTCGCGCCGGCGGGGTCGCTCGAAGCCGTCTCAGTGCCACACCCCCTCCAGGCAGTGGGCTTCGTTACGGTCACCATGCTCGCCCTGATGTCGCTGGGGCTCTATCAACTGCGCTTGCGCGATGGCGGGATTCGCCTTGCGGTGCGTGTGGTGATAAGCCTGATGGTGGCGGGCTTAGGGATGATTATCCTCCGTGCCTTGTTGCCGCTACCACTGCCTAGCGGTGAGACCGTGCTGATCGCTCTAGCCCTGGCGGTCGTCATCGTCACGCTAACCCACTCCATCTTTTTCCGAATACTCGACAGGGGCGGCCTGCGCCGGCGCATTCTGTTCTACGGGGCGGGTGCTGAGGCGGCGGCCGCGCTATCGACCCTTCGCCGTAAGACCGATCAGCGGCTATTCGAGCTGATGGGTTGCGTCAGTCTGCCCGAGGAGGCGGATGAGATCCGGCCCGAGACCCTCGTCGAGATCGATCAGGATCTGCATCAGTACGTGTTGGATAACGGCATCGATGAGGTAGTCCTGGCCATGGCGGAACGTCGGGGTATATTCCCGACACAGGAGTTACTGGCCTGTCGGCTCTCGGGTGTCGAAGTGACGAATATGCTCAGCTTCTACGAGCGACATACCGGCAAGCTAATATGCGATCTGCTCCGCCCCAGCGACATCATCCTCTCGGACGGCTTTCGCTGGCGCAGTAGCCTGGAGGGCCTCAAACGCGGCCTCGACCTGATCCTCGCGAGCCTCCTGTTGCTCGTGGCGCTGCCGATCATTGCGATCTTCGGCCTATGTATCAAGATCGAGGATGGCCTGCGCGCCCCCATCTTCTATCGCCAGGACCGCGTCGGCATCGGTGGCAAGGTGTTTCGCCTGTTCAAGATGCGTAGCATGCGCGAAGACGCAGAACAGGGTGGTCCGGCGCGATGGGCGAGCAGCGATGACGACCGGATCACGAAGGTGGGTGCGGTCATGCGCAAATACCGCGTCGACGAGCTGCCGCAGCTGTTCAACGTCTTTAAGGGTGATATGGCTCTGGTTGGCCCGCGCCCGGAGCGGCCCGAATTCGTCGAGGATCTCTCGCAGAACCTCGCCTTCTACAACGTCCGCCACCGGGTTCGACCCGGTATCACCGGCTGGGCCCAGTTGCTGTACCCGTATGGGTCGAGCGATGACGATGCGCTTCGCAAGCTGGAGTTCGATCTCTACTACGTCAAAAACGGCAGTCTTTTCCTAGACTTGGTCATCCTCGTCGGTACGGTGGAGGTCATACTCTTTGGCAAGGGCGCGCGTTAATGCTGGCCGACAAACTGGTGACGGCCCGGCTAGCCCTTGCCGCGCTGTAAGCCGTTGGGCTGGTCAGCGCGCTAATGGCCGGTGGCGAGCCGAGTGGTAGGCCGGTCGCTGGTTAGCGGCGGTCCCCGTATGGCCGAGCTTGGCGGAGGAGAGTAGTGGGATTGAGCGGCTTGGTGGTCATCGCAAGCGTTAGCTTTGGCGTCTGTCTGGCCGCGTATCTGGCCCTGAGCTTGCTGCTGCTCCACCGTCTTCCCCGAACGCGGCCCGCGCAATTGCTGGCGGGCGCCGCCATGGCATCCGCCGTTTGGTCGGGCCTCTATCTGCTGTCCTTCCACTATCAGCCGGTCGTACCTGCCTTCGCCGGTGAGCTCGCGGAGACGCTACGCGGCGCGGGCTGGTTGGCCTTCATGGCGCATATCATTGGCGTCCATCGCCGGTCGGGCTGGCCCCGCGCGCTTCGCTATTCGGTCGTTTTGGTCGTCGCGTGCGCGCTTGGCGCCGCCCTGCTCGACGTCGCCGCAAATCCCGAGAGGCCTCTCGCCGCCGGTGTGGGCAAGGCCTTCGTATATGCCTCGTTTCCCGTGATCCTCGTGGGCCTGTTGCTTATCGAGCAGCTCTACCGGGGTCTGGCATCGGCCCAGCGCTGGGCCATGAAGCACATATGCCTGGGCCTGGGCCTGATCTTTGTCTTCGATCTCTACCTCTACGCCGATGCCTTGCTCTTCGGCGCGATTGATCCGCAGCTCTGGCTAGCGCGCGGTATGGTCAATGCCATCGCCGTGCCCCTCATTGCGGTCACCGTAGCGCGCAACCGTAACTGGGATACCGACGTCTTCGTCTCCCGCCATGTGGCCTTCCATTCCACCACGCTGTTACTGGCGGGGCTCTATCTCATCGTGATGGCCGCCGGTGGCTACTACATCCGGGATTTTGGCGGCAGCTGGGGCGGCTTCTTCCAGATTCTTTTCATGGTTGTGGCCATTGTCCTGCTAGCCCTGCTGGTGGTGTCCAGCGATGTGCGCGCACGGCTGAGGGTGTTCCTAAGCAAGCATTTCTTTAGTAACAAGTACGATTACCGTGACGAATGGCTCGCCCTGATACGCCGGCTCTCCGATGACCAGGACGGCCTGGCGCCGCCCGAGCGTGCGGTCCAAGCGGTGGCGCCCATCTTCGATAGCCCGGGCGGTGCGGTGTGGCTGCGCCGTGATGACGCCATCTACCAGCTGGCGGGCTCCTGGGGGATGGCGGTTCCTGCTGATGCCGACCTCCACCATGCGGATCCGCTGGTGCGCTTCATGGACGATAAGCACTGGGTTGTGGAGCTGCCCGAATACGATGCCCACCCCGAGCGCTACCCTGGGGTGAGCCTGCCCCGCTGGTTCGGCTCGCTGCATCGGCCGTGGGTGATCATCCCGCTGCCCCACGGCGAGCATCTGCTGGGCTTGATGGTTCTGCAGCACGCCAATGTGGCTCAGGAGATTACCTGGGAGGATCGCGATCTGCTCAAGACGCTCGGCCATCAGGTCGCGATCTATCTCAGCCAGTACGAGAATGCCCGCGCCCTCTCGGAGGCGCGCCAATTTGAGGCGTTCAATCGGCTGACCGCCTTTCTCATGCATGACCTAAAGAACCTCATCGCGCAGCAGTCGCTTGTCGTGAAGAACGCCGAGACGCACAAGGACAACCCCGAATTCGTTGACGATGCCATGATGACCATCGGCAACTCGGTCAAGCGCATGGAGCATCTCCTCGAGCAATTGCAGCGTGGCGGCGAAGCGGGCGAGGTCGAGCGGCTCGATCTGGTCGAGGCCGTTGAGGGTGTGTGGCAGCGCTGTGGGCAGTACCCCCCGCGCCCCGAGGTTCGCTCGGAATTGGACGAGGCGTGGGTCGAGGTCGACCGGCGCGGGGTCGCGATGGTCATGAGTCACATCGTGCGTAACGCGCAAGAGGCAGCCGGCCCGCAAGGGCACGTCGAGATCGCCATCAGCGGGGCCGAGGCGGCGAGCGTTCAGCTCGATGTCGTCGATGACGGCCCAGGCATGGATGCCAGCTTCATTCGGGAGCGCCTGTTCAAGCCCTTTGATTCGACCAAGGCGACCAAAGGCATGGGCATTGGCGCCCATCAAGCGCGCGAGTTCGTGCGCAGCGCTGGCGGCTCCGTGGCCGTGATGAGCACTGTTGGCGAGGGCACGCGGTTTCGGATAACGCTACCCTTGTCAATTAGGGGTAGTGCCCTCGAGGCAACCCGAGCGGATGGGGTGGATAACAGGTGACGGCGGCCAAGCTTCTTATCGTTGAGGACGATCCCGGCCTGCGCAGCCAGTTGCGTTGGTGTTTTGAGAATTACGAGGTGATTGTCGCGGAGGACCGTGATTCCGCGTTGGCCCAGGCTCGGCGCCATGAACCAGCGGTACTTTTGCAGGACCTGGGCCTGCCACCGGATCCGAATGGTGTCGAGGAAGGGATGGCGACGGTCAGCGAGATCCTGTCACTCGCGCCTGATACCAAGATTATCGTGGTCACCGGCAATGGCGACGAGCAGGCGGCCGTGCGGGCCATCGGCCTGGGCGCCTATGACTTCTATGCCAAGCCTGTGGAGACGGAGACGCTCAAGCTCATCGTCTCGCGCGCCTTCCATGTGGCGAGGCTGGAGCGCGAGAACAGGCGTCTGCTGGAGACCAGTGAGCAGGCCCTGGAGGGCTTGATCACCTCAAGCCAGAACATGCTGCGGGCCTGCTCGTTGCTCGAGCGCGTTGCGGGCACGGACGCCACGACCCTGCTGCAGGGTGAGACGGGTACGGGCAAGGAGGTGATGGCCCAGGGGCTTCATCGCCTCAGCCCGCGTCACGATGAGCGTTTCGTGGCGATTAACTGCGCTGCCATCCCCGAGAACCTGCTGGAAAGCGAGCTTTTCGGTTACGAGAGGGGCGCCTACACCGGGGCTCATAAGCAGACCAAGGGCAAGCTTGAGCTGGCACATGGCGGGACCTTATTCCTCGACGAGATCGGGGATATGCCGGCGCCGCTGCAGTCGAAGCTGCTGCGTTTTTTGCAGTCCCGGACGCTGGAGCGCGTCGGCGGTCGTGAGGAGATCCCGGTCGATGTGCGCGTTGTCTGTGCCACCCATCAGGACCTGAGTGAGCTCATGGCATCGGGCGAGTTCCGCGAGGATCTGTACTACCGCATAAGCGAGGTTACGGTTGCGATCCCGCCGCTGCGCGAGCGCGGTGAGGACGCGGTGTTGTTGGCGCGGCACTTCCTGCACCGCTGCGCCGCGCGCCACGGGCGCCAGGTCAGGGACTTCACCGACGAGGCCCTGGCAGCCATCCGCGGCTATCGCTGGCCGGGCAATGTGCGCGAGCTCGAGAACAAGATTAATAGTGCGGTCATACTGGCCGATGGCAAGCTTGTTGGTATCGACGATCTGGGCTTGAGCGGCACGGACGATGCCATGTCGGTTCTCAATCTCCGTGAGGCCCGGGACAACGCCGAACGCGACGCCATCGATCGTGCCTTCGTGATCGCCGATCGCAACATCTCCCGGGCGGCGGAATTGCTCGGTGTAACCCGCCCAACCCTGTACTCGCTCATGAAAAAGCATGGCATACGGCAGTAGGCTTAAGGACACGCTGAACAATTCGCGCGAGCCTCTGCCCGCTGAGCGCGGCGCGCCACCAAAGCCGTGGCGCGCCGCGCTAGCCTGGCCGTACAGTCAGGCTTTGCGACGCCGACTGCGCGCGCGCCCAGCGGCCCCAATGGGCGCGTCACGGTGGCGCTGTGGGCGGCGTTGGGCTTGTTGTAAAGGGCGACGGCCATTCACGGCGAAGCCCGCCTTGTTACAGCGCCGCCGTGACGCGCAGAGGCCCGCGAAAATTATTCAGCGTATCCTTGAAGAATCGCTCAATGATCCACGGAGAGGCACCAACCGTTATGAGACACCCCACACAGCTAATTACCGCCCTCGTGATGGCCCTTCTGGTTGCCGGCTGCGGCGGCAAGGATCCGGCAGCCCTTGAGCAGAATGCCGAAAAGGCGATGACCAACGGTAACTACGGGCAGGCCATCGTCGACCTCAAAAACGTCCTTAAGCAGCAACCCGAGGACGCCGATGCGCGGCTAATGCTCAGCGAGGCGGCGCTCGCGAACGGCGACGTCGCCACCGCGGCTAACCAGGCGCGTAAGGCCGGTGAACGGGGCGCCTCGAGCCACCGAGTGCAGCCCCTGCTCGCGCGGGCGTTGATCGGGCAAGGCGCCTACGAGGAACTGCTCGCCTCGATCGAGCCGACTGTCGCGGAGGATGCCCCAACGCGCGCTGAATTGATCGCGGCGCGCGGTCGGGCGTTATTGGCGCTGGATCGCTTGACCGAGGCTGGTGAGGTGTTCGATCGCGCCCTTTCGGTGCATGGCGACTCGCTGGAGGCCCTGCTCGGCGCGGCCAGGTTGGCGCTGACGCAGGACCGGCGCCAGGACGCCAATGAGCTGCTTGAGCGGGCCTCGCGTGCTGCCCCGGACCACCCGCGGGTCGCCCTGCTGCGGGGCGATCAGGCGTCGGTTGATGGACGTCTCGCCGAGGCGCGCCGCCATTACCAACAGGCTATTGACGGCGATGGGGCCAAGATACTCCCGCGGGAACGTTTCGAGGCACGACACCAGCAGGTGAAAACGCACCTGCGTGATGGGCAGTTCGCCGAGGCCGAAAAGCTCATCGCCACCATGCGTAAGCAGTCGCCCGAGCACCCGCTTCCCGAGTACCTGGCGGGTGTCGTTGCCTATCGCCAGAGTAAGTTCGACGCAGCGGCGGGCCATCTCCAGTCCGTGTTGTCCACCGCTCCGAGCAACATGCAGGCCAAGATGTTGTTGGGGGCCGTCAAATTGGAGCAGGGCCAGATTGCGCAAGCCCGCGAGCATCTCGCCACCGTCGTCAGTAACCAGCCCCAGGAGTTGAGGGCGCGTCTGCTCTACGCGCGGGCGCTTCGCGAGGCCGGTGATGACGATCAGGCCATCTCGGTGCTCGCCGAGGGCATGGCCCAGGCTGAGGATGACGATCCGCGGGGCCAGGCCCTGCTGGGCGAGGCGTTATCGGGCATGACCGATGCCCAGGGGATGAAGGAGGCGCTGGCGCCTTACGGCGAATCCCAGGCGCGAGACATAGAAACGCGGTTGGGGCAGGCGCTACTGGGGGCGGGGCGCAGCCAGGAGGCGATGGCGATGCTGTCATCGCAGGCCGGCGAGTCTAGCCCAGATGACATGCGGCGTCGGCGGTTGCGTGTGCTCGCCCTGGTGCGTAACGGGGAATCGGACAAGGCCCTCGACGAGACCCAGAAGCTGCTGCAGGCCTATCCCGAGGACGCGGGTGCTCGCTTGTTTGCGGGTAACGTCTACGTCGAGCTGGCTCAAACCGATAAGGCGCGGGCTGCCTTCCAGGCGGTCAAGCGATTGGCACCCGACAACATGGCGGGCGATCTCTTCCTCGGCCGGCTAGCTCTGTCGCAGAGCAACTACGCCCAGGCCCGTAAAAACCTCCAGCGGGCGCTTGAGATCCAGCCGGAGAGCGCTAGCGTCATGATCGCCCTGGCGCGCGTGGCCGCCGCTGAGGGGCAATCCCAGGCGGCGACAAACTGGCTGGAGAAGGCGCGCCGCGCCGACCCCGAGGCGGTGCGCCCGCGTCAGATGCTGGCCCGGCTGCACTTGGCGGCGGGCCGGAACGCTGAGGCCCGCGAGGTGGCCTCAGAGATCGTCGATATCGCCCCGGAGCAGGCCCTTGGCTATGCCATCCGCGGGATCGCGGAGCTCGCCGACGGTGAGGCCGAGACGGCTGTGGACACGCTGCGCCGGGCGCTGGAGTTCGCCTCGGGAGAGCCGCGCGTGCGTCTAGCCCTCGCCAAGGCGCAGGTGGCGGCCGGGCAGAATCAGGCGGCCATCGACGAGCTCGAGGCGCTAAGCGAGGAGTATCCGGGAGCGGCCCAGGTGGCCTATCTAACAGCGCTGGCGAAGCAGCGCACCGGCGATGTCGAGGGCGCCCTAGCCGTTGCCGACGACCTGGCCTCACAGGCCGACCGGTCAGGGGCGGGGCTGTACTTGCGGGGTGAGATTCTCGCCGGCACTGATCGCATCGATGAGGCCGTGTCTGCCCTGCGCCGGGCCGCTGCTCAGGGCCAGCGCAATGCCCTCGCCCGCCTGATCGAGCTCGCTCCAGAGCATGACCTGGATGTCTCGGGCTCGATCGAGTCCTGGCTGCAGGATAACCTCGATGATGGGCAGATGCGGTTTCGCGCCGCGGTCTGGTATATGCAACGCGGCGAACACGCCAAGGCGCGCCCGCATCTCGAGCGCTTGGCATCGAGCGATGAGCCGTCGGTCCTCAACAACCTCGCCCTCGTCTACCACGAGCTTGATGACAAGCGGGCCCTCAAGACCGCCCGACAGGCCCACGAGTTGGCGCCCGAGGCGCCCGCGGTCCTCGATACGCGGGGATGGCTGGAGACCCTCAATGGCAATCTTGAGACCGGGTTGACCCTGCTGGGCCGGGCCGTCGAGGGCGCCCCAGGCAGCGGCGAGATCCGCTACCACTATGCCGAGGCACTATCGCGCGCGGGGCAGCGCGATCGAGCCAGGAAGCAGGTCGTCCAAGCGCTGGAAGGGGGTGGCGAGTTCAGCTCGCACGAGCAAGCCGAGGAACTGCGCGCCCGGTTGACTGAAGGCAGGGAATGATGCGCTAGATCGGCCCATGACTAGCTCGAACCAGTCACGCGGCGGTCCCCTTTGGTACGCCCGTTGGTTGACGATTGGGCGACCATTCCAGAGCGGCCGAATCGCCGACAGGGTTGGCTCCTACGGAAGGCCGCGGCGGATGCCCCGAATCCACTTAGGGCTTGCAACGGGGCCGTAGGCGCTCAGCCTATTGACCGTGTCGGCTTGTGACTAGCTCGAATGAGCTGTGAAGCGACCCTTGTGGATACGCCCG
>CAJXKP010000058.1 GCA_913055565.1 uncultured Ectothiorhodospiraceae bacterium
CCTTCGAAACGCTCGATACCGACCTTACCGCGGGTTTTGCCGAGCCGCTGACAGCGCTTGGCAATGCGCGGGTCGAGCCCGTGTGGCTCCAGTCCGTTTCCATGGATGCCGATCAGGTCGTGATCCGCGGGCGCACCCTCGAGCCCTTTCAGGCCGAGGCCTTCGCCGCGCGCCTCGAGCAAGCCCCGGCATTTAAGGACTGGTCGGCCGAGACCGTAGACATCAACAACCGCACCGAGGCCGCCGGCGGACTGGTTGTCCACGACTTTTTGATCAGCGGCGCCGGATCGGTTGCAAAGCCGAGCGCCAGTCGCGAGACTGAATCAACGCCTGACAACAATGACTTACGCCGTCTTTTGAGACGGGACGGATAACGCGGCATGGCACACGGTCAGCCACTGCGCGGGAGTCGGATCCTCCGCTCCTTTAAAAAGCGCACGGAACGCGCCGGCGAATGGCTCGCGGGCCGGACCCCCCGCGAGCGGGTGCTGGTGTTTGCCGGGGCGTTCATCGTGATCGCGCTGATCTGGCAGATGACGCTTTTCTCGGCACAGACCGCGGCTCTGGCCGACCAGAACGCGCGACAGCGCGCGCTTGCCTCGGAGATCAACCAACTCGAGACAAGCGCCACTACGCTCGAGCAGCAGATCGCTGAGCTGCAGGCCCCGGACGCGGCCGTCCGCGCCGAGATCGAGACATTGCGTGAGGACATCGCCGATCTGACCGGCAACAACGACAACCAGGCGCTCGACTTTATCGCCACGCTACCGGTGACCGCGGCACTGCGGCGCTTCGAGTCAACGCTTGAGGGCAGCGACGGACTGACCATCATCCGGTTCGACCGCCAGATGGGCTCGGAATCGGCCGCAACGGGCGGTAACGGGGAACCCGGCGCCGGCGTTGAGCATCGACAGATGCGACTGGTTTTTGAGGCGACCTTCGCCCAGACCGTCGCGTTGCTCTCGCGGCTCGAAGCGCTGGCGGTGCCGCTTGTCTGGCGTCTGCTCGATTATGAGGTGAGCGATCATCCCACCGCGCGGGTCACGGTGCGATTTGATCTCTACGCATTGGGAGGCAGCAATCAGTAACTCACTCATCGGCGCTGTGGCCGCGGGCTTGCTCGCGTTGGCAAGCACATCGCTCGACGCGCAAGGCATCACGGATCCGACGGCGCCGCCGACGGCGCTGCTGCGTGCGCTCGAGCAGGCCCAACTGGAGGACGAGCCAGCCGAGAACGCGCAGGCCGACACCGCCGATACCCCGCCGGCGTCAACCGACGGGGTGATCCAGCGCCTGCGTGGCGGCGAATGGGAGCGCGCCGCCTGGATCGGTGGCCAGCGCCGCGAGCTCGGCGAGCGCACCGAACGCGGGACGCTTGCATCAATCCACCTCAATGGCGTGCAGTTTGAAAAGGATGGAGAGCGCTCGAGCGAGCGGGTCGTCGACAATGGTGTCGTCAAGCAATGGCCAGACGACAGGCCGGGAGATTCAAAACCATAATGAGCATGAAAAATGCCTTGTTCGCCGTTTTCGTCATCGTGGTGCTGACAGGCTGTGGGACCCGCGGTGGGCCATCGGCCAACGACCAGGATGTCGCACTGGCCGAGGCGCTCGACAATCGTGCGGGCGCGCCCGATCAGGCCGCCGCGCCGCCTCCCCTGCCGGCGGCCGCAACGGCCATGCTGCAGCCACCGCCGCTCGAAGGCCGTATGCAGGCGCCGGTGACTGAACCACGCTTCGACATCAACGCCGACGCCGTGCCGGTGGCCAACTTCTACCATGGGCTTGTCGCAGACACCCCGTACAACGTCCTGGTGCACCCGGATGTCGAGGGCACGATTTCATTGCGGCTCACCGACGTTTCGGTCCCCGAGGTCATGGAGATCCTGCGCGAGGGGTACGGCTATCACTACCGCCGCACCCAGGGCTCGTACATGGTCCTGCCCTCGGTGCTCGAGACCCGCGTTTTCCGGCTGCATTACATCAATGTCCAGCGGGAGGGATTATCCGGCACCAGCATCGCCGGTGGTGAAATCGAGTCCTCCGAGGAGAGCGATAACGCGGGCGACGACCAGGTCAGTGGCAGCAACCTGACCACCCGTAGCAGCTCCCGCCTGTGGACGGATGTCGAGGCCGCCATCGAGGAGATCATCACCGGGCAGACCTCGTCGGAAAACGGCGCGCCGGGCAATGCCGCGCAAGGTGACGACACCGCGGCCGCATCCGCCACCGACAGTCTGGCCGCCCTCGCAAGCGGCGAACCGCAGGACGCCGCGCCTGCCACCGCCGACACCGGCGATCGGGCGCGCGTTGTCACAAGCCCCGAGGCCGGGGCCATCGTCGTGCGCGCCACACCCGATGCACTCGAGCAGGTCGAGACCTTCATCGAGGGCCTGCAGACCACCGTCAACCGCCAGGTCATTCTCGAAGCGCGCATCGTCGAGGTGACCCTCGATGACCAGTTCGAGGCGGGCATCGACTGGGACGTGCTCTCGCGGGATAACGCCAGCGAAGACGGGACCACCAATGCCTTCGCCGCCGGCGACACCCAGACGGATGTCTCGCTGACTCCCCCCACCGACATCGGCGGGTTATTCGAGCTGGGGATCCTGCGCAACGGCTCATTCGATGTAACCATTGACGCGCTCGACCAGCAGGGCGACGTCATGGTGCTCTCCTCGCCCCGGGTCTCCACGCTCAACAACCAGAAGGCGCTGATCAAGGTGGGCACCGACACGTTCTTCCAGACCGGTGTCGATCTGGACACCACCACCACCGATGGCACGGCGCAGACCACGGTCGACCCCGAGTTCCGGTCGTTCTTCTCGGGTATCTCACTCGATGTCACCCCAAGCATTGACGCCGACGGCTCGGTCACCATGCACGTCCAGCCCTCAGTGACCAGTGTGACCGACGTCCCGCGCACAGTGCAGACCGCCGCGGGCGAGACCGTGACCTTTGATCTGGCAAGCAGCGATGTGCGCCAGTCGGATTCCATCGTCCGCGCCGAGGACGGCGATCTGATCATCATCGGCGGACTCATGGAGCAACGCGACGAAAGCCGCGACGCCTCGGTGCCGGTACTGGGCGATCTGCCGCCGCTGAGTCTGCTGTTCAGCCGCCAGCGCCAGGTCTCGCGCAAGGTCGAGCTCGTGATCCTGCTCCGGCCAACGGTGATCGGCGAGGATACCTGGCAACGCGCCCTCGAGCGTCAGCGGGAGGCCATGCTGTGAGATATCACCGCTACGCGATTGTCTTGATGGCGGCCCTGACCGCGTTGGGGATCACCGCAACGGCGCTGGCGCAGGACGGCGAGATGCAACGCTCGCCGTCCACCGTCTCGACCGAGGAGCGTGCCCTCGAGCGCTATCATGAAGCTCAGCGCACCCTTGCGGGCGACGACCTGCTCGCCGCCGCCCGCCACTTCCGCGAGGCCCTGTCGCTTGATCCGACACTGCTCGCCGCCCGGCGCGGATACGCCCGGATCCTCATCGCCACCGACCGATTGGGCCGAGCCCAGGCGGTGCTCGCCGAGGGTCTGACGCGCGTCCCCGATGATCTTGAGACCGCGCGTTTGCTGGCCCGGGTCGCGCGGCAGAATAACGATGCCGCGACCGCCATCGACGCGCTCGAGGCCATCCGACCGCCCGCGGAGGCTCCGGCTACACCCATTCGCGCCCATCTGGCTGATCTCTACCGGCAGACCGGTCAGCACGCCGAAGCGGCGGGCGTTTATGCCGAGCTGCGCGGTGTCGAGCCGAACAATCCTGCCTGGATCCTCGGCGAAGCGCTTTGCCAGGACCGCCTCGGTGCCAGCGAACCGGCGCGTCGAGCCTGGGGCGAGCTACTCGAGCAGCCCGATGTGGATGCGAGTATCCGCGACTATGCCCGCAATCGGCGGCAAGCGCTTCGCGACTTTGCCCTGCCCTATGGAGACTGATCGCAATGGCCGCCGCCCGACCTGAACGGCCGCAACGGCTGGGTGATCAGCTCATTGAACGGGGGCTGATCACGGAATCGGACCTGAAGGCTGCACTGGAGGAGCAAAAGCGCTCGGGCCTTGCCGTGGGCGAGGCGCTCGTGCAGACCGGGCGACTTGCCGAGCGTGACCTTAACACCGTGCTCGCCGAGCACTACGGCGTGCGAACGGCCGACCCTTCGCGCTACTGGGTGGACAAGGAGATTGCGCAGCAGTTGCCCGAGGACGCCGCGCGGCGCTTCGGCGCGCTGATTCTCGAGGAGACCGGCGAGAAGTTCGTGGTGGCCACGGACGACCCCGGCGACATCATGGCGCTCGACGAGGTCGAGCGGATCCTGCCAAAACCGGTGGAGTTCAGGCTCGCCGGGCGGCAGGCGATCATCGACACCATCAACATGGTCTACGCCCGCACCGATGAGCTCGAGAGCATTGCCGACGAGATCACCGAGGAGCTTGCCGGCAGCGACGAGATCGATCTGACCAATCTCAACGTCGGCACGGGCCGTGCCAGCTCCCCCGCCGTGCGATTGCTGAAAACGCTCATGGAAGACGCCATCCAGCGCGGGGTCTCGGATATCCACATCGAGCCCGAAGAAAAGGAACTGCGGATCCGCACCCGCAAGGACGGCATCCTCCACGAGCGACTGGTCCGCCAGGGCAATATGCAGAATGCCCTCGTCTCGCTGCTAAAGATCATGGCCGGGCTCAACATTACCGAGCGCCGCCTGCCCCAGGATGGGCGCTTTCAGTCGCGGGTGCAGGGCCGGCGCATCGATGTGCGCCTATCCACGCTGCCCCAGCAGTACGGCGAGAGCGTGGTCATGCGTCTACTCGACCAGAGTGCTGCCGTTTCCTCGCTGGATCAGACCGGGATGGCGGCCGATCTACTCGCACGCTTTCGAGCGCTGATGACCATCCCGAATGGCTTGATCCTGGTCACGGGGCCCACCGGGTCAGGCAAATCGACAACCCTCTACGGCGCGCTCAGCGAAATGAACACGCCCGAGGTCAAGATCATCACCGTCGAGGATCCGGTGGAGTATGCCCTGCATCGGGTCACCCAGGTGCAGGTGCGCGAGCAGATCGGCCTGGATTTTGCCCGCGTGCTGAGAACCTCGCTGCGCCAGGACCCGGATATCGTGATGATTGGCGAGATCCGCGACGCCGAGACCGCCGACATCGCCCTGCGGGCGGCCATCACCGGCCACCGCGTGCTCTCGACACTGCATACCAACGACGCAGTCTCGAGTGCCAATCGCCTGCTCGATATGGGCATTGAGCCCTTCATGCTCGCCGCCGCGTTGCGCGGCATCGTCGCCCAGCGGCTGCTGCGTCGGGTTTGCAACCAGTGCGCCGAGACGCGTCCCGTCAATGAGGATGAAATCGCCTGGCTGACGCGGGCTGGCCACTCCCACCCCGAAGATCTGGTGATCCACGAAGGCCGTGGTTGTCCGATCTGCGAGCAGTCAGGGTACAGTGGCCGCATCGGGCTGTTCGAGCTTGTGGAGGTCGACACAGGCATGCGCCAGGCCCTGCGCCAGCGCGATGTTTCGGCGTTTGCCGAACGCGCCCAGGCGGCCTCCGCCTATGTTCCTTTGGTGGGTATGGCGCTTGAATTCATCGAGCGCGGTCAGACCAATGTCGCCGAGGTCGTGCGCGTGCTCGGCGAGCGTATCGGCGAGGCGGAATAGAGATGCCACGCTTTAATTACCGGGCCCGCACCAGCGAAGGTCAGCTCATTCAGGGCGAGGTCGACGCCGAGGATCAGAGCCGCGCCGCCGCCTACGTGCTCGATCTGGGGGCGACACCGCTGTCCCTGCAGCAATCGGACAATCGAAAACTGGGCGCCAGTACCGACGTGGGTCAGCTCATCGCCCGCTATCTCAAGCGCCCGATCCCGCTTAATGACCTGATCATCTTCGCCCGGCACTTTCGCTCGCTGCTGCATGCCGGCGTCCCGGTGATCCGCGCGATCCGTGGTCTGGCCGAGAATGCCCAGCAGGAGCGTCTCGAAGAAGCCCTCTATTCCGTCGCGGGCAGCCTCGAGGGCGGTACGGCGCTGGCCGAAAGCATGGCCGAGCACAGCGACGTTTTCCCGCCGCTGTTCATTCACATGATGCGCGTCGGCGAAGAGTCCGGCCAGCTCGAGAGTGCGCTCACCCAAATGGCGGACAACCTCGAGCAGGAACGTCAGACCCGCGAGCGGATCAAGTCGGCGCTGCGCTATCCCATGTTCGTGCTGATCGCGATCCTGGGCGCATTCGTGGTCGTCAATGTCTTCGTGATCCCGACATTCGCCGACCTGTTCGAGAGCCTCGACACCCAGCTGCCACTTGCCACTCGCGCGCTGCTCGCGACCTCGTCATTCACCCAGCAGTATGGGGTGATGATGCTCATTGGTGCCGCTGTCGGCGTGCTGCTGCTGCGCTACTACCTGCGCGGCGACGCCGGCCGACTGCAGTGGGATCGCTTCAAGCTGCGCATCCCCATCGCCGGGCCGGTCATGCGCCGCGCGCTACTGGCGCGTTTCACCCGCACCTTCGCCATGGCGCTACGCGCCGGCGTGCCCCTGCTCACGGCCATTGATACCGTCGCGGATGCCACCGACAACTACTATGTCAGTCAGGGGATCCGCGGGCTTCGCAGCGGCATCGAGCGCGGCGAGAGCCTGCACACGGTCTGCGAGCGCAGCGGGCTGTTCACCCCCATGGTGTTGCAGATGCTCGCCGTTGGCGAGGAAACCGGTCAGCTGGCCGATCTGATGGATCAGGTGGCCGACTTCTACGAAAGCGAGGTGGATGAAGACCTCAAACGCCTGCCCTCGTACATCGAGCCGATCATGATCGGCTTTATCGGGCTGCTGGTCCTCGTGCTGGCGGCCGGGATCTTCATGCCGATCTGGCAGATGAGCTCCGCATTCTGATGGCACGCCAGGTCGGGTTCACGCTCATCGAGATCGTGTTTGTGATTGGGGTGCTGGGGGTGTTGGCGACGCTGGGGTTGAGGAATTTTGACTTCGCTGGCAAGGGCCTCGCCGAGCAGCTTGCCGCCCGCGACACGGTCATAGCTGAGCTCCGTCGTGCGCGGGCAGAGGCCTTGCATCGGCTTGAGCCATCAAATGGCCCGCCGACAGTAACGGCCAATCTGGCAGGCGTCGTCTCCACCCAATGGACCGTCGATCCGGACGAGCTCGCATTCTCGTATGAAGGCAATGGCTCGCTTGAAAGCCCACCACCAACGCCTGTAGAAATAACAATCGATGGAGCAGGCGACACCCTGCGGATCTGCTTGCCTACTGAGAACGGCCCCATCCGAGAAGGCCCATGCTCATAAAAGCCTTCAGTCCACCTTACCCCCGTGAGCGCGGGGTCACGCTAATCGAGATCGTGCTAACCCTTGCCCTCATTGGTCTGGGCGCATCAGCCGTGGCCTCACTCCTCGTCGGCGGCTTGAACCTCAATCAGACTAACAACCAGTCCCGGGAAGCGGTCCGTAACGCCGCCTCATGCTACGAGACGATTCTCGCCGTCCACGAAACCGATCAATGGACCCAGTCCAATTCGAAACCAGCGCCACAGGATGAATGTACGCCAGCCTGGATGGATGTCTCCTCGGGCCAACTCGAAGGCTGGGTCAATAACCCGACTGTCAAGACGGCGCTGACCAATGTCTGTGCTATTTCGGGCCAGCAATCGGGCGAGCTCGAATGCCGTGAAGAAGCCGTGGCGTCGGAGTCTGCGACTCAGTTCCGGATTACAGTGAATGCAGGGCGGTCGATTGATCTGATCGTACCCTGGTCTGGCGGAGGCGATGAAGGCGGCGGGAATGGCAACGCCGGCGGTAACGGCACTCCGGGCGGCGGGAATGGCAACGCCGGCGGTAACGGCAATCCGGGCGGCGGGAATGGAAATGCAGGCGGGAACGGTAAACCTGGCCGCGGAAATGGCTGAATCTGGTAACTCAGCGAATGATGTCATCGAAACTGACTAATCGATCGAAATGCCGGAGCGGCTTCACGTTGCTCGAAGTTGTTATCGCGCTTTTGCTGCTGGGCATAATCGGCGCAGTGATCGCGCGACCATTCATCAATCTCATTGAGGCCCGCCACACTGTTAGCGATGCCGCCGCCCGTCAGGTCGATATCGACTACGCCCTGACCCGAATGTCTAAGGAAATTAGACTGAGCGACGATAGCGACCAAGTCGTATGCAATGATAATACGTTGGCCATTGGTAGTCAGAGCTACGAATTGGATGGCGAAAGTCTGGACCTCAACGGCGATAGACTTATCGGTAATGTCGAGGAGTTCACATGCAGCCGGGTTGGACCGAGTAATCTCCGACTCTATGAACTCACTATCGACGACGCCCGGCTTCGTGCTTTCAAGAGGGACCCTCAATGATGCTAGGCACTGACCACACGCCACGAGGCCGCCAGACCGGTAGCATCCTGATCATGACGCTGGTTGTACTTGTCGGCATCGGGACGATAACGGCGGGCCTGATGACAATCCTCCAGCAACGCGCCGTAACCCTCACCGAAGATATCCGCATGCTGCGCGGCCTGGGTGTCGCCGACTCATATCGTCTTGCCCTCATTGCTGGGCGGGAAGACGCCCAGGTGCAGACAGACCTCGGTGAAGCCCTGCCGGGTGATGCATTCGTGGAATCAGATGGTACGACCTATACTGGGGCGATCGAGGCCGCTGCAAACCGCTGGGGATATCGGTTTATCTATAATCGGACCGGCGTCCCCGGCAGCGGCGGTGGTGGGGTACCACAAACCCCGCCCGTGAATTATATCGATAGCGGCGAGCTTAAGGCATGCAAGCAAGACGCTAATGATTGTGGTTTTAATAACGGGAGTGAGCCCGATCCGACAGATCAAGTCTATTTCCAGGGTGATACGGACATAAAATTTAATCCTAATGCGGATATCGAGCTTGAAGGTCTCATAGTGAACGGGGATCTCACCATCGAAGTGAGCTCGGGATGCGGTAAGGGGAAAAACCCCTGCTGGTTATGCGTGTCCGATCGGTTCGAGGTAGGCGGCACGATCACTGGTCTCGATGATCTGAATGATCCGCCGCAAGACTGTCAAACGCCTTCATCAGGGCCAAGCGGGAACGACGAGTGGACATTTCAAACCGCAAATTAAGGCAAATATAACGTGGTCTTAATGGTAATAGCGGCCTTTATTGTCGGCACGCTCATCGGCAGCTTTCTGAATGTCGTCATCGCCCGAATCCCGGCTCAGATCGAGCACGCCGATCGACAGATGGACGCAACGGCCAAGGCCGACGATCCGCCCCCCG
>CAJXKP010000059.1 GCA_913055565.1 uncultured Ectothiorhodospiraceae bacterium
TCCCTCACGCTATTTCACAGCGGCCTTCCCTATCCGCCGATTCCAAACGACCAGGCTTTTCCTGGCGCACTAGGAGCTCGACCCTGCGAGCGACCAGCCAAGCAGCAAGCTCACAGCTGACAGCTTCAAGCTGTCGGCTGTGAGCTTGGAGCTGTCACCTGCACCAAATTGACCAACACGCCCGTATGGCTGTAAGTTAACGCTACTTGAGCGCCATCGGGTGCCCGTAGGTGCGTCCGTCACCTCGCGGGTTAAACGGGAACACCGGTGAGGTTGTCGGCGGCCAGCGCCGCGCAGCTGAGACCGGGACTGCCCCCGCAACGGTGAGCGTGTGGCAGCGGGTCATCCGGCCACTGTGGTTTGACCACGGGAAGGCGGCCCGCTCGGCTTGAGACAAGCCTGCACGCGAGTCCGGAGACCGGCCCGATGAGCTTAATCGATCGGCAGCGCGGGGAGCGCACCATCGAGGAAATGCCTTGTGCCCGTTCGCCTGCCCCAGTGGGGCCACGCGCGCACTCGCCTTTCCCCGACCTCCACCGCGTCGTGTCCGTCACTCGCTAAAGGAGGCATCCCAACGTGCCAACAAAAGATCCCGCTATCCTCGTCGTCGGTCACGGCTCACGCGACCCCAATGGGGTTGACGAATTCCGCGCCGTTGCCCGCCATCTCCAGGAGGCGTTCCCGGAGCGCGCCTGCGATACCGGCTTCCTGGAATTCGCCACGCCCCTGATTAGCGACGGCGTCGAGCGCCTCGTCGAGCAGGGCGCGCGTCGCATCACGGCCGTGCCGGGCATGCTCATGGCCGCCGGCCATGCCAAGAACGACATCCCCAGCGAGCTCAACCTGCTCCAGCGCGAGTACAAGGAGCGCGGGGTCCAGATCCAGTACGGCACCGAGCTCGGCATCCGCCCGGCGATGTTACGGGCCTGCGAAGCACGCATCCAGGAAGCCGAGGCCCAGTTCGGCGACGATTACGACCGAGCCGACACACTGCTGATGTTCGTCGGCCGCGGCGCGTCGGACTCCGACGCCAACGGCAACATCGCCAAGATCGCGCGCATGCTCTGGGAGGGCATGGGCTTCGGCTGGTCCGAGGTCTGCTACAGCGGCGTCACGCGCCCGAGCATCGACGACGGCCTGGCCCATGCCGCCAAGCTCGGCTACAAGCGCATGCTGGTCTTCCCCTACTTCCTGTTCACCGGACGCCTCATCGACCGCATTAACGACAAGGCCGAGGCGTTCGCCGCCGAGCACCCGGACATCGAGGTGGTCAACGCGCCCTACCTCAACGACCACCCGGAAGTCATCAACGCCTTCATCGAGTGCATGCACGCCACGGAAAAAGGCGAAGGCAACATGAACTGCCAGCTCTGCCAGTACCGCGAGCAGATCGTGGGCTACGAGGACCGCCAGGGTAAGCCCCAGGAGGGCCATCACCACCATGTGCGCGGGGCGGGTACCGATCACGACCATGGGCATCACCACGGCCATGATCACGGCCACAGCCACGGGCATGATCATGGTCATGAGCACGGGCATGCTCACGGCCATGAGCACGCGCACGAGACCCAGAGCTGATTCGGCGCCCCCGTCATGAGCCGCCTCGAACCGCCGTTCGATTACCTGGTGAACCCGACCGCTATTGAGCGGTTGTCCTTTGAGACCATTCGCGCCGAGACGGACCTGGCGCGCTTTGGTCCCATGGGCGCCGAGGTGGTCAGCCGGTTGGTGCATACTGCCGGCGACCCGGGCATCGCCGACGCCGTTAGCGCCGACGAGCACTCGGTGGTCAGCGGCGTGGATGCGCTCGTCAACGAGGCGGCGGTACTCTGCGATGTCGAGATGCTGCGCAGCGGGCTCAGCCGCCGGCACCTGCCGGTTGAGCCTGAGTGCTGCCTGGACGGCGACGGCGTCGCCCAGCGGGCCCGGGAGCGAGGGATTACCCGCACCATGGCGGCCGTGGACGACTGGCTGCCACGACTGGACGGCACCATAGCGGTCGTGGGCAACGCGCCCACGGCCCTGTATCGCCTGCTCGAACACCTCTACGCCGGGGCGGCCCGGCCCGCGCTGGTCGTGGGCATGCCCTGCGGCTTCGTGGGCGCCGCCGAATCCAAGGCCGCTCTGGCCCACTTCGCCGAGCACTACCGGCAACCGGCCGTGTGGATCGAGGGCCGGCGCGGCGGCAGCGCTCTGGCGGCGGCGGCCGTCAATGCCATGGCCCGGCTCAGCCGCGGGGAGGGCAACGTCGCGTGACGCCGGCCCAACCCGAGTCCAACCAGCCGCCCATCGACGTCGTCGGCCTGGGCATGGCCGAGGCGCCGCCAACCGATCCAGTCGCCCGCCAGGCCCTGGCGGCCGCCGATGTCGTCATCGGCAGCGAGCGCCAGCTAGCGGCCGTGGACACCCCGCAAGCCGTGCGGCTGCCCTATCCCAGCCCCTTTAGTGAACTCACCGAGCTGCTGTCGCGCTACGCCGATTCCCGCGTGTGCCTGCTGGCCTCCGGGGACCCGCTTTGGCACGGCGTGGGTGGCTGGGCCTTGGCCCAACTGCCCAGCGAGCGGCTGCGCTTCCACCCGGCGCCATCCAGCGTGCAGGTCGCCTGCGCCCGCGCGGGCAGGCGGGTGGATACAATCGAGACGGTCAGCGTCCACGGGCGGCCCCTGGAACGCCTGCGAGCCCGGCTGCATGCCAACCGCTCCTACGCTCTGCTGGGCGACGATATCGCGACCCCTCAGGCCGTGGCCGCGGAGCTGATCACCGCCGGTTTTGGCCAGTCGAGCATTTGCGTTGCCGAACGGCTGGGCACGGACGAGGAACGCCTAACCGAATCCGATGCCGAGCAGCTCGCTCAGGCGGAGACCCCCTTCGATACGCTCCACGTCACGCTGGTCCACACGCGCGGGCCGGGCGGGGTATTGCCCGAATTCCCGGGGCTACCGGACACGGCCTTCGAGACCGGCACCGAGCCGGGCAAGGGTTTGATCACCAAGCGCGAGGTGCGGCTGAGCGTGCTCGCCGAGCTGGCGCCACGCGCCGGCGACGTCGGCTGGGACATCGGTGCCGGCTGCGGCGGTGTGGCCATTGAATGGGCCCGCTGGAACCCGAACGGGTGCGTCTACGCCGTTGAACGCGACGCCGGTCGCTTCGAGCACCTGACCACCAACCGAGATCGCTTCGGGGTCGGCGCCAACCTGCATCTCGTCAACGACGACGCACTAGCGATCCTCGGCGACTGGCCGGACCCGGATGCGGTACTCATCGGCGGCCACGATGGCGCCCTGGAGTCACTGCTCACCACCGCCCACGCCCGGCTGCGCCCCGGCGGGCGGCTTGTGGCCACGGCCGTCACGGAGGGCGCGCGCAGCGTCCTCGTTTCCTTCGCCGAGCACCACGGTGCGCGGCTGAGTGAGATCGCGGTCAGCCGCGGCGCCGATCTCAACGGCACCACCGTCATGCGGCCCCAGTTGCCGGTCATGATCCTAGCCCTGGGAGGGCCGGCATGAGCGGCTGCGTTTGGGGCGTGGGCGTTGGCCCGGGGTCGGCCGACCTGCTGACCTTCCGCGCCGCGGCGCGCATCGCCGCGGCGCCGGTGGTTTGCTACATCGCCGCCGAGGGGCGCGAGTCCCGCGCCCGCGCCATCGCCGCCGATCACATCCGCGCCGACGCGGAGGAGATCGCCCTACCGATTACCATGCGCAGCGACCGCGAGGGCGCCGAGGAACGCTACGCCGAGGCCGCCCAACGCATTCGCGACGCCGTCGCTGCCGGCTATGAGGTCGCCGTGCTCTGCGAGGGCGACCCGCTGTTCTACGCGAGCTTCGGCTACCTGCGCGAGCAGCTAGGCGACGAAGTGCCGGTAGGCGTGGTGCCGGGGATCACCTCCGTTGGCGCGGCAACGGCACGGGTCGGCGATGTACTTACCCGCCAGGACGACAGCCTGGCCGTAATTACCGCCGCCAGCACGGATGCTGCCATCGCCGAGGCCCTGGCCCGCCACGATGCGGTAGCCATCCTCAAGGCCGGCCCGCACCGCCCGCGGCTGGCGGGGCTCATCCGCGGGGCCGGCCGGGGCAATCAGGCCGTGTATCTAGAACAGGTCGGCTACGCCGCGGAGACGGTGTACCACGGCCTGGATGAATTACCGGAGGGCGCCAGCCACTACTTCGCGCTGTTCCTGGTCTATCCAGGGGCGACGCCATGACGGCGCCGCTGCTGGTGACATTAACGGATGCCGGTGCTCGGCTGGCTGAGCGCCTACAGCAGGCGGAACCGGGACTCGAACACGCGCATCGCCCCAGCCCGTTCAGCGACTGCGTACGCGAGGCCTTCCAGGCCGGCCGGCCATTAATCTTGGTCACAGCGACGGGTATTGCGGTGCGTACGCTGGCGCCGGTGATCGGCGACAAGAAGCATGACCCGCCGGTGCTGGTATTGGATCAGGGCGGGCGCTACGTCATCCCGCTGTTGAGCGGCCACGAGGGTGGTGCCAACGCGTGGGGGCATCGTATCGCGGACGCGCTCGGGGCCGAGTTGGTCATCACCACGGCCAGCGCCTATACCCACCCCGTGCGCATCGCCGGCATCGGCTGCGAACGGGACTGCCCCGGCGCTAGTATGGAGGCCGTGCTCGACGAGGTTCTGGCGAAAGCGGGGCTCAGGGCCACGGATCTGGACGGCTTGGCCAGCGTGGATGTAAAGGCCGACGAACCCGGCCTGCTGGCACTGGCGGAACGCCTGGACCTGCCGCTGACCACCTACCCCGCCGAGCGGTTGCGCGACCATGAGGCGGCGCTGACAGAGCAATCCGAGCATGTCTACGAGGCCGTTGGCTGTTATGGGGTCGCGGAGGCCGCGGCCCTAACGGCGGCCGAGGCCCTGGCCGGCCAACCCGGGGAGCTAACGGTTCCCAAGATCAAGGGCCAGCGGGCCACGGTCGCGCTGGCGTGTGCGTACCGGGAGGTGAACGATGACTGAGACCGCAACGGCAGATAATCCGGGCAAACTCTGGATCGTGGGCATGGGACCCGGCGACCAGGGCCTGATTACCCCCGAGGCCCGGCAGGCCGTGGAGGCCAGCACGGATCTGGTGGGCTACCGGCTCTACCTCGACCTCCTGGGGCCGCTGGCGCAGGCGCGGCGCCGCCACGAGGCCGCCCTGGGCGAGGAGATCCGGCGCGCCGATATGGCGCTGGATCTGGCCCTGGAGGGGCGTAATACAGCGCTCGTCTCCAGCGGCGACGCCGGCATCTATGCCATGGCGAGTGTGCTCTTCGAGCGTCTAGCCGAGCGCCCGCCGGAGGAGCGCCAGCGCCTGGATATCAACATCGCCGCCGGCGTTTCCGCCATGCAGGTGGCCGCCGCCCATGCCGGCGCGCCCTTGGGCCACGACTTCTGCACCGTCTCCCTATCCGACCTCCTCACACCCTGGGAGGTCATCGAGAAGCGCCTCCACGCCGCGGCCAAAGGCGATTTCGTGGTCGCGCTGTATAATCCGCGCTCCGAGCGCCGGGACTGGCAGCTCAACCACGCCCGCGAGATCCTGCAAGCGCATCGGCCGGCGGACACGCCGGTAGTGATCGCGCGGCATCTGGGGCGCGACGACGAGAACGTCGAGACAAACACACTTGAGGCCTTCGAACCGGCCCATGTGGATATGCTCGCGGTGGTGCTGGTGGGTAACAGCCAAACACGCGCCATCGACGACTGGGTCTTCACACCACGCGGTTACGCCAACAAGGAATCCTAACCATGACTGTTTATTTCATCGGCGCCGGTCCCGGCGACCCCGAGCTCATCACCCTCAAGGCCATGCGGCGCATCCAGAACTGCGGCATGGTGCTCTATGCCGGCTCCCTGGTGCCGGACGAGGTGCTCGACGACGCGGCCCAGGGCGCGGAGGTCATCAACACGGCCACGCTGTCCCAGGAGCCCATTATCGAGTACATCCAGCGCGCCGAGCGCGAGGGCATGGACGTCGCCCGCGTTCACTCGGGCGATCCGTCGGTCTATGGCGCCATCGGCGAGCAGATTCGGCGGCTCAATGAGCTGGGCATCGCCTACGAGATCATCCCGGGCGTGACGGCGGCCAGTGCGGCCGCCGCGGATCTGGGCTGCGAGTTCACGCTGCCCGATATCTCGCAGACGTTGATCATGACGCGCTTCGCCGGCAAGACCAGCATGCCCGAGGGTGAGTCGCTGGGCGATCTTGCCCAGCACGGCGCGACCCTGGCGATCCATCTGGGCGTGACCCGCATCCACCAGATCGTCGACGAGCTGCGCCCCCACTACGGCGGGGACTGCCCGGTGGCGGTACTCTCACGGGTGAGCTGGCCGGATGCCGATAAGGTCACCGGCACGCTGGACACCATCACCGAGGCGGTGCGCGCCAAGGGCTTCAACCGCACGGCAATCATCATCGTCGGGCATGTGCTGGATATGGAAGGCTTCACCGACTCCTTCCTCTACCGCCAGGACAAGGCCCACTACTACCGGCCCAAGGGCCGCACCGGTGCCGAGCGAGGGCGGGCGCGTCTACCGCGAGCGTAATGACCGAACTGGCCCTATCTCTGGACCTCAAAGATCGGCGCTGCCTCGTCGTCGGTGGCGGGGAGGCGGCCGTGTCGGCGGCCCGATCGCTATTGGCGGCCGGGGCGCTGGTGAGCGTCATCGCGGAGCGGGCTAGTGCCGATATGCTCGGAGTCGCCGACAGCGACCGGGTCCAGCTGCATAAGCGCGGCTTCAACATCGCTGATCTCGGCGGCATCTGGCTGGCCATCGCCGCTAGCGAGGACGCCACGATCGATCGGCAAGTCGCCGATGCGGCCGAGCAGCGCCAGATCATTTGCGAAGCGTTGGGCGCCACGGGCAGCTGCCGGCGCCCGCCGGCCATCCAGCGCGGCGAGGTGGGGATTGCGATTACCGGCGGCGCACCCGCTTCTGAGTCCGGTCGGGTAGACCTGGTGGGCGCGGGTCCGGGCGATCCGGGCCTGTTAACCCTCGACGCCGTGGCCGCGCTCAACCAAGCCGACCTGATCCTCCACGACCGCCTGGTGCCGGAGGCCATCCTGGACCTGGCCAACCCGGCCGCGGAGCGCCAGTACGTCGGCAAGGCGCGCTCCAAGCACAGCTACGAGCAGGGCACGCTCAACGAGCTCCTCGGCGAGCACGCCCGTAGCGGCCAGCGCGTGGTGCGCCTCAAGGGCGGCGATCCGTTCGTGTTCGGCCGCGGCGGCGAGGAGGTGGCCTCGCTGATGCAGGAGGGCGTGCCCGTGCGCGTCATCCCCGGCGTGACCGCCGCTTCCGGTTGTGCCACCTACGCCGGCATCCCGCTGACCCATCGCGATCACGCCCATAGCGTCCACTTCCTCACGGCCCATCGCCAGGACGGCGCCGTGGTCCTGGACTGGGGCAGCGTGGCCAACCCCTGGCAGACGCTCGCCATCTACATGGGCCTGGACGGCCTGGAGCAGGTCTGTGAGGGCCTCATCCAGGCGGGCCGCGACGCCGACACCCCGGCCGCCGTGGTCGAGCGCGGCACGCTGCCCAGCCAGCGCGTCGCGGACGGCACCCTCACCACCCTGCCCGAGCGCGTCCGCGAGGCCGATCTGGCCTCGCCGGCCATGCTCATCGTGGGCGGTGTGGTGGGCCTGCGGGATCAACTGGCCAACGCCTGCGGCCGCAACGACGCCGCCGAGGGATGAGCGACCAGCCCCGTGGCCACGCCCCACCCAGCATGCGGCCGGAGAGCGAGGAGCGTAGCGGCCCGCTGCGCACCGGCCTGACCACGGGCGTCTGCGCCACCGCCGCCGCCATCGGCGCCGCGCGCCTGGCGCTGACCGGCGTCCACACCACGAGCATCGAGGTCACCCTGCCCAAGGGCCGGCATATCACCTTCGAGCTCAACGACCTCGCCACGACCGAGAACGGCGCGGAGGCCGGCGCCATTAAGGACGCCGGCGACGACCCCGACGCCACCCACGGCGCTCGCGTCTGGGTCCGGGCCACGCCCACCGACGCCCCGGGCATCAGCTTCCACGCCGGGGCCGGGGTGGGCACAGTCACGCGCGAGGGGCTGGTGCTCGACGTTGGCGAGCCGGCCATCAACCCGGTCCCGCGCCAGATGCTCACCGACCATCTCACCGACATCGCCGCCGAATGCGGCCACACGGGCGGGCTGGCCGTGACGGTCGGCGTCGACGACGGCGAGCGCATCGCCGAGCGCACCATGAACGGCCGCCTGGGCATCTTCGGCGGCATCTCCATCCTGGGCACCACGGGGATCGTGCGGCCCTTCTCCTGTGCTGCGTTCGTCTCGTCCATTCACCAGTCCGTAGACGTCGCGCGCGCCAACGCCTTCCCCCACATCGCCGGCTGCACGGGCTCCACCAGCGAGACCCTGGCCCGGGAGCGCTACGGCCTCGGCGACCAGGAGGTCGTGGAGATGGGCGATCTCATCGGCGCGCTGCTGAAATACCTGCGCCACCACCCCGTCCCGCGCCTGACCCTCTCGGGCGGCTTCGGCAAGCTCGGCAAGTTCGCCTGCGGGCATCTCGACACCCACAGCCGCAAGGCCAGCGTGGACTTCGAGGACCTGGCCGAAACCGCCCGAGCCGCGGGCGCGGACGCCGAGCTCACCGACCACATCCGCGGCTGCAACACCAGCATGGAGGTGCTCACCGCCTGCCAGCGCGCCGAGGTCCCGCTCGCCGACCGCATCTGCGAGCGCGCTGCCGAGCGCGCCCGCGCCTACCTGCCGGCGGACACCCGCCTGGACGTCTGCGCCGTGGACCGCCGCGGCGCCCTGGCCGGCATCGTGGAGGGGGCATGAGGGTCCTGGTCCTGGGCGGCACCGGCGAGGGCCGGCGCACGGCGGACGGCCTCCACGAACGGGGACATACCGTCGCCTACAGCGTGGCCGACCCGAATGCAAAAGCCGATGTCGCCTGCGCCATCCGGCGCGGCGGCTTCGGCGGCGTCGACGGGCTGGCCCAAACGCTTACGGACGAAGGCTTCGATCGACTCATCGACGCCACCCATCCCTACGCGGCGACCATGAGCCACAACGCCCGCGCCGCCAGCGACGAGGCCGGCGTCCCGCTCTGGGCCGTGCGCCGCCCGCCCTGGCAGCCCGAGCCCGGCGATGACTGGCACTTCCTGCCTCAGCGCACCAGCGCCCGGGAGGCAGCGGCCGGCCTGCAGCGGCCCCTGTTCACCGTCGGCCCCGCGCCATTGGACGAGGCCCCTGTCCCC
>CAJXKP010000060.1 GCA_913055565.1 uncultured Ectothiorhodospiraceae bacterium
CACCCGTCGTCGCGGCGCGGGAGCAAACCCCTTCGAGCGATGGGCTGTAGCGAAGCGCTGAAGAATCCGCGAGCCTCGGCGCGCCACAGCGGCACTGTGGCGAACCCATCAGGGCCGTTGAGCGCGCGCTCAGCGGGCAGAGGTTGGTGCGAACCGTTCAGCGGCTGATCAGCTGACCCTCGGCTCTAACGCAGCGACCCGGGGCGCTCGCGGCCGATCCAGCTGCCACTGCACATCGTCATCGTCGATAGCCTCATCCCCAATGTAGCGATGGAGGATGACAGCGTAGCGCTGCCCGCCCCCCTCGAAGGCGGTCACGACCATGCGATAGCGGCGGCAGGTCGATGGGGAATGGCAGGGATAATCCATGTACGCGGCGGCATCCTCATCGCTGAGCACCGCCTGAATCGCCCGGCGCGCGCAATTCGCCGGGTGATTACCCTCGGCCGCGGCGCGCTCGCAGGCCTCGAGGTAATTAAGCCCCCGCCAATCGCTTATCGAGGACCCGTTTTGCCGGGCAAAGTCCACCCATGCTCGATTGGCGTGCAGGATCTCGCCATTCTGTGCGATCACAGCGACCTCATCCGGCAGCGTACCCAGCGTGTTTTCCAGGAATCGAAGATGCCTATTCATTGTTCTCTCCTCCACTAACCATCACCCCGCCCTATGGTCAAGATAGTTCATGCCTACCAAAAACTAAAGCATTCGGCGCCACGGATTTTAGTGCGCTGCAACAGGCACTTATTTCGCCTCAGCAGGGATGCGGCGCCGCACACCGTGCCTTACCCGGCCATCGGCTGCTATTGGGCTTAGCTGTCAGCGAAGACGCTGGATGCTTTGTTATCCTTGAGCTATTGGGAGCACTCACACAGCACACGCTAACCACCCAGGGAGACGAAAAGGCCATGCAATGCCCCGTCTGCGAGACCACGAAACTACAGATGGCCGAGCGCCAGGGCGTGGAGATCGATTACTGCCCCGACTGCCGTGGCGTGTGGCTGGATCGCGGCGAGCTCGACAAGATCATCGAGCACTCGGCCGAGGACGTCCAAGGCTCGAGCGAGGAGGCCATGCCGAAAGGCGGCTCATACAAGGACTATAAGAAGAAGAAAAAGAAGAAGGGCATCCTCGACGAGCTTCTCGACTTCTGAGCGAGGACCTCGGGCCAACGAACCCGCGAAACGCCTCGGGGGGTGCCGCGCCAGCCCCGAGGAACTCAACGGCTCTCTGCACCCTATGGGATTGACCCAGCATCCGGATGGTGCGGCGCACAATAACAAACCCCACCGTGACCTCTCGATTCGTCGGCCCTTTAACGGCACCATCGGACGCCATGTCGCAAAAGCGCTCGTATCAAGCCGAGGTAGTCATCCGCTGCCTAACCGGTCTGCTCATCACGGCGGCACTGGCCGCCGAGACCGTCATGGCCGCAAAAGATGCGAGCGAGCGGCAGGGCGCACTGGTGGATCGCGTGGTCTTCACCACCCAGCCCAACGCCGGCAAGGGCGTAGGCCAGATCGAGGCCGGGCGGCTGGATATCCTCGCCCAGGGCATCACCAAGCCCGTCATCGAGCGCCAGATCCGCCGCGCCAAGGGCGTTGAGGCGGCCCTGTCCTACGGCACCACCGCCGATCTCACCCTTAACCCGGCCGGCCCCGAACTCGATAACGGCACGCTCAATCCCTTCGGCGTGCGCGCCATCCGCGAGGCACTGAACTGGCTCATCGACCGCCAGCACATCGCCGACGCCGTCTACGGCGGCCTCGCCCAGCCGCGCTACCTGCCCCTGAGCACCGCCTTCCCGGACTACGCGCGCTTCGCCGCCAAGGCGCGCTCGCTGGAGCTGGCATACGGCTACCAACCGAAGCGCGCCGAGCGGGTCATCACCCGCGAGATGCAGGCCCTGGGCGCCGAGCGCCAGGACGGCGTCTGGCACCACGACGACGAGCCGATCGAGCTCAAATTCCTCATCCGCAGCGAGGACACGCGCAAGCAGGTGGGCGACTACATCGCCAACCGATTGGAGGCCGTCGGCTTCCAAGTGCGCCGGATGTATCGCACCAGCGACCAGGCCTCGCCGTTGTGGCAGGGCAGCCCGCCCAAGGCGGGCAAGTGGCACCTCTACACCGGCGGCTGGATAGCCCCCAGCATCAGCCGCGATGAGGCAGGCAACTTCGCCTTCTACTACACGCCCAAGGGGCTTTCCCTACCACTGTGGCAGGCCTACGAGCCCGGCGACGAGCTGGCCACCATCGCCGAGCGGCTCCAGCGCCGCGAGTACGACAGCATCGCTGAGCGCGGCGAGCTCATGCGCCGCGGCCTGGAGCGAGCCATGCACGGCTCGCAACGCATCTGGCTGGTGGATCAGCTCAACCTCTGGCCCCGCGCCAGCGACATCAGCTTGGCCTCGGACCTGGCCGGTGGCATCGCGGGCTCCGCGCTATGGCCCTACACCCTCCGCCGCGAAGGCGAGGTGGGTGGCGAGGTCGTGGTCGGTACGCCCAAGCTGCTCATCAACCCGTGGAACCCCATCGACGGCGGCAACTGGATCTACGACACCATGATCCAGACCGCCACGTTCGATCGCGCGGTCCTCCCGGACCCCTATACCGGCCTCTACCACCCCCAGCGCGTCGTCTCGGCCACGGTCACCGTTACCGAGGGCGCGCCGGTGCAGAAGACCCTCGACTGGCTGGCACTGGAGAGGCAGGACGAGATCCAGGTCCCGGCCGATGCCTGGCTGAGCTGGGACGCCGAATCGGGCGCGTTCGTCACGGTGGGCGACGAGTACCCGGACGGCCTCACGGCCCGCACGCGCACCCGTATTCGCTTTAAGGATGGTTACCTGGACCGAACCTGGCACGACGGCGCCCCCATGGGCGTTGCCGACGTCGTCTTCCCCTGGATCCTCAATTTCGCCCGCGCGGATAAGGCGAGCCCCCTGTTCGATGCCAGCCATGTACCGGGCCACAAGACCTACACCAAGCACTTCCGCGGCTGGCGCATCGTGGGCCGCGATCCGCTGGTGGTCGAGGTCTACAGCGACCAGATCTTCCCGGACGCGGAGACCATCGCCGCCCGCCGCATGCCGGGCCTCTTGCCCTGGCACGTCATCGGCCTGGGAGTGCGCGCGGAGGCCAACGGCGAGCTGGCCTTCTCCCAGGACAAGGCCGACCGCGAGGACGTCCCGTGGCTCAGCCAGATCGCCGGGCCGTCACTTAAGAGGCTCGACAAGCATCGCGCCCAGGCCCGCAACAGCGGCTTTATCCCGTTCGAATCCACGCTCGCGGATCTCGTCCCCGAGGGCACCGTTGAGGAACGCTACGCCGCCCTCGCCGACTGGCGCGACCGCACCGGCCACTACTGGGTGGGCGACGGGCCCTTCCAGATCGCGGCCGTCCACCCGGTCGCGGGTACGCTGACCCTGGCGCGCAACGAGGCCTTCGACGACCCCAGCGATAAGTGGCTGCGCTTTAGCGAGGCCCAGATCCCCGAGCCCGCGGTGGATGGCCCGGTGACGGTCACGCTGGGCGATGGTGCGGCGTTCGAGATCGCCATCACCGCCGGCGGCGAACCGTACCCCCATGAGGCCGTGGCGGCCGTGGAATACCTGCTGTTCAACGGTGCCGGCGAGCTTACCGCCTCCGGGCCCATCGAGCGCATCGATGGCGAGTGGCGCGTTGAACTCTCGAGCGACCAGATCCAGGCCTTGAACGCCGGCGCCAACCGCCTGGAGGTCATCGTGCGCTCCAACCGCGTAGCCCTGCCGCGCTTCGCCTCGCACGTCTTCGCCAGCGTGCCCGCCGAGCAGGAGGCCGCGGAATGACGGCGACGAACACGCTCGCGCGCAATCTCGGGCGGTTGAGCCTGTTCCTCGGCAAGCGCGTGCTGGCGCTACTGGTCACCATTACCATCGGCGTGTATCTGACCATCTGGATCGCCAACATGGGCGGCAAGGTGGACGAGATCCGTGAGCTCCAGATCCGCACCAGCGTCGCCCAGGAGGTCCGCAACAACCCGGCGAACAACGACCTGCCTCCGAACGAGCGCAACCAGCTCATCCAGGAGCGCGTGCAGAACGAGATTCAGCGCCTGGGCCTGGACGAGCCCTTCATCTACCGCAGCGGCGATTACCTGGCCCGCGCCATGAGCCTGCGCCTGGGCCGAGCCCAGAACATGAGTAGCGATGCCGGCTCACGCCAGGTCTACGCCATTATCGGCGAACGCCTGCCGGCCACCCTGCTGCTGTTCGGCACGGCGAACCTCATCGTGTTCTTCCTGGCGGTGGGCGCGGCCCTGCGCCTGTCCCGACGCTACGGCAGCCGCCTGGACCGCACCGTCATCGGCCTAGCCCCCAGCTCCGCGGCCCCGGGCTGGTTCTACGGCATCTTCCTGATCCTGATCTTCGCGTTCATTTGGCCCATGCTGCCGGCCGGCGGCATGGTGCGAGTGCCGCCGCCGGACAACGACTGGGCCTACGCCCTGAGCGTGGCCAAGCACATGGTCCTGCCGGTGGCGGCCATGGTGGTCTCGCAGATCTTCATCGCCATCTACTCCTGGCGGACGTTCTTCCTCATCCACTCCAGCGAGGACTACGTCGAGATGGCGCGCGCCAAGGGCCTGCCGGAGCGGCTCATCGAGCGCCGCTATATCCTGCGCCCCACCCTGCTGCCCATCGTGACCAACTTCCTGCTCATGCTCATCGGGCTCTGGAGCGGCGCCATCATCCTGGAGCAGGTCTTTAACTGGCCCGGCCTGGGCACGCTGTTGTTCCAGGCCATCGGCCAGCGGGACACACCCGTCATCATCGGCGGCGTGGTCATCTTCGCCTACCTGCTGGCGGTGACCGTGTTCCTGCTGGATATCCTCTACGCCATCCTCGATCCGCGCGTACGGGGGGGCCCTAAATGAATCGCTGGCTCGACGGCCTCAAGCAGCTCCGCGACTACCCCTCCGCCCTGGCGGGGCTGGCCATCATCACCTTCCTGGTGGCGCTGTCGGTCTACACCGTCATCGCCATCCCCTACGGCACCGCCATCGAGCGTTGGCGCGGCGGCGAGCACTGGCAGCGCAACCCCGTCAACGCCGGCCCCGTTTGGGCCAACCGCCTGCTCGGCGGCGATCTGCCGGCCACCCAGACCGTCGATTCCCAGGGCGCCGAGCGCACCGTCGAGCCCTTCCCCGGCGGGCGCCGCATCAGCATGCCGCTGAGCCTCGACTTCCAGGCCGGCGATTTCCCCAGCGAGCTAAGCGTCTTCCTCCAGGCGGATTTCGAAGAACGCCAGCCCTTCGTCCGCCTGACCTGGCAAAGGCCGGACGGCGAGCGCATCCCGCTCGGCAGCTATAAGATCGGCGCCGAGGAACGCATCGCCCTGTCCCAGGACCGCGCCCTCCAGCGCCGCCTGGGCGCGCCCGCCCATGTGGGCCTGTTCGCCGAGGACCCCACGGCCGCTGAGCCGACGGTCCAGACCGGGACGCACCAGCTCATCGTGGACGCGATTGTATTCGAGGAGGACGCCGACGTCTCGGCGGATCTGGTGGCCTACGGCCAGGTCCACGGCCTGGCCGGCACGGACCACCAGCGCCGCAGCCTCATGTTGGCCCTGCTCTGGGGCACGCCCATCGCCCTGGCCTTCGGGCTCATCGCCACGGTGGGCACCACCATCACCACCCTCATCATCGCCGCGGCGGGCGTCTGGTTCGGCGGCTGGGTGGACGCCATCATCCAGCGCCTCACCGAGATCAACATGATCCTGCCGCTGCTGCCCGTGCTGGTGATGGTGGGGACACTCTACTCCACCAACATCTGGCTCATTCTCGCCGTGGTGGTGGCGCTGGGCATCTTTAGCGCCGGCATTAAGACCTATCGCGCCATGCTGCTGCCCATTCGCGAGGCCCCCTACATCGAGGCCGCGCGCGCCTACGGCGCCGGCAACGGGCGCATCGTCTTTCGCTACATGATCCCGCGCATCCTGCCGGTGCTGCTGCCGACGTTCGTCACCCTGATCCCGACCTACGTCTTCCTGGAGGCCTCGCTGGCCGTGCTCGGCCTGGGCGACCCCTCGCTGCCCACCTGGGGCAAGCTACTCAACGCCGCCCAGGAGCAGAGCGCCCTCTACCACGGCTTCCTCTACTGGGTCCTGGAGCCCGCCGCGTTGCTCATGCTCACGGGCCTGGGCTTCGCCATGCTCGGCTTCGCGCTGGATCGCGTCTTCAACCCCCGGCTGAGGAGCGTGTAATGGCGGACCGCCCCGTGCTCGACGTACGCGACCTACAGCTCCACTACCGCACCCGCACCGGCAGCGTGCGCGCCGTGGACGGCGTCGACTTCCAGGTCCAGCGCGGCGAGGCCCTGGTCATCCTGGGCGAGTCCGGCTGCGGCAAGAGCTCCCTGGCCAAGGCCCTGCTGCGCGTGCTCCCGCGCAACATCAGCCACCTCGGCGGCCAGGTCCGCGTGGACGGCATGGACACCATGCACTACAGCGAGGAATGGTTCCGGCGCAACATCCGCTGGCAGCGCATGAGCTTCGTCATGCAGGCCGCCATGAACGCCCTCAACCCCGTGGTGCGCGTGGGCAAACAGGTCGCCGAGCCGCTGCGCGTCCACCAGGGCGCCAGCAAGGCCCACGCCCAGCACCGCGCGCGCGAGGTCTTCGAGCTGGTCGGCATCCCGCCGGACTTCCTCCAACGCTACCCCTTTGAGCTCTCGGGCGGCATGCGCCAGCGCGCCGTCCTGGCCATGAGCCTCATCACCGAGCCCGACCTGGTCTTAATGGACGAGCCCACCTCCGCGCTGGATGTGCTCACCCAGGCCAGCATCATGAACCGGCTCAAGGGCATTAAGCGCGATACGGGCACCAGCTTCGTGCTCATCACCCACGACGTCGCCACCTCCTCCGAGCTGGCCGACCGCGTTGCGCTGATGTACGCCGGGCGCATCGTCGAGCACGCCCCGGCCGAGACCTTCTTCACCGACCCGGCGCACCCGTACGCCAAGCTGTTGATGAGCAGCGTGCCGCGCCTGCGCCAGCATGAGCGCCCCCAATCCATCCCCGGCGAGCCGCCCAGCCTCGCCGAGCCGCCGGCGGGCTGCCGCTTCGCCGACCGCTGCCCGCAAGCCTTCGAGCGCTGCGGCGAGGACCCGCCGGCCTTTAACGTCACTGACGAGCAGGCCACGCGTTGCTGGCTCTACGCCGACGGAGGCACGTCATGAACGCCACGGCCGAAGCCACCGCCCCCGAGCCCATCCTGTCCGTGCGCAACCTGCGGACCTGGTTCACCCTGCGCCAGTGGGGCTTCTTTAAGGCCGGCGACGTCCGCGCGGTGGACGACGTCAGCTTCGACCTGGCCGCCGGGGAATCGGTCGCCTTCGTTGGTGAGAGCGGCTGCGGCAAATCGACCCTCGCCCGCACGCTATTGGGCCTGAACAAGCCCACTGCGGGCGAGGTGGTCTTCGAGGGCCAGCCCATGAGCCGCCTCTGGGGCCCGAGCCTCAAGCGCTATCGCGCCCGCGTCGGCTACGTGCAGCAGGACCCCTACGCCGCCCTGCCGCCGTTCATGAACATCGCCCAGATCCTGGCGGAGCCGCTCAAGATCCACGGCGTCCCGCGCGCCGAGCGCGAGCAGCGCATCGACAACGCCCTCGCCGAGGTCCGCCTGACCCCGTCGAGCGATTACCGCAACAAATTCCCGCACATGCTCTCCGGCGGCCAGCAGCAGCGCGTCGTCATCGCCCGCGCCCTGGTCCTCCAGCCGGCCATGCTCATCGCCGACGAGCCCGTCTCCATGCTGGACGCCTCCGTGCGCGTCGAGATCCTGGAGCTATTGAACCGCATCCAGCGCGAGCGCCAGCTCACCCTGGCCTTCATCACGCATGACCTCTCCACGGTCCGCCACTATACCGACCGGGTGTTCGTGATGTACGCCGGCCAGGTCATCGAGCAGGCCCCGGTGGACGAGCTCATCGACAACCCGCACCACCCCTACACACAGGCCCTGCTAACCGCCCTCGCCGACCCGGACCCCGCCAACGCCCACCGCGACCGCGAGGTCCCCGGCGGCGAGCCGCCAAGCCTGATCCATCCGCCGACGGGTTGCCGGTTCCATCCGCGGTGTCCGAAGATGATCGAAGGGAAGTGTGAGACGGAGGTGCCGCCGGAATTTGAGGTTGGGGAGGGGCATGTGTCGGAGTGTTGGTTGGCTCCGCGCTGAGGGCCCGAATTACCTGTCGGTCGGCGCCGGATTAGGCTGGCTTTCTGCGCCCGGTACGTACTACTAATTGGCAGGGATAAGGTAACCGTTCTCGACAACCCACATATAAATAAACGCGAAAGACAGTGCAACACTCAACCCAGCGAAATTAACAACAAGCTTTCTGTTGATTGATTGAAACCAGACCTCCTTGATCATGAGACAAACACCAATCACTGCGAGCCCGTACCCCACAAACGGATGCAGAACAAAGTGGACTAAATAAGACCCCATGAGCGGACCTTCCGGATCATTCCCAAAAGTCCTCGTTGAAACATCTCTAATAACTGTTTGCGTTGCTATAAGACGCGATATAACAAAGATGCCTAGAAGCGTTTTACCGAGAACAATTAGACTTATAACTTGTTTTACTATATCAGCACCTCTCATCGGTACGCCCTCTTCTCATGCCTATTACTAACCACGCTTCAACGTTTTCACTCTTCTTTCCTCTCAATAGCTTGTTCCGTGCGAAGGTCATGAGCACGCACTTTGCCCTCGACAGTAAACGTCTCAAGCGATGTACTATTGCTCACCAATGGCACATCATAAAACGTTTCGGCGCCCGCAGCCTCGTGTCCCGCAATCAAGGTGACCGCGACCGTTGTCGTCTGACCCCCCAAGCCGGTCGCCGGTTCCTTTACCTCTACTCGCATCCGTTTACCCAGTAGATACTGTTTTTTTCGCAACCACGGATTGCGACTAGCGCTAAAGGTAAACCAAT
>CAJXKP010000061.1 GCA_913055565.1 uncultured Ectothiorhodospiraceae bacterium
GTAATCGGGCCCCTCGCCGGCGATGCTTAAGTGGCAGTCGAGGCCTTGAGTGATAAGCCGCTCGACTGCTGCGATTACGATGGGTAAACCCTTTTTGGGCACTAGACGACCGGCGAAGCCAATACGCAGCCGGCCCCCAGGCTGGTACGCGCGCGTCTCTGGATGGCTCGTTAGGGGTATCTTATTGGCGACCGTATGCACTGGCTGAGTTAGCTTGGAACAACGGGCGCGAAGTATCGCGGCACCTGCCCGCGATACCGTAACGATGCGTTCGGTCGGACCGAGGTGCTGCTCGAGGGTCTCGCTGTCGAGTCGCCACGCCTTACCATGGTCGTAGTAAATGATGCCGATGGCGCGATCGCTCAGTGCGGCAAGCCAATCCTCGGTAGGGAGTGTGGACCAAAAAACCACGCGTTCAGGGGCTGTTCGATTTAGTAGGGCGTCCAGCCGCGAGCGCCGAAGTCTACCAACGTCGGGGATCGGCATACCGCCCCAATGCTTGAGCCCGACAACCTCGACGCCCGCTTCGCGCAGTTTCGGCCGCAGAGCCGGGTTGACCGTACTCTTAACGCCGACGATATGCTCCGTCGGTTGGTAGCGAGCCGCCGTTACATAGTTCACGAAGAGCTGTTCCATGCCGCCGCGCCCGCGGAGATTGACAACGTGCAATAGTCTCAAGGTTGCGGTTCCCCGTTGATCCCGTTGGCGTATTGGAACGCGGTGTTTATCGATTGAACGGTATTTGGTAACGCGATGGCTCGTGGCGGCTCACTCTGGCCCCTGGCTAGTTACGACCGCGCAAGGTCAGCAGCGGTTGGGCACGCGGGAATTGTTCCGCTAGCCGCTTAACCCGATCAAGTTGGCTTCGGCCTGTCCAGCCCCTGACGAGTAGCCCCTCGTGCGATATGACGAGGGGGCGGTCACGGGGATGTCGGGTCGCGACGCGGGCATCCGGTGGCTTATGCGCGTAGTCGATGCCGGGAAGCTGGGGAAATACCCGATAGTGCAGGGTGGTGGTTCCAGTGCGGTGCAGGCCGCAGTGGATGAGCGTCGGCTGGCCAAGATGCTCGTCGTCACTCGCCTCCGTGTTATCCGTCATTGGGATTGCTCATGTCGGCTGCAGCGCCTTCAAGCCGGTTTCAGTGGCGTCATTAACTAGGAAAATATACGCGTTACTACGTGGCTTTTACACAATGCCGCCGCCGCGGTTAGCGCCATCGTGCTGGGGTTTGCCGCGGTACAGTCGTTGCCGAGAGGGGCTGCGCTCAGGTTGATGGTTGGCCGACGCCCGATAGCGGCCCGGTTGCCTAGGCGCGGGTTTCGTCCTTCTTAACGGTATTGGTTGGGCTGTGGCCAGCCGTTTAGGTCGGCTCGATCCAGCGCCCGCGCGTGCGCCAGCGCTTGTAGCGACCGCCACGGCCGCCGCGCTCCCGCGTGAACCGCCGGTAGCTCCATTGGTATTGCTCCGGTTTGCCCCGTACGGCCGTCTCGATGGCGGCGTTCAGTGCTGTTGCCGCCGTCTCTTGGTCGGGATCATCGACGGCGCTGGTTACGCGGCGGAAGTGCAGGCGATAGCCGGTTCCGCGCGGTAACCTTTCCGCCCAGCCGACGATCACGGCGGCTCGGGACCGGGCCGCGAACTTACCGAATAGGGTCATGGTCTTGGCCGGGATGCCAAAGAAGGGGGCGAACACCCCTTCGCCGGGTGGCTCCTGGTCGGGAAGGATGCCGACGATCTCGCCACGCTTGAGCGCTGCGAGCAATCCGCGAATCCCCGACGCGCTAGCGGGCCAGAAGTGCATGCCGCTGCGCGAGCGCCCGCGATTGATGAGCGGCTCAAGGTCACGCTGACGGGGTGGCCGGTAAAGGGCGTGGGACGGCGCGTGCTGGGCGACCCAGACCTGGAGGGCCTCCCAGCAGCCAAGATGGGGGGCGATGATCAGCAGTCCGCGATCCTCGGCGAGGGCCTGTTGGAAAACGGCCTCACCGTTCACCTCGCGGATCAGTCCCCTCACCTCGGGGGTGGGCCGATACCAGAGCGTGGCGATCTCGCACAGGCCTTTGGCCGATTCGCGCAGGCTCTGGCGTACGAGCCGCTTACGCTCGGCTAACGAGTGCTCGGGAAAGCAGAGCTGGATGTTGACGCGCGCGACGTGGCGCTGTCGGTTCGGGATCCAGTTACCCAGCGTACCAATCAGCGAGCCCAGGGCATGCTGGAAGTGCAACGGCGTGCGAGCGAGTAGCCGATAGATCCGGTCCAGGGCGCGGACCCGCCAGGTAAGTCGGTCTCGGTGATTGGCCGCTGTGGTTGGCGCGCCCTCGCTCACTCCCGGCGGTGCTGCTCGAGGACGCGCGGATCGTTGGGGTCGAAGTCGGTGACGACGTACTCAGCGCCGCAGTAGATGCACTTGGCCTCGCCGGTCTCGTGCAACGGCAGATAGACGCGCGGGTGCGAGTTCCACAGATACATCTGCGGCATGGGGCAGGCCACGGGCAGATCATCAATGGTGACCTCGTAGCGGTTCTCCCCGTTGGCCTGCGTTAGGTCGTCGCGGTCGTGTGTCTGCGGGTCGGCCATATCGATGCTCCCTGTGTCAGCTCAGGTGACCAGGGTCAGCCACTCGGCGTACGCCGAGCGCCGCCCCTCGACCTGATCGAAGAACGTCTTCTGGATGTGCTCGGTTATCGGGCCGCGCGTGCCATCGCCAATGGGACGGTCGTCGAGCTCGCGCACGGGCGTGACCTCGGCGGCCGTGCCGGTGAAGAAGGCCTCGTCACAGACGTAGACCTCATCGCGTGTGATGCGTTTCTCGCGGAGCTCGTAACCCAGCTCGTGCGCGATGGCTACCACGGCGTTACGCGTGACGCCGGCCAGCGCTGAGGTCAGCTCCGGGGTGTAGATGACGCCGTCGCGCACGATGAAGAAGTTCTCGCCGGACCCTTCGGCGACGAAGCCATCGACGTCCAGCAGCAGGGCCTCGTCATAGCCACAGGCAACAGCCTCCTGGAGGGCCAGCATGGAGTTGATGTAGTGGCCGTTCGCCTTGGCGCGGCACATGCTCACGTTGACATGGTGGCGGCTGAACGAAGACGTCTTAATGCGGATGCCGTGGGCCATGTTGTCGGCACCGAGATAGGACCCCCACTCCCAGGCTGCCACGATGACGTGGACCTGCAGGTTGTCCGCGCGCAGGCCCATACCCTCCGAGCCCAGGAAGGCCATGGGCCGGACGTAGCCGCTAGCCAGGCCATTCTCGCGGACCGCGTCGATGCAGGCCTGATCGATAGTCTGGCGGCTATAGGGCAGGGTCATGTTCAGGATCTTGGCCGAGTCGAAGAAGCGCCGGGTATGATCCTGCAACCGAAAGATGGCTGGCCCCTGCTGGGTGTTGTAGGCCCGGATCCCCTCGAACACGCCCATGCCGTAGTGCAAGGTGTGTGTGAGGACGTGGACGTTGGCATCGCGCCACGGCACGAAAGCGCCGTCCATCCAGATGACGCCATCTCGGTCGGCCATGCTCATTCGGGGCCCTCCTCGCTCGTATCGCTCGCTGTTGCCGTGCCGTTGTCGCCGGGATCGTTGCCCATGATGACCTGCCAAGCCTCGGTCACGTCGCGGCGCTCGGCTTCGAAATCGTCCGCCGCCACGCGCGCGGGGCGCTCCTGGAGGGTGAGCCGGTGGATTCGGGCGCGGTAAGCGCGATAGGCATCCGCTAGGCGCCGTGCCCGGTCGGCGCTCATGGCGCCATGGCGGCTCAACTCGTCGAGCAGCCGTATATTGTCAGTGTACTTAAGCAGACCGGACTGGGATGAGGCCCCGGCCAGGACGCCGTATTGGACCATAAACTCGATATCCGCGATACCGCCGCGGTCGTTTTTGAGGTCGAATACGCCGGGTTCCGAACTGGCCTTGGCGTCCAGCATCCGCCGGCGCATGGCCACTACCTCGGCCCGCAGGTTCTCCGCGTCGCGCGGTCGCGCCAGGATCTCATCGCGGACCGCTCGCACGCGCTCTGCCAGCGCGGGCTCGCCGGCAAGCACTCGGGAACGCACCAACGCTTGGTGTTCCCAGGTCCATGCCTGATTGTGCTGATAGTCCGCGAAGGCGTCGATGTTGCTGGTTACCAGCCCGGCGCGCCCGCTGGGGCGCAGGCGCGTGTCAACCTCGTAGAGGATGCCGCCGGGGGTCGTGGTGCTGAGGATATGGATGATCCGCTGGGCCAGCCGGGCGAAGAAGACCTGGTTGTCGACCGATCGCTCGCCGTCGGTGTGCTGATGCTCGCCTTGGTGGTCGTGGATGAAGACGAGATCCAGGTCCGACCCGTAGCCGAGCTCCAATGACGCCACCTTGCCGTAGCCGACGATGACGAATCCCTGTTCGATGGGCCCGTCCTCGTGCCAACCGAGGGGGCGGCCGTAGCGCTGGGTCATGTGATGGCGGGCGATTCGTAAGACCGCGCCCAGGACCACCTCGGCGATGTCGGTAAGGTAGTCGCTAACCACCATGATCGGTAGCGCGCCGCCGATATCGGCGGCGGCGACCCGCAGCGTGTTGGCCTGGCGAAACCGCCGCAGGACCTCCATCTGGCTCTCCAGGTCATCGCCATCGACGTCGGCGAGTCGCTCGGTGAGCTCGGCTTCCAGGCCCTCGCGTCGCAGTGGTGCGTAGAGGGCGCGCGGATCCAGGAGCTCATCCAGCAGTACCGGATGCTGAGCCAGGAGCCGCACCACCCAGGGGCTGCCCGCGGCGAGCTGCACCAATTGGGACAGCGCCATCGGGTGCTCGTTGAGCAGCGCCAGATAGGCCGTGCGGCGCACGATCCCCTCGAGTAGGTAGAGCAGGCGATGGATGGTCTCGTCGGGGTTCGGTTGAGCCACGGCGGCATTGAGCAGCAGCGGCATGAGTCGATCCAGGCGGGTGCGCCCGGTTGCCGACAGCGATCGGGTCGCCCGGCTGTCGCGCAGGGCCGCTAGTCGTGAAGCGGTTGCCTCTGGCTCGGCGAAGCCCGCTTGCTGGAGGGTTGCCTGCTCGCCCTCTGGTTCCAGGTTGGCCCGCCAGACGTCGGCGAGCGCATCCTCGCCGGCGCCCTCGTCCTCTGTCTGGGGGGCCGCGAAGACCTGATCGAAGTGGCCGTGGATGCGGTGGCGCCAATCGTCGATCCGCTCGGCGAGGCTCAACCAATCCGGTTCATCCAGGCTCAGGGCTAGGCGGGCGCGATCCGTTGGGTCGCTGGGGAGATCGTGGGTCTGACGGTCGTTCATGGCTTGGATATGGTTCTCCAAGCGGCGCAGAAAACGGTAGCCGTCGCGGAGCTCATCCCTCGCGAACTCGGGGATAACGCCCGCCTCGGTGAGGTACTCAAGCACCGGCAACAGGCTGCGTTGGCGCAGGCTGCGGTCCTGCCCCCCCCGGATGAGCTGGAACACCTGGGCGATGAACTCCACCTCCCGGATGCCGCCGCGACCCAGCTTGATGTTGCTCTCCATGCCGCGGCGCTGGACCTCGCGAGCGATGAGTTTCTTCATCTCCCGCATGGATTCGAAAGCGCCGTAATCTAGGTAACGCCGATACACGAAGGGGCGCAGGCTCTCGGTTAGCTCGGCGCCACGATCATAGTCGCCGCCCACGACGCGTGCCTTGATCATGGCGTAGCGCTCCCACTCCCGGCCCTGGTCCTGGTAGTAGAGCTCCATGGCGTCGAAGCTCATGGCCAGTGGCCCGGCGGTGCCGTAGGGGCGCAAGCGCATATCGACGCGAAACACATGGCCGTCCGCCGTTTGCTGATCGAGGGCGGCGATGAGCTGGCGACCCAATCGGGTAAAGAACTCCTCATTGGCCCGAGGTGGATGGCCATCGGTCTCGCCCGGCTCGGGGTAGGCGAAAATGAGGTCGATGTCGGACGAAAAGTTGAGCTCGCGGCCGCCGAGCTTGCCCATGCCGAGGACGATGAGTCGCTGGGCATTACCGTTACTATCGCGCGGTGTGCCCCAGCGCTGGCAGAGTTGTTGGTAGAGCCACTCGTGGGCGGCCCCGATACAGGCCTCGGCAAGACCGCTGTTGGCCTCCAGGACCTCGTCGAGCGAGGCCCAACCCGCTAGATCGCGCCAACCGATTCGCAGTAGCTCGCGCTGCCGGGCCAGGCGGAGCTGGCGGCGCATGGCGTCGCTGTCGTCGACGCCGTCGAGGGCCCGGTCCAGGCGCTCGCGCAACGGCCCGGGCTTAGTCGTCCCCGTCAGCTCCCCCGACTCGCTGAGTTCTTGCAGCATCTCGGGGTGCCGGATGCACAGGCGGGCGAGGAAGTCACTGGCTGCCCAGACGCGCGGTAGCGATGCCAGTACATCCGGGTCATGTGGCAGCGCCGCGTCCTCACCGAAACGCTCGAGCGTGGTCTGGACACGCTCCCGAAGATCGGGCGACAGCGCGTCCAGGGCTTGATTAAGGGTGCTGTTACTGGCCATAGCCTCAGGTTACTAGCCGCGACGCCGCGGGGCCATGTCCGCAACGGCTCCGACGTCTGTTGGGTGGTTGCTCGTAAGCAGCAATCCTAATTATGGGATCCCCAGGAAGGCGCGTGGTCGCGTCAGCCCCTGCCGAGGGACGCCATAAACCGTCCCTGGCGGCTCGACGGCGGCCTTGCGTGGCCGCAGACGCCCTCGGCAGGGGGTGACGCGACCACCTCGAAGGCCAAGATGAGAATGGCTGGCTCGCAAGGCTTATTCTTGAACGCCAGGGGGCCGTCGGCCACAATACTCGCCGATCTCGTGGCTGCCCCCATGACATGGGTGTCGCTGCCCACAAAGCCGACGTTATCTCGGCGGTATGACGACCTCTCAATCGGCCCTGGCTCAATAAATGGGCGAGACCGCCGGCGAGGCCTGACCCCATCCCCTGGAGGACCCATGAACCAAAAGATCCAGTACCCCGACACGGGCCAAAAGCTGCAATTCGTCGATGGTCAGCTCAAGGTGCCCGATAACCCGATACTTGGCTATGTCGAGGGCGACGGCATCGGTCCCGATATCACGGCGGCCTGCATGCGGATCTGGGACGCCGCTGTGGAGAAGGCCTACGGCGGCCAGCGTAAGGTCCACTGGGCGGAGCTCTACATGGGGGAGAAGGCCGCCGAGCTCTACGATGGGGACTACTTCCCGAAGGACACGCAAGAGGCGCTCGAGGATCTGGTGGTGTCCATCAAGGGGCCGCTAACGACGCCCGTTGGCGGTGGCTTCCGCTCGCTCAACGTCGCGCTGCGTCAGAAACTCGATCTGTTCGCCTGCGTCCGGCCCGTTCGCCACTACGACGGCGTGCCATCGCCCCTGAAGAATCCGGAAGAGGTTGATGTCGTCGTCTTCCGGGAGAATACGGAGGACGTCTACGCCGGGCTAGAATGGCAGTCCGGGACCGACGAGAACAAGAAGCTCGCGCAGTTCCTGCGCGATGAGATGGGGGCGACCTTCTACGAGGACGCCGGACTGGGGGTGAAGCCCATTAGTGCCTTCGGCTCCAAGCGCCTCGTCCGCAAGGCCATCCAGTACGCCATCGATAATAACCGTGAGAGCGTGACCCTTGTGCACAAGGGCAACATCATGAAGTTCACGGAAGGCGCCTTCCGGACCTGGGGCTACGAGGTGGCACGCGAGGAGTTCGGCGACGTCACGATCACCGAAGAGGAGCTGTACGCCACCTATGGCGGCAAGCGGCCGGAGGGTAAGATCGTGATCAAGGATCGCATCGCCGACATCATCTTCCAGCTTATGCTGCTGCGGCCGAATGATTTCGACGTCCTGGCGACCATGAACCTCAATGGTGATTACCTCTCCGACGCGGTCGCCGCGGAGGTCGGGGGTGTCGGCATCGCCCCGGGCGCGAACATGTCGGACCGGGTCGCCGTCTTCGAGGCCACGCACGGGACCGCGCCCAAGTACGCCAACCAGGACAAGGTCAATCCGGGATCGTTGCTGTTCTCGGGTGTGATGCTGCTGGAGCACATCGGCTGGCAGGAGGCTGCCGACCTGATCCGCGCCGCCTATCAGCAGGTAGTTACCTCCAAGGTCGTGACCTACGACTTCGCGCGCAGCATCGAGGGGGCGCTGGAGGTGCGGACCAGCCAGTTCGCGGACGCCATCATCGAGAGCATGCAGTCCGGCCAGGTGGATCTAGCCAAGTACCAGGCCGATCGCGAGGAGGCGATCGAGGAGGATCGTCGGGCCCGCGAGCTACGGCGGGTGTCCTCACCGCTCGAAGAGATGATCGCCACGGGTCGGACACCGCACACCGTGGGCGATCTCATGAACCCAACGCCCGTCTCGGTGCCGGCCGACACCTCGGTCGAAGACGCCATGCATCTGATGCGCGAGAAGCTCATTAGCTCGGTGATCAGTCAGCCGGGGGACGATGGTGAGTGGGGCATCATGACGCAGC
>CAJXKP010000062.1 GCA_913055565.1 uncultured Ectothiorhodospiraceae bacterium
CTGCTGCAGACGGCGCGCCAATTCCTGAGCCTGTTCGGAGCGGGGCTCGCCGGGGATCTGGACGCCGTCCGCGGCGATATAGGCCTCCGCAAAGACCTGCGGGTCACGCGAGGCCTGGTCGCGCAGGGCCTGGCGGCCGGCGGCGATGGCGTCGCGGATGGTCGCTAGCTGGCGAGCCTTGTAGACGGCCATGGGCGGCTCCTGTTGCCGCGAGGGAGACGCCGAGTCAGTCCCGCGGGCCGCTGGGCGCCGCCGTGGTCCGGGGGCCCGGCGGGCCTCGCCGTGGCCGGCGGTCGCGGCTCATAACACGCCCGATGCCGTTCAAGGCGCCACGGCCATACGGCCCTGGGGCGGCCGCGAGAAGTCGCTTCGCGTGACCGCCGACCCCGTACCGCGCCTGGCCCGCGTTCGTGGGCGTCGTGCCGGGTTGCCCTAGTCCTCGTAGTCGTCGTACTCCGCCATGTAGCTGCTGGAGTACTCGCGCTGGACCTTGAGCTTTTGGTTGATGAAGTCCTTGTGCTCGACATGCAGCAGCTCGGCGATCTTACGCACCAACTGCTCCTCGTAGCGGTCCATCTCCTGGTCCGAGAGGCACACGCGCCAAAGCAGCTCGACGACCTTACACTTGCGCTGATAATCGAAACTCTCATTGATCAGCTGAGTGAAGTCGAAGTAATCGGTGGCCTCATGGGCCTCCTGATCCGCGAGCTCGATGAGCTCGTTGGTCTCGTCCTCACCCAGACTGAAGACGCTGCCGATGCCCTCGTGGATGGCCTGGAACTCGATGCTGTGCCGCGTGTTATCCGCCTGTGCCATCTCGATGAGCAGCGCCGCCGTGGCAAGCTGGAGTTTGTGCTGGAGATCCTCACTACCCTGGGCGTCATCGGCGGGGTTGATGTGCTCCGAGTAGAAGCGTCGTATCGCCTCAAGCATGATCGCTCCCGATCTACCTCTCTCGTTGTGCCGAAACCACACCGATACCCAGCGGCGCTGCCATTGGCACTGCCAACGCCGACTCAACCCGGCTGGCGCCATCGACCCTGCGACGCCGCGCAAGCCCCAACCCAGCAGCTTGGCGACGGACGTGCGCCATCCTGGCCGTTAAGGTATCGGCCAGGGCCTTAATATCCCCTTGTAAGCCGACGGGATCAACCCTCTCCCGCGATTTCAGCCGCTGCCTGGCTCAACTTCTCGCCCTCGCGAACCTGCAGTATCTGCCCGGGGCGCAGATAATCGGCATCGTCGATACCGTTAATCTGCGCCAGCGTCTGCACGGTAATGCCGTGTCGGTGGGCAATGCCGGATAGCGTATCCCCGGCTTGCACGGTGTAGATGCCCTTGCCCTTGGCTCGCTTGGCCGCCAGCGAGACGGGCTGCTTGCCTGCCACCGGCAGACGCAGCGTCTGACCCTGCCGCAGATAATCGGCGTCATGGAGATTGTTGGCGGCGGCCAGGGTGTCCATGGATACGCCGTAGCGCTGCGCGATCTGCGACAGGGTCTGGCCGGCGCGAACGCGATGCTTACGATCAGGCCGCTGCGCGGTATAGCGCCGCGTCAGAGCAATCCTATCCAGCGCCTGACGCATGCGCTCCGCATCGTTCCCCGGGACACGCACGGTGTAGCTGGCCGGTACATACTTGCGGCCTGACCATACCGGATCTCGAAGCGCGCGATTGAGCTCACGGAGCCGCTCTTTGGTGACCGGCAGGGCCTCAGCGAGGGCACTGGCCTCGGTGTAATCCGGCAGCTCGATCCTGACCAACGGATCGGGCTCACGACGCTGGATGGGCCCAAAATACTTCGTCACGTTGCGATCGACGTCCATCGCGGCCAGGAACGCGGGGTAGAAATTGCGCGAGGCGAAGCCGAAATTGGGGCCGTCGTAGTCCGCGATGATGGCGGCGATAGACGGCTCACCCACGGCCCGCACGGCCCGCTTCATACCCGTTATGCCGTGGTTGTAGGCCGTGATCGCCAGCGCCCAGTCGCCCAGCCGGTCGTAGGCATCGGTAAGCAGCTCGGCGGCCGCCTCCGAGGAGCGCCACGGATCACGGCGCTCATCGATGATGTGATCCACGCGCATGTAGTCGCTGCCGGTCAGGCGCGTGAACTGCCATAGCCCGACGGCCCAGGCGTGCGAGGTGACTTGGGTACGGAACGAGGACTCCACATGCGGCAACGCGGCAAGCCCCGCCGGCACGCCGTTATCGCGCAGGCTAGCCCGGATATGGTCCATCCAGCGGCCGGAGCGCCTATAGCCGGCCTTGAATCGGTCCGAGAGCCCGCGCTGAAAACGCAGACGGCCGGCCGCTTCCCGGAAATCGGAGGCCGCGGCATCGTCGGCGAACAGCGGGCGGATCTTGCGCTGGAATGGATTGGCGGGCTCGCCGTCCTGGTCGGCTAGCGCGAACAGCGCCGTCTCGACACGCGCCTTGGCCTCATCGGTCCGGTGGCGCTCCTCGGCGGCCGACAGATCCCGCGGCATGCTGATCGTCGTAAAGACGCGAGCGATCTCACGGCGGTCATGGATGACCCCTTGATCGGAATCGATCTCGGTGTAGACCCGTTTCCAGAAATTGACCGCCGGTTCCAATGCGGCGGGCCGCGGCAACTCGCCCGCACTAGCGACTGTCGGCCCCAACACTAAACCCAGGATGACCGTCCTGATCCATTGGCCCGTCGTCATAACACCTCCCCCTTGCGCGGCCCGCCGGCGTGCCGACCGATTGCTACAAGTCTATCCGGAACCCGCCCCCCAGAAAACGATAATACGCGCCCATTTCAACGATAAAAACGCTACGCTGTCGCGATTACGCAACATACGCGGGGGATCGTGGTCGATCATACCTAGGAGGCTATTTGCCCAGTAGCTATCTGCAACTCATCATCGTGCTCCTCGTCGGTCTCATCGCGACGATCGCCGCCGGTCATGCCCTGCTGCACAAACGTGACCCGACTGCCGCCGCGGGCTGGATGACGGTTTGCCTGCTCTTCCCGGTGGCCGGCCCGATCCTGTACCTCATGCTCGGCTTTAATCGCATCCAGATGCGGGCACGGCGGCTGGGGACGCGGCGTGCGCCGGTTACCGAGGGCGAGCCCGCCAACCTAGAGGTGCCCGAGGCATTCGCGCTGCAGGCGCGCATCTCGCACGCGGTGACCAATCTTGAGATTACCGCGGGCAACGCCGTGACGCCGCTGCGCGATGGCGAGGAGGCCTATCCGGCGATGCTCGATGCCATTAACGGCGCCCGCCGCCACGTCTATCTGGCAACCTATATCTTCGACAGCAACACGGCTGGCCAGGCGTTTGCCCAGGCCCTACAACAGGCCCATGAGCGCGGTGTCGACGTCCGCATCCTCCTCGACGGCGCCGGCGAGTGGTATTCGTGGCCGCGCATATGCCGGCGACTCAGTCGCGCCGGTCTACGGGTGACGCGTTTCCTACCGCCGCAGCTGATCCCGCCGCGACTCCTGCTCAACCTACGCAACCACCGCAAGATACTCATCGTCGACGGGCATACGGGCTTCACCGGCGGCATGAACATCGGTGACCGCCACTACGCCAGCCAGGGTGGCGCGCGCGATATCCAGTTCCGGATTACCGGCCCCGTGGTCGACCAGATGGAGGCGGTGTTCCTGCAGGATTGGGATTACGCCACGGGCGAGCTCAGCGAGCGACCGCCCATGGACCAGACACCGGATAGCGGCTCCGCGCTGTGCCGTACCGTCGTCACCGGGCCCAACGAGGACCTCGGCCGGCTGACCACCATCCTCGTGGGCGCGGCGGCGGCCGCGCGGGAGCGACTGGTCATCGTTACCCCCTATTTCCTGCCGCCCCGGGAGCTCATCGGCGCCCTTCAGGCCGCCGCGGTGCGCGGCACACGGGTGGACATCGTGCTCCCCGCCCACAACAACCTCCCCTTCGTGCACTGGGCCACCCAGAATATGCTCTGGGAACTCGTGGAATGGGGCGTCAACGTCTACTACCGCAGCGGCCAATTCATTCACAGCAAGCTGTTCATGATCGACTACCAGTACAGCCAGATCGGCTCCGCCAATATCGATCCGCGCAGCCTGCGGCTGAATTTCGAGCTCACCATTGAGATCTATGATCGCCAATTGACCGCCGATCTCACCGACGAGGTCGATGACATGATCGCCGCCAGCCGACGCATGACCCTGGCGGCCCTCAACGGGCGCTCCTTGCCCGTACGGCTACGGGACGCCTTCTGCTGGCTTTTCACGCCCTACCTCTAGGGAGACGCTGCATGATTCCGGCGCGGTTGGCGCGAATCGTTGCGGTATATCTCTAGCGCACCGCCACGGCTTGCCGCTACGCTCGGCGCTCCTTACTAGGCAGAAGAGGACCAACCCCATGAGTCGCCACTTCGACGAGGGCCCCGGGCTGTGTGAGACGCCCGACGACGAGACCCGCGCTTTCGGCCTTAACCACACCATGGTTCGCATCAAGGATCCGGCGCAGTCGTTGGACTTCTATACCCGGGTGCTGGGCATGCGACTGCTACGGCGACTGGACTTCCACGAACTCAACTTCAGCCTCTACTTCCTCGCCTTCCTGGACGAGCAGGCCGCGGAGGACGTCCCCACGGAGAGCGGCCCGCGTACCACCTGGACCTTCGCCCAGCGAGGCGTGCTGGAGCTCACGCATAACTGGGGCAGCGAGAACGATCCGAACGTTGCCTATCACAATGGCAATGACGAGCCCCAAGGCTTCGGCCACATCGCCATTAACGTCCCCGACGTCTACGCCGCCTGTGAGCGCTTCGAGGCCCTCGGCGTGCCGTTCGTCAAACGACCCGACACAGGCAAGCTCCAGGGCATTGCCTTCATCCAGGATCCGGACGGCTACTGGGTCGAGGTCGTTCAGGCCGATATGATGGAGCGTCAGGGCGTGGTCTGACGCCACGCATCAACGCGCCCCGCCGCGCGGGTTTGACTGCGCGGGTGTAGGCGCTAGAGTCAGCAGACTTTGAACACTGGCGGCCCATCGGCCACAGGAGTCGGCGGCCATGAACCGGAACCTGGAAAGGCTCAACCCCTACCCCTTCGAGCGCCTGCGCGAGCTCCTGCGCGGCGTGGACCCGCCCGCGGACAAGGAGCCGATACAGCTGTCCATCGGTGAACCGGCTCATGCCACGCCGTCGTTCATCCACCAGGCCCTGACCCAGAACCTCGACGGCCTGAATCGCTACGCGGGTACGCGGGGTACACCCGAGCTGCGCGGCGCCATCCGGGATTGGCTGGTGGCACGCTTCGAGCTGCCCGATGACAGCCTCTACGCCGAGGTCAATGTGCTGCCCGTGAACGGCACTCGCGAGGCCCTTTTTGCCATCGCCCAAGCGGCGGTCGATAGCGACGCCGAGCCCGTGGTGGCCATGCCCAATCCGTTCTACCAGATCTACGAGGGCGCGGCCCTGCTTGCGGGCGCCGAACCGCTCTACCTCAACGACTGGTCCTGGACGGACCATGTGCCCGATATCGACAACGTATCCGCTGACTACTGGCGGCGCTGCCAGCTCGTCTACATCTGCAGCCCCGCCAATCCCAGCGGTGACGTGTTGTCTACCAGCTGGCTGACGCGGCTGATCGCGCTGGCGGACGAATACGATTTCATCATCGCCGCGGACGAGTGCTACAGCGAGCTCTTCCGCGACGGTGCCGAGCCGCCGCCCGGCCTCTTAAGCGCCTGCCGCGATCTCGGTCGCACGGATTATCGGCGTTGCCTCGTCTTCCACAGCCTGTCCAAGCGCTCCAGCGCTCCCGGACTACGCTCCGGCTTCGTCGCCGGCGATGCCGAGATCCTCGATGCCTTTCTGCGCTATCGCACTTACCATGGCTGCGCCATGCCCCTGCAAACGCAGGCCGCGAGCCAGGCGGCATGGAACGACGAGGCGCACGTCCGCGACAACCGACGCCGCTACAGCGAGAAATTCGACGCGGTCACGGACGCCCTCACGCCAGCGCTCTACGTCACACCACCCCCGGGCGGTTTCTACCTGTGGCCCGACATTGGGGACGACGACGAGACCTTTGCCCGTGAGTGCTACCGCGAGACGGGCGTCAGCGTGCTACCCGGTAGCTATCTATCGCGCGATACCACCTACGGCAACCCGGGCCAGGGGCGGGTCCGTATCGCCCTGGTCGCGGAGAAGGACGTCTGCGTCGAGGCGGCCGAACGCATCAAGCAATTCCTCAGCTAGATCCGAGCGAACCACGGAGAATCCCATGGAAAACCTCAAGCCCCTCATCGAGGATGCCTTCGAAAAGCGCGGCGAGATTCGCCCTGACAGCAGCGTGCCCGAGCTGCGTGCCGCCGTGGAGCACGCGCTGCTACGCCTGGACCGAGGCGAATCCCGCGTCGCCGAGAAGACGGGTGGCGAATGGCAGGTCAACGAGTGGCTCAAGAAGGCCGTTCTGCTGTCGTTCCGGCTGCATGGCAACCAGGTCATGCGTGACGGCGTGAACAACTACTTCGATAAGGTCCCGACGAAGTACGCCGACTATAACAGTCAGGACTTCCAGGATAGCGGCGTGCGCGTGGTAGCGCCGGCGGTCGCGCGGCGCGGCAGCTACGTCGCCCCGGGAGCCGTGCTCATGCCCTCCTACATCAACATCGGCGCCTACGTCGATGAGCGCACCATGATCGACACCTGGGCCACGGTAGGCAGCTGCGCCCAGGTCGGCAAGGATGTGCACCTCTCCGGCGGCGCCGGCATCGGCGGGGTCTTGGAGCCACTGCAGGCCAACCCCACCATCATTGAGGATAAGGTCTTCATCGGCGCCCGCAGCGAGGTTGTTGAGGGCGTTATCGTTGAGGAAGGCGCGATCCTCAGCATGGGCGTTTTCATCGGCCAGAGCACCAAGATCTACAACCGCGAGACCGGCGAGGTCACACGCGGGCGCGTCCCTAAGGGCGCCGTGGTCGTGCCGGGCTCGCTGCCCGCCGAGGACGGCAGCCACAGCCTCTATTGCGCGGTCATCATCAAGCAGGTCGACGAGCAAACCCGCGACAAGGTGGGTCTTAACGAACTGCTGCGCCCCTGAGGGCGCGGCCCGAACCAGCGGGCGGCCCGGCTGCCCCGACGACAAGGCGACCCTATGAGCGTGACCCTGGAGCTGGCCAGCGATCTCATCGAACGCGCCTCGGTTACACCGGCGGATGCCGGCTGCCAGGCGCTCGTAAGCGCACGTCTGGACCCGCTCGGCTTCGCCTGCGAGACGCTAGCCTACGGCGACGTTACCAACCTCTGGGCCCGGGTCGGCACCGGGGACGGCCCGCTCCTCGCCTTTATCGGGCATACCGATGTGGTCCCCCCGGGCCCCGAGGACGACTGGCAAACGCCCCCGTTTCGGCCGACGGTCATCAACGATCACCTCCACGGTCGCGGCGCCGCGGATATGAAAGGCAGTGTGGCGGCCTTCGTCACGGCCTGCGAGCGGGTTATCGGCGAAAAGGGCCCACCCCGCCAGGGGCGCTTAGCCGTTCTGCTGACCAGCGACGAGGAGGGCCCAGCGCAGGACGGCACCCGCCGCGTGATCGAGGCACTCAATCAGCGCGGTACGGCCATCGACTACGCCCTGGTCGGTGAGCCCAGCAGTGAGGCGAGCGCGGGCGATACCATTAAGATCGGCCGGCGCGGCTCGCTGACCGGCAATCTCGTCGTGCACGGCATCCAGGGCCACGTGGCCTATCCCCACAACGCCCGCAACCCCGTCCACGAGGCCGTGGCGGCCCTCGATGCCCTGGCCCAGGCGCACTGGGACGACGGTAATGAGGCATTCCCGCCGACGAGCTTCCAGATCGCCAACGTCGCCGCCGGGACCGGGGCAAGCAACGTTATTCCGGCGAACCTGGAGGTTCAGTTCAATTTCCGCTACGGCACGGCCGTGACGGCGGATGTGCTGCGCCAGCGCGTGGGCGCCATCCTGGACGCCCATGGCCTCGAATACAGCCTGGACTGGCACCACTCAGCGGAGCCCTTCGCTACACCTTCAGGGGCCCTAGTGGATGCCGCTAGCGAGGCCGTTGAGGCCGTCACCGGGCAGGCCCCGCAGCGCTCGACCGGTGGCGGAACCTCGGACGGCCGCTTCGTCGCACCGACCGGTGCCCAGGTCGTCGAGCTGGGCCCCCTCAACGCCACCATCCATCAGGTCGATGAGCGCGTCGGCGTCGCGGAGCTGGAGGCGCTGACGGCCATGTACGAGGGCATCATCAAACGGCTCCTGTACCCATAGCCGCCAAGCCCTTCGGCGATTCAGACGCTCTGGAACGGTCGCTCAGAGGGCTGAGCTCCTAGTGCGCCAGGAAAAGCCTGGTCGTTTGGAATCGGCGGATAGGGAAGGCCGCTGTGAAATAGCGTGAGG
>CAJXKP010000063.1 GCA_913055565.1 uncultured Ectothiorhodospiraceae bacterium
CGAGACGGTCGTCGCGGCCCTGCGCGACTAGCGACGCGCGAACCGGGCGGCCGGCTCAAGGGGCTGTCCATGCGAGCGTCGTCACCGACGACGGCTCACTTGCCGATGCTGCAGCCACCGCGCTCCTGGTCGCAGGCCGCGAGGCGTGGCAAGCGACGGCGCGCGATCTGGGCCTAGCGCAGGTACTCATCGTGGATCGCTCCGGAACGCTGCGCATGAGCCGAGAGCTAGCGCAACGGCTCGAACTTGAGACCGGCACGGAGCGGCGCATCGTGACGCGCGAGCTGCGTCCCTCAGGGACGGGCGATTAGAGCAACGCGCAGCGTTCCCCTAGACGGTCTGCTCCAAGGATAGGTTGCGACCGTAGAAGATCTCCATCATCTCGCGGTGCAGCTGCTGGCGGATCGTCTCCTTGTGATCCTCGTCCAGATCGGCCGACGACTCACCGAAGAGATAGTCATCGATGTCCCAGTCTTTGAGCAGCATCTTGGTGTGGAAGATGTTCTCCTGCAGGACGTTCACATCGATGGTGTGATAATGATCCAGCGTATCCGCCGAGAGATAATTCTGGATCGAGTTAATCTCGTGGTCGATGAAGTGCTTGCGTCCTTCGACGTCCCGCGTGAAGCCGCGGACGCGGTAATCCATGGTCACGATGTCCGAGTCGAAGGAGTGAATCAGATAGTTCAACGCCTTAAGCGGCGAGATCACGCCACAGGTAGCGACGTCGATATCCGCGCGAAAGGTGCTGACACCGCGATAGGGGTGGCTCTCGGGGTAGGTATGCACCGTGACATGGCTCTTGTCCAGATGCGCGGCCACGCTCTCGGGCAGTGGCCCTGGTGAGGCCGGGGCCCGCACGTAGGTCTCCTGATCGGACTCCTCGTCGTGCTCGGCGATCAGCAGGGTCACGCTCGCGCCCTGGGGATCGTAGTCCTCGCGCGCAACATTGAGCACCGTCGCGCCGATAATATCGGCCACACCAGTGAGGATCTGCGTCAGACGCTCGGCGTTGTAGGCCTCGTCGATGTAATCGATGTAGGCCTGCCGTTGCTCCGAGGTATTGGCATAACAGATGTCGTAGATATTGAAGCTCAACGACTTGGTCAGATTATTGAACCCGTAGAGCTTCACCTTATCCGACTGCGCCAACGTTACATCCTCCCGTCTCCGGCTGGCATGGCAAACGGTGCGCTAGCCACCGTGACTTACGCCGCCACGACCTCGTAGTCGTGCGTGATCTCGGCAGCCTTACCCAACATGATAGATGCCGAGCAGTACTTTTCGGCGGACAGTTCGACCGCACGCGCCACCGCGGCTTCGCGCAGCTCCCGGCCCGTGACGCGAAAATGCAGGTGTATTGCCGTAAAGACCTTGGGGTCCACGTCGGCGCGCTCGGCACTCACATCAACCGTGCAATCGATGACCTCATGCCGGCCCTTCTGCAGGATATGGACCACATCGACAGCCGAACAACTCCCCAGGCCCGCGAGCAATAGCTCCATGGGGCGTGCGCCCCGCTCCTCGCCCCCGAGCGCTGGGGGCCCATCGAGATCGATGGTGTGGCCGCTTTCGGTGGTGGCGCGGAACGCCATGCCGTCAACCCAGTCGACGCGTGTCTTCATCACAATCCCCGATGTCGCTACCAACAGCGCGCCCCGAGCCTCGGGCGCTCGGCCCTTTTACAGGAAGAACCCCTTAGTATATCGTTTATGTACGGGTGATGAGAACGCGGCATAATGGCTCATTCCAACAGGGTGTGGTCCCCGTGTGGTGGCTAGGCCGCGCCCATATAGTGCGCTGGGGAGCAGGGATAGATGTCAGGAGCGGCGTCACACCGATTGCACCAAGAACCCATCGACAATCTGCTTCGCCATTGTCACCGGCGACGCTTTCCACCGAAGACCATCATCGTCCACGCGGGCGACTCCTCGGATTCGCTGTATTTCATCGTGGAAGGCTCGGTAAGCGTCGTCACCGATGACGACGAGGGCCACGAGCTCGTGTTGAGCTATCTCAATGCTGGCGACTTCTTTGGCGAGATGGGCCTGTTCGGCAACAGCCACCGCCGTAGTGCCTGGATCAAGACCCGCAGCCACTGCGAGGTAGCCGAGATAAGCTACAGCCGCTTCCGCCAAGTCGCCGACGATGACCCGGCGATCCTGCACGAGATAGCCGGCCAGATGGCCGACCGGTTGCGCAAGACCAGCGGCAAGGTGCGCGATCTGGCGTTCCTAGACGTCACCGGACGCATCGCGCGCACCCTCATGGATCTGGCCCACGAGCCGGACGCCATGACCCATCCCGAGGGCATGCAGATTCGGATCACGCGCCAGGAGCTCGGGCGCATCGTGGGCTGCTCACGGGAGATGGTCGGCCGCGTGCTCAAGGAGCTCGAGGAGCAGGGATTCATCTCAGTCAGCGGCAAGACGATGGTCATCCACAACACCCGCTAGCGGCTAACGGGCTCGACGCGTTGGCGCGGATCAGGGCCTAAACAGCTCGCGCAGCTTATCGCCGGGCTCCGGTACCGTCATACAGGCCTCCCCAACCAGGAAGGCGTGGACATCGTTGGCACGCATGCGAGCCACATCGCCAGCGGTCTGGATACCGCTCTCGGTGACCAGCAGGGCCCCGCCCGGGACCTGATGGCGTAACTCGAGCGTGGTGGCCGTAGCCGTCTGGAAGGTGCGCAGATCACGGTTGTTAATGCCGACAAGGTCCGGGGTCAGCGCCCGGGCGCGCGTCAGCTCCTGCTCGTCGTGGACCTCCACGAGCACATCCATACCGAGCTCGCGCGCCAATGCGGCGAGTTCGGTGAGCTCGCCATCCGCCAGAGCGGCAACGATGAGCAGGACGCAATCGGCCCCCAGCGCACGGGCCTCGTAGATCTGGTAGGCGTCAACCAGAAAGTCCTTGCGCAGCACGGGTAGCTCGCAGGCCGCGCGCGCCTGCTGGAGATGCGCATCGGCTCCCTGGAAGAAATCCGTATCCGTGAGCACCGACAGGCAGCTGGCCCCGTTGGCCGCATAGCTTCGCGCAATAACCTCGGGCTCGAAGGGCTCGCGCAAGACCCCCTTGCTGGGCGAGGCCTTCTTGATCTCAGCGATAATACCCGCGCCGCCGGCCTCGATCGCCGACTGCAGCGCCTGGCGGAAGCCGCGCGCGGCCGGCGCCTCGCGCGCCCGTGCCGCCACGCTCGCCTCGCTCTCGCCCGCGCGGCGCTCGGCAATGACCTCGTGCTTGCGCGCCAGGATGCGCTTGAGGATATCGGGGGTCTCGCCGGCCGCCGTCATGCCTCGGCCCCTTGCTGCCCCAGCCGTTGGGTTACGGCCACGAACTCATCCAGGCGCTGCTGTACTGAACCGTCCGCCAAGGCGGCCCGAGCCCGCTGCACGCCCTCGCCAAGCCCGTCCACCAGCCCGGCCACATGGATCGCCGCCCCCGCGTTCAGCGCCAGTATATCCGCGGCCGGGCCGGGCTCGCCGCCAAAGGCCGACCGCATGAGCGCCAGACTCTCGTTGACATCGCTGGCGCGCACGGACGCCAGGTCCGCTGGCGTTAGGCCAAAATCGCCGGGCTGGATAGCGTACTCGTGGATGACGCCGTCGCGCAGCTCGGCGACATGGGTACTGGCGCCGATGCTGATCTCGTCCAGCCCATCCGCGCTATGGACCACCATTACCCGCTCGCTGCCCAGGGTCTTGAGGGTCTCGGCCACGGGGCCGACCCAGTCCGTACCGAAGACACCCAACAGCTGATTCGGCGCACCCGCCGGATTGGTCAGCGGCCCGAGGAGATTGAATAGGGTGCGCACCCCCATCTCGCGACGCGGGCCGACGGCATGCCGCATCGCCGAATGGTGGTAGGGCGCGAACAGGAACCCGACCCCAACCTCGCGCAGGCAGGCCGCGACGGCATCCGGGCCGAGATCGATATTGGCCCCCGCCGCCTCCAGCACGTCGGCACTGCCCGAGGCGCTGGAGACGGAACGATTACCGTGCTTGGCAACGCGCCCGCCGACGGCCGCCACCACGAACGCCGTCGCCGTGGAGACATTGAACGTCCCCTGGGCGTCGCCGCCGGTGCCGCAGGTATCGACCAGATGCGCCGTCGGTGCCTCGACGCGCATCGCCAGCTCCCGCATCACGCTGGCCGCGGCGGCGATCTCGGCCACCGTCTCGCCCTTCATGTGCAGCCCGATCAAAAAGCCGCCGATCTGCGCATCCGTGGCCTCGCCCGTCATGATGGTGCGCATGACCGTCTCCATGTCAGCGCGGGCGAGCGATCGCCCTTCCATGACGGTTCGAATGGCGGTAGGTAGATCCATGATGGGCGCTCCCCTTAGGCCGCGCGTGCTGGTGCGCCTAGGAAATTACGCAGCAGGTCGTGCCCCGCCGCCGTTAGGATGGATTCGGGATGGAACTGCACGCCCTCAACATCAAGCTCGCGGTGCCGAATGCCCATGATCTCATCCAGGCCGCCCGCCTCATCCTCGGTCCAGGCCGTGAGCTCGAAGCACGCCGGCAACGCCTCATTGGCCAACACCAGGGAATGGTATCGAGTGGCCTCCATAGGATTGGGCAGCCCCGTGAACACCCCCTGCCCACGGTGATGGACCAGCGAGCTCTTGCCGTGCATGACCTCACCGGCGTGGACCACGCGACCACCGAAGGCCTGGCCGATGGCCTGGTGGCCCAGGCAAACGCCGAGCACTGGAATGCGTCCGGCGAAGCGCTGAACCACCGCCAGCGAGATGCCTGCCTCGTTGGGCGTACACGGCCCTGGAGAGAGGACGATGCGCTCGGGGTTCATGGCCTCGATGGCATCGACGTCGACGGCATCGTTGCGATGGACCATCACCTCCGCGCCCAGCTCGCTAAGATACTGGACGAGGTTATAGGTGAACGAATCGTAGTTATCGATCATTAGCAGCATGGTCTAACCCTCTTCTCAGCCATCCAGGCCGGCCTCGGCCATGGCGACGGCGCGGAACAGCGCGCGCCCCTTGTTGAGCGTCTCTTCCCATTCCTTACGCGGTACCGAATCGTGGACCACACCGCCACCAGCCTGCACATGCACGGCCTGATCCTTGATGACGGCCGTGCGAATGGCGATGGCGGTATCCATATTACCGCTCCAGGAGAGATACCCCACCGCCCCGCCGTAGATGCCGCGCTTCACGGTCTCCACCTCGTCGATGATCTCCATGGCACGGATCTTCGGCGCGCCGGACAGCGTGCCCGCCGGGAAGGTCGCGCGCAGCACATCCATCGGCCCAAGCTCCGGGCGCAGCCGGCCGGTGACGTTAGAGACGATATGCATGACGTGCGAGTAGCGCTCGATGGTCATCTTATCCGTGACCTCGACCGAGCCGGCGTCGCTGATGCGGCCGACATCATTGCGGCCCAAATCGATGAGCATCAGGTGCTCGGCGAGCTCCTTGTCGTCACCGAGCAGATCGGCCTCGAGTTCGCGGTCCTCGGCCTCGCTCGCGCCGCGGCGGCGGGTGCCGGCGATCGGGCGCACGGTCACCTCGCCCTCGTCCAGGCGCGCCAGGATCTCGGGCGACGAGCCCACCACCTGGAAATCGCCGAAATCCATGAAGAACATATACGGCGAGGGGTTGGTGCAGCGCAGGGCCCGATACAGATCGATGGGCCGGCCATGGTAGGGGGCAGTCATGCGCTGCGAGGGCACCACCTGCATGCAATCGCCGTCGATGATGTAGCGCTTAATGCGCTCGACGCCGGCCGCGTAATCCGCCCGCTCGGTAGTCGGCCGGAAGTCCTCTTCGCCAACCTCGCGCGGCGGCTGGCCGGCTAGGTAATCGAGCCGCTTGCGGCGCAGCCCGTCGGCAATCGCCTCAAGCCGGTGCTGGCCATGCTCCCAACTGCCCTCGGCTGAGGGGTCGGCATTAACCACGATGTAGAGCTTACCGGCGAGGTTATCGAAGACCAGCACCTCCTCGGAGACCATGAGCTGGATATCCGGTACCCCTAACGGGTCGGGGTTGGGACAGTCACCCAGACGGGGCTCGATATAGCGCACCGTGTCGTAGCCGAAATAACCCACCAGGCCACCAAGGAAGCGCGGCATGTGCGGGAAATCGGGTGACGGCCCGACACGGACCTCGTCGTGCTTGGCCTGCACCCAGGCTAGCGGATCGCCGACGGTCTCGCTGGCCGTGCACTCACCGTCGGTGAGCGTCTCCACGGTCTTGCCGCTAACCCGGTACTGGATGCGGCACGGCAGACCGATGATGGAGTAGCGCCCCCACTTGTCACCGCCGTGGACGGACTCGAAGAGGAAGCTGCGCGGCCCAACCGCGAGCTTGAGATAGGTCGACAGGGGGGTATCGAGGTCCGCGAGCACCTCGCGCACCAGGGGAATGCGGTTAAAGCCCTGCTCATCCAGGGCGAGGAATTCGTTTTGATTCATGGTCACCACTCTCTGGCTGCCGGCAACACGAGCGCGCTACATCGCTATCAGCGGTTGCGGCGCCATCGAGTCTCGTAACACGTCCCCACGGAGGTGACCTCATGCATTAGCTGTTGTTTGCCTCAGACCCAAGCAACCGGGCAGGTCCTCAAAGCGCTCGGCGACCGCCTCCGGCTGCTCTGCCAAGATATCATCGCCCCGATGATAGCCATAGGGCACCCAGATCATGGCCATACCCGCCGCCCGCGCGGCGCCGACATCCGTCATGGCATCGCCCACCATCACCGTGGCCTCGGCCGGCACCCCGAGCGTACCGGCAGCGTAGCGCATGGGCGCGGCATCGGGCTTGCGCGCGCCGAGGGTATCCCCGGCCACGATTACCCCGAACCAGTCCGCCAGGCCCATGGCCCTGAGCACCGGCCCCGTGAAGCAGGCCGGCTTATTGGTCACCACGCCCAGTGCCAGACCGTGCGCGGCCAGTTGCGCCAGCGTCGCCCGCACGCCCGGATAGAGCCTCGTCCGGTCGGCGAGGCAGGCGGCGTAATGGGCATTAAAGCGAGCCATGGCCCGCTCCCATAGGTCGGGCTCGGGGTCGGCCATGACCTCGCCCGTTAAGGCGCGGGCCACCAGACGCCGCGCGCCGTTACCGATCCAATCCGCGATCCGGGACTCACTGACCGGCTCGCGATCCAGATCGAGCAGGGCACCATTGACCGCCGTGGCCAAATCGGGCGCGCTAGCGACGAGGGTGCCGTCGAGATCGAATAGGACAGCGCGCGTGCCGCTCAGGCTCATGCGCGGCCCGCCTCGGCGAGCTCATCGCGCATAGCGCTAACCGCCCGCGCGTAGTGATCAGCGCCAAAGATCGCCGAGCCGGCAACGAAGGTATCCGCGCCCGCCGTCGCGACTTGGCGGATGTTGTTGCCCTTGATCCCGCCATCGACCTCAACCAACGTCGATTGCTGAGCCGAATCGACCCGCTGGCGGACGTCACGGAGCTTATCCAGCGCCCCGGGGATGAACTTTTGCCCCGCGAACCCGGGATTCACCGACATCACCAGGATCTGGTCGAGCTTGGCCATGACGTAGTCCAGCGCCGTCAACGGCGTTGCTGGATTGAGCGCCAGCCCCGCATAGCAGCCTTCGCCACGGACCAGCTCGAGGCTGCGGTCAACATGGCGGGTAGCCTCCGGGTGGAAGGTGATCCGGCTCGCCCCGGCGCGCGCGAACTCGGGGATCAGATCATCAACCGGCTCGACCATGAGATGCACATCGATGGGCGCGGTGACGCCGTGATCACGCAGCGCCTGGCAGACGAACGGCCCAAAACTGAGGTTGGGAACGTAGTGGTTGTCCATGACATCGAAGTGGATCATATCGGCCCCCGCCGCCAACACGGCGTCCACCTCGGCACCCAGACGGGTGAAATCCGCTGCCAGGATGGAAGGGGCAATCTGGTAGTCCCGCATGATGGGCTCCGTTACGGTGATGCGCTGGCTGTACCACCCCGCGGCAGCAATTATAATGATGTGATCCCCAGGAGGGCGCGTGGTCGCGTCACTCCCTGCCGAGGGACGCCATCAACCTCCCCTGGAGGCTCGACGGCGG
>CAJXKP010000064.1 GCA_913055565.1 uncultured Ectothiorhodospiraceae bacterium
AGATCGCCGCGCAGCAGATCGGCCACGTTCCAGATGAACATGGCGGTCTGGGAATGGTTCTCGGTGTTCAAGCGTCGCCCCCTCGGCCGTCGCGCTATGGGTCTTGGCGAGACCCGATCATACATAGCCGTTGGTGGGGTGGCACGGGGTCGCGTTGGTTGAACCGTCTGGCAAAACCTCGGGGTCCCGGATCAGCGCTTGCGAGCTGTCCGGCGTAACGGCACAACAACCCGATGTGTCGCCCAGGGGGCTGGGCTCCTACAGGCCCGTGTCGCAATACCTGCGTGGGTACGGGGGCATGCGCCGCGGCTGCTGCGTGGGAGCCGGCCCTGTCGGCGATTCGGGCGCTCTGGAAGGGTCGCCCAATCGTCAACCAACGGGCTTACCAACGGGAATCGCGGCGTGACTCATTGGGGCTGGTCACGAGCTGCCACGGTCAGTGGCTGGGCTCCTACAGTCCAGGGGGCGACGCTACGCCGTAGACCCCATGGATTGCGGTGCGATCCATGGGGTCTACGGGCCCATCGCAATTCGATCACGGCCAGGGACATAGCAGCACCCAAGGCGCCAGCAGCAAGGCGGCCGCGGCGAGCTGCGCTATCACCGATCGGGCGCGCCACGGCTGCCGGGGGGGCGGCTAACCAGAACACCAGTCCGCCGAGGCCGCCCAAGGCAACCGCCGCGGTGTAGCCCTGGCATACGACGGCGGCTCCGGGACTGGCCTGCCAATAGAGCCCGTGCAGGAGATACGCCGCCACGCTCGTCGGCACGGTCGCGACCAGCATGAAGCTCATAGGGCCTTCCAGGTGCCAGCGGCGGATGGGCCATAGGAGGGGCAGTGTCAACGCCACCGAGCCGATGTAGACCAAAACGGCGAGGCAGAAGAAGAGATGCGGCGAGACCAGGGTCGGCCAGCCGGCGACGACGATGGGCAGTGCAGGAGCGAGGAGGTAGGACCAGCGGTAGGTCTCAATGGTCTCCCCGATCCAGTCCATGGCGCCCATGTAGTAGGGCTCGTCGCGGGGCCGTGGCAATGCCTCGTCACGCGGTTGTTGCCGATGCGGGTAATGATTGGGCACGTCGCTGTCACTCGGCCGCCTGGACCAAGAGTAGTTACCAAACCGGGCGGCGCCAAGACACCACCAGGGCGTCGACGGCACCCCGCGGCTGTCCGGTTGGGGCGCGTTGGCAGAGCCCGTTACCGCGGGAGCCGGTCTGGACGCCCCGCATCCAGCGCCGGCGGCCGTCCGGTGCGACTATCCGGCCTACCCGGCCGTCGGAGCCCGTTCCTTACCCCTCTTGCCTAGCGGCTTCGATGCCGAAGAAGGCCCGCACTCGGCTTCGTCATGCGTAATGGGCATGGGCGGCAGGCTGTCCAGAAACACCTGCTCTGGAAAAGATCGCCCAGGGGGCTGGGCTCCTACAATCCAGGGGGCGCCGCTACGCCGTAGGCCCCATGGATTGCGATACGATCCATGGGGTCTACGGGCCCATCGAGTTCGATCACGGCCAGGGGCATATCGGCGCCCAAGGCGCCAGCAGCAAGGCGGCCGCGGCGAGCTGCGCTATCACCGATCGAGCGCGCCACGTCTGCCGGGGGTGCGGCTAACCAAAACACCAGTCCGCCTAGGCCGCCCAAGGCAGCCGCCGCGGCGTAGCCCCGGCATACGACGGCGGCCGTCCGGTGCGACTACCCGCTCCGCGCTAGCCGCCCGGCCCTGTTCCTTAGCCCTCTTGCGTATCGGGTTCGTCGATGCCGAAGAAGGCCTGTACCTCGGCCTCGTCATGGGTAATGGGCATGGGCGGCAGGCTGTCCAGAAACACCTGGCCGTAGCCCTTGCTGGTCAGCCGATTATCGCCGATGACCAGGACGCCGCGATCATCGTCATCGCGGATCAGGCGCCCCACGCCCTGGCGGAGCGTGATCACCGCGTGCGGGAGCTGGTATTGCATGAACGGGTTGCCGCCCTGCTCGCGCAGGCTCTCCACCCGCGCCTGGACAACCGGATCCGCCGGGGAGGCGAAGGGGAGCTTATCGATCATGACCACCGACAGCGCCTGCCCGCGGACATCGACGCCTTCCCAGAAGCTCTGCGTGCCTAGCAGCACGGCGTGGCCGCTGGCGCGGAAGCGATCCAGCAGGCGCTGCTGGGAAGCCTCGCCCTGGACGAGTAATTCGAGATCGAGCGATGAGCGCAGGCGCTGAGCGGCCTGCTGCAGCGCCCGGTGGCTCGTAAAGAGCAGGAAAGCGCGGCCGCGGCTCGCGGCCAGCACCGCCTCGGCCCGATCGAGGAAGCGTTCGAGGTAATTGCCGGCGTTGGGCGCCGGCAGACCGCTCGGCAGGTAAAGCAGGGCATTACGCTGGTAGTCGAAGGGACTATCCAGGCGCTGGGTCTCGGGATCGCCGAGGCCTAGGCGCGCGATGAAGTGATCGAAGCGGTTATCCACCGTGAGCGTGGCCGAGGTGAATACCCAGGAGGCCGGGTGGCGCTCGAGCTTGCTGCGAAAGGCCGAGGCGACATCAAGGGGCGTTAAGCGCAGCACGAAGGCCTGACTGTACGTCTCGAACCACTGCACAAACTGCGACGTATCGCCTTCGAGAAAGCTTGTTAGCGTCGCCATAAGCTGCTCGGCGCGGCGGTGACACGCCTCCAGCCCGTTACCCCGCTCGGCCTGCACCCCGAGGGCATCGCGCAGGCCCCCGAGGGCGTCACTGAGCTCATCGCGGGCGCGCTGCACCGCGTCCTCACCGCTGACGGCGGCCCACGGCTCACGGCGCCCGCTGGTGCCGAGCGCCTCGCGAAAGGCGGCGACCACGCGATTGAGCTCGCCCGCCGCCTCCGGGATGTCGGCGGCATCCGCGGCCTCGCGGCGCTGCTCGGCGGCGGCGTCGCGGGCGAGCTCCTGGAGCTGGCGGGCCGTTATCGAGACGCCGAAGAATTGCGCGGCGATCTCCGGTAGCTGATGGGCCTCATCGATGATGTAGCTGTCCGCCGCCGGCAGCACCTCGCCATAGCCGCCCTCCCGCACGGCCCAGTCGGCCATCAGCAGATGGTGATTAACGACCACGACATCCGCCTCCTGAGCGCGCCGACGCGCGTCCATAAGGAAGCAGTCATCGTAGAGCGGGCACTCCTGGCCGAGACAGTTATCGCTCGTCGAGGTAACGCGCGCGAATAGCGCGGGGTCAGACAACCGTACCGGCGCCTCCACCAGATCGCCGGTCTCTGTGACGCCCGACCAATCGCGCAGCCGCTCAAAGGCGGCACTCTGCTCCGGGGTGTCGAAGCGGCCATCCTCGGCCGCCATCTGCAGGCGGTACAGGCAGAGGTAGTTGTTGCGCCCCTTGAGCACGGCGGTGCGGGCGCCACTGTGCCCCAAGGCCTTGGCCACCGTGGGTAGATCACGCTGATAGAGCTGATCCTGTAGCGTGCGCGTGCCCGTTGCGATAATCACCTTGCGGCCCGACAGCAACGCCGGGACCAGGTAGGCAAAGGTTTTCCCGGTGCCCGTGCCCGCCTCAACGACCAGGGTATCCTCGGCCTCCATGGCAGCAGCCACGGCGTCTGCCATGGACTGCTGCGCCTCGCGCGGACTGAAGCCAGGGACATGCGCCGCGAGCTCGCCGTCGCGCTCCAGCGCGGTGATCACCGCAGCGCGCATCACAGCGCGCTATCCTGCTTGGTGACCGCCTTGCGGCGCCGCTGCGCCTCGCGCGCCCCCGCCGCATCGCCCTGCTGATCGCGCGCCGCCGCGATAAGGGCCCAATTACGGCGCCGGAGCTCGCGGTCCTCCTCCGCCAAACGATTGGAACGCTGCGCCAGCGTCTCGGCCTCGCCATAGCGCTGTTGGCGATAGCGCACCACCGCTAAATTCTGCCAAACGCCGGGATCACGGGGCGCCACGCGCACGGCGCGCTCCAGCAGCTGAGCCGCACGCGGTTGCTCGCCGGCGCGTGATGCCGCCTCGGCCTCGGCCACCAGCTCCCGCACCGCCGGCTGCCCCTTGGGCTTGTCCGGTTCCTGAGCCCCGGCGGCATCATCGGAGCGCGGTTCGGGCTCCTCCGCTGCGGGCTCCACACCGTCGTCGCCAGAAGGCCCTGTGGGCGTGGCACAACCGGCAAGGGCAACGGCGCCAAGAACGAGCACCGCCATGAGTCGCGTTACTGAAACCATCCCTTGAACCATCCGTCATCGTTGGTTGGGGCCGAGCAATCGGCCCGACCCTGCGGCGCCGAGCCGGCAATATAGGGCAACTGGACCGCGCCGCGGCAGCGCTGGGCCGTGCGCTTGCCGGTTGCGCCATCGATCCAGACCGGTGCCACGCCCTCAGGCGGCTCGGCGCTGCGGGGCTGAAGCGCCAGCTGCGAGAACATCGCGCCCCAGACCGTCATGGCCCCCGTGCTGCCCGTCAGGCCGGTGCGGCCATTGTCATCGCGGCCCACCCAGACAACCCCCAGCCGGTCGCCCGTAAAACCGGCGAACCAGCTATCCCGGCGATCGTTCGTGGTGCCGGTCTTGCCGGCCACGCGCACGTCCTCGGCGATCCACTCATCGAGTCCCTGAGCCGTTCCCTGCCGCACCACCCGCTGGAGCGCGTGATTGACCAGATACACGGCCTTGGGGTCGGCGGCTCGAGCGAGGTCCAGCTCGTAGCGCGACAGCACCTCGCCGTCGCTCGTGGTCACCGTCCGCACGGCGCGCAGCGGCGTCCGAAAGCCGCCCGCGGCCAGTCCCTCATAGAGACGCGCCACATCGAGCGGGGACTGGTCGACGGAACCGAGCAGGATAGAGGGATAGATCGAGGCCGGCACGCGCGCCCCCAGGCCATCGAGGGTATCGACCACAGCGCGCAGGCCGAGATCGAGGCCTAGATGGACCGTAGCAGCATTACGCGAGTCGGCCAGTCCGCGCCATAGCGGGATCTTGCCCAGATACTCGCCATCGTAGTTCGCCGGCTGCCAGCGCTCGCCCTGAGCGTTCTGGAGCGTGATCGGTTGATCCGCGATGGGCGTGCCGAGGCCGTACTGCCCCGGGCGTGCGAGGGCGGTGAGATAGATCGCCGGTTTGATCAGCGAGCCAATGGGGCGACGCGCATCCAACGCTCGGTTAAAGCCGGCGTAGCGTACATTGCGCCCCCCAACGACCGCCTCCACCTCGCCGTTATCCCCATCGACGCTCACAACCGCGCCCTCCATGGCCTTGTGCCACCGACTCAGACGCCGCGTCAGCGCCTGCTCGGCGGCCTGCTGGACATGAGGGGCTAGCGTGGTGAAAACGCGCAGGCCATCACGCGCCAGTGACGCCCGCTCGTAGTCGCGCTGGAGATGCCGGCGCACGAGATCCATGAAACCGGGATGGGGCAGGGTCTGATCACCGGGCTCCGCGGTGACTCCCAGCGGTTGCGAGCGCGCCGCCCGTGCCTGGTCCACGCCGAGGTAGTCCTGCTCCACCATGACCTTGAGCACCGTAGCGCGACGCTCACGCGCGCGCTGCGGGTGCTCGCGCGGATCATAGCGCGACGGCGCCTTGACCAGGCCAACGAGCAGCGCCTGCTGGCGGATATCCAATTCGGCAAGCGGCTTACCGAAATAGAAGCGGCTCGCCAAACCAAAGCCGTGGATGGCGCGCTCACCGTCCTGGCCCAGATAGACCTCGTTGAGGTAGGCCTGGAGGATGGCTGCCTTGTCGTAATGCGCCTCCAACAACACGGCCATAATGGCCTCGTTGGCCTTACGGCCGAGCGTCTGCCGCGGATTGAGGTAGAGGTTCTTGACCAGCTGCTGCGTCAGCGTACTGCCGCCCTGTACGATCTCACCGGCGCGCAGGTTGGCCCAAGCGGCGCGCGCAATCCCCCAGACATCGATCCCGATGTGGCCCGCGAACGACTGATCCTCCACGGCGAGCAAGGCCTCTAGCAACGACCGCGGGACATCCTCATCAAGGCGAACCAGGTGGCGATCCTCATTGTGGTTGGGCTGGATACGCCCAATCGTGGCCGGATCGACGCGCACCAAGGTCAGCGCGTCACCCGTCGCCGCGTGTCGCAGGGCGGCGATGCGATCACCGTCGAAGCGCAACGCCAACGGCCGGCCGGGCTCGCGACCGTCGCTGAACGGGAAGGCGCGCGTATGGACATGGAACCGCTGCCCGTTGCGGCTGTATTCCCCTGGGTCATCGACCGTTGAGACCTCTCGGTAACCAGCAGCGCCTAGCTCGCGCTCCAGATTCGCGGGGGTAAGCCGCTTGTCGGGGTAGAGCTCCAATGGGCGGGCGTAGACACGCGCCGGCACCGACCAGCGCTTGCCCTCGAACTCGCGCGTCACCCAGCGATCCAGCCAGTAGACGTAGACACCGCCGCCGACCAGCGCTATCGCCAGCACGGCGAGCGCGCTGAGGACCAGCCACAACCGCCAGCTGCGCCGCGCGCGGCGGCTTTTGAGATTCGCCTTCCGGTGGCGGGGTTTCGATCGCGCCATGGCGGGGTGTTCGTATCCTGTTTCGCTGCCAGCCGGCGGCGTTAGCGCCGGGGGCTAGTCGAGCCGAGCCGCTGCCCGCCCGTTGACCACCACGCCGCCGATGAGCGCAGCGATGAACACTATCAGGGTCCAAGCGGGAATCGGCAGCCCCATCACCGGCTCCACCTCGGCACACTGCCCCGAGCCGCCGAGTACCTGGCCGATGACTCGGCTAAACGGCATGGTATCGAGCATGTAGTCCAGACCCGGACCGCAGGCAGGAACCTGCTCCGCCGGCAACGACTGAAGCCAAAGATGGCGACCGGCAATACCGATACCGGCAATCGCGGCCAGGGTAACCAAGCCGGCGTAGACCTGGCTCCCCCATGCCCGTGGATGATGCAGCGCCGCCGCCAGGAACAGGACGCCCAGCACGGCCACGGCAAGGCGCTGAAAGATACACAACGGGCACGGCTCCAGGCCGCCTAAGTACTCCAGGGCATAGGCGGTGGCGAACACCAGTGTCATCGCTATGGCGGCCCCAACGTTGAGGCTCCGGCGTCGCCGGATCATGAACTCCTGCATGCTGCCTCCCGTTTATGACGCCAGGATGATAGCAGATCACCCGCACCATACCGGGAAGATTCCCGATACCAGCGCTTGGCATACCGGGGTATCAATACCGCACTCGAGAGGTGACCATGCGGTCTTTGCTCGGTCTGGCCGCCGTTACCGCCGTCCTGGCCGCCAGCGACACGCCTACTTACTGATTGTTTCGGAGGTAATCGGCGATCGCGATGACGGCGTCGAGGCGGCCCTCGGCGCCAGCAGCATCGACCGGGGCCAACATCAGCGTCTCCCCGCGGCCACGGCTGTATGCCAGCGCATCATCGCGATGGACGCGTTGGCCCGAATGGGCCAACCGCGGGCGTTCGGCTAACCGTCGTCGGTGTGGCGCTCGTCGTCACCATCGTGCAGCTCGTGGATGCGATTACGGCCGGCGGTTTTCGCCTGGTACAGGGCCTCATCGGCGCGCGTCGCGAGCTCACCGGCATCATCGTAGTCCGGAAAGGCCGCAACACCGCCACTGAACGTTACATGGAAGTTCTCATTGCCAGCGGCGTGGACGATGCGCGAGAAGCTCTGTCGCACGGCATCCAGGACGTTGCGCGCCTCATGGGCCGTGGCATCGGGCATGATCACACCGAACTCCTCGCCCCCGTAACGGCCGATGAAGTCGGTCTGCCGCAAGCGCTGCTGTAGCACACGTGCCAGGGTCTTGATGACGCGGTCGCCGACGGGATGGCCGTGGACATCGTTGATCTGCTTGAAGTTATCAATGTCCAGCATGGCGAAGGCGACCGGCGCGCCCTCGCGGCGGGAAGCCCGGGCGATCTCCTGTTTGAGCTGCTCCTTGATACGGGTGTGATTCAACAAGCCCGTGAGATTATCGCGCACCATAAACGAGCGTAGCGTCCGCGCCCGCTCGGCTCGGATCGTCACCGAACGGATCAAGTGTGACGAACTAATG
>CAJXKP010000065.1 GCA_913055565.1 uncultured Ectothiorhodospiraceae bacterium
CGCTATTTCACAGCGGCCTTCCCTATCCGCCGATTCCAAACGACCAGGCTTTTCCTGGCGCACTAGGAGCTCAGCCCCCTGAGCGATCCTTCCAGAGCGCTGGAATCGCCGAGGGGGCTCGGCTCCTGTACGGTATTGACTGAGCGTGTACGCTAAACCGATGTGCATCCCTGACGGGGCGGCGCGATTGAGCCCCAAGCCGTGGGAGGTGAGCGATGGGCGAGCGTGATCTGATGCCGCCGGACTACGAATCCACCGCTGATGCCGAGCTCGTCGAGGCTCGGGACAGCGCGTGGCAGCACATCGAGATACGGCGCCATCCCGTATTCGGGCATCAGCTCGTAATCGACGGCGATCTCCAGATCAGCGAGTCCGATTTCGCCTACGGTAGTGCCCTGGTAGCGCCGCTTCTCACCCTCGACAGCTGCCGCCGTGTGGCGATCCTCGGCGGCGGCGATGGCGGTGTGCTGCACGAGCTATTCGCGGCGTGTGATCGACTGGATCGGCCGCTCGAGGCGGCGACGCTTATCGATATCGACGACGCTGTTATCGAGCTCTGCCGCCGATGGATGCCTCGGCTGTGCCATAACGCCTTCGACGACCCGCGTGCCGACGTGGTGTGCGGTGATGCCTTCGCCTGGCTCGAAAACGCCAGCGACCTGGACGCGGTGATCTACGACCTGACCCTCGACCCCGTCCGTGAGGGGGTTAGCCGCAACGCCTTCATCCGCGAGATCCTGGATCAGGTGGAGCGGGCCCTGCGGCCGGGCGGTGTCGTCACCATGCAGGCTTGTGGTGAATGGGTTACGGACCGCGAGGAGCTATTGGCCCAGCTACGCCGTCGGTTCGATGAATCCTTCATTGAGCGCGAGGAGCAGCTGGTTACGGTGCCGTCCTACGGGGAGAAATGGACCTTCATGACGGCGCGGAAACCGGAGTAGGGCGTGGCAGTAGACCGACTCGCACCCAGCGGGTCAGCCAGCGCCGCTCCCCGCGTTTGGTTATTGTCGGCCTATGGCGGCGATAGCCACGCCGCCTGGGCGGATTGGTTGAGCTCGGAGGTATCGGGCGTGGCGTGGCAACGCTACGAGCTGCCAGGCCGCCATTTCCGCTGGCGCATCCGCGGTAACCCCCTGTCCTGGCTCGATGAGCTGCCCGACCACGCGCCGCAGGCGATGATCGCGACGTCCATGGTGGATCTGGCCACCCTGCGCGGTATTCGGCCCCATCTCGCGGCTGTGCCGACCGTCTATTATTTCCACGAGAATCAGTTCGCCTATCCCGTGAGCGCGCAGCAGGTGCACTCCCTGGAGCCTCAGATCGTCCAGGTCTACGGAGCGCTGGCGGCGGATGCGTTGGTTTTTAATTCCGAGTTCAATCGCAGTAGTTTCCTCGAAGGCGTCGGCGATCTCATCCGACGCATGCCGGATTGCAAGCCACAGGGCGTTCGAGAGCGATTGGCCGAGCGCGCCTCAGTACTACCCGTGCCTATTACCCCCCTGCCGCCGGCGGCCGAGCGTGATCCGGGCCTGATTGTCTGGAACCATCGCTGGGAATACGACAAGGCCCCCGAGCACTTCGCCGACGCCATGGAGGCGTTGGCGGCCACGGGAGCCGATTTCCGGCTCGCACTGCTCGGCTGGCGGCCGAATGAGCCGCCGCCCGCGTTGCAGCGTCTGCGCGAGCGGCTGGGCTCCCGGATCATCGCCGATGGTCGCGTCCCGAGCGAGCGCTATCGCCAGCTCCTCGGCTCGGCAGGGGTTGCCGTTAGCACAGCGCATCACGAGTTCCAGGGACTGGCCATGTTGGAAGCCGTCAGCGCCGGTGCGCGGCCCTTGGTGCCGGACGCGCTCTGCTACCGCGAGCAGTATCCGTCAGCATGCCGTTACCCGATCGACGATACCCGGGCCCTGGTCGAACGGCTGGCGAGCTGGCTCCAGCACGGGCTGCCGTCATCACCTGATGTGTCGGGATGGACCCGGGCATCGTTGCACAAATCGTGGCAGCAATTGGTTGACGAGACGGTTGGCAGCGCCGACTGCGACGTCCGGCCCTTGCGGTGACTGTGTTGCTGTTATACTCAAATTTAGAGGCGTTGGGGCGCAGGCCTGATTGCATGAGCCCTGATTCGATCAATGCCAAGGGAAGGGCTCGTTGTGATGCAGCCAGGGAGAGCCTATGGCGATACGTGACCGCAGCGGCATGACGCGTAGTAACAGCGAACATGCTACGGGAACCGCCCCTCGGCCTCATCCAACCGATCCGTTGTCGGCGCCCGGCTACACGAAGCGCTTCGACAAGTTTACCGATCTTGTGGCAGGGGTGACGGGCGTCGAGGTCTGTCGGCTGGCACTCGCCGGTCCCGAGGGGCGCTGGCTGCGCTGTGGTCACGGTGTCGAGCAGGGGGGCATCACGCCGCAGGAGACCGAGCTGTTCGAGCGGACGATCGTGGCCGGGGCCCACGAGGTCTTAGATCGCGCCATGGACTCGGACGTGGAAGTCGACGAGCGCGCCCGCGAGGCGGCTATGCGCTTCTATTCGGGGGTTCGCTTGTGCGGGCATCAAGGCCAGCCCTTGGGTGTGCTGTACCTCATGGATCCTTTGCCTCGCGAGCTGGGCGATAGCGAGCGTCAGCGACTCCGGGATTTTGCGGATCTGCTGGAGAGCGAGCTTAGCGTAACCCAGCAGCTCAGCGAGACCCGGAGCGAGCTCCGCCGCACCCACTTGCTCGATGCGGTAACGCAACTGCCGGGCCCGTTGCTGGTTGATGACAAGGCCGACGCCTGGATACGCGACCTGGGCGCCTCGGAACGGGTTGTGGCTGTCCAGGTTCACCTACGGAATCTGGGCGCTATCAATGGCGCCTATGGTCCGGAGGTCGGTGACGAGCTATTACGGCTCGTCGCGCGCCGGGCCCATGCCGCGGCGACGGGGGTTGTGATCGTTGGCCGCCTATCGGGAGCTCGGCTGGCCGTTCTACTGCGTCTGGAGGGGGACAATACAGAGGACAATACAGAACTGACGGCACCCGTTGAGGCGTTGATCGCCGCGATGGCCGAGCCCACGGATATCGCGGCTGATACGGTTTCCCCTCAGCTTGCCGCTGGCGTGGCCGTCGCCCCAACTGACGCTCAGGATGGGGCCCATCTCATCGAGTGCGCGCGTCGCGCCCTGCCGGATAGCGACGACGCTAGCGCTACGAGCGCCATCCGCTTCTGGCGCGGCGAGGCCGACGTTGGGCGTGCGCCCCAGGCACGTATCCCGTTTCGCCTGCATCAGGCGGCCGAGCGGCGGGCCCTGGGCGTGGCCTTTCAGCCGATCCGCGAGCTGGGTGATCAGCGGCTGATCGCCATGGAGGCCCTGGTGCGCTGGGACGACAATGCCCTGGGGCGCGTTGTGCCCCAGAGCTTTATCCCGCACGTTGAGGAGGATCCGCGGCTATCGCGGGCGCTGACGCACAACGTCCTAGAGGTGGCATGTAAGCAGGCCCTGGCGCTCGGCTCGGGCGGGCCGGACGTCAGCGTCAACATCCCGGCCATCGAGCTTTTTCAGCCTGTTTTCGCCGATTTCGTCCTCGCTGTTATCGATGGCACGGGACTGCCGCGCACCCGGGTGATCCTGGAGCTCACGGAGCACGGCGTCATCAACGATCTCCAGGGGGTGGCGACAACCCTAAACTGGTTGCGCGAGCGCGGTATTCGGGTGGCGCTGGACGACTTCGGCACCGGCTACTCATCGCTTAACTACCTGCGGCATCTGCCCGTGGATCTGCTCAAGATTGACCGAAGCCTGGTGGCCGAGCTCGATATCGACCCCGCCGCCGAGGAAGTGGCGAGCGGCATCGTTACCATTGCCCATTCGCTGGGGCTCCAAGTCATCGCCGAGGGCGTTGAGACGCCGGGCGAGCTCGATCGGGTGCGGGCGCTGGGTTGTGACGCCGCTCAGGGATTCTTCGTGGGTCCCCCGCTCGATGCCGTGGATACGGCCGCCTGGTCAGTGCAGTCGCAACCGCGTCCGTCACGCTAGGAGCGACGGCGCTCGCTGCCCCCGCTGCGCCAGACGGTGGCCAGTCCGGCGGCGGTTACCAGATACTCAGGCTGGTACCGAGAACGCGAACGGCCGTCGCTGCTAGAAAGAGTGCAAACGCCTGGCGCAGGCGGGTGGCGTTAACCCGGTGGGCGAGGCTCGCCCCAAGTGGCGCCGTGACTAGCCCCATGGGGACGATGCAGGCGAAGCCGGCGACACTGACGTAGCCCAGGCTCAAGGGAGGGCGCCCGTCGATACCTAGGCCGGTAATCATGAAACCGGCGGCGCCGGGTACCGCGATAACGACACCAATAGCCGAGGCGGTACCAACCGCACGCCGCATGGGTGTGCCGCATGCTCGGAGCAGCGGGACGCTCAGGGTGCCGCCGCCAATGCCCATTAGGGTGGATAAGCCACCGATGATGCCGCCCAATCCCAAACGGGCGATTTCGTGCTGCGATAGCCTCAATCCCGGGAACCAGTCTCGGCCGCCCACGAGCATCTGGCCGGCGACGAGTAGGGCGACGACCCCGAAGATCATGGCTAGCACGTCGCCACTGAGATAGCGCGTGGCGAACGCCGCTATGGCGACGCCGAGCGCCACACTCGGGGCGAGTGCCCTGAGCAGGACGGGGTCGAGGCTTCCGCGGCGGTGATGGGCACGCGCTGAACTCAGCGCCGTGGGCACGATGCACGCCAGCGATGTGCCGACTGCCATGTGCATGCGAACCGATAGATCGACGTCCAATAAGGTGAAGACGTGGTAGGTCACGGGCACGATAACCAGGCCGCCCCCGAGCCCCAGCAGCCCCGCCGTCAGGCCGGCGACGACCCCGGTGAGCGCGAGGGCGCCCACCATAAGGAGCAGCCAGCCGGGCTCCATGGTGAGGGTAAGGGGCATGGGTTCGCCTCCCAGGTTGGGCTTGTCATCAACGGGTTTGGCGACGGGCTGGCCCGCGGGGCAGCCGCGCCAGCCGCCCGCACTGTACAATACCGGGCCGTCAGTTCGGGCATCGGGCGGGCATTGATGGAACGACTGGTCACGCTTGGCTACGAGGGCAGCGCTATGGAGGCTGTCATCGCTACCCTGGCCGAGGCCCAGGTTGGGCTCTTGGTAGACGTTCGTGAGGCGCCGATATCCCGGCGTCCCGAGTTCGCCAAAAGTGCTCTAGCGAGGGCTTTGGCCGACGCGGCGATCGCTTACCGCCACGAACCGCGCCTAGGGGCGCCCAAACCATTGCGCGACCAGGTCAAAGGCGATCGCGACTATCAGCGCTTCTTCGCCGCCTACGCCGAGCACCTGGCGTGCCACGAGGAGGCCGTCGTTAGTTTGGCGGGCGAGGCCACGGCCGGCGTCGCGCTCCTGTGCTACGAGCGCGACCATCGCGTCTGCCACCGCCGGCTCGTGGCCGACGCGGTAGCGCATCACGTAGGCATCACGCCGCAACACCTCCAGCCGCCCCGACGCCGATGAGCTCTTGGGGCGTTAGGGTCTCGCCGACCGTGGCGTCGCCATGCGCGCTCGGGATGATGGCGAAGGTGCGCTAGTATGGCGCGGCCATCGAGCCGAGGGGTTGGAATCGTATGATCTGGCAGAGTGCGCTGGGGTTGTTGGCCCTGCCGGGGTTGGCATGGCTGCTCAGTGAGGCCCGTTGGACGGTTCGGCCGCGCACGATGGTTATTGGCCTGGCCTCGCAGTTGATCGTGGCCTTGGCGCTACTCAAGCTGCCAGGCTCGCAGCAGCTGTTCCTGGCGCTTAATGACGCGGTGCTGGCCTTGCAGACCGCTACGGAAGCCGGCACCGAGTTCGTTTTCGGCTATCTGGGCGGCGGCGACGCGCCGTTCGAGGTCACCGATCCCCAGGCCACCTATATCCTCGCCTTCCGAGCCTTGCCGTTGGTCCTGGTGGTCAGCGCCTTGTCCAGCCTATTGTTCTATTGGCGCCTCTTGCCGTGGCTTATCCGCGGGGTATCCTGGTTGCTGCAGCGAACCCTCCGTGTTGGCGGCGCGCTGGGTACCGGGGCGGCGGCGAATGTCTTCATCGGCATGACGGAATCGCCGCTAGTCATCCGCGGCTATCTGGAGCGTCTCACGCGCAGTGAGTTGTTTGCCCTGATGAGCTGCGGTATGGCGACCATCGCCGGCACCATGATGGTGCTCTACGCGCAAGTGGTCGGCCGAGCTATTCCCGACGCCATGGGCCATATCCTGACCGCCTCGCTGATCAGCGTTCCGGCGGCCCTGATGATCGCGCAAATCATGGTGCCGGAGCGGGATACGCCAACCGCTGGCAGTGACGAGCCGGAGCAGGAGGCGGCGGGCAGCATGGATGCCATCACCCGCGGGACGTTGAGCGGCGTCCAGCTGCTGCTCAATATCGTCGCCATGCTGGTGGTCCTCGTGGCCCTGGTGGAGTTGGTCAACATCCTGATCAGCGCCCTGTTGCCTAGCCTGGGGGAGGCGCCGATCACCATGGAACGCGTGCTCGGTTGGGCCATGGCGCCACTGGTTTGGCTGATGGGCATCCCCTGGGCCGAGGCGCCGCAGGCCGGTCAGCTCATGGGCGTGAAGATCGTGCTCAACGAATTGGTCGCCTACGTCCGGCTATCAGATATGGAAGAGGGCGCCCTGAGCGCGCGCAGCCAGATCATCATGACCTACGCCATGTGCGGCTTCGCGAATCTCGGCAGTCTGGGGATCATGATCGGCGGGCTCGGTACGCTGATCCCAGACCGCCGGGGCGAGGTTGTGGCCCTCGGCCCGCGCTCGATCATTGCCGGGGTCCTGGCGACGAGCATGACCGGCGCGGTCGTCGGCCTGCTCGGTACCGGTTGAGGGGCGCCGGGCCGTCGCCCGGCGCGGGTGCTTACAGCTTATCGGCCTCGGTCGCGATCCGGGTGGAATAGATGATGTGCATCTTGATCTCGGTCTGCCGGACCAGGGCCCAGTAGAGCGTAATGTTGCGCTCGCCATCGAGCCAGGTGGCCTTGATCAGCGGCAGGGGATCGCCCTCGGTGTAGTAGCTCAGGGGCTCGCCGTAACGGCTCTTGAGCAGCTCCTGGTAGGTCTTGGGCAGCTCCTTGGTCGCGAGGTCGGCCTGTTGCAGCCGCAGGATCACCTTCTGCAGCCGCTTGTCCTCGAAATAGAACTCGACTTGGAACTCGTGGTTATTGACCTCGTAGCCGTCGCGTACCAGCAGCGGCGTGCCATGCATACCGCGCCGGGCACCGTTGCTCTCGGCGACCTCGGGGTAGAGCTGTTTAACGGCCTCCGGGCTCATGCCGACTTCCGTTTGCTGCCATAGCTCGGTT
>CAJXKP010000066.1 GCA_913055565.1 uncultured Ectothiorhodospiraceae bacterium
GGGAGCCGATGCGCTCTAAGCCATTCGCCAGTGGTTTGGCGGTGTCGTTCAGCGCGGTGGTGTCCTTGGTGACACGCGAGGGCCGACGCGGGGATCGTAACCAGCGCCACGGCTTGCGCTGCGGTGCCAGGGGTAATTGCACGCTGCGCGCGGCGACTGACGACGCGAAGGTCGATGGCCGGTTCGAAGCGCGCGTAACACCGGCCGACGAGATCGCGCTGACGCGCAACAGCGCCGATGACGAGGTCAAGCCCAGTAGCCCCGCTACCACGGATGCGGGGGTCGTGCGCGGCGCAGCTCCTAGGTCACCCGCACCGACTCGGACGGCGCCCATTGGGCCCGGATAGCAGGGCCAACACAAGCGCTAGAATGATTAACATGACACGCCAGCGCAGTCGCCGCGCCAGGCCACGGCGGGGTGGGCGCGCCGCTGAGGCGATGATGCCCGATATTGGACGCTGACCGGCAAGCCCTGACGGATCAGCGAGCTGAGGCAGTGGTCCCACCGCTCCCGGTCTGCTCCGGGCGCCGCATTCGAGCGCGTATAACGGCTCGAGTGGAATTCGGCAGGCCGGTGTTGCCAATAGGCGACACCGGCCGGACCAGTTGACGGGCGTCGTTTAAAAGCGCGAGTAAGGGTGCTTTTCATACAGCGGTTGGCAGTCGCCAGTGTCTCATATCACCTTATTCCATGAACGCACACAACATGGGGCCATCACTGTGTGTCTGGCGCGTCGCATCGTTCAACGCGCGGCACTTATCAGTTAGCTGCTTTGAGTTCTGCCACGTTCGAAGAGTCGCACGAACGCAACAGCGTTCAAGGTTAGGTTGCGTTGGGGGTAACGATCACTGAAATCCAGCCCGGCGTTCCGCCCGGCATTTAAGGGTGAGAGGGTCGCACGGCCTGAATTGTGGCCGAGGTCACAGTTCTCGCGGAACTGCTTGGCACTCTACCGACTGGGACGTTGACAGCAGGCCTCCCTCCCCTGATATTCCCCTGACGGCGTTTGTTATAGACTGTCATATAGTCACACAAGTAATCGCTCTATGCTGCAGGAACGAGTTGCGATTTTAATGGGAGAGAGCTGCGATGATTGCACTGACCCGCGTTCTGTCACTGATAACGTTAGGTTCGATAGTGCTCGTGACGAGCGTGGCGAGCGCTGCGCCTGAGGTTGCATCCGTGGTTCGACTCGACGGTGAGTCCGACCATGGCGATGCGATCTATAAGGTAAGTGGATCAGGGTTCGACACTAAGGAACAAGGTCCAGCTGTCCTCTATGATTTCGCGAGCGAAACATATGAAAATGGTCATCTAAATACGTTTAACAGGGACTTCTACGAGGATGGTCAAGCTCTCCATACTGCCTACCCCGAAATTGATCGAATCTACGACGGCATGAGTATCCCTGAAGAAGAGCAAGACCAGTACGGCGTTAGTAGGCAAGATAAGCCACCAGTTACGTACATTTCGGACGAAAGCGAACAGCCCAATCGGCATGACGGTGTTGACGCCCATTATCGCATGCGGAACGGGTCCTACATCGGCCTGCCTATGGCCTACGGCGGTAATCACCAGGGGACTCAACCCGACATGCAACGGCGTTACGAGCGGCCTGATGGGAAGAAAGAGCTCTACCTCGCGTGGTGGATGCGCCCGACCTTTGACCCGGTCAAGCATGCCCGGCTTAAGCCGGCTTCGGTCGATGGCGATCTAGACTACGGTGATTCGAAGCGAGATCGTGGCGAACGCTTTGTGATTCCCAATGGCGGAGCAGGAGGTATCGATGTCGACGGTTGGGTCATTGGGAAACGAGATGGGGATCCTTCGGACAGTAGTGATAATGCGGACGGCTGGATCGAGATCGAGTTCGATACGCGGTCTAATATAAATCGGGCGTTAGGAAAGACATTGGTTGGCCAGGAGTCGGGTGCTGAGGTAACGCTGTCCTCGGATCCATCGCACATTCAAACGTTTACTTCGCCTGAGAAATACATGAGAGCGTGGTCTTCGGGCGCACGTAACTATGGCTTCGCTTGGGGGTTGGACCGGATAATTATTAGTGGTGAAAAAACTAACGCTGCCAGTACATGGTTCACGGCTAGGCCGAAACCACAGCAATGGAATCTTTTCGAGTCGGTAACGGATATGGAGGAAGGCGTTGTCGAGGTGTGGTTTAACTTCGAGAAAAAGTTTGAACTCGAGTTTGATCCCCAAGACGTTGCGACGGATAAAAGCCCGACGATGCAGGTTCTCGGGATGCACACCGGTAATTTTGGGTTTAATACCTTCCGGATCAGTGAGGTGTATCAAGATAGTACGATTCAGAGGGTCGTGTTGGCGAATGCGGAGACACTTTCCGAGGCTACCCACTACGAGCTGCAAAGGCCTCTCAAGTGGCAGGACGATAGCCTTCGCTTTGCGTTGACGCCGGGTGCGCTGCCGGGGAACAGTTCGGGCGACACCTATTATCTGTTCGTTTTCGACAAGGACGGTGAGCACAACCAGCAGGGGTATCCGGTGTCGATGGATGACGGCGGCTCAGTGACCGGTGTATCGCCAGGGGGCGGATCGAACGATGACGGGGGCTCGTTCGACGGCGAGAACCGGAGTAACCAGGGCCAGGTGGTGCAAGGTGATGACGACGACGGATCCGATGGTGGTGACCAATCCGGGGCGAGCGCTGGTGGGTCGGGATCCTCGAAGGGGGCCACCAATGGGAACACCTCCGACTCAGCGGATAGCTCGGCGGATGCTGGCAAGGGCGACGGTGAAGAAGGCGCTTCGTCTTTCGGCGAGTCGTCTTCAGATGACGAGCGAGGGGCGGGCCCAAGACCGCAAATAGGGCAGGTGAACCGCGCGGCCGACGGCTCCGGCAGCTTGGTTGTCCGCGGGGAGGGGTTTGGCGCCGAAGGGCCCCAGGTGAATCTGCTTCGAACCTTTGACGGCAGTGCGGGTGAGCGTGGTTCGTCCGGCTCGGATGCGGCGGAGATTCGCACTGACGACGAACACGCCTTCGTGGGCAGCCGTAGCGCGATTGCGTTCGATAGCGAAACTGATTACCGAGGGCGGCTCAATTATGCAGTTGGCGGCGGAGGGACGCCTTCCGGAACAGCCCCCTTCCAGGAGGTTTATGTTAGCTACGCGGTTAAGGATCTGGGTAACTTCCCCGGACCAGGGGGCACTGAGGACTCATTTGCGAGCCAGGCGTCCACCAAGGACGTTTGGCTAATGCTTGGTGCGCATGGGGATCGCGGGCAGAATATCGATGACCCATGGGTGGGTAATGATATCGCAATCCCAGCATCGTCGAGCGGCGGCAACTTTCTGATCTCCGGTAATGATACGAATTTCGGTAAGGAACGTTGGCAGGAGAAGCTCACGGATAACTGGGCATTTGGCGAGTGGAACCAGATGTTCTTCCATGCCGAGGTCGATCCGGACGCGCCGCGGAGTAAGGGGTCAGGGTTCTTCGGGTTCGTTAATGGCAATACGTTCCATATTAATGAACTCTCGGGCCCATTCATGACCGACTCTGAGAAAAAGCCTTACTGGGATCGTGTCAAGTTGGGAGCATGGTACCGGGGCGGCAATAGTGATATTCGTCGTCTCCTTGACGCGGTCTATATCGCTACCGGTGATGCGGCCAATGCACGCGTCTTGCTGGGGAATGCGCGGCGTTTGACCGATGTGACCCGGCTTTACCATGGGCGGCCAGTGCGCTGGTCGAGCGAGCGGGTCGTTGCAGATTTCTCCCATGCCAGTGTGGATGAGGATGAGGATTGGTTCGTTTTTGTATTTAATGCGGCAAGCCGCTCTAACCTCACGGGCGTGAAACTTCCAGACTGTAGTGATTGCAGGGTGGACGAGATGGTGTCTAATGAGCCACCCACCGGCAGTAGTGAACCATCGGGAGATACCGCTGACGTTAGCGACAATGCCGAAGCCGCCACTGGTGGTGATGGAACACGCGAGAGTGTCGCTACCGAAGGCCGTAGTACTCGCCAGGGGACGACGACTTCGTCATCTGCGTCAGGCGCCGCTGGCACTGGCGGCTCGGGGGCCTCCGGAGGTTCAGGCGGAGGAAGTGCCGGAGGCTCTGCGGGGGGTGGCTCGCCTGGCGGCGGCAGTGGGGCCAGTGGGGGCATGTCACAGCGCGCTGCCTCGGCGCCCCGAAGTTCCGACGCAACGGCGAGCGCCCCGGTATCTAATAGTGAGGGCGGTATTGGTACAAGCTCGGGTAGTGGGGCTTCCGCCGACGGCAATGCCGCCGTCGATCTTAGTCTCAGCGACATCAACAGGCTCATGTCGGGTCAGGGCGATGAGATTACCGATGGCCGGGGGGTGGATCCGGCCGAGCTCGAATCGTTCATTGGGCGTTATGCCCGGGTTAGGACCCAGAGTGGCGAGATCTACCAGGGTCGTATCGGTTCGCTCGATGGCGATCGGGTGGAGCTGCGGGTACGGGTAGGTACGGGCTATATCGGTTATGGCATCAGCCCGTCGGAGGTTGAAGAGGTGTCGATCCGGTGATGGCGGGGTTGTTCGGCTAGCGACGGTATTCGGTCGCAAGCCTCGGGTGGCCCGAAGCTCCTGGACGTTTGCATGAGGGCAGGTAGGGCGGTTGGTCAGCCGCACCGAGGCGAGCGGGGTGGCCCCCCATTTGCCTCGGTCCGATCGTTCTCGAATGTAAAGTGACCCGACACCGCATGCCTTGTCACTGTTGTCAGGCGCTTGGGCCCAGCGCCATGGTCGCGTCCAGCCTGAGGTGTCGAGCGCTATTACAGAGTGGGATAACAACGCGGTGGAGCGGTCGCGGTAGGGCTGGGCTGATGAGGTACGTGAGGCCTACGGGATCAGGGCAGGGCGACGATTTTGCGTTCGCTCCTGGGTAGGCCGCTCCGAGGTTGTCGGCGTGCAGGGCAGGTGGCGTCTGGACGGGCGTGCACGGCGTTGAGCGGGGGGTGGTGACCCAGGACTTGGGGCTATCAGGGGAACCGCTGGGCGGCTGAGGTCCTTCTCAGCCCGGTTTGGTGTGGCGGATTAGCGGCTGATTCGACGGCGCGAGGCACCGGCGAGGCCGAGTAGACCCAGCCCCATAAGGCCCAGCACGCCGGGCGCTGGCACCTTAGCTGTGCCGAGGGTTACATCGTCGATATTGAAGCCGTCGTTATCGACGTTGCCTGCCGTGTTCTCCACAACGAGCCTGGCACCGGTGATTGGCTTGGTCGAGATGGCGCCGATAAAGTACTGCTCACCGTTCGGTTCGTCGCTGATGGTGGCGATTGTCTCGGGTGTACTGCCCTTGAAGTTGACTTCCAGAGTGGCGCCGACGTCGGCGGCATCACCGAGGAAGAAGCCGAAGGCGTTGGTGTCTGCCGTGGCATTGCCACCGAAATCCCACACGATTTCGGGCAGATCGTGGCTGTCGAGCCATTGCGAGCCTTCCACTGGCTGGCGTCCGGAATCGAAGGGCGAGCTATTGGAATCGAAGACCCGCAGGTTCTGGCATGGGCCCAGGCATTTGGAATTCTTGTCCGGTGCGCCCTTGCCCTTGAAGGAGCCGACCGCCGTGTTGGGGAAGGGCCCGACGTCCTTCGGGGCGAAGCCCTGGAAGTCCTCGTGAGCGTCCTCGCTCGTCAGCTTGTTGAGAAAATCCGACTCAGCGGCCCCCGGGTTGCTTGAGTCGACATCGGTGTAGACGAGCCGGGCCTCGGCTGGGGCGCCGACCGCGAGCCCCAATGCAGCCGCCATGACGGCTACCGTGAACGTTGTGCTTGGTAGCTTGTACCTCATCTCGGTAACTCCAATATGATACGTGTTTGGCTTGCACCGTTTATGAAGCAAACACAATGCCAATGATCGGGAGCCCTTAGTCTCCGGGGCTCCCGAAACGGCTTGCACTCGATATGGCTTTGAGGTGTTAAATCTTTCAACGGTCTATCGCCGTCATGGCGACACCTGGTGAGACCGCACCCGCGCCCGTTTGGCGGCGCGTAGACTCTTTCGCGCCGGCTCAGGCATGCTTGGCTTCGCTTTCAGGAGACGGTCGCGCGGGCCGTCAAATTCGCTGCCGCGAAGGATGCACATAATCATGCCGCTGGTTTCCGTTGTTATGCCGGTCTACAACGCCGAGGATCTGCTTGCCGGCTGCCTGGATAGCCTCGTTGCGCAGAGCTTCCAGGATTTCGAGCTGATCTGTATCGATGATGGGTCCACTGACGGATCCGCCGCGATCCTCGCGGATTACGCCCGCCGCTATGCCTTCATCCGGGTCGTGAGCCAGGCCAATAGGGGCCAGTATCCAACGCGCAATGTGGCCTTTCGCTATGTTCGCGGCAGGTATCTGATGTCCGTGGACTGCGACGATCGCGTCCATCCCGAGCTCGTCGCCAGGGCCTTCTATCGGGCGGAGGCCCAGGGCGCGGATATTACGTTGATCGGCTGGGACTACCTCAGTGGCGTCCACGGTGCGCCGGATGTCTCGCGCTGGTATCTGGATGATTGGCCGCAGCATGCGAGCAAACGGCGATTCCCGATGGGGTATGGATACGTCTGGATGAAGATGTATCGGATGGCCTTCATCGAAGAGCATGGCCTGCGTTTTCGCGAGGATTTCTACTGCAAGGCGGATGTCATCTTCCACTGGGTGAGCATGTCCCTCGCCGAGCGTATCGCCGTGGGCGAGCGCCGCGAGCGGCGGGACGACGAAGATCCAGAGGCTCGCGAGGAACACCGATCCCCAGCCGGCGAGGAGGCCGCTCCGGTGACGGCCGGCGTACCCGGCCGCGACGACCGCGACGCCGACGAGAGCCGCCCAGAGCGGGTACCGCCCGGCGGTCCGTATCGGCTCGACTGGGAGCGCGATCAGGGCCGACGCGGCGACGGAGGCGACGGCGACC
>CAJXKP010000067.1 GCA_913055565.1 uncultured Ectothiorhodospiraceae bacterium
CCCCGCCGTTCGTCGTCTCCCGGGACCAGTCCCCCGTAGCCCCTCTAGAGGGCGTGCCAGGGTTCAGGCGCGGGCGCTATCCCGTCGCTGACTCCGAGGCTCAGGGCGGAGACGATGCGGGCAGCAGCGAACGGCTCGATCAGATGGCGGATCGGCTGCGGGACAACCTGAAAACGACCGTCGATGAGGGGCGCTTCGCCATACAACGCACGGGGCGGCGCGTCGAGGTGGTGATTCAGAGCGGGGTGTTGTTCCCGAGCGGTAGTCCGCGCCCCAGTGATGCCTTCGTTAGTCCGCTGCAGAGCGTTGCCCGGGTGATTCGTGGTCGCGGCCACCGCGTTCGAGTCGAGGGTTACACCGATAACGTTCCGATAAGGGGCGGGCCGTATCCCTCCAACTGGGAGCTCTCGGCCGCCCGCGCGGCGACGGTTGTTCGGCTGTTCGGTGAGCTTGGCGTAGCGCCGTCGCACATGTCGGCGGTGGGCTATGGCGAGCACCGCCCAGTAGCGAGTAATGATAGCCCGGAGGGTCGCGCCCGTAACCGAAGGGTGGTTATTAGTATTGGTGAACCGCTAGCTGAGAGCGGCTCATAGACTGATCCGAGCACCGCGATGGATCAGCTTATTCCGCCACGGTTTAACTGTTGGCGTCGGTAAACTCAGGCATTTGACCGTTGCGCGTGTCGATCATCTCTTGCTCCGCCTCATCGGTCATCACGATGATGCTAATCCGGCGATTGATGGGCGCCCCCGGATCATCTGGACGGAACGGTAGGCGGTCGGCAAGCCCCACGACACGGGCGACGCGACCGGCGTCGAGACCCCCATCGAGTAGGGCGCGCCGTGCCGCGTTCGCGCGCTCGGTGGACAGTTCCCAGTTGGTGTAATTACCGGTGCCGTTGAAGTTGCGCGAGTCAGTATGCCCCGTGATGCTAATCCGGTTGGAGACATCAGCAAGCTCCGGCGCGATCTCGCCGAGTATCTCCTCGGCGTAATCCTTGATGCGCACCGAGCCCAGGGAAAACATCGGCCGACCCGCCTTATCTACGATCTGGATCCGCATGCCCTCATCAGCGATGTCGAGCAGCATTTGATCCTTGTAGGGCTCGAGGTTGTCGTTGGATTCGATCTTCTTTTGAAGGTCCTCCAGGAGTCGTTCGAGGCGTTGCGCCTCAGCATCCGTCGGGCCGCTGCCATCCTGCGATTGCCCGCGTGACGGCTCACCATCGGACTTGGGCGGACTGCCGCCGAGATCGATCGCCGAGCTGGATCCGCCACCCTCACCCTGCATCGGATTATTCGAGGGGATGTCGCTGCGCCCCTCGATACGACTGGGGTTCTTGAAATACTCGGAGATCGCGCCGCGTTGCTCGGCGTCGGTCATACCTACCAGCCACATCAGCAGGAAAAAGGCCATCATGGCGGTCATGAAATCGGCGAGGGCAACCTTCCACGACCCGCCGTGGTGTCCGCCTTTCTTGATCACCTTCTTGATGACGACCGGCTGCGGGCTATCCTCCGCCATGTGGACTCACTGCCCCTTTAGGTAGGATTCGAGCTCGGTAAACGTCGGACGGACGTGCGGTGCGATGGTCTTGCGGCCGAACTCGGCCGAGATCTGGGGGTTGTAGCCCTGGACGAAGGCCATAACACTGGCCTTAAGGCACTCTAGGAATTTCTTCTCGTCGTTGGCCTGATGTTCCATGGATACCGACATGGGGCCGACGAAGCCGTAGGCGAGGAGGATGCCCAAAAAGGTGCCGACGAGCGCAGCGGCCACATGATGGCCAATCACCTCGGCCGATTCGTTGATCGCGCCCATGGTGATCACGATACCCAGCACGGCGGCGACGATACCGAATCCGGGCAGGGCGTCTGCAACGCGGTTCAGCGCCTCGGCCGGTGCCTGGGCGTGTTCCTCCTGGCTCTGGATGTCCAGATCCAGCAGGTTGTCGAGCTCCAAGGCATTGACGTTACTGGTGACGATCAAGCGCAACGAATCGGTAACCAGGCTTACCGCCCCTTCCTGCTTGGCGAGCTTGGGGTAGCGCTGGAATATCTCGCTCGACTCTGGTGACTCGATATCGTCCTCGATGCCGATGAGTCCTTCCTTGCGAGCCTTGGCGAAGAGGTCATGAACCAGTCCCAATGCCTCCATGTACAACGCCTTGTTGTAGGGCGAGCCGGTTAGGAGTCCGGGAATGCTTTTAAGGACGCGAAGTAGATCGTGGCCCGGATTCGCGATTGTCATCGCCCCAATGGCCGCACCACCAATAATGATTAGCTCGTAGGGCTGCCACAAGCTCGCCAACTTGCCGTGGGCGAGCACGAATCCGCCACCGACAGAAGCCAGCACGATGATGATGCCAATGATCAGCCTCACGCGCTCACTCCCTCCGACGTGGTCCTTATCTTGGTGTCAGTAAAACGCAGAATGTACCCCGTCCCGAGTCATTTACGCCGTGCCGATGTGGTGCGTCGCTGCGTTGCTATGCGCCCCAGAGGCATCGTAGGTACCCGCTGGCGTTGCACTAGCGCCCGTCATGACCTCGAGCGCATCGGCGACATATCGTCGCGTCCCCTCAATAACAGCGCCGTTACGCTGGTTAAGCTCGGCGCATGCCGAAGCCGCTGATCGTAATCGGGCCAACAGATCCAGCAGCTGGTGGGCATGATCGAAACGCTGTTGCAGCCAGCGCGTGAGCTCTTGTTGGTCCGAGTGATAGCCGAGCTGCTGCAACTGCTCGGTCAGTGCTTGTTCTTCAGCTTGCACCTGCTCAATGCGCTCTGTCTTGGCATGCGTCGCATCGTCGAGCAGCTGTGTATCGGCAGCGCGCAACGCCTCGGCCTCGCTCGCCAGCGCCTCGTGCAGGGCGTTCAGTGCGGTGAGCTGGCGTTCGAGCTGTGTTGCGAGCTCAGCGCCTGTTGCCGTCGCCATGGTGCCGGCTCCTATGTGCTGTCGGCCTGCAGGCTATCCTCGATATTTAGAATACCCTGGGCGATGCGCTCCGTATTAATCTCCAGACCTCCCTGGGCTAAGCGCTCCCGCGCACTATCAACGCGCGCCTGATCGACCGCCGGCGTGTTCTCCAGCCGTTGTCCGGCCTCACTGACGCGGCGCCCGGTCTGCGTTAGCTCGGCTTGATCGCTTGCAGCGCCGGTGTCTACCGCATCGCGCTGCGTCGTCTTCTCCGTCGGCCCCGGCTGCGTCGAGGTCTTGCCACCCTCGCGCGCCGGAGTAGACTCCGGAACGCCGTTGCCAGGAGGTCCGTTCACATTAATGGTCATAGCGCATCGTCCCTTCTCATACCCTATTGGGGTTATCGGCTGACGCTAGCAGAACTTTAGCCCGCCGCGAAGGCGCTGCCGTTAGCGCCCGATTTCTACCGTGTTCTCGTCGATGACCTTGGCCTCAATGATCTTATCGGATGAGCTATTGCGCACCCGTATGCGATCGCCGCGTCGCCCGCTCTGCAGGGTCTCACCTCCCATTTTAACGGCGAGCCCCCCGGATCCAGTTCGGATCGTCACGCGCTGACCACGTTCGATAAGGCGGCGCCGTTTCAAAACGTTGCTTGACAGCACGCGACCGGCGTGGACCCGCCGCCGGACGGTACGGCCCACGGCATTCTTAGGATCCTTGATGCTCGGGCGTCTCAATTCAGCTATGTTGCGCGACTCTTGGCGCAGGTGGTCACGCGTGATGCGGTCGCCGCGGCCGATTGAGCGATCAACCACCCATACCGGGGCGAGGACCTGGACCTCAGCGGCGATGTAGAGCTGCCATGGCTGTGGACTGTCACACCGAACCTTCAATGAGGTGCGTCCTGCTGCGTTGGCGCCCGGGCCGGGTTGCGCCCGTGGCTGGTGGTCGCAGGGTTCGAGCCTAAGTCGGCTGTCTAGGTCGTCCACTGAGACCTCAATGCGCGTGGCGTCGGGGTAAGACTCGGCTGCTATAGCCCGGGCCTGTTCAGTGGCCAAACGCTTGAGGCGATCGATCTGACCTTCCGCCGTAGCGACCGCCAGTGGGACAAGCATCAAGCCAAGTGCGAGAGCGAGTTGCCATCCGGGCATACGCTGTCTCGTGGGACACAGCCATGGGCGCTCGCTTGGCGCCATGGCGTTGTGGTGGCACCTGATCATTGTTGGTAGTGCCTCCCCGGCGGCCTTGCGCTCCATCGCACCTGCCGCAAGATTCTCGGTCTGAGCGATAGGCCCTGCAGGTCTTGTGCTATGCCGGTTGTCACAGGCTGATTCCTGTTGTTGATGGATCATCGCGCCTCTCGCAGCGTCAGCGTTATGCCGGCCCACCAACGGTGCTGCAACACCTGTGCCATAAAGAGGTCGTAGAGCTAGTAGTGGCGTAGGCCATTAAGTCGTGCCGACATCTGCCGATAGTAAGCATAAAAGTGATGAGCGTTGAAGGCTGGGGCAGTGGTGGTCGCGCCCAGCGGCAAGTGCTTGCCGATACGTCGGCAGCTTGTTGCCGATATGGTCGCCGTAACTAGACCTAGGTGATCGTAAAACGCTGTTTCGTGTGCGGGTTCTATTGGTGGCACAGCGTTTGCATTCTACCGATTAAACGCGATGGAGGGGGTTAAACGATGGCGATAGGGCTTGAGTCCGTCTTCGGTATGCACGAGCAGGCGCTGCATCTGCGCGCCGAGCGCAACGAGGTCTTGGCACAGAACCTCGCCAACGCCGATACCCCCGGTTACAAGGCGCGCGATTTCGACTTCGCCCAGGCGCTGGAGCGGGCTACGGGGGCGGGCTCTAATCGGGTTGAGCTGGAGACGACAAATAACCGTCACATCGATCCAGGGCGCCAGCCAGGCGACCCGGAGATGCAGTATCGCACACCCATGCAGCCATCGCTGGACGGCAATACGGTCGAGACCGACGCCGAGAAGGCGGCGTTTGGTGAGAATGCTACGCGCTATCAGGCGAGCCTTATGATCCTTAATCGCAAGATCAGCGGCATGAGCGAGCTGCTGAAGGGAGGGCAGTAAGCCATGGCGGACTCTGGCATCTTTGATATCGCGGCCTCGGGCATGACGGCCCAAAAACTGCGCCTTAATACCGTCGCTTCCAATATGGCCAATGCCAATGTGGTAGCGGGCGATCCGGAGTCTGCTTACCGCGCTAAAATGCCTGTTTTCGAGACCGTGCTGCGTGAGCAATCTGGGGCGGCGGATAGCGGGCTGGTACAAGTCACCGATATCCGTGAGAGCAACGCCGCGCCGGAGAAGCGCTATGAGCCTGGTCATCCATTGGCGGACGACGAGGGTTATGTGTACGGCTCCAACGTCAATATGGCGGAGGCCCAAGCTAATATGACCTCAGCGGCACGCAGCTACCAGACCAACGTTGAGGTCATGAACACCGCCAAGCAGCTGATGCTGCGAACGCTGCGCATGGGTCAGTAAGCGACCACTAGGTCGAGGAGGCGTGATGGAGGGGAGTGATCCAATAGCTGCACTGGCGACACGCGCCGGTCAAACGCAACAGGCATCGCCCGCGGCATCCCAAGGAAATGAGCTCGGACAGGATACGTTCCTGGAGCTCATGACGACGCAGTTGCAGAATCAGGATCCCCTGGACCCGAAAAAGAATGCGCAATTCGTTGGCCAGCTCGCCCAGTTCGGCACGGTCAACGGCATCAGCGATCTGCAGGAGTCGTTTGAGGGTCTGCGCCAATCGCTCGCTGGTAATGACACCCTCAAGGCCAGCCGGCTGATCGGGCGCGAGGTTCTGGCGCCAGCCCAGCAGGGTGTGCTTACCGGTGACAATCCCGTGAGGGGAGCGGTAGAGGTGCCCGAGGGGGCCCAGGCCGTGACGGTGACCGTCACCGATCCCGCCGGGAATAAGGTTCGCGAGCTGGAGCTCGGCCCCAGCGGTTCCGGACTCGCTGAGTTTCGGTGGGATGGCATCTCAGACGGCGGTGCGAATATGCCGCCGGATACCTACGGGCTGCGGGCCGAGGTCCAGACCGATTCAGGGCTGAGTGAGGCGAATGTGCTGGTATCCGATCAGGTCCGGAGTGTGACACCCGGCAAAGACGCCAATGATATCGATCTGGGCCTTGAGAACCTCGGCTCGGTAGGCTTTGACAATATTCGGCGCGTGAGCGCGGACGGCTAGGAGGCAACGACATGGCATTCAATATTGGTCTTAGCGGTCTTGAGGCGGCGCAACAGCAGCTGGACACGCGCGCGAACAACATCGCCAATTCGGAAACTACTGGGTTCAAGCGCTCGCGCACCCAGTTCGAAGACCTGTTTAGCTCAGGCGCTCTCGGCGGCGCGAGCTCCGAGGTGGGATCGGGCGTCCAAGTGGCAGGTCTCCAGAATAACTTTGCCCAGGGCGCGCTGGAGTCCACTGGCCGTGACCTGGACCTTGCCCTCAGCGGGCAGGGCTTCTTTACCCTTGATGACGGCGGCAGTCAGGTCTTCAGCCGGGCCGGCTCGTTCTCACTCGATCGCGAGGGTTTTGTAACGAACCCGCAGGGCCAGCGTTTGCAGGTCTTTGATGCCCTGGATCCGTCCGGCAATAACTTTCAAACAGGGACCCTTAGCGATCTTCAGCTGAATAAGGGCGTATCGCCGCCTGAGGCAACGAGCGGAATCAGCGCCAACTTTAATTTCTCGGCCGCGGCGCCG
>CAJXKP010000068.1 GCA_913055565.1 uncultured Ectothiorhodospiraceae bacterium
TACGGCGTACGCTGATGCTGCCCATAAGCCCGACCTCGGTGTCATGCTTCCTATTGCTAGCATATGCTAGCAGTCCACTCTCTTCCCCGGTAGCCGAGTGGTCCGAAAAAGCAACAGGGACCGCACAGCGGGCAGTGTCACACGCAGCGGGCAGTGTCAGGTCTTGCAAGCACACATATTTTTCGGAAAACCTTGACTTCGATCTTCGAGACCCGGGCAGCGAGACCCGTCTCTTCGAGACCCAGACGGCAAGCTCGCGTATCCAGGCCCAACCAGCCCGGCTGGACGCCCAAACGCTGGCGCGGTTCGGGACCATCCGAATCCCGACCGCCATCTGGGACGCCTGCAGCCGCTACGCCTGCTGGCTTGAGCCGGCAATCGTTAATGAATGAGTCGCGCTGATGGGGACCTATGATCCCCGCCTGAGCACCGGTGTCTGCTATGACGCGCTGAGCTGGGAGGCAGGGCAACACGACCCCCGGCTTGTGAGAGACCGCGTCACCGAACGCATCCGAGAGGGCACGCCCGTGCACTGTGTTTGGACCGATGCGGATCTGCGGCGCCGCCAGTTCGCTGTCGACCACTGTTTTCCATGGTCGCGTTGGGGCAACAATGACCTCTGGAACCTCCTGCCGACCACGCCACGCGCCAACAACCAGAAGGCCGAGCGCCTGCCCGCGCCCGTGCTCCTCAGCGATGCCCGGGACCGCATCACCGAATGGTGGCAATAGGCCTTTTTGGGAACGGCTGACGAGGAACGCTTCTTTATCGAGGCGCAAGCTGCCCTGCCCCTGGTCGACAACAGCACGGACATCGAGACTGTCTTCGAAGGCGTGCTCCACCAGCGGATGCGATTGCGCATGAACCAGCAGCTCGCCGAGTGGCATGGTCTAAACGACCACCCTACCGGATCCAGCTAGCAAGTCCTGCTGCATAGCCCAGGACGGGAACGTCACGAGCACATTGTGTGGCAGTCTTCGAAAGACCGTTAGGGCCAAGCGTGCCTTGCGTCCTTGGGAATTGGACTGGCTGATGCTGCCTATTGGGTGCGGACGGCGCCTACCGCAGGTTAGCCTCCAGGCATAGCGGCCAGGGAGTGAAGCATGGGCTTGTTCGGCATCGGCGAAACGGACGCCGAGGGGCGCCAGAAGCGCATCGAGCATCGCGGGCGCTACCTGCGCGCGTCACGAACCGGGGGCGTGGCTCTGCGTGCGCAGACCCGCGTCGTCGGTGTTAATGCCACCGCCAACACCAGTCAGGGGGTGCGCTTCTCCACCAGCCTGACCCGCGGCACCCAGGTTGCCCTCCAGAACGGGCGCTTTGTGCTGCGCGGCCGCTACGGACCCGACGCAGCCAAGCTCAACCTCTCCAAAAGCGGCGTGTCGGTCTCCACCAAAACGCCGGTGGGTGCCCTGAACTGGTTCCGCCCGGGTAAGTCGTCGTTCAAGCTCGCCGGCGTCCAGGTCCGCGGTCAGAAGGCCGTCTACCTGCACCTGCTCTACCTGCCGGTACTCGCGTTCCAGTTGATGGTGGCGCTGCTGCGTTTGCTGTTCGCCGTCGTCGCCCGGTTGGCGGGTCCCCTCGCCTCGCTGGCGAAGAAGGGCTATGCGGCCTGGCTAAGCCGTCGGGCGGCAGCCGAGCGTCCGGCAATCTCGGACGGCGAAGTCGCGGCGGCCGCCGAGAGCGCGGTTGAGAGCCTCGGGCTCAATCCCGACGCGGAGCCAAAACGGGATCTGTTTGCGGCGCTGCTCTTTCTGGTGGTCGCGCGCGGTCCCGGCGAGCACGCGGTGGACGCCGAGGCACTCGGGCTCGGCTCGCCAGACGCGCCCGGTCACTACGCCCTGGTCCACGATGCGGAAGTCGCCGGTCAACAGCTCGCGCCCTGGCTCGATGGGCTCGGTGAGCGCTGGGAACCGGTCGGCTTGGCAGGCTTGGCGCGGGCCCTGGCAGCGGCATTACAACACCGCCTGGACACGGCTGGCTGTGGCGAGGCGTTCTACGCCCTCGACGAGGCCTGTCTAGCCGCTGGGCCTCGGACCTATCTGCAGGAGGCCATGCTGGAACATGTTGCGGTGGGATTGGGGCTGGAGCTCGCTCTACCGGAGCCCGACGATGCCTGATGAAGACTCACTGTTCGATAGCGCCGCGGCCTTCTACGTTGATCTCGTCTGCTCGCCGGACCCCGATGCCCAGCAGGCCGTTCTGCATCCGGGGGCCCTCGATCCGCCCCAACGCTGGCGGCCGCCGTTGCGGGTCACCGATTACACGCCCACCGATCCGGCCGGGCTCGGACTGGACGGGGTCGATGACTTCCATGCTCTCAGCGGCACGGCCCCGGAAGCGGCCATTCGTTGTGTGGTCGCCCGCGAGGGGCCCGTCCATTTCAACGTCCTCGGCGATCGGTTACTCACCGCTGCTGGCGCAGGACGCATGGGCTCGCGCATCCGCGGGCGCATGGAGGAGGGCCTCGCCGCAATGGTCGACCACGGAACCCTTGCCGACCGCGCGCCTTTCTACGGCACGACGACGCAATTCCTGGCTCCCCCACTACGGGACTGGTCACCCCTGCCCGATAGCATCCGCGACCTGGACCATGTCGCCGAAACGGAGCTCATGGCCGCTCTCGTCCAGGCCGTGCTCGAGGCCGGTGAGCCCCTTGATCCCAGGGACGCGATGAACAACGGCATCGCCCGCATCGGCTTCCCGCGCCTGACAGCGTCGGCGCGAGAACGACTTGCGACACCGCTCGCGGATGTCGAAAACGAGGGCATGCTGATCCGTCGCGACGGCCACTTACGGCTTGGCCGGGAAGTCTTTTGTCGCTAGTGGGCGGCAGCGAAACAGGAAAAGGCTCTGGATCGAGTTTTAAGTGCAATCGGTCCCATTCGTGCCCCACTGCCGCGAACGGGCCCATCTAAGTCGTAAGACTGCCTCTCGGCAATCTCGTGTCCGTTTGGTGAGCTTCGATCAATCGCGGCACCCGCTCGCCGTCTAGGTCGCCTGGAACGATAACCCGGCCATTGGCATCACTGACGCCGCGTTGGCCGACACCGATCACTTGCAAGTCGCGATCGGCGTAATCGAAGCGATAGCTCACATGCACATGGCCGTGGATGATGAGCTGCGCGCCCATCGCCGCGGCTAACTCATCGATGGCGAAAAAGCCATGGGGATGACAGCCAGGCGCCTCATGGGTGACGAGCACATCGGCCCGCTGGGCTGCTAGGGCTTGGTAGTCCTCGTACCAGATCGCCCCGCGCTTTTTCAGCGGTAGACGGCCGCCGTCAGGGGGCCGGTTGCCCTTCCCCATTGATGCAATGAAATCCGCCCGCGTTGGCCAACGCGGTTCGCCTTGCCACGGATGCCAGACCGCGCCTTGAAAGTTGCCCCCCGGCCCGGCGATACGCAGCCCGTTAATCGTTACCACGCGACCGTCGAGGTTGCGCCCCGCCAACTCGGGACAGCCGAGCGTACCGTTGTACTGATCTCAGCTATCAATATGCCGAGCGCACTGAGGCTAGCGGGCCGGAGCGACGCCGTCGAGGCGCCGATTGAGGTGGCGCAATACCCGTGCGGCGACCGAACCGGCGAGCGCCACACCAGCGAGCAGGGCAAAGTAATACCGATAACCCGTGACACCCGGGAAACTATCGGCAAACCAGCCAGCGAGCAGATGGGCAAAGGCATCGGGCATAAAGCCGACCACGGAGATCACGCCAACGGCCGTGCCGGTATGGCCGAGCGGTATCGCTGCCTCTTCCAGTACCGCGAAGTAGATGGCTCGCAGCGCAAAGACGGCCAGCGCGGCCAGCAACACCTGCGCCCAGAGGACGCCAAGGCCAAGCCCGCTCACTGGCATCAGCGCCAACGAGGCGAACACCGCAATGAGTAGGACGAAGATAGCGGTAATGGCCGGGGCCGGCGCCATACGATCCGCCACAACCCCAGCAGCTAAGGCGGCGATCGGGCGCATCCAATCCCGGGCGGTACCGAGGGTGGCGCCGAACGTCTTGGTCTGGTCGAAACCCCGCTCGGCGAAGGCGGGGAAGGCGAAGCTGCCGAGGTAGAGCATGTAGGCCGCACAGACGACGGCGGCCAGTAACCAAACCTGTGGCAGTCGGAGCACGGCTGTGACGCGCCCGAGCCGCTTACCAACGGTCTCGGACCCGCCGCGGCCGTTATCGCCGATGGCGTCGGACGCCAGACACCAGACCAAGAGGCCGGCGGTCATTGGCGCCAGCGAGTAGATCCAGATCACCGTCATGAGGCCCGCCTCCGCCGAGGCCGCCCGTGCGTAGCCCACCGTGGCCAACGAGGCCAGGCCGGCGGCGACCACGCCGCGTCCGGCCTCGAGCCCGCCGAAGCTCAGGCCCTGGCGCTGCGGCGGCCCCCACTCGCGGACGGCCTTAATCAGAGCGCCCCAGAACATCAAGATACTGGTTAGCCCCCACAGCCCGTGGATCGCGAGCAGGCCGTAGAAGCCGGGTGTGGCTAGAAGGAAAAGCCCGTTGGCCCCAGTCGTTACCAGTGAGATGCCCAACAGATGCCGCGCCGGGAATCGGTCGGCCAGCCAGCCGCTCGGGAAGTAGGAGAGCAGGGCCAGGATACCGAAGGCCGTATTGAGCAGACCGAGCTGCGTGCTCGAGACGTCGAGGACCGACTCCATACTGGTCTGGAAGGTCTTACGCATATACGCGAGCATATAGATGCTCTCGCCGCCGAGCATCAGACCAGCCAGATAGAGCCAGCGCCGACGGCCGCTAGTGCTCGGGGTCATTGTCCGGCCACCGGACCACGGCCCGTGGTCCCAATAACGAACTGCTTATCATCGGTTGCAGCCCCAGCGTCCAGTGGCGTGCCTGCTACGGTGAGGGTCCATCAGGCAAGCCCGCGTCGGCCGCGCGCCGCCAGGCGATCCCTAAGCCGTGCATGGTAGGTGACACGAGGGGCCTTGGCGAGCGACGAACGTGGCACCGGTCCACCGCTCAGGGGGGCACGATACGCCTGGATGCGCCTCAGCCTCCCGAGCCCCTAGCCTCGCTCCGGCGGCACCGCGGCCCGAGGTCATAAGGGCCCGAGAGGGCCCGGGCGAACCGCCTCGGTGCCGGCATCGCTTACGCCGATTGGACGCGCGCCCCCGGTGTCTTCGGGGTTACACGGCCGCACCGGAGTGCGTAGCACCCGGCCCGGGCAAAGGGGATTTGCTCGCAATGCCGTCCTCAGGTGGCGACGCCGACGTCGCCCGCGGCGTGTCGTTGGCGGGCCAATCAGTCACAGGGGCATTGGGGCCCGCCACTATCGATAAGCCCGCCAGAGCGGTTGACGGGAATCAGCGTCTGGAGGCGCTGCGCTCCCTCGGCTTACTGGACACGCCACCCGAGGAGCGCTTCGACGTCCTGACGCGGCTTGCCCGGCGACTGCTCGAGGTACCGACCGCGCTGGTATCGCTGGTGGACGATCAACGGCAATGGTTTAAATCGGCCGACGGCCTGGCCAAGAGGGAATTGCCGCGCGCCGTCTCGTTCTGCGGCCATGCCATCCATGGCAACGACATCTTATATGTCCCGGATGCCACCCGGGACGCGCGATTCGCGGACAATCCACTAGTAACCCATGATCCATGCATCCGGTTCTACGCGGGCTGCCCGCTCATCACCAGCGATGGCTACACCCTGGGCACCCCATGCATCATCGATTACCAGCCGCGCCAACTCGATGCGCAAGAGCTGGAACGACCTCCGCAGGAAACCGACTGAGCCTCGCAATAGGCGACACGGCGTCGAGTCGCCACAAAGGCGTACTGCAGTATACGCCTGGCGATTAATCGTAGGTTTCACGTTAGTCCGCCAGGAGCCAACACGCGTAGATCATAAACAGCCCCCACTGCTGAACGCTGTTCCCGGCACGTGGCTACGGGCGTAAGCGCCGCCCGTAAACAAGACGCCCTTATCAGCCGCCGCTTGGCCAGGCCTGTCGTTGCTTCAGATCGCTCCTGGCTCACCCTCCCGTTTACATTGTTTGATCAGTGGGGACCGAAACCGATCACTCCAGTCGCACACCACAGATAGGCGCCCAAGACGTTAACGATTTTGCCCCAAAGGTGGGCCCGGAACTTTATGCCCAGGATAAATAGGGCGGTAGCAACAGCGGCTGAACTGCCAATCGCGAGCTTGAACGGCAGCGTGAAATAAGGCGCACCAGCTAGGAGCCCAACAAGAACGCCGAAGGCGCCCAAGGGGATGATCATGATCTTCGAGCCTTCGATAAGGGCGCCGATGACCAACGGACTCAGGTATAACAACAACCACTGAGCAGGGTTGTTTGAAATGAGGATGCGTAACCTACCTATCAGATTCAAATCTCCCAACCCGAGATGCTACTAAACCGCCGGGCTGGAGCCCCATGTTTGTTGCAAACAATCGAAAGCGCGCTTTCCATAAATCGACGGATCGTCCGTCAACGTCGTTACTGAGACGCCTTGTCGCTAGAAGACGCACCCGGCGTCGCCAACGAGTCGCACTCCCCCGCATCCTGACCCTGACACACAAGTCGGCTGGACAACTCCGTCGTGGGCGGGTACTGTGCGCTCATGG
>CAJXKP010000069.1 GCA_913055565.1 uncultured Ectothiorhodospiraceae bacterium
GTTGCACTAAGCCACCCCGCCCCGATGCCGGAGATGGCTCGTCGAGCCCGGCCGGATATAAATGTATTTATGCGTTGCGTAATGCGGAATATCATGGCGCTATGATTCGGTCGTTCCGCGACAAGGCGACTGCGGCGCTATTCGTGGGCAAGCCGCCGCGCCGCGTGCCGCCGGAATTGCGCAAGCGAGCCCGCGAGAAGCTGGATCTGATCCATAGTGCGCACTCGCTTGAGGATCTTCGGGTGCCGCCGGGGAATTGGCTCGAGCCGCTGGCCGGCAATCGGGCGGGGCAGTACAGCATTCGCGTGAACGACCAGTGGCGTGTCTGTTTCCGGTGGGAAGAAGGCGATGCCTACGACGTGGAACTGGTGGACTACCACAATGGCTGAGGGCGATGATGATGGTTCGCATTGAGCAGCTTGGCACGATGGACTTTGACGACGTCGTCGACAAGGAAGGGGCGCCGGTCGCTCCGACCCAGCCCGGCGACGTGTTGCAGCATGATTTCATGGCGTCGCTGGGTCTGACTGCGAGTGCCCTCGCGGGCGCGCTCGGCGTTCCGGCCAATCGGATTACGGCTATCGTCAACGGCGAGCGCCGTGTCAGCGCGGATACGGCGCTGCGCCTAGCACGGTATTTCGGCACGACGCCGGAGTTCTGGCTGAACCTGCAGAGCCAGTACGATCTGGCCATCAGTCGAAGCGAGCATGGCGAGGAAATCGTCCGCGAAGTCCAGCCACGGGACTCCCAGGCCTCGTGAAAATGGCTAGCTAGTGGGCCATGATTTCCGAGGCGGGGCTTAGGCCCGAATCGTAGGCCCGGTTCGGGGTTGCGCTTCGCAGTAACTGCGTCGCTATGTAACGGCGTTCCTGCAAACGGTGAGAGCCAGCTGTGCTCTGTCGAGCACGCCGGCATGACCCAAGCGGCGTCCAAGTTCTCGGCGCTTAGCACCGAGTTCCCACTCTAAGCGGCGCCTTGAAGTTAAATGAGTTGTGTCGTCATATAAGACGGATCGGGCCGGGGTACCTGGTGACCGTCTCGTCGGCGGTTAACAGCAACAAGCCTTCATTCTCGGCTTGTGCCACAAGGATCCGATCGAAGGGATCTTTGTGGATAGACGGCAATTGCCCGACTGCTATGGTGTGCCTACTGGTGATGGCCAGCTCGTCGTAGCCATTTTCGAGCAATCCCCGACGTAGTACAGCGGCATCGACACGAAAGTCCGAACGGCCAAGCCCTTGTTTGATAGTGATCTCCCACAGGTTGGCGGCGCTGAAGACAAGCGTATTGGCGGGGTCGTCGAGGAGGTCCACCGCTTGTTTCGACAGGCGGTCGGGTTGCCCGGCTGCCCACGGCAAGACATGGGTATCAAGTAGGAGGTGCATCATCGCCTCCAAATATAGCGGCGATGTCGGCCTCGCCCATTCGGTCGAAGTCTTCGGGAACGTCGATCTGTCCTGCTAAGAAACCGAGCCGCTTTGCCGTCTCCGGCCGTGGGGCATCGAGTCGTGTTACCCGCGCGATCGGCTTTCCCGCTTTAGAGATGATAAACGGCTCGCCTTCCTGAACCGCATCCAGCAGGCGCGAGAGATTGGTTTTGGCCTCATGGATGTTGAAGACTTCCATCGCACCCTCTGGATGAACTAAGTCTAGTTAGACTAGCCACCTAAGATTCCGGGTTCAACGTAGGGGTGGGGTAGGACCCTGGGCTGGCGGCGATCTGGCATTTTAGGGACAGGGTGACAACGAGCGCTTGGCAGGTAGGCTAGGTGGCATAACTCAAAAGCAGGGATGGATATGCTCCACGCGGTTTTGTTGTGCGGTGGTTCGGGGACGCGGCTGTGGCCGCTCTCGCGCGAGCAGCGCCCCAAGCAGTTTTTGGCCCTCAATGGCGAGACGAGTCTGCTGCAGCAGACGCTACAGCGTGCCTACGCGGTGGATGAGACCAGCGCCGTGATCGCCGTGGCCAATAGTGAGCACCGCTTTATGGTGGCCGAGCAGCTCCGGCAGGCGGGGGCTGAATCGCCGACGGTGCTGCTGGAACCCGCTGGGCGCAACACCGCGCCGGCGGTGGCGGCCGCTGCTCGACAGGCGTTGGAAGCGGACCCGGAGGCGTTGCTGTTGGTGATGCCGTCGGATCATGCCATGGCCGATGATGGCGCCTTTCGAGAGGCTGTTGAGGCGGGCCTGCCGGCCGCGCGCGAGGGGCGTCTGGTAACGTTCGGTGTCCGGCCCACGGCCCCGGAGACGGGTTATGGCTACATCCGCTACGGCGAGGCGGTGGGCGAGGCACGCCGCGTTGATGCCTTCGTGGAGAAGCCGGACGCGGCCACGGCGCAGCGCTATCTGGATGAGGGCACGTATCTGTGGAACAGCGGCATCTTCCTGTTCTCGGCCCGGGCGTATCTGGACGAGTTGGCGTGGTATCGGCCGGCGATCGCGGAAGCGGTCGAGGCGGCCTGTACGAAGGCCCGGCGCGATCTGGATTTCATGCGCCTGGATGCCGAGGCTTTTGCCGCGTCGCCAGGCGAGTCCATCGACTACGCCGTCATGGAGAATACCGACCGGGCCGTGGTCGTCGCGCTGGACGCCCGTTGGAGCGATCTCGGCAGTTGGGCGCAGCTCCATGACCACGCCGATCCCGATGACGATGGCAACGTGCTAGTCGGCGATGTGATGGCCGAGGCCACGACGGGCTCGTATGTTCGCTCGGACGGACGGCTGATCGCGACGGTCGGGCTCGCGGACCAGGTGGTGGTCGAGACGGCCGACGCCGTTTTGGTGGCGGATCGCCACCGGGTGCAGGACGTTAAGCGCATCGTCTCGCGCTTGCAGGAGGCTGGGCGTTCGGAGGCCAGCCTGCATCAGCGGGTTTATCGGCCGTGGGGCTCGTATCAGGGCATCGCGCAGGCGCCGCGTTTCCAGGTCAAGCGTATCGTGGTGAATCCGGGCCAGCGATTATCGGTGCAAATGCACCACCACCGCGCTGAGCACTGGGTGGTCGTGGCCGGCACCGCCCGAGTGTATCGCGCGGACGACAGCTTCCTCCTCAGCGAGAATGAATCCACCTATATTCCGCTGGGAACCCGCCATTGCCTGGAAAACCCCGGTGTTATCCCGCTCGAGCTCATCGAGGTCCAGTCCGGGGCCTATCTCGGCGAGGACGACATCGTGCGCTTCGACGATGTCTACGGGCGCGCCCCGGGCAATGGAGCGACTAACGATGCCGATAATGGCGGCGGACCACCAAGCCACGAACCGGCGTCGGGCTAGGGGGTCAGGTGTTGGTCACTGCTGCGAGATGGGCAGGATGATCGAGCCAGTCGTGGCGCCGGTTGTTCCAGCGGCCCTGGCGAGCCATCGGTGGCTTGCGGGCGGCTCGTTGCACCGGTCCGTGGGAGCCGCAAGTCGCCCCGTTCGTCGCTGCGGCCTACTCCGCCCTTGACGGCTACGAACGTGCGCTCGCTAGGGGTCGGTGCTATCCTCCGCGCTGTTTTGGGGCTTTATAACAAGCCGTATTCGAAAGCTGCTGTCGCACGGGTGTGGCGTGACTGGGGGGCTCATTAGTTGATGGGCGAGGCTACGTTAGCGGCCACAGTCGCCTTAGCGGTCAGCGCGGTGTTGGTCATGGGCCTGCGGCGGCCGGCGAGGCGGCTGGGGCTGGTGGATCGACCGGGTGGGCGCAAGCGGCATGACGGCGCGGTGCCCATCGTCGGTGGTATTGCCGTTTTCGCGGCTTTCATGGTCGGTAGCGGCCTCGCCGTTTGGCCAGGGGCGCCTTTCTTAACGGGCGCCTGCCTCATCGTGGCCGTGGGCATCGTTGACGACCTCTACGGCATGCCCAGTTGGCTCAAGCTGGCGTTCCAAGGGATGGCTGCGGCCATGGTGGTGGTCTGGGGTGGCCTCGAGGCGACCCAGTTAGGCAGCTATCCCGCCATCGGTACGCTCTATCTGGGCGCGTGGGCGCTGCCTCTGTCGCTCATCGCCGTCGTGGGGCTGATTAACGGCGTCAATATGCTCGACGGCGTGGATGGCCTGGCCGGCGGTGTGTCCCTGGCTGCCCTGGCCTGGCTCGCGGTGATTGCATCGATCACGGATGCGGCCGTTACCCCGGCCTTGATGGCGCCCATGCTTGGGGCGCTCGCCGGTTTTCTCATCTTCAACATGCGCAACCCGTGGCGCCGCAAGGCCAGCGTGTTCCTCGGCGATGCCGGGAGTATGTTCCTCGGGTTTGCCACGGCCTGGTTCGCGCTGGCGCTGATTGCCAGCCAGGATCGGGTCTCGCCTGTGGGCATTGCCTGGGTGGTGGCGCTGCCCGTCATCGATACCCTGAGCTTGATGACGCGGCGGCTGATGAAGGGCAATAACCCCTTCGCGCCCGACCGTGAGCATTTGCATCACATCTTCCAGCGCGCCCATTACTCGCCCAAGGAAACGTCGGCGTTGCTGACGTTATTGGCGGCCCTGATGGGGGTTGTGGGCGTGGGGGGCTCGCTGGTCGGGGTGCCTGACGTACTGTTGCTGTTCGGCCTTATCGCGCTGGCCGTGGCGCACTTTGTGTTCATTAAAGCCGCCTGGCGCACCATGCGGGCCCTGCGGCGGGTGCGCGGGCAGCCGTCGGCGCTGCTGGGTTGTCCGCCGAAACGCTCCGAGAATACCCCGGACCTGCCGTGCTGGCGGCGCCGCACGGGTTTGGCCGGGCTCTATATCTGTGTTGCCGCGGCGCCCTTTGGGGCGGTGGGCGCACTGGGCGGCTTCGCGCTGACTATCGTGGCGACGCTATTGGTCTGGCCTAGGTTTTGGCGCGATGTTCGGGCTATGCCCGTCGCTTGGGTGGCTTTCGCATTGGGAAGCTACCTGGCGGTGCGCGGTAGCTTCCCGAGCATCGATACGGTTACCGCGGCGGGGCTCCACTGGGCCGATCTGTTCCGGATCTCGGGGCTTTTGAGCCTGCCGCTGGCGTGGTGGCTGGCGTGTCATCGCCAGCACTGGCGGGGCCTGCTGGCCGTTCTGCTGGTCGCCGGCAGCGTGAATCTGGCCGTTGAGGTCGATTGGCAGGCGGTGAATGCCGGCGCTGTTAGCGCCCCGTTCGCGCGGGGGGATACCAGCACCTCTGGGATCATTAACGTCAGCGTCTTGCTGTTCCTGATCGCTGGCATGGTGGCGGCCGTGCGACGGCTGGGGCGAGGCTGGCGGCCGGCCTGTCAGTTCGCCGTTTGTCTGGTGCTCAGTGTGCCGTTGGTCTTTTTGCTGGTGAGCTCTGGGTACGCCACGGCCTGGCTCGGGCTGCTGGCGGGTATGGCGGTGTTGGCATTCCTTGCCGTTTGGTACGGCATCACGCGGAGCCAATGGGCCGGGCTGGCTGCCAGCATAGGGCTCATTGCCGCTCTGGGCGGGGGGTTCTACGCCGCGCTGCAGGAGGCGGACAGCGGGGCAGGGCAGGTCGCCACGCCCCTCCAGGCCGGTATGCTGGTGCTGGAGGGGCGTGCCGATGACGCCGCGGCCAGACATGCCCCCACCGTGGATCGCCTCCGTCGATGGGCCGAGGGGCTGGGCGTCATGGCGGACCGGCCGTGGCTGGGTACCGGCGCGCCGGCCCTGCCCGACGTCCGCGGTGTCTCCGACGTGCCGGGCCGGCTGGGTAATCTCTATCTCGCGATCGGTTTGGGCTTCGGGCTGTTGGGGCTGGCGTTGTTCTCGTTGCTGGCCCTGATGCTAGCGCGCGAGTGCATCTGTGCCGTCCGTGATCGCGTCTGGTCGGGGGAAATCGGGATGGCTGTCTTGGGGGCCGCGGCGTCCTTCGCGGTTATGTTCGTCTTTGTGGCACCCATCCAGGAGCTCGTCTCGCGCGGGTCAGTCGTTATGTTGCTGGCGCTGATGATGGCGGCAGCCTTCGAGCGCCGGTGGGCGGCGCAAGCAGTGCGTAACCGCATCGCGCGGCTCGCGCCCTTGGCGGCACCAAGCCGCCGCGATCAGGCCGCCTAACGGACGCGAGAAAACGCTAGGGGCATGGTTTCTCCGCAAAAAGCGGCTGGACCGGCTCGGGCAGTTGAATGCTGGGATTTCGCTTCGCTCCATCCCAGCCTACGTCCCTATCGGCGGCGGCTATAGCGCCGTAGGAGCCGAGCCCTCTTGGCGAATTCAACGCTCTGGAAGGGTCGCCCAGGGGGCTGGGCTCCTAGTGCGCCAGGAAAAGCCTGGTCGTTTGGAATCGGCGGATAGGGAAGGCCGC
>CAJXKP010000070.1 GCA_913055565.1 uncultured Ectothiorhodospiraceae bacterium
GATCCGCGCTGACTGCTCGTCAGGGATCGGGCGCTGGCCGTTGAGCATATAGCTCAGGTACACGCGGCTCACGCCTAGCACTTCTGCAGCGCGCGTTACCGTTAGCCCCCGTTGGTCAATAGCTTGTCTTAACTCGGTCCGGTTCATAACTCCCCTTTAGTGTTTACAGTAAACGGTCGCAGCGAGGCTGTAAACAGTTAGCCGCCTAAGACCGCCACCCGTTATCGAACTCCGCGAGCCGCATCCGAATCAGCGCCGCACGCTCGTCGGTGATCGGTGCCCGGCCCCTGGCGTAGCGGTTGGTCGTGACGTAGTGCAGGTCCAGGATCCGCGCGGCCCGGCGCTGGCTTAGGCCGCGGCGTTCCAGCTCGCGGTTAAACTCGTCGCTCGTCATTTGCCCTGCCCTTTCGTCACTAGCTCCACAGTCACGCCATACTCGGCTTGCAGGAAACCTCGCTTGAGCTGGCTAACGCGCGTGTCCTGGCCCTTAACGTCAATCACGCGGTAGTCGCCGTACTGGTCGAAGTACACGAAATCGGCGTAATACGTCGTGACCGGCTTTCCGTTGCGTGGCCCGGCGCCGTAGAGCGGGAACGCCGCTTGCCGCTTGAGCCCGCTAATCACGCCCGCCCGCTCATCGACGCGTAGGACGAGCCAGTAGCGGGCCTCGGTCTTGCTGTGGAACCGCACCGGCTCGCCAGCGCATGACGACGGGTGGTTGTCCGGGTTCGTGATCGTCTGCATACAGCGGTCGCAGGCGTAGACGGCCTGGGCCCCGTACTTGTTGCCGCGGCGGCGTGTGGTCGCTGTTGCTCGCTTAGTCATCGGTCTCGACTCCTGGCCGATAAACCAGCGTCTCGCGCCAGCGGGCGGGGTCGACCTCTGGCATTTTGACGTTTGCCAGAGACATCCTGCGGCCATTGGTTGTCAAAACCCATCTATCCGATGCGTTCAATACATTTGAGCAATCAGTAACGTGGCAGGTAGTAAAACCTAACCAGAGGACATTAGAGCCGCCGCAACTCATCACAGGGTCTGCTGCCACCGCCACGATGTCATCGCGCAGCCAATCCCACGGAATCTGGTCGCGCATCTGGTCGGCGACTGTGACGCGGATGAGGTCTAACGCGTTTTTCTCGCCGTAACTGACTTTGCCGTTAGAAAGCCAGTTACGCGCAACCCAACCGCTCTCCGAGCCTTCATGCCAGAAAGCACCGTGAACCTTAGCCCCATCTGCACCGTCGGTTGCGTAAATACGAACCGGGCGCCCGTCGCGCGTCCGGCACTCGGCGTTAATGTCGATCATGTCTTCACTCATCGTTGCTCGCCTCCTTCGGCATCGCCTCGGCATCGACGGCCAGAGGCCGGCCCCAGCCGCCGATAATAGCTTCCCATAGCTCGCCTACGTGGCCGGTGAACCCGCGCAGCTCACCGGCCTGGATCGGCGTTACGTAGGCCACACCCTTGCCCTCGTCGTAGATCATCGCTCCCCCTTCACGCCGGCCTCGGCCTCTGCGTCATCAACGATCATGTCTTGCAGGATGTCCCACAACCCCGGCCCTTTGCCTTCTCTGAGCTGGTTTTGCGCTAGCTGGCGCAACTGCTCGGCACGCTCCGGCGTAATCCGCGTCTCAATCACGCTCGCGAGCTCGCGCGCGCCGCTCCATAGCTCGTCGATCACTTGCTCGGCCTGTTGCTCTTTGGCCCCAGCCTCGCGCTCGGCCTCGCGCTCGCGGCGGTCCCAATACCGTTCGGCGGCGGCGGCTGCTCGGTCTTCTTCGCGCATCGTCTTGCCCCTCTGCGTTATCTGTTAGCGTCGCGTTAATACTAGCCCGGCAACCTAACCCTGTAAACACCCCGCTAACAATCAGTCGGGCCAGTCCGTCGAGATCAGGTCGGCTGCCTTGATACTGACGTGCGCGCGCTGGGCAGCTAGCAGGATCGGCCGGTGCCAGCGCGGCGGGATGGAGCCCCATGGGCGGCGGTTAGCCCACCGACGTAGCTGGTGCGGGTAGAGCGTGGCGCCGGCGGCGTTGCTGATCGCTCGCGCTGCGGGCTTGTAGCCGCCAAGCTGGTCGGCTATATACCGTGCCGGGTTGTCTCGCATTGTCATCTCCGAGCTAATTTGTAAGGGGTTTACATCGTTTCCCGGCCAGTATACGTTAGGCAATACACAACGACAAAGCAGGAGAGGCGACAATGGCAGAACACGAGCTACTACACGGCATCCCGTCGGAGGCGTACCACGCCGATCCGGCGGTGAGTAAGTCGCGGCTTGATCTCGTCGCGCAATCGCCGGCGATGCTGGCGTGGGACGCGGCGGCGCCCGAGGACGAGGACGCGTCCAGCCAGGTCAACATTGGGTCGGCGTTCGAGGCGCTATTGTTGGAGCCGGGCCGCTTTAACCAGAGCTATATCCAAGACACGGACAAGCCAAAGAACACCAAAGAGGGTAAGTCCGAGGCTCAGGAAATCCGCGACCGCGCCGACCGCGAGGGCCTAGAGATCCTGTCGCCGGCGGACTGGCGCAAGATCCGGCTGATGATGGAGTCCGCGATGGCTCACCCAGTCGTCCGGCAGATCATGGACGCCGGGCCGATCCCGCAGCCGAGCATCTGGTGGACGGATGCCGAGACCGGCCTACGGTGTAAGGCGCGGCCTGACCTGATGATGCCCGAGCGCCCGCTGGTGGCTGATATCAAGATCACCGGACAGATTGAGCGGTTCGCCAACAGCGTCCATGACTACCGCTATCACGTCCAAGACGCCTGGGCCGTGGATGCGTTCACGCCGGTTTACGGCCGCGAGCCGGCGTCGGTTTTCATCGTCGTCAGCTCAACGCTATCGGCGCGCAAGTACCCGGTCCACGTCTACGAGCTAACGCGCGAGGACCGGGATCAGGGCCGGCGGCTATACCGCCGCGACCTCGAGACGTACGCCCACCGCGAGGAACTCGGCGACTGGACCCACATCGAGCCGCTTACGCGCCCGGGCTGGGCGTGGCGGCAAGACGAGCAGGAGTAAGGAGGAGCAAGACAATGGCTAACGAGATCGAGCAGCAAGACCAGACGCAGGAGCCGATGGCCGCGGCCGTTGAACAGGTGGCCGGTGGCAGCGTAGACATGATGATGGACCCCGAGGCGTTCGCGCAGGGGCAGCGGGTCGCCAAGATGCTGGCGAGTAGCCGGCTGGTGCCACAGCACATGCAGGGTCAAACCGCCGATTGTTTCCTGGCACTGCACATGGCGCGGCGGCTCGGCGAGGATCCCTTGATGGTCTGCCAAAATATCGTGATCATCCAAGGAACCGCCGGCTGGAAAGCGCAATGGCTAATCAGCCGCGCTAACCGCCTCGGCGTGTTCCGCGGGCGTATCCGGTTTGATGAACACGGCCAGGGCGACAGCCTCGGCGTAACCGCACGCGCGGAGCTGGCCGAGACAGGCGAGGAGGTCAGCGCCTCGGCGGACATGGCGATGGCGAAGGCCGAGGGCTGGACGAAAAACCCCAAGTATCAGTCCATGCCCAAGCAGATGCTCAGTTACCGCGCGGCCTCGTTCCTCATCCGCCTTTACTGCCCCGAGGCGACATTGGGCTATCAGTCCGCCGAGGAGCTGGAAGACGTAGCCGCCACGCAGCCCGCGCAGCGCCAGCGGCCTACGGAGGCCACGACTTCCGCTGCCGAGACGGTGGCGTCGCTGGCACCGGCTCAGGGCGACGCACAGCCGGCACAGCAGGCGAGCGATGACGAAGCGGAGCACATGGACCGCGAGGCTACTGGCGGCTGCGATGTGGCCGGCGTGCCTTATGACAGCCGCATCCATAGCGCGCGCTGCACCGTTACCACTGACGGCTACTGGCGTCGCAAGCGCGGTGTAACGCCGGAGTATTACCGACAAGTGCTCGCCGAGATCGCGCCGCAGGCGCTAGAGAACGAACCGCCCGAGGCGGTCAACAGCGCCGATGAGCAGCCGAGCGGCGAGGCAGATGCCCCGACGCAAGGCAGCGCCGAAGATCCGCCGTTCTAAACCCACAGTGGCGCCCTTCGGGGCGCCTAATCGGAGGACACGACAATGGCTAAGACGCGCGTCGAGGTCATAGTGGCGCTGGAATACGACGGATGCGCGCCGCTGGGAACGCGGCTCGCAACCGAGGCCGGCATACGGGGCGAGGTCAAACAGGCGCTCGACTCCGGGCGCGGCGACGTGCGGTTAAAGAAAGCGAAGTGGATCGACGATGAGGAGAGCAACGATGGCTAACAATACGCCTGGTCCGTGGGAAGCCACTAATAGTTACACAACCATATATGGCCCTCTAGGCGGGGACAGCGGAGATGGCTGTAAGACAGATTACAATGACGGCTGGATGGTCGCAGAAGTCCAAAATTACCAATCATTTGTTAACGGCGAGCTTACGGAATTAGGGGAGGGACCCAGAAAGGCCAACGCCCAACTCATCGCCGCCGCGCCTGAGCTGTTGGAGGCGGCTAAATACATGAGCGAAGTTGCAGCTAGCTGTATTGCTAAGGGCCAGGTCGAAAAGGATGGGGAGCTATGCCGATCTATTGACCAAGCCATTGAAGCCATCGCAAAAGCGGAGGGCCGGAAAGATGAAAGTACGTAAAAAACCAGTCGTAGTTGAAGCTCATCAATGGTGGTGCAACGGCGATCATCCCGAGGACGGAGTTTCCACAGGCCAAGAGTTCCTCGAAGGAGCGATCGTGCGTCGCTATCGGCACCCGGACGTGGACGGCAACGAGCGTTGTAGTACGTGCGGCGAGCTGATGCACGACCACGGCTGGATCGACACGCTGGAAGGCGGGCATACCGTGTGCCCTGGTGACTTCATCATCACCGGAGTCCAGGGCGAGCGGTATCCATGCAAGCCCGATATCTTCTGGCGGACCTACGAACAAGTTAGTAACGATGGCTGACGACGGCGACCTGGCAGCTGATCTGCAACAACAAGCAAACAAAGACGCCGAGGCCCGCCAGCGGCAACGGCCACGCTTTGAGTCGCGCGAGACGTGCCTCGACTGCGGCGTCATCATCCCTGACCAGCGGCGGGCTCTGGGGTCGGTTCTGCGGTGCGTGGAATGCGAGGCGGACAATGAGAGGTTTAGGCGATGAGCGAATGGCAACCGATTGAGACGGCGCCGCGAGACGGGCGAGACATCCAAGTCTACTGCAAAGACAC
>CAJXKP010000071.1 GCA_913055565.1 uncultured Ectothiorhodospiraceae bacterium
GGAGGCGGCGCCGTTGGCGGGCTGAATCTGCTGGCGCTGTTGGCCGTGGCACTGGTGGCGTGCCACCGACGGCGCGCCGCCACGGCCGCGGGGGCGCTTGCCTGACTCGCCGCGCGCGCTCGTTATAGGTGGCCGGCTATTGGCGATCTTTAGCCGGCCTAAGGCATGGCCATCGGCGGCCAGACGTTCCCGCCGCTCGCATCGGCCGCGGTGGGGGTGCTGATTCCGGTAAGGCCGCCCTTCACTGGTCGCGAGCCCGCCGTCAACCCCGCGGCGTCCGATGACCTCATCGACATCGCATAGCATCGGGCCTCTCTTATTCGCAGGGTCGCTCGCATGGCGCCGGTATAGACAGCATGCCGACGAACTTCTGTCCGAATTGAACCTCCGATTTGATAGAGGGCCATCCCAATGCCCCGACTGTGGTCGCGTCATCGCGACGACCGCTGGTCGGCGATCGCGAGTGCCCACCACCAATCAGGAATCACATATCGACGGCGCCCTTGCGGGATGCGGGATGGGCTGTCTAATGGATCTGGTCACGCACCTGATTGCAGCGCTGGCGGCAGCTACAACTTTTATCGCGTTCCCCGAAGCCTACATGCTAGTGGCAGTCGTATTCGCGGCAGTCTGGGTCGCCGTCTACCTCCTCAACAAATGCCTAAGCTAACTTCTGGAGGGACAGCATGCCCAGGCACGGGCCCCTTCGCGCCAGTTAAATCCACGAGAAAAAGCAACTCGCCGCAGACCACTCAGCAAGCTCTAACGGCGAATCCCGCCGCTTCCCCGCGGGCATCCATGGTCCTAGGTCCCCCGAACTATTCTTCTACCAACCCCGCTAACCCGCTAGTTGGACCGTATTACGCCGGTAAGTAGCCCTTTGACTACCGCCTCTCGCCAATAGCGCTCGGATTCTCACCCAACGGACCTGCGCCGATGCAGCTTTTATGCTCATGACTAGACCCGACCGCTATTTGTCAACCGGCTAAACCAACAGTGGCTCAATACTGCTGCGGTAACCGCCGGCGCCGGGCGGCTGAGAATAGTGCTACCAAGCCGAGCAGCAGGACCCACGGGGCGCTTAGGGCACCACCGCCGCTACCACCCTCGTCACTACCGCCACTGTCACTGCTACCACTGTCACTGCTACCACTGTTACTACCACCGGAGTCACCACCGCCGGAGTCACCACCACCGGCGTCGTCACCGCCGGAGTCATCACCACCGGAGTCGTCACCACCGGAGTCACCGTCCCCATCAGCCTCAATGGTAACGGTGACCGCAGCGGGCTCCGACTCCGAGTAGGCATCCCCAGCGGTGTAGCGGAAGGTGTCGGTGCCCGAGCTGCCCTCATTCGCCGTGTAAGTGAAGCTGCCATCGTCCTTGGGCCCGTCCAGTGCCCCCTGGCGCGGTGGCTTCGTGACCGTGAGGGCCAGGTCGCGGATCTCGCTTTCGGCGTCACTGGCCGGTAGCGTGCCCTCCGTAGCGGCGCCCGCATCGACGCTGAGCTCCAGCGGTTTGACCTCCGGGGTCTGGTTGAACGTTATCTTGGCCTCGCCTTCGGCGGACTGATTCCCAGTGCTCGCCTTGAAGGTGAACGCGTCGCTGCCCTCGGCGTCGCTGTGAGCGGTGTACGTAAACCTACCGTCGCCGCTTAGGCTGGCCTGGCCCTGGTCACTGCCGCTTATCTTGCTAAAGCTCGGCTCCGTGCCGTTGGGCTTGGACGCCTCCAGCGTGCCCTTGTGGGTTTGCCCCGGGGCCATGGTCCAGGCGACGTCCTCGGCGACCAGATCGTCGCCGTTTTCCACGCGCAGCGTGGCCTCGATGGGGTTCCGGCTGATGTCCTCAATGGTGAAGCGGATGCCGTGCTCCGCGTCGTGGAAGCTCTCGCCCTCGCCGAGGATCTCGCGCTGCATGGACCCCATGGGGCCGCGATCCGGATCCGTGCGGGTAATGACGACCAAGTTAAAGTCCAGCTCCCAGCCGAATGTCGAACCGCCCGGGTCCTCGTCCAACTGGTAGGCGTAGTAGGCGTGGTCGCTGTCGCCGATTGGGACCTTCACGCCGTGGGGGTGGGGCTCAGCCCAATCCGCGTTCAGCCCTGAGATCCCGGCGATGGTCACCGTCTCCTCGCCGGCCTCGACGACGGCCAGCCCGTCTGGGTGCTCGTCGTACCAGCCCAGGAAGTCCCGGTGGGGCGGATTGAGGAACGCGTAGAACGATCCCATCAACGTTCTTTCGCCGTACTCGTCGCGATTGCCGGTGGCTTCTGACCTCGCGCTGCTGTGGTGCATGCCGAGATTGTGCCCAAGCTCGTGGCCGGTCGTCTCGGCGCTCCAGCCGCGTACCCAGGCCGTGCAGTCTGAGCACCCAAGCTCACCGCGTCCGTCCCAGCCACAACTACTGGTGGGCCCTCTCGGTAAGAAGTAAACCGTGTGCTGGTGAGGGGAGAAATCAACACCCTGGGCCTTGGCCGCGTCCTTCGCCGCGTCACTCCAGCCCCGGTAGTCGCAACCGTTCGCGTTGATGTCCAGGTCGACATGAACGACTGCCGGACCGCTGGATGGCGGGACGAAGCCCAACTGGCCGCCGCTCCCGTCGGCAGTGCCGCCGGATGCAAGCCTGAAATACTCGTCCGCCTCGTTAATGGCGTTGCGGGCATCATCCCGGCTGATCCCCGTGTCCGAGTCCTTGAAATCGACCACGATGCCCAGCACCCGGCGCTTTTCGATGCCGTCACTGTCGTGGTCTTCCGCAACGCCCTGCCGGGCGACGCCATCGCCTGAGTCCTCGAGGCGCTCTACGGAGCGCACGGCCATGCGGTCCGGGCCTGGTGCGCCCGCTGCCGACACCATCCGCCCCTGGACCGCCACGCGCTCACCGCTGGTATAGCCTGCGAGCGCGTCCTCGCCCTGGAGGATGACCTCGCTGCCGTCGTCGCGCTGCAAGCGGTAGTGATACTCCGCGTAGCCTTGCTGGTGCTCGCCGTCCTGCGCGGCGGCGCCAGACTGATCATGTGCCGCGGCGCCCTCATCCTCGCTGGGGAGGTAATCGACAACCTCGACTTCGAGCACCCCCTCGATACTATTCGAGGCATGAGCGGGGAGGGTGACAACGGCGAGCGCCGTCATCACCGCCAGGGCAAAACTGCTACCGACGAAGTTCATTCGCAGCCGCATCGTACTCTCTCCTCTACTGGGCTGGCGTCTGGGCCATGCTTGTCTCCGGCGAGTCCGCGCCAGGAGTCAGCACCGGCATGACTGCCGCGCCTTACGGTTAAAGCCGGCATTGGATAGCAGGAGCATCCGTATGACCGTGCTTGCATGCAGTTTCGTCGCGGAAGGTGATAACTCCAAGCGAGCCCTCTCCGCTGCCGAGCAGAAAGCCGTTTTTTTGTTTAAATACGGCGATTTACGACCATGTCGCTAATTGACGACGCGGCCGCTTCAACCGACGCGGCAAGAAGGGGACATCGATGGAGGCCGCTCCCGCAGTAAGGAACTCGCGGTCGGTTCAGTCGACTGGGGGCATGCCGAGGCGGGAAGCAGGACGTGGACTCCACTTCCCCGTTTGCAGATCCAGAGGGCTGCGCCAGTAGTCAACGTCATCGGCCGTGATTGCCATCAACTGGAAGCGTGGGCGCGCCGGTATATAGCCACGCGCCCAAACCAAGAACCCTGAAAAAGGCTGACCGCCCCAACGCCCCGCAGCCTCCGCTTCCCGGCGTTACAGCGCAAGACCTATCATTTGTCTTTAAAGCCGCCTTTTCGTGCTTATGCATGGATTTGACCCTTATTTCCGCGTGAGTATGCTGTACGTATCGCGTCATGCGCAGTAAGCTGAGTCATGATCCGCAGTTATCGGGACAAGCGGACAGCGCGCTTTGCCGCCGGTGAGCGCGTCGCAGCGTTCGAGCCGTTCCGGCGCCAGGCCGAAAAGCGGCTCCGGCTACTGGAGGCCGCTACCGGCTTGGGCGATCTACGCCAGCTTCCCGGCAACCGGCTTGAAGCGCTCCAAGGCGACAGACAAGGCCAGTACAGCATCCGGATTAATGCGCGATGGCGGATTTGCTCCGAATGGCCGGCCGAGGGGGACGGTCCCGAAAATGTCGAGATCGTGGACTATCACTAGGGAGACGAGATATGGCACGCACCCCTATTCATCCTGGCGAGATTCTGGCTGACGAGCTCCACGAGCTGGACCTGAGCGCGGCGGAACTGGCGCGCATGCTGGAGGTGCCGCCCAACCGGATCAGCCAGATCCTCGCTGGCAAGCGCAATATCACCGCCGACACGGCACTGCGGCTCGGGCGGTATTTTGGTACCTCGCCCGATCTATGGATGAACTTGCAAAAGGCTTATGAACTGGATACGGCTTGGGGCGAGATCGGCGCGGAGGTTAACCGCCTGCCGCAGCGGGGGCAGACCGAGGTGCCCAGCTAGTAACCCCTCACTAACGGTGTATCTCAACACCGACGCCGCGCGCTAGCGCCACCGCGCGACGAGCCCGCCGAGGTGGCTGTCGTCGATGACGTTAACCAGGTTCGTAACCCTATCGTTCACGAGTATCTCGAAGACGCCGAATTCATGGCCAGCCGGACCCAGAGGGCTGCGCCACTGATCAACTTCATCGGCCGTGACCTCCATCAGCTGGAAGCGTGGGCGCGCCGCTCCATAGCCAAGCGCCCAAACCACGCCCCCTGGCAAAGGCTATCCCCCACAACGCCCGTCAGGCCCCCGCGTCACGCAGTTACAGCCGCAAGACCTACCATCTGTCTCTCAAGCTGCTTTCGTGCTTATGCATAGATTTGACCCCTATTAAACGGTTTTATGAAGGGCATCGGTGATGCCAAGTTGTTGTTCCCGATGAGCGGCGGTTAGCGGCGCGTCCTGTTATAGCGTTTGGTAACGCGGTGGTGTGCGACAGTGCGCCGACGGTGAGGGAGCCGTCAGGTGCCTCGCAGCAACCGAGTGGCCGCTGTCGTGGGCGTAAGCTTGCCAAGGCGGCTCATTGGAGAG
>CAJXKP010000072.1 GCA_913055565.1 uncultured Ectothiorhodospiraceae bacterium
CCGGGGCCCCGAGTCATGGGTCGCTGTCCGCGAGGGCCGCGGCTAAGCGTTGACAGGGGAACGTGCAGGCACCGTATTGAGCTCCGAGAACAATCCCTTGGGAGTGCCGACCTTGTTGGGTGAAGGGGAAGGCAACACGGCGGCTGGCGTTAGCCGCGAGTCAGTCGTCGGCTCCCCGGAGTCATAGACCGGTCGCATGTATGGATGTCTCTTGTGCGGAACCCGGGAGGTCCTGCCCGTGGCCTGGGCCCAGCCCAGGCGGCTTCAGGGAAGGCGGACGCCGAAGTCTGGAGCTAGGGCGGGCAGGAAGTCGGACAAGGCCATAGTAGTGAGGAAGCCGGTGAACACAAGGCAAGCAACAACGCGATTGATGCTCGCTGGCGGAGCCGGTGGAGCGAAGGGCCTTGGCAGAGGGAAAGCGGCGTCGGTGCGGGCGTGACCATGACGCAGAGCATGGGGCAAACGCCGCCAGGACTGACGCGGCTACGTGAAGCGGCGAGACAGGATCGCCGGTTGCGATTCACCAACCTGCTACACCATCTCTCCCCCGAGCTGTTGGAACAGGCGTACTACGCGCTCAACCGGCAGGCGAAGCCGGGGGTCGATGGTGAGGACTGGGCGCGCTTCGGGGAGGATTTGCCGGCCCGGCTGGCCGATCTCCACGCGCGTATCCAGAGCAACCGCTACAAGCCCCAACCCGTGAAGCGAGTCCACATCCCCAAGCCCGATGGCCAACAGCGCGCGTTGGGCGTGACCACGGTCGAGGACAAGGTCGTCCAACAGGCCTTGGTCTGGGTGTTGGAGTCGATCTACGAGGTGGATTTCGTCGGGTTTAGCTATGGCTTCCGCCCGGGCCGGGATCAACACCAGGCCCTCGACGCGGTCTACATGGCGATCACCACCCGGCGGGTGAACTGGGTGCTGGACGCGGACATTGCCGGGTTCTTCGACAGCATCGACCACGACTGGCTGATGCGCCTGCTCGAAGTCCGAATCGCCGACCGGCGTATCCTCCGGCTGATTGAGCGCATGCTCAAAGCCGGCGTGATGGAGAACGGCCGTCGGTCCAAACAGCAGGTGGGTACACCGCAGGGTGCGGTGATTTCCCCGCTACTGGGCAATATCTACCTGCACTACGCCTTGGACCGATGGGTGCAGCAGTGGCGCCAACGCCACGCTCGGGGTGAGGTCTATGTGGTGCGTTACGCCGATGACGCGGTGGCGGGTTGCCAGTACCAGGCGGATGCCGAGCAGCTGCACCGGGAACTCGATGCCCGGTTGCGGCGTTTCGCGCTCGGTCTCCACGACGACAAGACGCGGCTGATCGAATTCGGGCGCTTCGCCCGAAGCAATCGGCGCCGCCGCGGGCAAGGGAAACCGGCGACGTTTGACTTCCTCGGTTTCACCCACATCTGCTCGCAGCGCCGCCGCGACGGTGGCTTCAAGCTCAAGCGCATTAGCATGGCTAAGCGCCTGCGTGCCAAGCTCCACCAGATCAAGCACGTGTTGTACCGGTACCGCCACAGCGATCCCCACGTCGTGGGGCGGTGGCTGCACCGCGTGGTACAAGGCTTCTTCAACTACCACGCCATCCCGGATAACCACCAGGCCCTGCAAACCTTCCGCACGGCCGTGAACCGCTACTGGTTTCGGGCGTTACGACGCCGTAGCCAAAAGACGGCCGATCTGCCGTGGCATCGGTTTCAGCGCCTGGTCCGACGCTACATCCCCACGGTGCGCGTTCTCCATCCTTACCCAAACCAGCGGCTTCGCGTCTGACCCGATGCAGGAGCCGGATGCGTTAGTAGCGCACGTCCGGATCTGTGCGGGGGGCGTCGGGTAACCGGCGGCCCTACCGCGCCTTACTTGCTTGACCAGCGCCGGGTTGAGCGAAGCCCCCTCGTCAAAAAAGGGGATTTGCCTTGCTGGCCCACTAGCCGGTCCGGGACCCCGGATGATTCACTGGAAGGCTTAGAACAAGGTCGGCGTGACCTCGTAGACGCTGTATAATCAGTGAGATAGGTGAAACACGGTTAGCAGCAACGAGGTCACGCCTTGGGTGAAACGCTATCGCTTGGCCAGCCCGCTTTCAACCGTTCGATTCGCGTTGAAGCGCGCCCCGAACGGGTGAGCTCGGATGCCGGCTTTCTGTTGGGCGCCGAGGCGCTCCATGCCAGCGGGATCATCGATGCGTTGAGCGAGCAACTGCACGATCCGCGGCGTCAGGATCGGGTCGATTACTCCCTGGCGACGCTGTTGCGGGCGTTCGTGCTTATGATCGCTCAAGGCTGGGGCGATCAAAGCGATGCCGAGCGCCTGCGCGCGGACCCGCTGCTGGCGATGGCGACCAGCGAGGCACGGGGTCAGGCGGCGGCCGGGCAGGCGCTGGCCTCGCAGCCGACGTTCGCTCGGCTATTAGACCTACTTGCTCGCGGCGAGAACCAAGCGCTCATTAACAAGGCACCGATGACGCTGGCCGGCCAGCGCTTGCGGGCCGCCAACGGCGGGCGGCGTGTGCGGCGGTTAACCATCGATATCGACGGCTTGCCGCTGCTCGCGCATGGCGAGCAGCCGGGCTCGGCGCCCAACGGCCACGTCGGCGAGCGCGTCCACTATCCGTTGGTGGCCTCCTGTGCCGAGACGGGCGATCTGCTCGGGGCCCGGCTGCGCGTCGGCAACGCCGGCCCGGCGGATGGCATCGCGACGTGGCTGACCGAGCTCATCGCCCAGGCGCGCGCCGAGCTCGCTGATGACATCCAGATCCGCCTCGATGCCGGTTTCTGTGACGGCGCAACCCTCGACGCCCTGGAGGCCGAGGGCGTTGGTTACGTGGTGCGGCTCAAGACCAATCAGCGCCTCGAGCAGCACTTTGCCCCGCACCGCAGCCGTGGGCCCGGGCGGCCGGCCGAGTCACCCCGAGAGTGGACGCGGGAGACGAGGTACGCCGCCGACTCGTGGGGCCATGCACGCCGCGTCGTCATGGTCATCCAAGAACACCCCGCGGAGCTGTTCCGCAACGGGTTTTTCATCGTTACCAACCTGCCACTTAGCCGCTACAGCGGCGATGACGTGCTTGCCCACTACCGCCGCCGCGGCAAGGCCGAGGCCCACATGGGCGAGCTCAAAAGCCTCATCGGTGAAAGCCTGCCTTGTACGACCACCAAGCGCTGCGAGACGGAAACCGAGGCCGCCTTCGCGCGCAATCAGGTACTGCTATCGCTGCGCGTGCTTGCCTACCAGCTCATGCACACGCTGCGCGTGCCCATGGAGCAGCACACCGGCCACGGTTGGAGCCTGCGCCGGCTGCGCGAGCGTGTGCTCAAAGCCGCCGCGCGGCTGCAACGCTCGGGCAGTCAGCTCGTGGTGATCCTGGAACACCGCGCCGCCGATGACTGGCAACGCCTTTGGCAGCGCCTTCATCACTCACCACCAGCGCCGGGCTGAGCGAAGCACCGTCGTTGAATAGGACTCTGGGGGTTACTGGCAGACCAACCAGTCCGAGGCGGCTCGCTCTGCCAGGCGCCACACGGATCACTCACCCCCCTGACTGGCCGTGGTGCACCGTTTAAAACCCACCATGGCCGTGCCAACCTGGGCCCGTGCGCTAACCGTATGGCCTTGCGCTGAGCCGATTGGGCCGAAGATCGAACGAATCCGGACTCTGATGAATCATCGGGGCTAACAGCTAAGAGCTATTGACAGGTTTTTGGTGCGCGAGTTACAAAATAAATATAGGAATGAGGGTAAAGGAACAACCATGGCAGGCAAATCCAAAGCACCAACTTTTTCTGGCCCCGTTGTCCTCGGTATTCATAGCAATGTGGTAGGTGGCGACCATTCCATGAGGTCCGGGCACGCGTGGATTACCGTCAAAGAGGGTGATAAGACCGTGTATTTCGGGCTTTGGCCTGATGGGCATCCCCGGACAGTTGACAATAAAGAAAAGACAGATGTCAGAGTTGGCCTGGAAGCAGGGCGCAAAGCCGCTGCGAGCAGATTCTATCGTCTAGGGAAAGCGCGGACTCAGCGCTTGAACTCATTTCTTCAAAAACGCCGCGGCTGGAGCGTTACATACAATTGTTCTTCTTGGGCGAGTCATCTCTTTTACCAAGTTGTCGGAGTTGACGTTGACGCCGACGACTGGTTTTCAGTCGAAACCCCGCGTGAGCTTGGTTCCTCAATCCGAGAACTGGAAAACAACAAGAAGAGTACAACGCGAGGGTCGCCAACCTCCCCCGGCGAAGAGCAGGCAAGCAGCAGCTTAACGGGGTAGGTGGTTTATATGTGGTTAAAGCGGTTACTTCTCCCTATCTCGTTGCTGATCATAGGGTGTGGTATGTCAGAACACGGAACATACCCTCTAAGCCAGGTAGAGGTTGAAAACGTTGAGAGGTCTGCAAACGAAGTCATCGTAAAATATAGGGCGCTACTTGAGTCCGCTTACTATTCTCCTGGTGTGCGAATAGAAGAAAAAGACGGCGAGAGGCTCGTTACGGTGGTACGATGTCCTATTGATGGAGAGTGTTCTACGGATATTGCGGGCGTCCAAGAAGATTCGGCGATGGTCGTTCGGATCCCCAAAACAGGGGGACCATTATTCCTGTATGACGGTGAACATAAGCAGGGCATAGAGTGATTGTCGGGTTTACGGCGTTGTGATGTTTGCTTGCTGCAGGCGTGAAAGAGTGGACACCCAGAGCGCCGGGATAAGCCGGCAAGAGATTGGAGGTGAAAGTCCACCCGGTAGGGCGTAGCGAGCCGCCGGG
>CAJXKP010000073.1 GCA_913055565.1 uncultured Ectothiorhodospiraceae bacterium
CCTGCCACTCAAGCTGAATATGGCGGGGGTTATACCGGCCATCTTCGCTCAGGCGCTTCTCATGTTCCCCGCAACCATGGGGCAATGGTTCGGTGAGGGGGTAGGATGGTTGCAGACGGCGGCACGGGCGTTGACGCCCGGCAACCCCCTGTATATCGCTGTGTTTGGCGCCGCGATCATGTTCTTCTGCTTCTTCTACACGGCGTTGGTCTTTAATGCCCGTGAAACAGCCGACAACCTCAAGAAGTCGGGGGCGTTCGTGCCGGGGATCCGGCCCGGCCAGCAGACGGCCCGTTACCTGGATAAGGTGCAGACCCGGCTAACGCTGGTAGGGGCGCTCTACATTACGGGCGTATGCCTGATGCCGGAGTTTCTGTTGCTGTATTGGAATGTCCCGTTCTATCTCGGGGGTACGGCGTTGCTGATCATCGTGGTCGTGGTGATGGACTTCGTCTCGCAGCTACAGGCGCATATGGTGTCGCATCAGTACGAGCCGCTCATGAAGAAGGCCAACCTGAAGAATCATGGCCGGGGCGGCGGCGGCATGTTCGGCTAATGCCCTCGCGCTGGGTGCACCAGCCGCGATTCCTTGTTATGCTGCGCGGCTTACCGCGCGCTCGTCAGTGACCGGAGAGTAGTGATCATGAAAGTACGCGCATCGGTTAAGAAGATCTGCCGCAACTGCAAGGTGGTTAAGCGGCGGGGCACGGTTCGGGTTATCTGTACCGAAGGCCGGCATAAGCAGCGTCAGGGCTGAGGCCGGCGACGAGCAACAATGGCCCCGCGATTGGGGCCGATTAGATATCCGGGAGAGTAAGTAATGGCCCGCATCGCAGGTGTCAACATTCCCGCGAATAAACACGCGGAAATCGCGCTGACCTCGATCTACGGGGTTGGACGGACGACGGCGACGAAAATCTGCGACGCGTCCCAGATCCCGCGCAACCGCATGATTCGCGATCTCGACGACGACCAGCTCGAGAGGCTCCGAGAGGAGATCGGCAAGTACGTCGTGGAGGGCGATCTCCGCCGACAGGTCGCTATGGATATCAAGCGGCTGATGGATCTGGGGTGCTTCAGGGGTGTGCGCCACCGTCGCGGTATGACGGTGCGCGGTCAAAGCACGCAAACCAATGCCCGAACGCGAAAGGGACCCAGGCGCTCGGTTACGCGCTAATGGCCTGCGGGCGAAGCTAGGACGGTCAACATGGCGAAAGCGAGTACACGCACTCGGAAGAAGGTCAAGCGCACCGTTGTCGACGGGATAGCGCATATCAACGCGACGTTTAACAACACCATCATTACGATCACCGATCGTCAGGGTAATGCGCTCAGCTGGGCCAGCTCCGGCGGCAGCGGCTTTAAGGGCTCACGCAAGAGCACCCCGTTCGCCGCGCAGGTGGCTTCGGATCGTGCGGCTGATGCCGCCAAGGATTACGGCCTCAAGAATGTCGAGGTACGGGTGAAGGGCCCAGGCCCTGGCCGTGAGTCGGCGGTGCGTGCGTTGAATAACGCCGGCTACCGGGTAACCAATATCGCGGACGTTACGCCCATCCCCCATAACGGATGCCGTCCGCCCAAGAAGCGCCGCGTCTAGTCAGAGGTAAGATAACGTCATGGCACGATACATTGGACCAACCTGTAAGCTGGCGCGCCGCGAGGGCACGGACCTGTTCCTCAAAAGCGGTGTGCGGCCGCTCGATAGCAAATGCAAGCTCGACAATCCGCCCGGGCAGCAGAAGCAGCGCCGCGGTCGGGTGTCGGACTACGGCATGCAGCTGCGTGAGAAGCAGAAGGTGCGCCGTATTTATGGCGTGCTCGAGAAGCAGTTCCGGAAGTATTACACGGAGGCCGACCGCCGGAAAGGCAATACCGGCGAGAACCTGCTGCGACAGCTCGAGTGCCGCCTCGATAACATGGTGTACCGCATGGGGTTTGGCTCGACGCGGGCAGAGGCGAGGCAACTAGTGAGCCATAAGGCCGTGATGGTCAACGGTCGCGTAACCAACGTGCCCTCGATGCAACTTAAGGCGGAAGACGTGGTATCGATCAAGGAGCGCGCCAAGAAGCAGGTGCGCGTACAGGCATCGCTGGAGATGGCGCAGCAGGCGGGGACGCCGGACTGGCTTGAGGTCGATACGACAGCGTTCCAGGGGACGGTTAAGCGGCCCCCGGATCGTAGCGACTTGTCTGCCGATATTCACGAGCACCTTATCGTCGAGCTCTACTCTAAGTAAGGCGCGACGGGCCATCAGCGAGAGGTCGATCCATGCAGGGTCAGTTTAACGAGTTTCTCAAGCCGCGAGTGGTTGACGTCGAGGCGGTGAGCGATCAGCGGGCGAAGGTCGCGCTAGAGCCCTTGGAGCGAGGCTTCGGCCATACATTGGGTAACGCGCTACGGCGTGTTCTCCTGTCTTCCATGCCGGGCTTCGCGGTTACGGAAGTCGAGATCGAAGGTGTGCTGCATGAGTACACGGCGGTGGAAGGCGTGCAGGAGGATGTGGTCGACATCCTGCTCAACCTCAAGCAGCTCGCCGTTCGGCTCTACTCGAAGGATGAGGTGCAGCTGCGTATCAGCAAACAGGGTCCTGGCCAGGTAACGGCAGCTGACGTTGAGACCGGTCACGACGTAGAGGTCAAGAACCCGGAGCTCGTGGTGGCTAATCTGACCAAGGCGGGCGAGCTCAATATCAACTTTAAGGTCGCTAAGGGGCGCGGTTACGAGCCCGCGACAGCGCGGGAGCTTGATGAGGATCGCTCAATTGGGCGACTCCAGGTCGATGCGAGCTACTCGCCAGTGCGCCGCGTCTCCTACAGCGTTGAGAGCGCTCGCGTGGAGCAGCGGACGGACCTCGACAAGCTCATTCTGGATGTTGAGACGAATGGCGTAGCGGAGCCCGAGGAGGCGGTGCGCTACGCCGCGGGGCTGCTTCGCGATCAGCTCTCTGTCTTCGTCGATCTCGAGGGGGGCGAGAGTGGTGCCCAGGCCGGCGCTCGAGAGCCGGAGGTGGATCCGATCCTGATGCGACCGATCGACGACTTGGAACTGACCGTACGCTCGGCCAACTGCCTCAAGGCGGAGAGCATCCACTACGTCGGGGACCTCGTCCAGAAGACCGAGGTAGAGCTGCTTAAGACGCCGAACCTGGGCAAGAAGTCGCTCAATGAGATCAAGGAGGTGCTGGCGCAGCACAGTCTCCAGCTGGGTATGCGGCTGGATAACTGGCCGCCGGCAAGCCTCGACAACGGCCGCGCCACCGGGTGAGTGCGCGCCCGAAAGCCGCGGGAGGAATAGATTATGCGTCATCGTAGAGCCGGAAAAACCCTCGGTCGCAAGAGTGACCACCGAAAGGCCATGTATCGGAACATGGCGTCGTCGTTGTTCACCGAGGAGGCGATCAAGACAACGCTGCCGAAGGCCAAGGAGCTTCGACGTGTTGCCGAGCCGCTAATAACCAAGGCGGCCAAGGAAGACTCAGTCGCTAACCGGCGGCTTGCGTTCTCGCGCCTACGGGATAAGGGCGCGGTGAAAAAGCTCTTTGAGGTGCTGGGACCGCGTTACGCCGAACGGCCGGGTGGCTATCTGCGCGTACTCAAGGCGGGCTACCGCGCCGGGGATAATGCGCCCATGGCACTCGTGGAGCTAGTTGACCGGCCGATGCCCGACAGCGACGACGTCGCCGAGGCGGGCTAACATCCTGACGGCCCGCATGGCCGGTAGGACTGCAACCGGGATGGGCGCCAGTGCCTATCCCGGTTTTTTGTGTGGGTACCAAGGGCGCGGGGAAGTTGCGGGCGGTCCTGGTGCCGGCGGCGAGGCATGGGTCTGGTCGGCAGGTGTGGCGGCGTATCGACGGCAACCGGCCGGGCGTGCCCGGCGCGCTGTTCAACGCTAGACACCGCGTGGCGATGGGCTGGGGCAGCGCAATGATTCTACTCTACACCGATTTCGGTTTCTCCGGGCCCTATGTGGGCGAGATGCGGGCGGCGCTGGCGCAGATTGCACCAGGCGTGTCCTGCATCGATCTCATGCATGATGCGCCGGCATTCTCGCCCGGGCCTTGTGGGCTGTTACTGGAGGCCCTGAGTAATCGCTTGCCGCCGCGCTCCGTGACGGTCGCGGTGGTGGACCCTGGGGTCGGCACGGAACGGCGACCGCTGGTGGCTCATGCGGGCGATCAATGGTATGCCGGCCCGGATAATGGCCTTCTGGGGCCGGTGCTGAATCGCGAGGGCGCGCGGGCCTGGCAGTTACCGATACCGGATGAGGTGTCG
>CAJXKP010000074.1 GCA_913055565.1 uncultured Ectothiorhodospiraceae bacterium
GACTGATGGAGGATACGACCGATGGAGACGATGCTGCTGACTAGTTTGTTGCTGGATCTCGCCTTTGCGCTGATGGCGCTGATCGCCCTTTGGTCCCTGATGCGGTTATCAGATTACGCCGCGATTCGGGGCGAGTCCCGTCCGCCCGGAACAGCCGCATATGTGTGGGCCGACACGGTAGGCCGGATCCAGGGGAACGCGCTGGCTGCGGCGATATACTACGCCGGTCGCTGGGCCGGCGCGTGCGTTTTGCTCGGGCTGCTGCTGGGATGAAGCGCCAAAGCATGCGCGTGGCAGTGGCCGCGCTAATCGTTTACGGCGTCGTTTATTTGTTGGCCGCGCCGGTGGAGGCCCGCGGCCGGTTCCCAGACGGCTACGATACCCAGATCCGCGACGCTGCCGAGCGGTATATGCCCGGTATCCCGTGGCAGGTCTACAAGGCCCAGCTCTACCAGGAATCGCAGCTCAAACCTGACGCGGTGTCGCCTGTGGGGGCCCGCGGTATCGCGCAGTTCATGCCCGGCACGTGGCGGGATATAGCGCCGGCGATCGGAGCCGGGGCAGCTAGCCCCCATGCTGTCGGCCCGGCGATCCGGGCCGGCGCCCTATATATGGCCCGGCTGCGCGGCGAGTGGACGGCGCCGCGGCCCGCGAAGGATCGGCACAGCCTCGCGCTCGCTTCGTACAACGCCGGTCTCGGAAACATACTGGCCGCGCAACGAGCCGCCGGCGGCGCCAATCGTTACCAGCCAATCATAGACGCTCTCCCGCGAATCACCGGACGGCACGCGGCGGAGACGCGCACCTACGTTGAGCGTACCTGGCGGTGGTTCTGGGCGATGCTTTCCGGAGGCTAAATGATTTATCTGCTTATTGCCGCTGTTTTAGTCGCCGCAGTCACAGCCGTTGAGACCTACGACCGGGCCGTGCAGCAATACGGCGCCGAATATAGCGCCGTCGAGTCTGCGGTCATGGGCGGCTTAGTAGTAGTCGCTCTATTAATCGGCGCTATTGTCTGCGGAGCCCTGGGGCTTTACGCATGATAGGGCGCCTCATGTCTTCGGTCATCGGCGCCCGGGTCGTATTAGGTATCGCCGTCGCGGCCACCGCGGCGCTGGCTTTTATGTGGTGGCAGTGGCAATCAGCGGCAGAGGATGCCGCGGCTTACCAACAGGACGCTAAAGAGGCTCGGCAGGCGGCGGAACGTAACGCCGACCGAGCGCAGGAGATCGCCGACGAGCGCAACCGACTAGACCAGATCATCAGCGAGCAGCGCGCCGAAGCACGGCAACGCCGGGAGCGATTAGAGCAACGAGTGGGGGATCTCCAGGATGCGATACAGGCCAGCGAGTGTGGGCGTCGCGATATGCCTGCTGCTATCCGTGATCGGGTGCGCGGAACCGCGAACGGTGACGGAAGTGCGAACAATTCGGACGACGGTGCCAAAAAGTCTGACTGAGCCTGTTGTGATACCCTCATGCCTGGCTTGCACGACATGGGGTGACGCGGTGATATATTTGGAACGAGTACGAACGGCAGCGGAGTCGTGTAATGCACGGCTGGGAGCAATCGAGGAATGGGCAACAGCCAACCGCCACCAGGGATCGGGGGACGGCGACAAATGAGCGAGGGTCGACGCGAAGACGACCTGGACCGAAGGGACCAGGTCGTCAGAACCGAGGCTGAGGTAAGGGCGCTAAAATATCGGGTGTCCCGAAACGAAAATGATATTGGCCAGATCGGGAACCGGCTGGACAGCCTGGCCAAACAGCTCTGGCTGATAATGGGAGGATTGTCGCTCGCGATCGGGCTTTCCGGCTACGTTGCGAACTACGTGATCCAGCTCCAGTCCAGCAGGCCACGGCATCAGATCGAGATCCCGGCCAATCCGGATATCAGTACCGACCAGCCCGAAGCCATCGCGGAAAGCCAGGACTCCGACGGATAAAAAAGCCCCGCCGGAGCGGGGCAAACGAGGAGGATCAATGGGTCACCGCCCTGTAGACCCGAACCCTCCGCCGCCACGGTCAGTCTTGTCAAGGTCCGCGACTTCCACCGGCTCATCCAGATACACGCTGTGGACCTTCAGCTGCGCGATCGCCTGCCCGGGGTCAACGATAACTGCCGAGCTCCCGCTGTTATACAGGATAACCTGGAGCTCCCCGGTATAGTCGCTGTCGATCTCGCCGGCCATGACCTGTATGCCGTAACCGTCCGCCAACCCCGAGCGTGGCCGCAGGCACCCGGCGTAGCCGAACGGGATCTGGACGGCTACGCCGGTTCTGAACTTCACCCGACCCCCCGGATGAATAACCTCGGCCTCGATGGTGTGAATATCGTAGCCGTGAGCGCCCTCGGTCGCCCGGGTCGGGATCACGGCGTTAGGGGTCAGTCGTTTCACCTTCATCTTGAGCTCCATTTGGTTATCGTTAGCCGTTGGCCTTTCCGGCTGGCGACCATCACAAGGGAGTCGCCGTCCGGCCCCTCAAACTCGTAGCTGCCGCGCGGCTGGCCGGTCGCAAGCATGTCTTGGTAGACTGTGTGGGCGCACTGCCATTCGACGGCCGTGCGGCAGCCGCGTAGCTTGACCTGCATTAAATTTCACGCTCGCAAACCTGGCACTGCCGGCGCAGGTTACCGTGTTCGCACTCGTCGCTCATACCGTTCCCTCCCTAATCCGCCGCCACTGCTCGGGCGGCAGGTGATCGTAGGCGAGATCCAACAGCTTCACGCCCGTATCAAAACGCGGCTGCTGGATCACGCCGGTTGCCATCCGTTGCAGGTGCCGCCCGTCCGATCCGACCACTTTCGCCGCGCGCTCAAGCGGACCGTAATGGTGCCGGATCAATACGCAGACGAGGGACCAGTCGACGAGCATCCTTTATCCTCCTCCGGCGGGTCGGGTAGCGGCCTCCAATGAGTCGGGGTCGGGCAAAGAAACAAGAAAGCCGTCTTGTCGTCAGCCATCGCTGTTTTCCTTCTCGTCTACCCACTTAGCTCGCTCCAGCCGCACGTCACCGCGCCCGGAGTCGAGGGCGTGTTTAAGCGCTGCCCTCAATCCAGTGTTCGTCTGCACCGACGGCTGCGTGACGTCTAACGTCACGGTCAGTTCAACGCGCATCTTAGCCGTCATATCTTGCGCTTCGCCTTTAATTTCGCGCGTAGCGCGGCCGCTACCTCGGCCTCGAGGTCAGGGTCCACGGTCGTCGGGTCGCGAGGGTTCGCCGGCTTAGCGACTGGGCCACGGTTGCCGTAGCATCGCTCATTTTCCTCGCGCCGGCGCTCGCGCGGGGAGCGGTTACCGCCCATCGGGTTCGGGTGTCTTTTCATTAATTTGACTCCTCGCGCTTTGCTAGCGCGTCCAGGTTTCGAGCCGCGCGCATCATGTAGACAGATGCGAGCTGGGCTTCCTCGCTGTTGTCGCTGTTGAGTTCACGCGCTTGAAAACGAGCGCGGTCAGCGAGCCAGTGATAGTGCGTTTTCCAGCTCATAACGCCACCCCGTCCCTGCAGATCAGGTGCAACTCGCCGCGGTCGGCGATCGTCTGGCGGCTTACGTAGCCGCAGACCTGGCTTTTGTGGTCGTAGCCGACGTATCGGCCATCAACTTGAGTCGGCGTGTAATACCCGGATCGCATCATGCCACCGCTCCACCGCCGCCGTCGTCCGGGCCGCCGCCTGGGCGTGCGCCGTAGCCGTACTGCTTCTTGTGGCGCGGCATCATGTCAGCCATCGTCAGTCCCTCTTATTTGTCGCTGTGTACTCCCTAACGTATACTGACCGGGGAACAATGTAAACCCCTTATCAGTTAGCACGGAGATAACAATGCGAGACAACCCGGCCCGTTACGTAGCCGACCAGTTTGGCGGCTACAAACCGGCAGCCCGAGCGATCAGCCACGCCGCCGGCACCACGCTCTACGCGCACCAGCTCCGGCGGTGGGCTAACCGACGCCCCTGGGGAGCGATCCCGCCGCGGTGGCACCGGCCAATTCTGCTCGCGGCCCAACGCGCGAGCGTCAGCATCAAAGCCGGCGACCTTATCTCGACGGATTGGCCGGATTGATTGTTAGCAGGATGTTTACAGTGGCCAATTGGCGGGTTACTATTAACTTAACGCTAACAGATAACGCAGAGAGGAAAACGATGAGCAACCATAAGCAGATTGAAATCAA
>CAJXKP010000075.1 GCA_913055565.1 uncultured Ectothiorhodospiraceae bacterium
CGCCATCCGGTTGGGAATAGTCCCAGCAGTAGGTGTACGAGGTCGAACCGCAGTCCGTGGCTGAGGAAGCCACCCAGCCCGTTTCACCAAGACCACCGACGGAATCCGCGATAGGGATATCGAGGAACAGGTTCCAGAGCTTCTCGCTGCGGCGGTCTCCTAACCCTTCAATTCCGCTTGTGCTCACGGGAGCGCTGCCTGGCTCCCCCTCTATGCATACCCGGCCGTCTTGAGGTGGGTAGTAATAAGCAACAAGGCCGCACCCGGTGGTCTGCGCGGTATGTGAGCGAGCGACATGACTATCAACCGCGCTGCTCAATGCCCGTGCCGTACTCTTGACTTCAGCTTCAAGACCGAGCCCTTGAACACGCGGAACTGCGATCGCCGCCAGGATGCCCAGTACGACGAGCACGACGACCAGTTCGATAATGGTAAACCCACGGTGTCTTTTGGCGCGCATACCGTTTTTCACCCCGTGATCAATGACTCGTAACCCGATGTCAATAGAATCTTGATGAAAAGTGTAAACTTTCTTACCAGCGGTAGACAGCCGAGTGTCTGGATAGATCCAGGTGCTTGATTATGCGCTTACGGATCAGGTCGAAGCGGGTGCACCTGGGGAAAAGAACAGAGCTGGCTTTGCGAGCGGAGCAATGGGTGTGAGAGGAGAGGATATGGGGACCTAGCTTAAATGGCTCCCCGGGACGGATTCGAACCGCCGACCAAGTGATTAACAGTCACTCGCTCTACCACTGAGCTACCGGGGAAACGCTCTTTGGCTCGACGCGTAGTCTAGCGTTTTACGCCGCGCCGTCAACCGGCGCGGCGCATCAAAACCGCCCTCACTCGCGCCCGAAGACACCCTCCAGGCGGTCCATGGCCTTCTCCAGATTCTCCATGCTGGTGGCGAACGAGATCCGGGCATGGCCGGGTGCGCCAAACGCCGTGCCGGGTACCAGGGCGACGTTGGCCTCGGCGATCAGGTACTCGGCCAGTGCGGTATCACTGTCGACCGCGTCAATGGCGGCAATGGCGCCCCGCACATCGGGGAACGCATAGAAAGTGCCATCACCGGCAATGCAGCTCACGCCCTTCATGGCATTGAGCCGCTTGACCACAAAGTCGTGGCGCTCGCGGAATGCCTTAACCATGGGGCCGATCACGCCCTGATCCCCATTGAGTGCCGCAACGGAGGCAGCCTGCGAGATCGAGCTGGCGTTGGAGGTGCTCTGCGACTGGATCTTTTTCATGGCACCGATCACGTTGGCGGGGCCTGCCGCGTAGCCGATCCGCCAGCCCGTCATGGCATAGGCCTTGGAGACGCCGTTCACAACCACCGTGCGCTCGGCCAGATCGGGGCAGGCCATGGCGATGTTGCTGAACGACTCGTCGGTCCAGAGGATCGGCTCATAGATATCGTCACTGGCGATGAGTACATCGGGGTGACGCCGCAGCACCTCGCCCAGGGCCTCGAACTCGGCGCGGCTATAGGCGGTCCCAGTGGGGTTGGAAGGGCTGTTGAGCACAACGATTCGGGTGCGATGGGTGATGGCGGCTTCGAGCTGCTCGGCTGTGATCTTGAAGCGCTGCGACTGATCGGCCTCGATAATCCGCGGCACGCCGTCGGCGAGCAGCGCCATGTCCGGATAGGACACCCAGTAGGGGGCGGGGATGACCACTTCGTCGCCATTGCCGAGCACGGCCATGAACAGGTTATAGAGGCTTTGCTTGGCGCCCGATGACACCAGGATCTGGTTGGCGTCGTATTGAAGGCCGTTGTCGCGCTCGAATTTGGCCTGAATGGCCTGTTTGAGGGCAGGCGTGCCGTCGACCGGGGTGTACCGGGTCTGACCGGCCTCGATCGCCTGCACCGCGGCGGCGCTGATATGCTCGGGGGTATCAAAATCCGGTTCGCCGGCGCCCAGACCGATGATGTCGTGACCGGCCGCGCGCATTTCCGCCGCGCGCGCCGTGACCGCCATGGTCGGGGAGGGCTTGACGCGGCCGACGCGCTCAGAGAGTTCAATAGCCAAGGATGGTCTCCATTTACACAGTTTCGGCTGATGATACGCCAAACATGACAGGGCCTGCATTGCCATGACCGACGAGACACTGCGTTTTCAGCTGCAGAGCGACTTCGAACCCGCCGGTGATCAGCCCGCGGCCATCGAGACCCTCGCTGACAGCCTGCACGCCGGCCACCCGCATCAAACCCTGCTGGGCGTTACCGGATCGGGCAAGACCTTCACCATGGCCAGTCTGATCGCCAGGGAACAGCGCCCGGCGGTGGTGCTGGCGCCCAACAAGACGCTGGCCGCGCAGCTCTATGGCGAGATGAAGGCGTTTTTCCCCAATAACGCCGTCGAGTACTTCGTCTCGTACTACGACTACTACCAGCCCGAGGCCTACGTGCCCTCGTCAGACACCTTTATCGAGAAGGATGCCTCGGTCAACGAACACATCGAGCAGATGCGCCTGTCGGCCACCAAGGCGATCATCGAGCGCCGCGACACCATCATCGTCGCGTCGGTGTCATCGATCTACGGCCTCGGCGACCCCACCGCCTACCTCGAGATGGTGCTGCACCTGGAGGTGGGCGAGCAGGTCGATCAGCGCCGGATCCTGCGCCGGCTGGCGCAATTGCAGTACGCGCGCAACGACTACGACTTTGCCCGCGGCAACTACCGGGCGCGGGGCGATGTCATCGATATCTTTCCGGCCGAGTCCGAGGACGAGGCGGTCCGCGTCGAGCTGTTCGATGACGAGATCGAGAGCCTGGCCTGGTTCGACCCGCTGACCGGCGAAGTCCTGCGCCGGGTGCAGCGGCTGACGGTTTATCCCAAGTCCCATTACGTCACGCCCCGCGAGACCGTGCTGAGCGCCGTGGAGAAGATCAAGGTCGAGTTAAAGGAGCGTCTCGAACAGCTCCAGGGCGCCGGCAAGCTGCTCGAGGCCCAGCGTCTCGAGCAGCGCACGCGCTTTGACCTTGAGATGATGCAGGAGCTCGGCTACTGCAACGGCATCGAGAACTACTCACGCTATCTGTCGGGGCGCGGACCGGGCGAGGCGCCGCCCTGCCTGTTCGACTATGTGCCGGATGACGCCATGCTGTTCATCGACGAGTCGCATGTGACGGTCTCGCAGGTCGGCGGTATGTATCGCGGCGACCGGGCCCGCAAGGAGACGCTGGTGGAGTACGGTTTTCGCCTGCCCTCGGCACTCGACAACCGGCCTTTGAAGTTCGAGGAGTTCGATACCATCGCGCCGCAGCGGATTTATATCTCGGCGACACCGGGGCCGTACGAAAAACAGCACTCCTCGGCGATTGCCGAGCAGGTGGTCCGGCCCACCGGTCTGGTGGATCCCGCCATCGACGTGCGCCCGGCGAGCAGTCAGGTCGACGATGTGCTCGGCGAGATCAACGAGCGCAGCCGTGCCGGCGAGCGCGTGCTTGTGACCACGCTGACCAAGCGCATGTCCGAAGATCTGACCGAGTTTCTGGCCGAAAACGGCGTGCGGGTGCGTTACCTGCACTCGGACATCGATACCGTCGAGCGCACCGAGATCATCCGCGACCTGCGCCTGGGCGCCTTTGACGTGCTGGTCGGTATCAACCTCCTGCGCGAGGGGCTGGATATCCCCGAGGTCTCGCTGGTGGCGATTCTCGACGCCGACAAAGAGGGCTTTCTGCGCGCCGAGCGCTCGCTCATCCAGACCATCGGCCGGGCCGCCCGTAATGTGAACGGCCAGGCGATTCTGTATGGCGATCAGATGACCGACTCGATGAAAAAGGCCATCGACGAGACTGAACGGCGACGCGAAAAGCAGATGGCCTACAACGAGGAGCACGGCATCACCCCGCAGGGCATCCAGAAGGCCATCGCCGACGTCATGGAGCGTGGCGGCGCCAGCGCGCCGGACAGTGCCGAGCATTACGCCCAGGTGGCTGACGAGGCCAAGGCCTATGCCGAGCTGAGCACCGCTCAGGCGGTCAAGCGCATCAAGGAGCTGGAGCAGAAGATGCACCAGCACGCCCGCAACCTCGAGTTCGAGGAGGCGGGCAAGCTGCGCGA
>CAJXKP010000076.1 GCA_913055565.1 uncultured Ectothiorhodospiraceae bacterium
CATGCGCTGGGCGGCCTTGAGCCGCTCCAGATTGGACTGCGCCAGGCGGACACTCACGCCCTTGGCCTGGCTGCCCTGAACGGAGCCGTCGGCGTCGAACAGCCCGCGCAGGACACCCTTGTGGCCGGCGGCCGAAGAACGCTCCACGGCGTCCGTAAGCCCCTTGTCGCCGGCGCTCATGCCGTAGTCCGCGGCGAGCTGCTTGAGCGCACCGGTGGACAGGCGCCATTCACCGCGGCCACTGACCGACTGCCAACCGGCGAAATCCGAGCGATGGCCCAGGCTGCGGGCGGCGGACTCGGCGCGCGCCATGACGGCCTGTACGCCCGGCGCGGGCTCGCCGCCCTCGCCGTTGGAGACCGCGGCCGGTGCCCAGGCCGAGAGAACCGCCTTGTCGTCTTTGAGGGTGCCGTCGCCGACCAGCAGGCCCAGCAGGTAGCCCTCGTCCTCGTTGAGATCGCCCTGCCAGTCGGGCTGCTCGCGGTGGTTGTTGAGCAGCACGCGATCGCCGCTACGCAGCTCGCCGGCGGCACACCACTCGGTCTCCGTGCGATGCCGGGTGAAGCGCGCCACACGGCGGACCTGGTGATCCTCGGTCAGGCGCAGGCTGTAGCCCTCGGCCGTGTTGAGGCGGACCACCGGCTTGGTCGCCGTCTGGAAGAAGCCGTCCTCGCCGCTGGCATGGGCCTGACCATCCACCACGGCCTCGAAGGGCTGGCCGATGAGATCAGCAACCTGGCGCGGGCCGTCGGCGGTCTGCACCCAGGTATCGGCGGTAACACACGGATTGGTCGCCCGGATCTCCTCGCAGAACCAGTTGTTGTTCATCTGGTTCACGCGGTCGATGAGGATGAAGCCCGGCTCCGCGTAGTCGTAGGTGGAGGTCATGATCATGTCCCACAGGCGCTGGGCCTTAAGGGTCTTGTAGACGCGGCAGGCCACCAGGCCGTCGTCGCGGGTGATGTAGCCCTCGCGCCGCGGCCAGTCGCGCCAGACCACCTGCTCGGGGTCGTTGACGTCGATACCGTCGGTATCGCGCTCCTTCTCGGTGAGCGGGAAGGCGAGCTTCCAGTTATCGCCCTCGCGGACGGCCTTCATGAACTCGTCGTGGATGAGCAGCGAGAGGTTGAACTGGCGCAGGCGGCCGTCCTCGCGCTTGGCGCGGATGAAGTCCAGGACATCCGGGTGGCCGACATCGAAGGTCGCCATCTGCGCGCCCCGGCGCCCGCCCGCCGAGGACACGGTAAAGCACATCTTGTCGTAGATATCCATGAACGACAGCGGCCCGGAGGTGTAGGCGCCGGCACCGGTGACGTAGGCGCCCTTGGGCCGCAGCGTCGAGAACTCGTAGCCGATCCCGCAGCCGGCCTTGAGCGTCAGCCCCGCCTCGTGGACCTTGTCCAGGATGTCGTTCATGGAGTCGCCGATGGTCGACGAGACGGTGCAATTGATGGTCGAGGTCGCCGGCTTGTGCTCCCAGGCGCCCGCGTTGGAGGTGATCCGGCCCGCCGGGATGGCGCCGTGGCGCAGGGCCCAGAGGAACTGCTCGTACCAGTACTCCTGGACGTCCTTATTCTCGACCTCGGCGATGGCGCGCGCGATGCGCTGGTAGGTCTGATCCACCGTCTCGTCGAGGATGGTGCCGTCCTTCGTCTTGAGGCGGTACTTCTTATCCCAGATGTCCGCGGAGGCGGGCTGTATTGGGATCTCGCCGACGGCTGTGGGCAGGTTATGGACCGTTGCGGGCTCGCTCATGCTGATTATCTCCTGGCGCTCTGTGAACGGCGCTCATCCGCCGTCACATCAATCATTTATTGATTTTTTCCACAACATATCAACCAAATCATACCCAATTGGTCCTACATGTTGTGGTAGCATCGGGCAATGGTATCCCAAGATATGGTTGTGTCAATGACTGGTTAGGGTCCAATAGTAAGGGGCCAGGTGCCAGGCAAAACGAGACCGAGCCTGGCACCGGATAAGGCGCCTGCGGCGGGCCACTGAGATGGATAGCGGTCTGTGTGGGAGGGTTGGGTAAGGCTCTGGCGCTTAACAAGCCGTTAGCCAGATGGGCTATATTATCGAGTAGAAACGACCCACGAGGAGACTCGGCACCCGACGGTCGCGCGGGGCACCTAATAAGAGCCATCAGGCGGGTACATATTCTCGAATGCCACGCGATCCACGGGGTCTACGGGCCAAATGGGCCGCCTACGGATCGCGATTTGCTGGTAGGAGCCGAGCCCTCTCGGCGATTCAGGTGCTCTGGGAGGGTCCCCCGGGGCGCTGGGCTCCTAAGGGTTCACCAGTTATGGCGAGCAACGAAGAACCCGGTCGCACGCAGGGAGGCAAACAGGGCTGCTGGATAGCTTCGTTGCTTGGAACCCGGAGCTTGAAACTTGACGCTTAAAACTTGCGCCTTGCAGCTTGTCCATTGCAGCTAGCGCGGTACGGCCATCGAGGCCGTCCCGCGTTACACCTTCTCGTGCAGGCCGCACTCGCGCTTGAGGCCGTGGAAGCGGGTTTCCTCGGCGTCGTCCACCTCATCGAGGCGCTTGGTGGTGTGCCAATCGCCGATGGAGACATACCCCTGGTGCCACAGCGGGTGGTACGGCAGGTCGTATTCCTTCAGGTAATAGAAGACATCGCGATCGGTCCAGTCGATGACCGGGTGGATCTTGTAGCGGTCGTTTTGCACCGTAAAGACGTTGGTGTCCTGGCGGCTGCGCGCCTGCTGGCGACGCAGCCCCGCGAACCAGGCGTCCGCGCCCAGCTCGTCGAGCGCGCGGCGCATGGGCTCGATTTTGTTCACCTGGTTATACAACTCGATACCCTCAAGCCCCTGCTCCCACAGCCGACCGTAGCGCGCCTCCTGCCAGGCCGGGCTAATCGGGTTGCGATAGACCTTCAGGTTTAACTTGAGCCGCTCGGTGAGCTCGTCAACGAACTGATAGGTCTCTGGGAACAGATAACCGGTATCCACCAGCACCACGGGGATGTCCGGCCACTCCTGGGTAACCATATGCAGCATGAGCGCGGCCTGCGCGCCAAAGCTGGAGGCCAGGACGATGCGGTCCTCGAACTGCTCGAGCCCCCATGCAACGCGCTGCTGGGCCGACATGGCCTCCAGCGCTTGCTGACGCTCCGCGATATCGATGTCGTTCGTCACCGGCGCCACCTCGTCCGTTGCGAGCGGGGCCTTTCCCCGCCTCACCAATGTTGCCTCAACCATAGCAGCTCAGAGTCTATGGGCCCGGCTTAAGAATCGAAAGGAATGAATAACTCTATGGACGGAGCTTTAGGTTATAAACGCCGTTAGCACTCCAGATCGTGCTCGGTGAGCGGTGTAAAGCTTGCGCCATCGCAATCGGGCTGGAGGACGATGATATCCGCCTTGCGGAAGACGCCGGGCCCGAGCCCCTCCATCTGATGGCTCAGCGCCTCCACGGTCGGCGAATCCTTAGCCGCTTCCGGTAACTCCAGCAGGAGCCCAACGACGCTGTCGTCGTACTGGGCGTCGAGCCACTGCACTTCCTGGTGAACGCGATCGATCTCGCGCTGGAGGTCAGACTCGTCGACGTGCCGCACGCCATTGGTCAAGCAGTCCTGCAGCCGACGCGCAAGACCGGGCGCCTGTTCGGACCGCGGCTGACCCGGGATCTGGACCCCGTCAGCAGCGATATAGGCTTGGGCAAACACCTGCGGATCGCGCGAGGCCTGCTTGCGTAGCGCCTCGCGGCCCGCGGCGACGGCCTCACGTATGGTAGCTAGCTGGCGCGCCTTATAGACGGCCATGCGCGACTCCTCTTACCGGTAGCCGCGCCCTGGCGGCTACTCCTCGTAGTCGTCGTACTCCGCCATGTAGCTGC
>CAJXKP010000077.1 GCA_913055565.1 uncultured Ectothiorhodospiraceae bacterium
AGGGGATGTCCTCGCGCGTGATATTGCCGCCGATGCCCTTGCGAATGGCGCCGTTGGGCGACTTGGTGGCCAACGGGTGTAGTGAGCTCCGCTTGACCGTCGGGTGCTTGGCGAGCAGCTCGTCTAGCTGCTGGCGGTTGAGTGTTATCCCGGCGTTCTTAATACCCACGCCGTAGCGATTGAGCGCCTCGATGGCGTCAGTGACCGCCTGGCCGTTCGTTGACAGGCGGTTCTCGGCGCAGAGATCGATATCCACGGTGTCAATGGTCACCCGGGAGCTGACGAAGCGCTCCATAATCGCCTCGAAAGCGACCTGCGCCATCTCGTCGCCATGCAGGATGACCAACGACGAGCCGGCCTCGATTTTGTCAGCCATTCATCCTCCGTGCGGGTAAAGGGATGACGTACCTGAAATCGCACAAAACACCGCGACTCAGCAACATGACCGCAGCGGGGTTAGGCCCCGGGCCGGCACCACGCCAACCCATGTGATCGTTGCTGTAGGCCCAGACCGGCATGGCATCGGGTCAACCTATCGCCTTACGTCTACCTATTCACCGACCGGTATTAACGCCGGGTCCTGAATCAGGTCAGGGCCGTATCGCCTGCTCAGTTTAGATACGCCACTCTCGGGTGCGTCGCTACCGTCGCTCAATGACCGTTTTGTCGCTGCGACAGGCGTGCCAATGAATCGCGAGGTATCCATTTTCCGCCGTGGACGCACGACCGGTGTCGGCGGGGCGGCCGACCACCGGTCGATGTGCCAAGTATCGCCGGTCTATTTGACCACTAAGCAAGCGCAAGGCGACGTGTGTAGGACTTTTTGGGATACGCTCCCCAGCATGAGGCCTTTAACCGTGCCCAATCCCCGAGACCCGAGCACGATCAGATCGGCTGCTACCTCTGAGGCAACGCGAGTGATTTCCTCAGCGGGGTCACCAGCGACCGTATAGGTCTCAATATGCTTGGCGCCGCACCGCTCCAGGTGTTGCTGGGCGCGAGAGGTGAGCAGATCCGCTAGGACTGCGCCGATACGTTGGCTCGACTGATTCGGTGCGAGGTCCTCCATGTCAGCCACTAATGTCCCGGAGCGTGTTTTTTCGAGGATGTCGGGGCCTAGGAGTCCCTCGTCTTTTGCCAACCGGACTAAACCCTCTGGCATGCGGCCGTAAAGCCGGTTATGGACGACATGAACGACACCGTCGGTTGCCTTCGCCATCTCGGCAGCAGCATCCAGCGCCCTTTCTGATTGAGCCGAGGCGTCATAGCCCACCACGATACGTCGGTACATAAAGCTACCTCCTTTGTCTTCCAGCGACCATCAGTACCTCACTACAGTAGAGCATAGCCGTAGTGGCGTGTCCTTGCCTTGGGTCAAACCGCCGCACGCTTTGACTGGGTATAAGCATAGCTTAATGATAGACAACTCGATGTTGCTGGGCGCGCTGGCTCTGATAGCCGAGGACGCATCAGGTGCGGCGCCGTAGTTTGGTGCAACGCGCCCGTCTGCCATCACCCGGTACCCTACAGTTGGTATCGGAGCGGGCTCCGGGCCAATCGTGGAACTCACGAGTCTCGGCACGGAACCAATGATCGCAACCGTTGACCTCGTTCTGGAGTAAGTCAGTATGTCGGCGTCGTCCGCTAACGCCTCGGGGAGCACCTTATCCCGCATCGGCGATCCCCTGGTGGTCGCGCTCAGTGTCGGCTTCGTCTTGCTGTTTCTCGGCGCGTCCCTGTTCGCCCCCGGCGAAGTCGAAGATGGCATCGGTCAAGGCTTCGAGCTGACGGCCAAGGTGCTCGGTTCATATTTCCAGCTGCTACTGCTGTTGACCTTCGCGATCGCCATGGGCCTTTTGTTTACCCCAGCGGCTGATGCGCGCATCGGCGGTCTGAAGCGCCCCGAATTGAGTCGCTTCCGCTGGATCGCCATGATTCTGTGCACGCTGCTGGCCGGGGGCGGTGTGTTCTTTGCCGCGGGCGAGCCCGTCTATCACTTCGTAGTAACGCCGCCGAGCTTTGCCACCGAGGCGGGCACACTGGCGGCCGTCGCGCCAGCGCTCGCGCAGTCCTTTATGCACTGGGGCTTCCTCGCGTGGGCCATTCTCGGGGCCCTCACGGCGATCACCCTGGCGCACGCCCACTATACTTCTGGCCTGCCGCTACGACCGCGGACGCTGTTGGTGCCGGTCATCGGGGCACGGCTGATGCGGGGCCCCTTGGGCGCACTCGTGGATACAGTCTGCATCATTGCCGTGGTCGCTGGAACGGTCGGGCCCATCGGGTTCCTCGCCAGCCAGGTCAGCTTCGGTATTAACGAGCTCTTCGGCGTCGGCGGTGGGCTGACCAGCCAGCTCATGATCCTGGCCGTGCTTGCGGCAATTTACGTGAGCTCGACGGTCACGGGCGTCCATCGGGGTATTCAGTTCCTCTCGCGTCTGAATGTTTGGATCGTGCTGGCTCTGGGTGCCGTCATCCTGGTCTTCGGGCCGACCTTATTCTTAGTTAATAGCTGGTTTGCCGGGTTTGGTACCTACCTCGACTCATTCATAACCATGGCTACCCAAACGAGCCAGACCGCGCCGGACTGGTGGATGCAGTGGTGGACGGTGTTCTTCTTCGCCTGGTTCCTCGGATACGCGCCCATGATGGCGGTCTTCATCGCGCGCATCTCGCGGGGGCGCACGATTCGCGAGATGATTGTGGCGGTGGGGATCATCGCGCCCGTGGCGACGACCGTCTGGTTCACGCTGCTGGGCGGTTCCGGAATACACGCCCAGCTCAATGGGGTCTTTGACCTCACCGAGCCGCTGAACCATTTCCGCTTTGATGTCGCCACCTTAACCGTTGCCCAGGCACTGCCGGGCGGACTCCTCATGGCGCTCGCTATCCTGCTGCTGACCACGCTGTTTGTCGCCACAACGGGCGATTCCATGAGCTACGCCATCGCCGTGGTTAGTACCGGCCATGATGAACCGCTTCCCGGATTGCGCGCCTTTTGGGGACTGGCCATGGCGTTAATGGCCGGCGTGCTCTTATTCATGGGGGAAGGGCAGATCAGCGTGCTGCAACAGTTCATCGTGATCACCGCCATCCCGGTCTCACTGCTCCTGCTGCCTTCCCTATGGACAGCGCCACGTGCGCCTACGCCCTGGCTAGTGACCAGGGCTTGGTGGCTGTAGCGTCCGATAGCGGCACGCGGTAGACCATGGCCAGGGCCTGGCGCTGCGGTTGAGTCCGCTGGGAGTGCCCACCGAAGCCTTGTATCGGTAACCACAGGCGCACCGAATATCGGCGCATGGACCGGGGTTAGGGCGAGTCCGTCAAACCCCGCTTCCACGGCGCTGCACTGCAGACTTGGCAAGAGGGCTCCCGCAATGCGATCGAGGTCCTTGGGATCCATGACCCCGACTCGGGTCCCGGCGTCTCGCTACGCTCTACCCGATAGCGGCTTTCACCGCCACTCCTTACGGTCTTAATCCCGGCGCTCTGGCTGTCCAGGCTCCCGAACTTGCCGCCGGGCTTGTCTACGAGTTGGCCTGGCTGGCGTCGCCGGGCTGGGCCGGACGGGGGTCGCGGATGGGCCGGCGGTTTAACTCGGCCTCAACCCAGGCCTGCCATTCGCGCATGGCGCTTTGCTCGGCGGTCGCGTTCTGTTCCCGGCGAATAACGGATCGGATCGATGGTTCGGCAATGGGCGCCATGACCAGCGCGACATCGCCGACTACATCGTCGGCTTCTATAACACGAGCCGAATTCACTCAACGCTGGGCTATCTACCGCCC
>CAJXKP010000078.1 GCA_913055565.1 uncultured Ectothiorhodospiraceae bacterium
CATCGCCAATCGCGTTAATTATTTCGTTTCCAATTTGATTGTAGATTTCATTTACTGTGTGAGTCATTCAGCCTCCAGGCTCGTTTTTGAAAGTAGTCTGGCTTTTTTCACCGTCGATACAGTAGCGAACCTCGAACGCCTTGGGGCGTTTCGATCCTTGAGGATACTTGACCTCAATGTCCACTTCAACATTCTTACCTTCGTCCAAAGCCTGACGCCACTTTTCCTCCATGTCGCCCCAAACTTTGTTGTTGAGCTGGGCATCCTGAGGAACGAGATTGATCTGTTCCCCTGGTCCGTTCAAGCTACTAGCTATTAAGTGTCCGCCTTGGTCGTTTTCTTTTCCATCTTTAACGCCGGGCTGTAGATTTTCGTTGTCTGGCTTTGGACGCCGGCCTGCTTTGCCCTGTTGATAGCCGCTGCGATCGCGACTTTTCCGTTCAAGTTGTCCTTCAGCGCGTTTGATCCGGCCTTGTCCGTCAGTCCGATAGGTGTACGGCCCGACCTTATACTCTGTATTCGGATCTAGTTCAGCTCTATTTAATTTGTCGTTCCAGTCGCCTTTTTCCCCGGGTTCAAGTTTCTTTACGTCGTAGTTCGCGTCACCGGATAGTTCGGGGAGCTCGGGGCGTGAACTAGGTGCAGCGCGCTTCGGCTTGGAGATGATATCGCTGCGCTTGGCGGCCTGCGCCAGGTCGCTGGCCTGCCCGACGACGCGCTGGGTGGCCTTAATGAGTTGATCGTAGAGGCGCGCGAGGTAGCGAATGGCGCGGACGGTGTAGGTGCCGACGACGCGGGCGGCGTTGATCGGCGCGGCGATGCCCGCGGTTGCGGCCGCGAGGCCGAGTTCGATGAGCGCCTCCACGGCGACAAAGCCCAGGACCTGGCCGATGGCATCGACGGCGTTGAGCCACCAGTCGTCGTGGAAGGAGTCGAGGTAGCCGCCGATGAAGTCGACCAGGATGCCCAGCGTGGCGCGGTCGCGGAGGATGACGCGGAGCTTGTCGACGCCTTGGCGGGCGAGTTCGACGGCGCGTTCGAGGCTGTCGACGGTGCGGGTACCGACTCGCTCGAAATAGGCACGGATTGCGTCCCAGGAGAGTTTAGCGAGCTGGCGCACCGCCTCCTCGGCGAGGGTAATGATGTAGTCGACCAGCGCCTGGGCCGCCTCGGTGCCGGCCTCGCGGGCGTTGTCGATGAGTGCCTGGAGGCCTTCTAGGGAGGTGGGGATGGCCTGGATGGCGTCTACGGTTGCGGACCACATCGCCGAGGCAGCATCAGCCGCGTCCTGGCCGAGCTCCCGGTAATCATTGACTGCGGTGGTAACGCCGCTGCCCACGCTGCTGCCCAGGCCGCCCAAGGCGAGCCAGGCGGTGCCCAGGGTGCTGTAGCGGTGATAGATGCGGTCGGCGCCGTCCTTGCTGGTCCAGCGGGCGGCGAGGATGCTGCCGAGCTCGGCGGACAGCGCGTGGCGTGTCTCGGCGAGTGTGGTGGGCTCATCACCGCCCTCGGGCGGTTGGCGCGGGGCGGTGAGCAGGGCGTCGTTGGGGTCGACGAGGCGCCGGAACTCGCGGCTGTTGAGCACGAAGGTCTGGATCTCGGCGTTCTGGATGGCCTCATGGACGGCGCCATCACGCGAGAACCACCACCATTCCTGGGGGTCGTCAGCGTCGGTGTAGCGCTCGAGGAGTTCAACCCGCATCTCCTCGGAGAGCCGGTCGATGAGGCCCTCGAGGTCATCACCGTCGGGCGAGCGCCGGCGCAACAGCAAATGGAAATTGGGCCGGTACAGGCGCCCGGTGAAGACATACACCGTGCCGGCCTCCTCGGCGTAGGCGATGGGGGCCTCGTCGGGGGTGTCGATGTGGGGCAGCCGGACGATGTCACCCATGGCGCCGGCCTCCTCGGTCGCGGCCCACGAGCTGGTGCGCCGACGGCTTGTTATACCGCCTGGGCGCGCTCACCGCTGCGTGTTGCCAACACCCTGTGGCCCGCGCCACGCGGTGACAGCAGGCGTAACCGTCTTGAGAAAAGCCCGTTGTTGTCCCTGTCATGGTCCCGTTCCCTGGGCTTGTTAGTTGATGCTGACCTGCTTGCCATTGATGGTGATGCCGCCGGTATCGATCACGATGGTGTTGCCACCGACCTTGAGCGTTATTGAGTTGCCTGCCTCGATGGTGCGGTCGTTGCCGACCTCGACCGTTTCGTTGTTCTTGATGGTCTCGGTGACGTTGCGCTTGACGAGGCCCTTGTAGTCGCGCTCGGCCTGGAAGTAGACCTGTTCGGAGCCGTCTTTGTCGTCGAAGCGCAGCTCGTTGTACTTGCCCGCGCTGGCGCCGCCCGGGGTAAAGCTGCGGGTCTTGATCCCGGACTGGGTGGGCTCGCTGCCGTAGGGCGGCGGGCTGTTGGGATGGGGCAGGGTGCCGAGCACGAAGGGCCGATCGGGGTGGCCGTTCTCGAAGGCGACCACTACCTCGGAGCCCACCCGGGGCAGCGCATAGAAGCCGGCGAAGCCGTTGCCGCCGCCGGTCTGCATTACGCGCAGCCAGCAGCTGGCATCGGGGGTGAGGCCGTTCTCGCGGTCCCAGTGGAAGTGGGCCTTAATGCGCCCGAGGGCGCGCTTGTTGTGGTCGGTGTAGACGGTGTCGTCGGCCTGGCCGGTGACGACCGCCGTCTGGAGGCTGGCGATGCGCGGGAGCTCGCCGCGGGGGTAGACCAGCTCGCCGGCGGGCACGGCCTCGATCTGGCAGTTGTGGCGCGGCCCATCCCCGGCATTGGTAACGTCCAAGCTCAATCGGTACAGGACGAAGGTCTGGCCGTCATCGCCGAAGATCTCCTTGCCGGGCTCGCCCTCGACGGTGAAGCGCTGGCCCGCGACGAGGTGGCGATAGTTGCCGCTGGCCTGCACGGTGGCGTGGCCGCTGGCGTGCTGGGCGATGCCGCGGTCGCTATCAGCCTTGCCCGCCCCTTTGTCGTCGTAGAGCTCGCTGTAATGGTAGCGCTTGAGATTCGGGGCCTGGGGCAGGGCGGTGACCGAGTTGTTGGCCGGGCGCGTCGCCTCGACCGGTTGGTCGGGGGAGAGGTAGTTGTAGCATCGCTGGGTTAGCTTGCCGCTGGACAGCGCCCGCCTGTGGCTCCAGTTCAGCAGCGCATCGTGGTCGGCCGTTTCCGAACCGCGGAGCTTGAGTGTTTTCCCCTGGACCCAGGGCAGGCGCTTGGGCTCGTCGGTGAAAGTGACCGTGTGGCTGCCTTTGCTGTGCTCGATGTAGTAGCCCAGCCCCGCCCGGCGCGCCAGGCGCTGGATGAAGTTGCGCGTGGTCTCGTTG
>CAJXKP010000079.1 GCA_913055565.1 uncultured Ectothiorhodospiraceae bacterium
AGAGCCGTCCACCGGGGCCAGTCCCGAACTCGCGCCCGATGAAGTCTTGCAAGTCGAGGGTGGGCAGGGTGACATCGCTGCCCTCACCCGCCATGTATTCGCTCAGGATCTCGACATCGCCATAACGAAAGTGGGTACCGATCAGATCGGTATCGTTAACGTAGGCGTCGTAGAGATTCGCCTGATTCTGCATTTCCTTCTGGACATTCTTAACGATCTGCCCTTCCGGCATCACCTCATGGGTGAGGTTAATGCCTGTGATCTCGGAGAACGCCTCCGCGAGCTTATTCGATTCATACTCGTGGGTCGCGATCCGCTCCGACGCGACCTTAATATCCATGCCATCGAGGTCGTTGCGCTTCGCGGCATCGATGAACCACTCGAGCTCATCCATCTGCTCCTCGCGGCTCAGCGTTGACGGCTGAAACTCATCGAGCCACTGGCGAGCCCGTTGGAGCTCCGCATCGGTGGCCGCGCCTGCCGTGGCAGCCAAGAAGAAACTGCCCGCTATTCCCGCGGCGGCAGTGTGGACCCTATACGACCCATAGCCCTTTTTGAGCCTCATGCCGTTCCCCCTGCAGATACTGCAAACGATTAGGGCCGGGGACGCTGCACGCCCCCGGCCCCGCTACTACCGAACCGTGTCGTTCACGGCCGGTCTTACTCCTCCTGCCAGCTCTTCACGAGCTCATCATAGGCGACGGTCTCGCCCTGAGGATTCTCGTTATCGAGCTTCGCCTTCGGCGCACCTTCCTTGCTGAGCCAGTACGACGGATCACGCTTGTCGTTCATGCGCGGCCCGCAACGCTCCTGCACGCCGGCACGCTCGAGGCGCTGCATCACCTTGTCCATCTCATTACCCAGCTTGGTCATGCCCTCCTTCGGGCTGACGTTGCCGCTGGCGATGGGGGCGATGTTCTGCCACCACAGGCTGGCGAGCTTCGGATAGTCCGGCGGGTTGGTGCCGGTCGGCGTCCATTGGACGCGGGCCGGGCTGCGATAGAACTCAACCAGACCGCCGAGCTCCTCGGACATGGCGCCCACAGGATCACTCTCGACGGTGGACTCACGTACCGGGGTGAGACCCTCCTTGAACTTCTTCACGGAGACCGTCTTGGAGGTCGTGAACTGAGCGTAGAGCCAGGCCGCCTTGGCCGCCTTGGGACTGCTCTCCACGGTGTGCTTAAAGAAGGTCCAGGAGCCGGCGTCCTGATAGCCGAGCTTCATGCCCTCTTCCCAGTACGGACCCTTCGGCGAGGGGGCCATGCGCCAGCGCGGCTTGCCCTCGTCCGTGGCGACCGCCTTCTTCGGGGCCGTCATGCTGGCCGTAAAGGCGGTGTACCAGAAGATCTGCTGGGCAACCTTGCCGTTGGCCGGGATCGGGCCTGCCTCCGAGAAGGTCATGCCGCTGGCGTCCGGCGGGGCATACTCGTTGAGCCACTTCAGGTACTTCCGCATGGAGTACACCGCGGCCGGGCCGTTGACGGCGCCGCCACGAGCGACTGTCGAGCCCACCGGATGGCAGTCCTCGACGCGAATGCCCCACTCGTCAACCGGCTTGCCGTTCGGCAGGCCCTTGGAGCCGGCACCGGCCATGGACAGCCACGCGTCGTGGAAACGCCAGGCAAGGGACGGATCCTTCTTGCCGTAGTCCATATGGCCGTAGATCGCGTCGGCGCCGCCGTCGTTGCTGACGTCGCTCGGATCCACGTCCTCGGTGAAGAACTCGGCGATGTCCTCATAGGCGGACCAGTTCTCCGGCACGCCGAGCTCGTAGCCGTACTCGTCCTGGAAGCGCTCCTGCAGCTCCTCGTTCTGGAACCAGTCATAACGGAACCAATACAGATTGGCGAACTGCTGGTCCGGGAGCTGATACATCACGCCATTCGGCGCCGTGGTAAAGGACTTGCCCATAAAGTCATCGATATCGAGATAGGGCGAAGTCACATCCGAGGCACCGTTCTTGATCCACTTCGATAGCGGCACGGTCTTACCGTAGCGATAGTGGGTACCGATCAGATCGGAGTCGTTGATGTAGGCATCGTAGATGGTCCGCTCCGACTGGAGCTCGGTCTGGACCTTGCTGACCACCTCACCCTCGCCGGTGATGTCGTGCGTGAGGTTGATGCCCGTGATCTCGCTAAAGGCCGTAGCGAGCGTCTCCGACTCGTAGACGTGCGTGGCGATGGTCTCCGAAAGGACGTCAACGTCCATGCCGCGGTACGGCTTGGAGGCCTCAATGAAGAACTCCATCTCCTTCATCATCTGTTCTTTCGAGATGGAGCCCGGTGTGAACTCCTTGTTGACCCACTCCCGGGCCTTGTCCATACGCTCTTCTTTGCTCATCTGGGCCTGGGCCGCACCCATGGCACCGGTCATGCCAAGCATGGCCGCTGCGCCCAGAGCCGTCCAGCGCTTCGCGTGGATGGTTGGTTTCATGCTTACTCTCCTCTCCTCAAGTGAGATCAGGCTGCTTCTTGGTGTCCACCGGACCGGCCGCCTGTTGCCGGCCCGGCAATCCTCCCCAAGTCGGTCTAGCCCCAGCGCAACATAACGACCGCGAATATTAAAGAGATGACCGTTGCGCCCCAGAGCGCGCCGGCTCCGGTAAACAATACCCAGAGTACGTGGATATAGGCGGAGCCCAGCAGGCTCTGGAAAACGCGATCACCGCGCGTCGTTGCGATGGGGAGAAATCCCTTGCGCTCGACCGTCGGATAGACAAAGTCCAGCACGGTCAGCAGCGCCAGCATGGCGGCGATGCCCGCGAAAAAGATCGCGGTTGGCACGGTCCAGTACATCCACGTACTGCCAAAGCCGCTCGCCTGCGCCAGAGCCGCTGGCGAGATCGTTAACGCGACGATGGTCGCGAGCGCCAGCGTCGAAACCTTTCCGCTTCGTCTCATTATCAGCATCCCCCTGATCAGACTCGGCCCAGGGCAAAGCCCTTGGCGATGTTCTTGCGCACGAACCAGATGACGAGCGCACCCGGCACAACAGTGAGGCTGCCGATGGCGGCCAGCAGCCCCCAGTCGATGCCCGACGCGGATTGGGTGCGCGTCATGGCGCTGCCGATGGGCTTGGCGTCCGTGCTCGTCAGCCCGCCGGCGAGCAGGAGTTCGACCCAGCTGAACATAAAGCAGAAGAACGCC
>CAJXKP010000080.1 GCA_913055565.1 uncultured Ectothiorhodospiraceae bacterium
CCCTTGATGGCGGGCCAGAGGAGGAGCAGCGCGAGGAGCCACGCGACCCACTGCAGGCTCGATCGCTGCTGCGGAAATTCGTAGCCGCAGTAGGGGCACTGCTCCGTGTCGCCCGTCTCCTCAAACTCCAGGGCGCAGGACGGACATTCGCGGGTCGACGCCATCGGTGCGAAGCGACGAATTGGTGCGAGAGCGGATGGCGGAGGGCCGGGGCGGTGGGCTCTACTCGGGCGTCCGTCATGGGCGGAGGAGCCATGCGGACGGGGCCCGGTCGCCGGAGCCGGAGTCGCGACGGGTCAGAGCTGGGAGGCGAGCTCGTTCAGCAGCATCGCGACGTCCTCCTCCCCCATGTTTTCGGGGTCGGGGCCCGGGACGCCGTCGTCGGCGAGCTCCTCGCGGGCGGCGTCGAGGTCCAGCTGGTACAGCACGAAGGCCGCCGCGCCGGTGGCTGCGGCCGTGAGGAGAACGGTTTTCCAGAACTTGGACATGGGGACTCGGGCAGCTGGGGGACTGGTGTCGTGAAGTATGCCGAACGGGGTGGGCCGGAGTTGGGTTCTGTTCGTTTTGCGTTGGTGCGATGAGAGGGCTTGGGCGTCCGTGTGTTGTGGGTTGAGGGTTTTGCGTTTCGGGGGAAGGCACGGTCGATTTCGAACGGATCTGATTGGCGGACCTCCCTACTCCGTCGATCCCGTTAAGGCCTCAAGGCGCGTCTTCGCGGTGCGGACCCGAGGGTCGTCGGGGCCATGGGTGTTGAGGAGCACGTCATAGCTCTCGTCGAGAAGGCGCTCGGCCTCGGGGTCTCGACCGATGGTGGTGAGGCACAGGCCCAGCGCGTTTCGCGCCACGGCCACGCGCCAGTGATCGGTGCCGAGCGCGTCGGTGCGCAGCGCGATGGCCTCCCGGAGCAACGGTTCAGCCTCATATGGGCGGCCGGTCTCGGTCAGCAGCACGCCGAGCCGAATGAGCGGGTACGCCGTGTTGGCATGCCCATCGGAGAAGAGCTGACGGTGCAGCGCGAGGCTCTCTCGGTAACGCCGCTCGGCTTCCACCGAGTCGCCCGCCGCGTGATGTGCAGAACCGAGGCTGTAGCTAAGGGCCCCCACGTATGGATGCTTTGGCCCGAGCGTGGCTTGGACAATCCCCAGCGCGCGGCGGTAGTACGCGGCCTGCTCCTCGTGCCGATCCAGGCCACCCAGAATGCCAGCCAGATTGCCCATGCTCGCCGTCGTTTCGACGTGCTCCTCGCCGAACACCTCGATGCGCATGGCAAGCGCTCGCCGCGCGACAGGCTCGGCCGCGGCGTAGTCGCCCCTGTTGGAATAAAGCCGCGCCAGGTGGTTGAGGGTGTGGGCCACGTCGGGGTGCGGGCCGTCGTACAGGCGCTTGCGCATGGCGAGGGCCTCGCGGTAGAGCGCCTCGGCCTCGTCGAACTGGCCCTTGTGGCGGAGCACCATCGCCAGGTTGTTGAGGCTCGCCGCCACGTCGGGATGGTCGTCCTCGAAATGCGCCTGCCGCACGTCCAGTGTCTGCCGGTAGAGCTGCTCGGCGCCGTCCAGGTCGTCCTGATCGAAGCGCAGCGTGGCGATTTCGTTGAGCGTCGCGGCCGTGCGCGGATCGGCCTCGCCAAACCGTGCGGTGCGGATGGCGAGCGCTCGCTGGAAAAGGGAGTCGGCCCGGTCGTAGTGCCCCTGAAAGTGGAGCAGCGTCCCCCGGTTGTGCAGGGTGGCCGCGACGGTCGGATCGTCGGGGCCCCGTTGTTCTTCTTGGATCGCAAGGGCGGCGCGGAAGAGCGAATCAGCCGTAGCGTACGCGCCGGTCTCCTGGCGCAGGACGGCCAGGCTGTTCAGGCTGGCTGCGATGTCCACGTGCTCCGCGTCGAGCGTTTCGCGGCGGAGGGCGAGGGAGCGTTCCAAGAGCGGCGCGGCCGCGTCGAAGGCGCCGAGGCTCTGATACACCTCGCCCATCACTTGCATTGTGCGCGCCTGCACGGCGGGCTGATCGGCGAGTTCGCGCTCGATCTGCGCGGCGCCCTGGTCCAGCAGCGCCCGTGCCGACACGCCTTCCCCGCCCGATTCGCTTGGATCGGACACCGCGAAGAGACCCCGAAGAAAGTCGGACACCTGTGTGGCCGTGGCGGCTTCGCGCTGGGCCCGGTCGCGCTCCTGGGCCAGCTGCACCGTGTAAAAGCCGACGAGCGCGGCGATGAGTACAACAACCGCCGCCGTGGCCGTGACGCCGGCGCGGTGGCGCTGGAGAAACTTGCGCATGCGATAGCCGGCCGTATCGGATCGGGCCTCCACCGGCTGGCCCTCCAGGTGGCGCTGCAGATCGTCCCCCAAGGCCTCGGCGGAAGCGTAGCGGCGCGCGGGCTCTTTCCGGAGGGTGTTCAGCACGATGGTGTCGAGGTCGCCGCGCAGCCCGCGTTGCCGGTCTTTCGGGGCGACGGCCGAGGGCGGGACCGGCGCCTGCTCGCCCACGACGCGCTCGATCTCGGCGGGGGAGCAGCCCGCGAGGTCGAAGGGGCGCTGGCCGGCCAGCAGCTCGTACAGCACCACACCCAGCGCGTACACGTCGGTCGCCGTCGTGACGGGCGCGTGGCGGACCTGCTCGGGGGCGGCATAGGCCGGCGTCATTACGGCGCGGCCGGTTTGGGTAAGGGCAGGGACGTCCAGCGCGCCATCCTCACCCGCCAGCATCTTGGCGATGCCGAAGTCGAGCAGCTTCACTGTGCCGTCGCCTGTGACGAGGATGTTCGACGGCTTCAGGTCGCGGTGCACGACGAGCTGCCGGTGCGCGGACTGCACGGCGTCGCAAACCGTGCGGATGAGCCGGACGCGCTCCTCAACCGGTAGGTCGTGCGCCTCGCAGTACTGGTCGAGCGGCACGCCATCGACGTACTCCATCGCAAAGTACGGCTGGCCGTCGTCGGTGAGACCGCCATCGAGCAGGCGGGCGATGTGGGGGTGCTGAAGGCGAGCCAAGATCTGCCGCTCGCTCTGGAAACGGCGGACGATGGGTCCCGCGGCCGCCCCGCCGCGGATGAGCTTGAGCGCCACCTGCTGCTCGAACTGGCCGTCGGCGCGCTTGGCGAGGAAGACGGCGCCCAT
>CAJXKP010000081.1 GCA_913055565.1 uncultured Ectothiorhodospiraceae bacterium
GACGGTCGTACTTCTCGACCGGGGGACGAATGAACGGCAGGGTATCTGACATGATCGAAGCGAGCCTCTGCAACCGGAAGGCGGCGGCAACGCCGCCATGAGATGGCCAAATTATGCCAGCCATGGGCCGACGCGTCGGTACCCTTCAAGGGGTAGCTGATCCAGGTCAAGTCGCGACAGCGAGTCGACCACGCCGTGGCGCCGGGCGTCGCAAGACTCAATGCCTGCGGTCGGCTGCGCGTTGCCGCGACCGAATGCCACGCTGACGAGCCATCTCGGATAGGCAAGATGGTAAGATAACGCATCTTCTCAATGAGCCTTGCGAGGCGTCCAACACGCCAGGACCCCCATGCATCTGACCCGATTCACCGATTACTCACTGCGTGTGCTTGTCTATCTGGCGGTCAAGGGAGAGCAGCGCTCGACCATCGCCGAGATCGCCGAGCGTTTCGATATCTCGCGCAACCACCTGATGAAGGTCGTGCAGGACCTCAACCATCAAGGCTACATCACCTCGATCCGCGGCAAGAACGGTGGCCTGTTGCTCAAGCGCGCCCCCGAGACGATCTCGCTGGGCGAGCTGGTTCGCGACACCGAGCGCGACCTGACCCTGGTGGAGTGCTTCGGCGATGACAACGAGTGCGTGATTACGCCCGCCTGCCGGCTCAAGCCGATTCTCGCCGAGGCCCTCAAGGCCTTCCTGGCCGTGCTCGACGACTACACCGTGGCCGATATGCTCGGCCCACAGCGCCCCCGGCTCATTAACCTGCTGCAGATCGACGACCCCTCCCTCAACGCCTGACCCCTGCCGGCATCTCTGCATTAGCACCCGCTTTTCCTTTTTGGGGGCTCAGGTCTACGCTGGTCATGACATGAGTCAATGCTGATCGGGTCGACGACGGGCATGATGTACACAGTCGCCCGGCGCCGCCTGGTCCACTCCGGGTTTTTTAAGCATAAAAAGATGTATTTTGGAGGTGGTTTATGAAATCCCTGTTCGTTGCCGCTCTACTGGGCGGCGCCCTGCTCTCCATGGATGCCCAGGCCGCCGGCGATGCCGAGGCCGGTGCCGACAAGATCGGTACCTGCGTGGCCTGCCACGGCACCGACGGCAAGGGCACGGCGCCCATCTACCCGAACCTCAACGGCCAGTCGGCCACTTATCTGGAGAGTGCCATGAAGGCGTACCGCAGCGGTGAGCGCGGCGGCGGCATGTCGGCGCTGATGACCCCCATGGCCAAGAGCCTCTCCGATGAAGATATCGCCGACCTCGCCGCCTACTACGCCAGCCTGGAGCCTTGAACGATGCCGGCCCAAGGGCCGGCCTCGGTTGACGATCGGCGCGCTTGATGGCGCCAGCGCGCGGCCGAGACACGGGTTTGCCGCCATGCTAGCCTCTGCGCTCCGCCGGCCCGAGACAGCATTGCGCCATGTTCCGCCTTGTCCCATCCCTGCTCGTTGCGCTCAGCCTGGCCTTTAGCGCGCCGGCGGCGGCGCTTGACTACAACACCGCCAACGCGCGGAACCACCAGGGGTGGCGCTCGCTGATGGTCTCGCCTGCCACCCGCGAGAGCGTGCTCTGGGGCGTCGTCGCCGGCCTCTCGTTCCTGGTGCTGGTCCAGGGCTATGAACTGCTCGGCGACGAACGCGTGACCGTGCTCGTGAAGGCTGGCGTGGCCGTGCTGGTCGCGCTCGCCGCCGGCGTCACGGCACACCTCGTTCGTCCCCACGTGGCGCCGTCCAACGAACAGGCTTAAGCGGACCTGCCGGCTACCACCGGACCGGGCCAGGATGGCCGAACGGTAAGGCGCACGCCTGGAAAGCGTGTTCCCTTTCGGGATTCTGGGTTCAAATCCCAGTCCTGGCGTACTTTTGCCGCGAGCAATACCGCGAGCGGCAAATACGGAACAGACTGGGATTTCACCCCCTATACCGATCCGTCCGAGGCGTCACAGTTTAGCCGCCGGTTGCCCTGCTATCGCATACGATGGAGGGGCTGCTGTTCGCAGTCGGGATCCTCGTCGCCGTCTTCGTCGGGTTCAACATCGGCGGATCCTCGACAGGAGTCGCGTTCGGCCCGGCGGTCGGGGCTGGGACGATCTCGAAGCTCGGCGCGGCGGCGCTGATGACGGTGTTCGCGCTGGCCGGCGGGCTGACCGTCGGTCGGGAAGTCGTCGATACTCTGGGATCGGACATCGTCACGACGGAGTTTACGATGGTGGTGAGCATCGTCGTGCTGTTTTTCGTCGGTTTCGCGCTTTTCCTGTCGAACGTTGCGGGCGTGCCTGCCTCAACGTCGATGACGGCCGTCGGCGCGATCGCCGGACTCGGGTTGGCCGAACACACCCTCCAGTGGCGCGTGATGGGACAGATCGTCGCCTGGTGGCTGGTCGCGCCGGTCGTCGCCTTCTGGGTTAGCGGCGTGATCGGTCGGTACCTCTACCCGACGCTCGTCGAGCGCTTCGCGATCACGCAGTCGGAAGGGGCGATGTTCGTGCTCGATCGGTCCGGAACGCTCCCGCAGCCGCGTCTCGGCGAAGGGACGACCCCGCGGGAGGTGTTCGGGACGGCGCTGGTCGTCGGGATCGGCTGTTATATGGCCTTTGCCGCAGGGGCGTCGAACGTTGCCAATGCTGTCGCGCCGCTGGTCGGGAGCGGCTCGCTCTGTGAGACGGAGGGGAT
>CAJXKP010000082.1 GCA_913055565.1 uncultured Ectothiorhodospiraceae bacterium
ACCTCACGCATCGGATGTGGTGCTTTCGCGACAGCGGGCGACGCCACTTGGCTCGCACGTGGCCGCTGGTGCCTGCAAAATGTTGCAGCTGCACCACAAGGCGATGTTAATGAGCATAGGCCTAGCGGAACGGCTTCGCAAGCCCATACCTGAATATTCCCGTTATTGCCGCGCCAACCGGACTCTTTAGGCAGTCGGCTCACCCCTCCCCGGCGTTGTTTTTTTACCACTCAGAGGCGCTGGGCCATGCCCGCGGGCCTCTGCGCGCCACGGCAGCGCTGTAGCAGGGCGGGCTTCGCTACGACCCGTCGTCCTCGTTTATGAGACGCCCACATCCTGCCGTCGTACGCCCTTCGAACCAGCAGGGTTCGCGCTCAGCGGCACGAGGCGGGCGGACATCTTTAGCGCTCTCCTACGGGATGCGCAGGGTCCGACCAACCCGAATGGTGCTTCCCTGCAGCTCATTGATCTCCCTGAGTCGAGCAACACTGACCCGATGGCGCCGAGCGATGCCGCTCAATGTATCGCCGCGCTCGACGGTGTATTCGCGATGGGCCTGTCCGGAGGCGATCTTGAGCGTCGACATACGGTCCTTGGCGAAATCCGCGACCCCGCGGCGAATGGCGCGCGCGAGCTGCCACTGATAGTCGTCGGTGCGAAGGCGCCGCTCCTCGACGGGGTTGGAGATGAACGCCAGCTCCACGAGCACCGACGGCATATCCAAGGATTTCAGGACGGCGAAGCCGGCGCGCTCGACATTCTCGCTATGCACCCGCCCCGTATCCCCAAGCTCACCGAGCACCGAGCGTGCCAGCCCGGCGCTCGATTCGATGGTCGCTCGCCGCGAAAGATCGACCAATACGGAACGCACATCCTTCTCACGATCCGCCAGCGAAACGCCGGCGATGCGATCCGAGGCATTCTCGTTCTCGGCCAGGATCTGCGCCATCTCACTGGAGGCGCCGTCGGCCGACAGGACAAAGACCGACGAACCACGGACCTGATTGTCGCGAAAGGCGTCCGCATGCAGGGAGACGAACATATCCGCGCCCGCCTGATGGGCCTTTCGCCGCCGTTCGTGCAGTCCGAGGTAGTAGTCGCCATCGCGTATCAAAAGCGCGCGCATGTCGTCGCGCTTATCGATAATGCCCTCGAGCTTGCGCGCGACTTCCAGGACGATGTCCTTCTCATGCGTACCCCGTGGCCCGATCGCCCCCGGGTCTTCGCCGCCGTGACCGGCATCGATGGCAATAACCAGCTCGCCGGCCTTGTCCGGCGCCGTCTTGACGGGCTGGCTCTTGTCGCGCGGCTTCTCCAGGTCAACGACCAGCCGATGGCCGTACTCCTCATTGGGCGGCACGATGAAGCTCTTGGGATCGACCTTCCGCGCGAGATCGAAAACCACGCGCAGATCATCGCCATTGCGAGGCGCGCTCCGCACGTTGTTGAGGATACCGCCCTCGGTCAGCGCGCCCGTCGAGGCATCGCTGAGTTGGGCGTCACGGATATCCACCACCACGCGGGCGGGCTCCTGCAACGTGAACAACCGATGCTCGACCGGTGAGCTGAGATCGAACACGACGCGCGTGTGGTCAGGGCCCGCCCAGCTACGCACACCCTCGATGGCGGCCTGGCCGCCATGCGCGAGCGTAGTAGTCAGGCTCAGCGCGATCGCTAAAAGCAAACGTTTCATGCCTTAGCTAGTCCCCGTCACGGCGTTATCTGGCCCTAAACCTAGCCCCAAAGCGCCCGGTTTGCAACCCCGTTTTCCCTTTTAACCCGATGGCCTACGCGCGATTCTTTGTCCTGTATCTAGGTGCCGGCCAGGCGTATATATCATCTAGCCGGTCGCTCAACCGTCAGTTAACGGGCGTGCCAACAGGGGTCGCTGCGTGACTCCTTGGGTTAGCAGGCATGCGCCGCGGCTATTCCGTGGGATCCGACCCTGTCGGCGATTCGACCGCTCTGGAACGGTCGCTCAATCGTCAACTACCTGGCGTACCAATGGGCATAGCCGCGTGACCCATTCGAGCTAGTAACGAGCCGACACGGTCAATGGGCTGGGCTCCTGATATGGATCGCATTCCAACATCGGTGCCAAAAGCGGTTTTTGGCACCGATGTTGCCCGATCCCGAGGACTCCATGGATTGCGATGCGATCCATCGGGTTACGCGGCGTCGAGAGACATGCGCAGCAGCCTTCCTCAGAAGCCGACCCCCGTCGGCGATTTAACCGCTCTGGAAAGGATCGCCCAGGGGGCTGGGCTCCTACGTGCCCACCACAACCCCCAGCGGTCAAAGCCCACTAGACTTCATGGATTGCGGTGCGATCCATGGGGTCTACGATTATCTTCG
>CAJXKP010000083.1 GCA_913055565.1 uncultured Ectothiorhodospiraceae bacterium
CGCAAAAGCGACGGCGAGCCCGGTACGCAAGTCCTGTGGAAACGCCTTCAGCGCCTCGACGACATCACCGATATGTACTGCGTCATGCTGGGCATGGCGCCAACAGGCCTCGCCCCGCCGTGATGCCAGCGGATTTGTGTGTAAAGCTCAGCATACGCCCATGTCGACACTGGACCATCTACTACAGCGCAATCGCGAATGGTCGGACCGCATCAGCAAGGAGCGCCCCGAATTCTTCGCCGAGCTGGCCGAAGAACAGCACCCCGAATTCGTCTGGATCGGCTGCTCGGACTCGCGCGTGCCGGCGAGCGAGATCGTGGACGTCATGCCGGGCAATCTCTTCGTCCACCGCAACATCGCCAACTTGGTCGTCCACACCGACATGAACTGCATGTCGGTCCTCCAGTACGCCGTCGAGGCCCTGGGCGTGCGGCATATCATCGTCTGTGGCCACTACGGTTGCGGCGGCGTGAAGGCCGCTATGGGCCACGGTCAAATGGGGCTCATCGACAACTGGCTGCGCCACATTAAGGACGTCTATCAGGCCCATGAGGCCGAGCTAGCGGCCATCGAGGACTAGCAACAACGCTTCGACCGTCTCTGCGAGCTCAACACCGCGGCCCAGGCCGCCAACGTCGCCCACACAGCCGTGGTCCAGAACGCCTGGGCACGAGGCCAGCCACTGTCCGTCCACGGCTGGATCTACGGCATGCACGACGGCCACCTACACGACCTCGGCGTCGACGTCAGCTGCCCCGATGAGCTCGACGCCATCCATCGGCTACGGGCCAGGGGGTAGCGAGACCGTCATCCCGCAAGCCGCCCGCCAGAGCGGTTATCCGGGATCGCTCTAATCTACCGGCGCGTCATCCACTGGCACCCGGTCGGGTAGAACCGCCGGTTGCCCGACGGAACCCCCACCGAGCCACTCGTGGCGGACTACGCCAAGTGATGGCATGGACTCCGCCCGCCCCTTTTTAAGACTGTTTGGGGTGGAACAAACACAGGCAAAGTGACAGGAGGAATCCATGCGACTCCCGATTGTAGCGGTTGACCTGGCCAAGAACACTTTTGAGGTCGCCATCGTCGACCAGGCTGAGGGGCAACCCCGTTTCAAACGCCTCTCGCGCGGGCAGTTTGAGCGCTTCATCGCCCATCAGCCCGTCAGTCGCTTTGTCGTCGAGGCCTGTCCGACGGCCCAGTTTTGGTGCCGTCAACTAGCCGGTCTCGGCCATGACCCGCGCATGCTCCCGGCCCAATACGTGGCTTCGTACCGGCGTCGTAACAAAACCGATCGCGCCGACACGAAAGCGTTGCTCGAAGCCGACCGCGCCCCGGATATCCAACCGGTATCGGTAAAAACCGCCGAGCAACAGGCGATCCAGCAGCTCCACGGCGTGCGCGAGCAATTGGTGACGGCCCGCACGGCCTGGATCAATCAGGCCCGGGGGATTCTGCGCGAGCAGGGATTTGCCATCGCCCAGGGAGCGCACAAGGCCCGGCAGGCGATCCCCGAGATCATCGAGGATGCCGACAACGGCCTCCCCGATGCACTCCGCGAGGTGCTGTTCGACATCGTCGAGCATCTCCGCGGCATCGATGAGCGGATCCAACGCATCGAGCATCGTCTTAACGCCTATAAGGCGCGCGATGCCGACGCCCAACGCCTCAGCGAGCTCCCCGGCATCGGCCTGATCACCAGCACCGCACTGACCAGCTGCGTCGCCGATATACGCCAGTTCGACAAGCCCCGCCAGTTCGCGGCTTGGCTGGGGCTAACCCCACGCGAGCACTCCAGCGGCGATCGCCGCCAGCTCGGCGGCATCAGCAAACGGGGCAATCGCTATTTGCGCCAGTTATTGATCCACGGCAGTCGATCGGCGTTGATGACCATGCTGCGCAAGGCCCGGCGCGGTGAGACGCTCAATGCCTTCGAGCAATGGGCGGTGCGCACCTACGAGCGGGTGGGCTTTAACAAAGCCGTCGTCGGCGTGGCGAACAAGCTCGCCCGACTTGTGGCCGCGATCTGCCGGGATGAGACCACGTATCAACCCGAGACCAGGGCGCCCGCGGTGGCCTGAGGCCGCAGCGAGCGCTGACCGAGCAGCCTCACCTTGCGCGGTTGCGGTGGATGAGACGAGCTAATGGGCAAACAGGTCGGACCGGCACCGGTGCAAGCCGAGACGAGCCAAGCCGCTTATGACGGCGTCCAAGCGATGGGCAGCCGGTGCGCGGACACCATTAGGGCCCGGGGCCTTGAAGCCCCACCACAAGAGGCCGGATATACGGATGCAACCGATCCTCGTCGGCCCAGAAGCCTTACTCTCA
>CAJXKP010000084.1 GCA_913055565.1 uncultured Ectothiorhodospiraceae bacterium
GCACCACCTCAATGCGTTCGATCTGCTCCGGCGCCAGATTGCTCAGCGCCGGCCCGCCCGTGGTGGCCGAGGCCACACGCACGCCGTCCACCAACACCAGAGTCTGATCGTTGCTCGTGCCGCGGATATTGATGCTGCTGGTATGGCCGCGGCCGCCGTTGCGGCTGATGTCGATGCCGGCCAGGCCGGTGAGCAGATCGGGGACGTCCTGGGCCTGTTGCTGCTCGATGTCCCCGCGGGTGAGGACATCCACGGAGGCGAGGGTGTCGTCTTTGGTCACCGGCGTTCGGTTGGCGGTGACCAAGATGGGGTCCGTCGTCTCCTGGGCCGGAGCAGGCAGGCTCGTGGCGGCAATAACGGTCGCTGCCGCCAGACGGTATTGGGGTCGAATCACTTGTCAGCTCTCCCTTAGCGCGCCCACCGCGCGCGTTAGTGAATGGCACATCCGTGCCACGGAAGAGCCTTCCGGGAAGCGTTCGACCCAATAAGCCGCGCCACCAGTGGCCGCCCTCCGCGGCACTGGGCTTCTCGGCTAACGGCCGGTCTCCGGGCTCGTGGGTGGATGAGCGCCTCATCCGGGGTCTGCGCCTTCCCGTGCCGAGCGGCACAGTGGCCACCGCGATTACCTCGCGGTCCGCAGCCCTTGGCCCACCTACCGTTGCGGGGGCAGCGCCGGCGTTGCGGTCCCTAACCGCGCACCGGCTTCCCGTTTAAACCCTCGGCCTGCCGGCCTCGGGTACCGCTAGCTGAAAATCCAGCAAATCGTAAGCGCAAGACCCTAAGCGGCGACCGCTAGTGGGTCAACGTGTACAGCGTGTACAACTTATTGAGCCCGTCTAGGGGTTTGGGCTCGCAGCGATCACTCAGATCGGTTCCCGCAGCCTCAGCCTTATGACTTGTCGTCGCGCAAGCCACGATCCCCGTAACCCCGTTCTGGCGCGATGCTCGTACGTCGCTGATAAATATCGGCATTTCACGAACGCACGTCTTTGGCAGGGCGCCGCTTGGACAGTGCTAACGGAATGCCCTAAAAAACATATGTCGTTTGTGTCATACTTTGCCCATGGCATGGACGGTCAAGATCGATGATGAGGTGGCGGCGGAGATCGAAGGCTGGCCATCGGAAGCGCAGGAGGAGTTGGCTAGCCGGCTCGTGGTGCTTCAGAAGTATGGGCCCCAGTTGGGGCGACCGTACGTGGACCAGCTCAAGGGGTCGAGGTATCCCAATTTAAAAGAGTTGCGGTTCAGTACGAGTGACGGCGGAATCTGGCGAGTGGTCTTTGCGTTCGATCCACATCGCTGTGCTGTGGTTGTCGCCGGGGGCGACAAAAAGGGTAAAGACGAGCAGCGGTTTTTATCGAAGGCGGATTAAAGACGCTGAGCGACGGTTGGCCTCGCATCCGTAATCCGTGCTCAAGAGGGAGGAACAGAGATGGTTAAGTACCTTGAGGATATGCTTGAGGAGTTCGACGAGGCCGGGAAGGCCCGAATTGACGCTAAGGCGGATGCCATCATTCACGAGGTCGAGGGGCTCAGCGAGCTGAGGAAGCTCTTGGACGCGAAGCAGACTGAGTTGGCCGAGCGGCTGGGCGTTGGCCAAGAAGGAATCTCGCGCCTCGAGCGGCGCAGTGACATGCGGCTTTCAACGCTTCGTAGTTACGTAGAAGGGCTCGGCGGCGAGTTAGAGATCGTGGCAAAGCTGCCCGAAGGCCGTCGTATCACGTTATCGCGGCTCGGGGCGGCGACCACCGATAATGACACCTAGCAGCGTCTAACCGATTGGTTCGGACTTCGAGATCCAGGAACAAGCTGACAGTCCTGATCCCTGGTCCCACTGCCGCGTGCATGAGTGTTGGAGTCGTGCGTAGCGATTGCTACTGCCCTACGAGGTGACGGCTCAAACGGAAACGATTAGAAGTCGGGTAGACCGGCCGGTCGCCCGACCGGCCCCCCACAGAACCGGACTTGCGGGACTACCGCATCCGGCTCCTCGAGTTGAGAGTCTCACCGCGCGACGACGGCTGAGTGTACAATCCGCGGGGATGGCAGCGGGTACCGGGCCAATAGGCGCTGGGCGGTATCCCAAGA